>JBFWXS010000068.1:0-17469 GCA_050187175.1 Burkholderiaceae bacterium
GCAGGCGGCAATGGTGCGCGCGGTGCCGCTCGCGGAGAGCAGTGTCGACGGCAGCGCTGCGCACGGTATGGATGCCGACGGCGATGCGCGCACCGGCAGCCGCGATGAGCCGCCGCGCTCCTTGGCCCCCGCCGATGCCGGCGCACACAATCTTGCGCAATATCTGCAGCGCTTGATGACGAGGCCCGCCGACGGCGCGGTCGCCGCACTCGGCGTCGTGCTGGGCGCTGCCCATCCGGAACGCGCACGAGCCGAGCATGAGGCGGCGCTGCGCGAGGCACTGGACGCCGCGGCGGGATCGTAAGGACTCGAGCGTGAGGACCCGATCGCGAGAACGGGTCGCGCAGACCAGGCAGTGACGCCATGGCGCGTTCCGGCGCCGCGCTATTCGCGGGGTCGAGCCTTCTCGATCATTCGCAGAACATGCGTCCGTCGCGTTTCGATGAGCCTGCGAATCCGGACCAGCAGCGGATGGACGATGCCGGCGGCGGCGAATTCCTCCAGCAGCCGATCTGCTTCCGGTCCGATGCGCGTAGCCAGACCGAGCAGTTCCCGTTCCAGAATTCGCGATGCCGTACGCCCCGGCGCAAGGACAGTCGCCCAGTCGTCCAGGCGAATCGTATCGGGCATGTTCCGGCCGCCGATTCGCATGGCCAGTGCCTTGCTCAGCCGCGGGTAGACAGCGGTGCATAGCAGATCGTAGAACGGGGCAAGATCCGGCGCGACGCCCCGGTAGAGCAAGGCGTAGTTCTTCGCATGCCCATCGGCATTGCCGATCAGATACTGATAGATCAGGCCGCGCACGAAGCCGAGCCGATCAGCCGCGGGACGCGCACACGCGCGATCGATGAGCGCGAGCGATTGCGATACGCCCGGCCCGCCTTCCACTTCGTACTTGAGCTCGGGGGAGACGCTGAGCGCTTGGCAGAAGTCCTCCTGATGCAGACGATGCACCCGTCCGTTCAGCGTGGCCCGATCGTAGCGTTCGACCAGCAGTAGCGGCATGCTGCCTGCGTGGCGCAGTTCTGCATGGGCGACGGGCAAGCGCAATCGTGATGCCAGACGCAAGCAGAACAGTTCGTTCTCCACCGTTCCGTCGAGCGCCGTAATAGGCGGCTTCAGAATGTGTGTCGTCGGCGCGCCGTCCTGAGCGATACCGATCGCGTCCTTGCGTGCGCACACAGCGAGCTTGTTCTGCGCGCCCGCAAGCGACAGTCGCAAGCCATGCTCGCCGGCCAGCAGCGGCCTGAGCTCCAGCCGCTCGACGAGCTCTGCCAGCTCCTCTCCCCGCAACCAGCGTGCGCGCTCAACGGCGGGAAAGGCCGGTTCGACACCGCTCGGGTATAGCGACAAGGCGCCGGCGCAGTCGCCGCCGATGATTTCGAGCAGTCCGAACGGGTTCTCTGCGGAAACGCCGAGCGCCGCCGCCAGTCGCCGCCGCGCACCCTCGTCGGGCAGCAAGCCGGAGAAGTAGGGGCGCGCTATTCGATCTTCGTATCCGTACTCACGAAGCGGCATGGCAAAGGAGATCGCTCGCGATTGGCGATCTGCCAGATACGTCGCGGCATAAGCGAATGAAAGGGAGCCTGCATCATCCTGAGTCAGGGAGCCGGCGTACCGGTCATCGAAATAGACTCGCAACGCGCGCATCAGCCGGCCGCCTCCCCGCGGCGGCTCACGGCGAGCCGCAAACCCAGCGCGGACAGAACGAGCAGTGCCCGACCCAGCTGACAGCTTTCCTTGCCCGCCTCGAGCTCGCGGATGAAGCGCGGCCCGACCCCTGTGAGCGCCGCAAGCTGCTCCTGCGTCAGGCGCTGAGCCTTCCGTTCCTGCCGTATGAGCGTTCCCAGCTCGCGGCCGCTTGGAATATCGCCTATAAACGTCCCCATCGGGATGTTTTAGCATAGCTCCGGGCCAGGCGACAAGAAAACATCCTGATCGGGTTGTTTTGCTGCACCACCCACCAACCCAACGAAAACCATCCCGAACGGGACGATTTTCGCTAGAACCGATTCCTCTTGCCGACGAGACTCTCGCGCGCATCCTCGATCCAGTCGCACAGGACGCCCCGCGTCTCGCGTGGATCGATGACGTCCAGCACGCCGAAGTGCTCGGCGGTTCTGAAGACCGAACCGAGGCGCCGATAGTAATCCTCCAGTTCATCGCGGCGCTTGATCGGGTCGGGCGAAGCTTCGATCTCCGCGCGATACGCAGCCTGCACGCCGCCTTCGATCGGCATGGAACCGCAGCGCGCCGACGGCCAAGCGAACCGATGAATCAGCGACGGAAACACCACGGGCGCATGCATGCCGCCGGCCATTCCGAACGCGCGCCGCACGATGACCGACACCCACGGAATGCTGACCTCCTCGATCTCGCGCATCACGCGCAGCGCACCGAGCAGGGTGCCGCCCAGCTCCGCTTCCGGACCCGTCGCATTGCCCGGCTGGTCTACGAAGTTCACGATCGGAAGATTGAAGATGTCGCAGGTCCTGATGTGCCGCTCCATCTTGAAGGCAGCCTGCGTCGTCATCGCACCGCCCGACACCTTGGGGTCGCTGGCCAGCACGCCGACCGGCCAGCCGTCCAGCCGCGCGAAGGCCGAGATGAGGGCGCCGCCTTGATGACGCCCCACCTCGAAGACCGAACCGCGATCGAAGACCGAGCTCAGTATCCGCCGCGGATCGTAGGTCTTGCGGCGATCGCGGGGAATGGCGTCCTTCAGCCAGTCGTCGGCCCGGTGCGGACTGTCATCGGTCTCGACGCGGCCTGGCTGGCGGCCCGCATGCCTGGGCATATACGACAGGAAACGGCGCACCTGCTGCAGCGCATCGGCCTCATCCACGGCCTCGTTCTGCACCAGCCCGCTGCGGCGATGGACCTCCCAGCCGCCCAATGCGTTCTTGTCGATGTCGATGCCATAGGCCTGGCGAACCACTGGCGGCCCGGCGGCGAAGACCTGCGCCTGGTCGCGCACCATCACCGAGAAATGGCTCAGCAGCACCTTGACGGCACCCAGGCCGGCGCAGGACCCCAGGGCCACGCCGACCACCGGAATGGCCTTGATCAGCTCATTGGCCGGCCAGTTCGGATAGCCGGCGATCTTGCTGTGCCCCATGCGTTCGATCAGCTTGACGCTGCCGCCCGCGGAATCCACCAGCCGTATCAGCGGCATCCGGTGCTCGAGCGCCATGCGCTCGGCGTAGATCCACTTGTCCGAGATCGTGGCCTCGGAGGACCCGCCTCGCAACGTGTAGTCGTCGGCGGAGACGAGCACTTTACCGCCGTCGATGCGACCCGTCCCGAAGATGGCATTGGACGGCGTCATGCCGAGGAACCGGCCTTCGGCGTCGTAGCTGCCGCGGCCCGCGATCTGGCCGAACTCCCGGAAGGAATCGGCGTCGAGCAGTGCGGCGATACGTTCGCGCGCGTTCTGCCGCCCCCTGCGGCGATGCTTCTCGACTGCTTCTGCGCCGCCCATGGCTTGCGCCTGTGCGCGGCGGGTCTCCAGTTCCTCGAGCTCGGCAGCCCATTCGCCGGCAGGCGGGAAAGTCGGAACTGTGCTCGTCATCGCGTATCCGATCGAGGTGTTCCGCTTGCTCCGTGCAGTGCTCCATCCGCGCGCGCAGCGGCGATCGCGTCTTCGCTCCACTGCAGGCGCTCGCGCAGAATGGATTCACCGTCCGCGCCGAGCTCGGGACCGGTCCGCCGGATGGAGCCGGGACTCGCCGACAGCTTGGGAACGATGCCCGGCTGGATGGTATGGCCCAACTGCGGATGCTCGACGCGCACCAGCATCTCCCTGGCCTCGTAGTGAGGATCGGTATAGATGTCGGCGATGGTATAGGCGCGCGCGCTGGGAACCTGCGCCTGCACGAGCAGATCCTCGAGCTCCTTCGCGTCGAACTGCCGGGTCCATTCGGCGATGATCGCGTCCAGTGCCTTCATGTTCTTCTTGTTGCCGCGCGCGCGAACCGTGGCGAACTGTTCGACCTGCAGAAGGTCGACCCGACCCATGGCGCGCAGCAGCCGTTCGAAGGTGAGATTGCTGGCTGCCGCCAGCAGCACCCATCCGCCGTCACGCGTCGGATACAAGCTGTTCGGCGCCATCGACGGAAGATTCGCGCCTTCGCGCTGCGGTATCGTGCCGAGCTTCTCGTAAGCGACTACATGCGGCTCCATCTGCGTGAATGCCGTCTCGTACAAGGCCACATCCACCAGCTGGCCCTGGCCGCTGCGCATGCGCTCCAGAATGGCCATCGTGGCGCCGAATGCCGCATAGGTGGCGCTCAGATAGTCGGTGGTCGCCAGCGCGACGCGCGAAGGGGGGCGATCCGGGTCGCCCGTCATGTGCCGAACGCCGCCCACGGCTTCGCAGATGGCGCCGTAGCCGGGACGCTCGGAATACGGTCCCGTTTGCCCATAGCCGGAAATGCGCACCATGATCAGACGCGGGTTCGCGGCCGACAGGGTTTCCCAGCCGAGGCCGAGCCGCTCCAGCACGCCGGGCCGGTTGTTCTCGATCAGCACGTCGGCCCGCTTCAGGAGCTCCGCCGCGATCGCCTGCCCTTGCGCGGTCTTCAGATCGAGCGATATCGACTGCTTGTTGCGCAGGATGGACGCGGCATAGAGGGAAACGTCGCCGACATGCGATCCGAACTGGCGAACCAGATCGCCATCGGGAGGCTCGATCTTGATCACGTCGGCACCGAAGTCGGCCAGCATGCGGCCGCAGGCGGGCCCGGCGATGACCGAGCAGATTTCTACGATCAGAACGCCCGCGAGCGGCGCGGGTCGTGTCTGCGAGGAGGACGATTCGGGCACAGATGAAACTCCAGCAAAAGGCGAACTCATTCGACCTGTACGTTCGCGCTCCGAATGGCTGCGCCCCACTTCTTGATTTCCTTGTCCAGAAAGGCGCCGAACTCGGCCGGCGAGGTGGGTGTGCATTCCACGGCCGCGGCGCTGCGCAAGGCAGCCACCAGCTGCGGATCCGTGCAGGCCTTGCGCATGGCGGCGTTGAGCGCCTCTATGACCGGCTGCGGAGTCCCGGCCGGTACCATCATGGCGTTCCACCCCGAGACGCTGAAACCGGGCAGGCCCTGCTCCGCAATGGTGGGAACGTCCGGAAACGCGCTCGCCCGGGTCGCGCCGGCGCTGCCGAGCGCCTTGAGCCTGCCGGCCTGCACGTGCGGCATGGTCGCCGTACCGGCATCCATGGCCAGCCCGATCCGGCCTCCCATCACATCGTTCAATGCAGCCGGCGAGCCGTTGTAGGGAATGTGGTGCAGCTTGATGCCCGCCGTCAGCTGCAGAAGCTCCATCGCCAGATGCGCGCCGATGCCGATTCCGCCGGATGCGTAGTCGACCGCGCCGGGGCGTGCGCGCGCATAGGCGATGAGTTCCTGTACGTTGTTCGCAGGAAAGCTCGGATGCGCGACGAGATACACGGGCGCCGTGACGACCAGGCCGACCGGCGCGAAATCCGACAGCGGGTCATAGCCGAGATTCTTGTACAGGCCGGGATTGATGGCCAGCTGCGCCATCCCACCGAAGAGCACCGTATAGCCGTCGGGCGCGCTTCTCATGGCGATCCGCGTACCGAGGATGCCATTGGCGCCGGGCCGGTTCTCCACCCAGATGGTCTGGCCGAGCTCGGCCGACATGACGGCCGCGAATCTGCGGGCGATCACGTCGGTCGACTGACCCGCGGGATAGCCGACCACGAACCGGATGGGCTGCGCTTCCGGCCAGGCACGCGCCTGTGCCTGCGCCCGGGCGGCGCCCAGGCCCACCGAGCTCATGAGCGGCAGTGCCGCCAGCTTCAGCAGCCGGCGCCGGCGCGGAGCGCTTGCATCGCGCTGGATGAATTGCGACTTCATGGGGTCTATTCGGCCTTGAATCCCGCCGCCTTCAGGGCGGCAACAATGATGGGCGCTTCGCTTTCGAGCAGCGCACGAAACTCGCCGGGTCCCAACGGAGCCGCCACGCCGAATCGCGACGCGATCTCCTTCTGCACTCGCGGCTGTTTCAGCACTTCGGCGGTCCGGTTGTAGATCTGCTGCACGATCTCGGGCGGCGTCTTCAGCGGAGCGAACAGGCCGAGCAGGTAGTTGAGCGAGCGATAGCGCGGCACGAACTCGGTGAAGGTGGGCACGTCCGGAAGCTCTTCCATGCGAGCGTCTCCGGAGACGGCCAGCGCCCTGACCTTTCCTCCGCGCAAGGCCGAGTACGAGGCCGCAATGGCGTTCGTCGAGATGTCCACGTGGCCGCCCATCACGTCCGCAATGGCCGGCGCACCGCCCTTGTACGGCACGCGATTCATCTTGATGCCTGTCACCGCGATCAGATTGGCAAAGGCCAGATCGCCATAGTCGGCGTACGAGTACTTTCCGGGATTGCGGCGGGCATCCTCGAGAAACTCGCCCAGCGTCTTCCACTGCATCTTCGGGCTGACGATCATCACGACCCGCCCTTCTATGACCCGGGCCACCGGCGCGAGATCGCGCAGGATGTCCACCGGCGGGTTCTTCATCGATTCGCGCTGCACCAGCGCCAGGCTGCCGAACGTGAAAGCCAGCGTCCGCCCGTCCGGCGGCGCATGCATGACCGACTGCAAGCCGATGACGCCGTTCGCGCCGACGCGGTTCTCGACGATGACGTTCGACTCGGTCGCCGCGCTCAGCTCCGCGGCGAACAGACGGCCGAAGGTGTCGCCGCCGCCGCCCGCCGCATATGGCACGACCAGCGTGGTCGTCTGGCCCTTGAGCAGCTGCGACCATGCCGGTCGTGCGCAGGCGCCTGCCACGGGAAGCGCTGCCGCAGTGCGCAACAAGGCACGGCGGCCGACAAGAGAGATGGATGACATCCTGTCTCCTCCATGGAATCGTTATTCGTAGGCCTGCCTGCAGCTATTGCGAACGGCAAAGCTTCGCTGCAAGATCGCAGTCTAGGAACACTTCCGGGAGACGCCCATCGTCCAATGGGATGAAAATCGTCCGCCCCGCCGCTTCAGCGCAGCAAGCCGAGGCGCCGCGCGATCGCCACGGCCTGCGTCCGATTGTGGCAGTTCAATTTCACATTGATGTTGCGCAGATGCGTGCGCACGGTGCTGGTCGAAACGAACAGCTTCTCCGCGATCGCCATGTTCGAGTAGCCTTCGGCGAGCAGTCTGACGACGTGCACTTCCTTGCGCGTCAGCGGCTCGGCGATGCCGTCGATGCTCGCTGAGTCGGCTTGCGGCTTGTCTGCCGCCGGACCCAGCAGATCCGTCAGCCGTTCCACGTAGTCGCGAAAGACGGGATCCTGCTCGGTCTCGGCGACCGCCAGCTTCGCCTGGCGCAGCACCGGCCCGATGATCGCGCCTTCGTCCAGCAGCAGCCTCCAGAAGCCTTCCCGGCTCGCCTCCCGAAGCGCGGCCAGGCTTTCATCGACTGCGCGAGCCACGTCCCGCATGCGCAGCAAGGCGGCCGCGAGCAGCAGGCGCAGCTTCAGCGCACGGTGCAGGCGCTGGTCGCGTTCAGCCTGTCCAATCGCGGATTCCAGCCCGGGGACCAGCTCGGTGGCCGGCCCGAACAGCAGCTCCAGGCGCATGCGCCCGATCAGCAGATCGTCGACGTCCTGCGCCGGACGGTATTGTTCACCTATCCCTTCCCAGACTGTCATGGCAGCGGCCCGCTCGAACTCCTCGCGCGCCGCCTGCCCATGCCCCTGCAGGCCGAGCAGGCGCGAGCGCTCGAGCCGTGCGCTCGCTACGACGCGCGGAAGCTGGCGCTGCAAGCCCAGATACTCCAGCTCCGCGAGAGACTGCAGCGCCGTGTCGATATCCCCCTGCTGAAACGCGATGCGCGAGCGCATGCGATAGCTTGAGATCATGTGATCAGGAAGACCCACGTCGCGCGCCAGCGGCAGATAGACGTTCAGCAGCCTTTGAGCGCCGGCCAGGTCATTGGCTTCGTACAGCACCCCGGCGTAGGGGACGCCGGCCCAGGCGTTGCCGTGCGAGTAGTTATAGGCGCTTGCCGTCGACGCCGAGGTGACGGCCATTCGAAAGCGCGCGGTCGCTTGGCGCAGCCGCCCCTCTCGAAGGTCCAGCATGCCGTTCACGGTCTCGGTGTACATCCGGTTGAACGAACTGTTTGCATGCGAACGGCGCGCATCCTCCAGGAACGAGTACGCCTCGTGCCGCTGACCCACGACCGAAACGATGTGAGCCGTCACATTGAACAGCGCGCTGTCGAGGAACGGGTTTCCGGACGGCAGTCGCGCCAGACCGTCGCGCGCAGCGGCATGAGCCTCCTCGTTGCAGTCCATCATCGCGAGCAGGACGGGCCGCAGCGCACGCACATGCGCCTGCACCTGGGCATCCGCGCTTCGTTCGCTTCCGGAGCGCTGAAGCCACTCCATCGCGGCCCACGGCCCCTGCGTGAAGCAGCGCGCCCAGACCGCGGTCACCTGCAGCAATGGCCGCTGGTGCAGTTGATCGGCGGGAATGGCCGAGAACCACCGGTCGAGCAGACGCATGCGGCCTTGTTCGAGCAGGGCGTGCGCCGCCGGCTCAAGCAGGTCCAGCGCATGCGGATGATCACCGCCTTCGATCGCATGGTCGATGGCCGGCACCGGCCGCGCCTGCGATTCATACCAGCCGGAAGCGGCCAGATGCAGGCGTGTCACCTCATCGGGCCGTTCGCGTGCCAGCAGCTTGCGAAGAAAACCGGCGAACAGACTGTGGTAACGGTATTCATCCGGAGCGTCCGCGATCGGGACCAGAAAGACGTTCCCCCGCTGCAGCGTATCCAGCATGCCGGCGCAATCCACATACGGCAGCAAGGCCTGGCAAGCCGCAGCGCTGAGACGGCGCAGAACGCTGGTCCGCAGCAGGAAGTCGCGAACCGCCGAGCTCTGCTGCGCCAGAACCTCTTCGGTCAGGTAGTCGGCGACGTCCCGATCGGACGACGAGAGACGTGCGACCACCTCGTTCGACGCGCCGTCCTCACGCTGCAAGGCAAGCGACAGCAGCCACAGCGCAGCGGCCCAGCCTTCGGTCTTGCCGTGGACCAGATCGATCGCTTCCAGCGACAGCTCCATGCCGCACAGGATGAAGAACTCACGCGTCTCCGTGTGCGTGAAGCGCAGCAGGTCGGTGTCGATCTCCAGCAGCTGCCCGCGCGCGCGGAGCCGCCCCAAACCGAGCTCCGGCAGCTTGCGCGAGGCCACCACAAGCTGTCCGTTGCGCGGCAGACGCTCGATGAGCTCGCGGATCATGCTCATCACGCCGTCGTCGCGGATGGCCTCGAGATCGTCGAGGAACAGCGTGAAAGGGCCTGGCTCAGCAGCGAGCAGACTCAGCGCGTCGGCATCGACCGGCCGGTCCATGCCCAGATGAGCGGCTGCGGAGCCCAGCGCAGCGAGGAATCGGGGAACGTCGTTGTGCGAACGGTCCAGCGTCAGCCACGCGGTGGCAACTCCGCGCTGCTGCAGCGCTTCGCGCAGCTGAACCATCGCCGTCGTCTTGCCGAAGCCGGCCGGCGCTCGAACCAGCACCAGCCTGACGGCGCCGGCGTGCGCGAGACGCGCCGCGATCTCGGTGCGGTGCACTCCCACGCGGTGTGCTCCCGCGCTGCGCAGAGCGCGCGGCGAGGAAGGGACAGCAGCGGCGTTCGTATGGCTGGCTGGACGGCGGCTATGTTGCGCAACCATGGCGGCGAAGGGACCTGATCACGAACAGCATACATCCCCATCAGCGCCTGCGGTAGTTTCCGGCGCCGCGCAGCGGCCGCAGAAAAGTTTTTCGTCTGATTTGCCGATGGCCTTGCCGGCGCGACGCGCTTTAGACTGCCGCACGACGACACCCTGCAACTCGAGAAGAACATCGGATGGCCGAAGCCTTCATCGTAGCCGCCCGACGCACGGCGGGCGGCCGCCGCAACGGACGACTGTCCGGCTGGCACCCCGTCGATCTGGCCGCTCGCGTGCTGGACACGCTGATCGAGGACACCCGCATCGATCCGGCCGCCGTCGATGACGTGATCATGGGCTGCGTGAGCCAGATCGGCGAGCAGTCGACCAATGTCGCGCGCAACGCCGTGCTGGCATCCCGGCTGCTGCCCGAGTCCGTGCCCGGCACTTCGGTGGACCGGCAATGCGGCTCTTCTCAGCAGACACTGCACTTCGCTGCGCAGGCCGTGATGTCGGGCACCATGGACTGTGTGATCGCCGCCGGCATCGAGAGCATGACGCGGATCCCGATGTTCTCGCCCAGCGAGCTGCCGCGCAAGGCAGGCTTGGGCGAGTACACCAGTGCGGACATGCGCCGCAAGTACGGAGACGTCCAGTTCAGCCAGTTCATCGGCGCCGAGATGATGGCGCAGAAGTACGGCTTGTCGAAGCGGCAGCTCGACGAGTACGCGCTGTCGAGCCATCGCCGCGCCGCCGCCGCCACACGCGCCGGACGCTTCTCGCGCGAGATCATTCCCGTGGCCGTGAGACGCAATGACACGGCCGGCGATGAGACGGCCAGCGACGAGATGCACACTGCCGATGAGGGCATCCGCTTCGACGCCACGCTGGAGGCCATCGCAGGAGTCAGACCGCTGCAGGACGGCGGCCTGATCACCGCGGCCAATGCGAGTCAGATCTGCGACGGCGGTTCCGGTGTCATGCTCGCAAGCGAACGTGCGCTGAAGCGCTTCGGCCTGCAGCCGCTGGCACGCATCCACCACATGTCGGTCATCGGACACGATCCGGTGATCATGCTGGAAGCCCCTATTCCCGCGACGGAGCTGGCGCTGCGCAAGGCCGGGATGGAGATCCAGGACATCGACGCCTTCGAGGTGAACGAAGCCTTCGCCTCGGTCCCGCTGGCCTGGCTGAAGAAGACCGGCGCCGACCCCGCGCGTCTGAACGTGAACGGCGGCGCGATCGCGCTGGGACATCCGCTGGGGGCGTCAGGCACGAAGCTGATGGCCACGCTCATCCACGTGCTGCAGCAGCGCGAAGGGCGCTACGGCCTGCAGACGATGTGCGAAGGCGGCGGCATGGCGAATGTGACGATCATCGAGCGGCTCTGAGGGCGCTCACTGCATCCGCATAGCACCCAGACGCCGCGCCAATGCCTGCCGCGCAAGCGCGAGAAAGAACCGCGCCTGCGTCGGATAGCCGCCCGACGGCGGAAAGATGACGAGCGTGCGGAACTGGATCCCGCATCGGATCGGCCGAACGACGCACTCGTCGAGCTCGCCCGCAGGGATGGCCAGCGGATTGACGAGCCCGATACCGACATCCGCGCGGATCAGCGCCAGCACGCCCGCGCTCGATGGGCACTCGGCCGCGATGCGCAGCTCGATGCCCTGCCGCGCGCATTCAACGAGCAGTGACTTGCGCGCCACGTCCTCGGGATTCAGGGCGACGAACGGGACCTCGGCCAGATCGGACAGCGTGAGCTGCGCCTTGCCCGCCAGCGGGTGCCGCGCAGGCAATGCGGCCACGGCGGGAACGGTGCAGAACACGGACGACCTGACGCCGACGGTATCCACTTCATTGGCGACGAAGCCGATATGCCACTCGCCGCAGGCCACCATGTCCTTGATGAGTCCCGAACTCGAGGTCTGCAAGGAGACCAGCGAGTCGGGATGCTTGACTCGATAGGCGCGGACGACTTCCGGCATCACCGTGCCGCTCAATGCATGCTGGCAGCCTACGAAGAGCCCGCCTTCCGCGCTGCCGGCCAGACTCTCGGCCTTGCGCTCGAGCCGCTCCATGCCGATGTAGTGCCGCTCGACTTCACGCTGGAAGGCCTGCGCCTCGCGCGTAGGCACGAGCCGCCCATGCTCGCGGTCGAAGAGCTTCAGGCTCAGCGACTTCTCCAGCGAAGCGATCTGCTGGCTCACCATGGGCTGCGAGCAGCCCAGCAGCCGGGCGGCCGCCGACGCGCCGCCGGAACGCATCACGGCGCGGAAGACTTCGATCTGTCTGGAACGCAGCTTGAGGGCCGGCACACCGGATGCTCCGATACCGCAGCAGCGCGGTATTCTACCGACGAAGAAGTCTCGGAGAGTCCGGTTTTCGCCTCGGCAGATCCACCTCGATGGATCCTCCGTGAATCCTCAGACGGCGCTGGGATGCCACGGCGGAACGGTCCACGGAAACGGCTGGCCCGACAGGAACGCCTTGAGGGGCGCGTGATAGGGAAACAACCCTGCCACGCCGCCGGTGTGGACGAAGACGACGGTCTGGTCCTTGCGGAAGAACTTCTTCCTGCAGAGATCGATCAGACATGCCACCGCGGAAGCGGTATACACGGGATCGATGATCAGGCCTTCCGTTTCCGCCAGCAGCTTGACCGCCTCCATCTTTGCTTCGTTCACCAGTCCGTAGGTGCCCGCGTAATTGTCGTAGATGTGGATGTCGTCGGCGCCGATCTGCGGATCGATCTTGAAGAAGCGCAGCGCGTCCTCGACGAATCCGGTGACCAGATTCGTCAGCTGCTCCCGGCTTCGCGACCCGCTCGTCGAGCAGATGACCTGGGTGCCCTTCGCATAGAGCTTCGCTCCGATGATGCTTCCGGCCTGCGTGCCGCCGGAACCCGTGGCGTGCACGACGTAGTCGACCTTCACCCCCATGTCGCTGCTCTGCCGGGCCAGCTCTTCCATGGCGTTGATGTATCCCGCCAGGCCTTCCGGCTCGTTGCCGCCGACGCTGATGTGGTACGGCCTGCGCCCCTCGCGGATGAGCGTCTGCACCACCTCTTCCTTCACCTTCTCGTCCTCGTGTCCTCGCGCGGTCAGGATGCGCGCGCCCAACAGGACCTGCAGCAGGTGGTTCCCTTCGTAGACGTCAGGGGCGTAGCCGGGCGGCGCGCGCTTCACCAGGATCGTGTCGAGGCCGAACTTCCGGCCAGCCGCGCAGACCGCGGTGCACCAGTTCGACTGGAAATACGCGCCGGTGACGATGCAGTCGCTCTTGCTCTCGAGGATGCTCGGCATCAGGTAGTCGAGCTTCCGGACCTTGTTGCCTCCCATGCCGAGGCCTGTCAGATCGTCGCGCTTGACCAGGATGCGCGGCCCGCCGAGGAGCTCCGACAGATTCCTCAGCTCCTGCAATGGGGTGGGAAGGCTTGCGATACCGGCCTTCGGCAACGACGGCATTTTGCTCATGATCTCCTGGTTTCCTCGGTAGAGCGGCAGCGGACGAGACCGCGGCCGGTCACTGCTGGATGTTCGCCTCGGTGATGACCTTCTTCCACAAGGCGATCTCCTTGCTGTGGTATTCGCCGAGTTCCTGCGGCGTCGACGGCGCGGGATCCTGACCTGCCGCGACCATCGTGCGTATCAGATCGGGATCCTTCAGCACGTTGTTGATCTCGGCATTGAGCTTAGCGACGACCGCGCGCGGCGTGTTCGCCGGTGCGAAGAAGCCATACCAGCTGGGTGCGTCGAATCCCGGCAGGCCGGACTCGGCGAGCGTCGGAACATCCGGCATCGCCAGCGAGCGGGTGCCGGTGATCTGCCCGAGTATGCGCAGCTTGCCCGCCTTCACGAACGGCAGGACCGAGGGGTCGGCGATCATCGATACCGTATGGCCGCTGACTACGTCGCCCACCGCCTGGCTGGTTCCCTTGTACGGGATGTGCCGCATCTTGGTCTTCGTGTGCAGCAAAAGCAGTTCCATCTGCAGATGCAGCACCGACCCCTGCCCCGAGGAGCCGAAGGTCAGCTCGCCGGGCTTCGAACGCGCGAGCTCGATGAATTCCGACACGGTCTTGGCGGGAAGACTCGGCGTCACGACGAGCACATTGGAGATGCGCGCGCTCATGCCCACCGGAGCGAAGTCGGCCACGGGATTGTAGGGAGTGCTGGGATTGAAGACCGGGTTCACCGACATGTTCCCCGGCGAACCGACGATGAGCGTATAGCCGTCCGCTGGCGACTTCGCGACGAACTCGGTGCCGATGATGCCCGCCGCGCCGGGCTTGTTCTCGACGATCACCGGCTGCTTCAGCCGCTCCGACAGCTTCGCCGCCACCATGCGGGCATGCAGGTCGACGCCGCCGCCGGCAGTCCATGGCACGATGAAACGTACCGGCTTCTCGGGGAAGGCCTGGGCGGCCGCGCCGCCGCTTGCAAGAAGACCCAGGCAGAAGACGATTCCAAGCCAATTCCGATTCATCTCGATATCCTCCTGTTCGGAGTTGCATCTGCTGGTTGATCCGGAATCTGGACGAGCGTGAACAGCGTCCCGCAGTCCTGCCTTTGCTCCCGGATGGAAAGCCCGAGCAGCGACGCCCATATCGTGGCCTGATTGCTGGTGACGACCGGCTTGCCGCAGTCTCTTTCGAGCTTCTGGATGACGTCTATCGTTCTCAGGTTGGTGCAGGAGATCAGGATCGCCTGCGCGTCCGGGCTGCGCCCGTGTACCTGCCGGGCCAGCTTGTAGGCCACCGCGGGTTCCTGCAGACCGACGTGCGAAACCGGGCGTGCGCTCAAGGGAAAATGCGGCGTCTGCTTGACGAAGCCCAGGCCGGCCATCCCATGCACCGTGATGCCGTTTTCCTCGAAGAAGATCTTCTGGCGGGCATTGAGCTCATCGCTGTACGGAGACGCGATCGCCATGGACCGGATGTCCAGCGTGCGTAAGGCCTTCAGAATGGCGGTGGACGTCGTCATGGCCGGAATTCCCGTCGCGTCCTCCAGCTCTCTGATGATGTCTTCGTCGTGCCCCTTGCCCAGCGTGAAGCTGCCGGACGTGCAGGCGAACACGATGAGGTCGACGCCGGCCGCCGCGACCTCTCTGCCTTTCTCCTTCGCATACTTGCCCATCGCGACGAGCGCGTCGGGCGAAGTCTCGGCGAGAGGCATCCGGGCAAAGTGAAAACTGACGCCCTCGGGGGCGAGCCGGTGGCATTCCGGCTCCAGCGTGGTGTTGATCGCCGGCACGATCACGCCGATTCTTCCGCGCCATCCGTACATCGTCACCTCCCGGTGAAAAGTTCCGCTTCGTCAGCGGACGAGCATGACGCCAAGGCCGGCGGCCTTGGCACGGTCGCAGGCGGCCAGCGCGATCGCGATGTCGCCCAGCCCTTGGCCCGGATGAATGAAGAAGGCGCGCTCCTTGTCGTTGCGCCTTCCGGGATGAGCGCCTGACAGCAACTGCTGCAGCTCGGCGTCGTAGCCGCCGCGCCAGGGCAGGATGCCGGCTTCTCCGGCCTCCTTGCTCTGCGCGTGATCGTCGGTCGCCAGAATGTCGATCTGCCGCAGGTCGTCGCAGATCCAGCTACGCGCCAGGTCGACACCGGTCGCGAACGAGCCGGGCGACAGCCAGGCAGGATCGAGGAAGGGCTTGAGACCGGGTACGCGCGGCACGGTGGAGACGACGATGTCCTGTCCCTCGACCGCTTCACGCGCCGTCGCGGCGACGGTGGCCGAGAAGCCTCGCTTCTCCACCTCTCGCGCAAACGCCTCCGCCGTTTCACGCCGGCGACTGTGGCAGGTGATCTCCTTCAGAGGGAAGGCACCGCTGAACGCGTCGATGTGAGCCATGGCCTGGGTTCCGCACGCGATCAGGCCAAGACGCCGGCTGTCGGCCTTGGCGAGGCGACGCGCCGCGATCAGGCTGATCGTGGCCGGACGCATCGCGGTGATCAGCGTGCCGTCCATGACGGCGGTGATCATGGCCGTCTCGATATCGTTCAACACGATCAGCGCGCTGGTGTGCGGAAGGTTCAGATGCTCGTTCAGCGCCACGCCTATCCATTTGATGCCGACGACCTTCCCGGCGCCGTACTCGGCCGGCATCGAATGGAAGAAGGTCGAGGCCGTCACGTCGAAGCCGTCCTTCGGAACGGTGCGCGCCCCGCCGCGGCTGATCGCCTTGAACGCCGCCTCCACCGCCGACTCCATGTTCACCGGCGTCAGCTCCAGGGCCTTGATGTCGGCGCTGGTCAGATAGAGAAAGCTGCCCAGATCACTCATGACTGCCATGATTTCCCCGTTCGATGATGGTCAGCGAGTCGGAATGCGATACAGGCGAGCCGCATTCAAGCCAAGCACCTGCTTCTTCTCCTCCTCGCTGAGGAACGGACAGTGCATTCGCACCGTCTCCAGACACTGCAGATACGTGCACGCTCTTTCGTTGTTCGGCTCATCCGAGCCCCAGATCAGCCGGCTGGCGCCGACCTCCTCGTAGACTTCCTTGAGGAGGCGCGAATGCTGCGGGTACGGATACTCGTAGTCCGCGCCCCACGCCTCCTTGTTCTCGAAGGCCATGACGTAGCCGGCCTCGAAATAGGTGTTCGGCCCGCGCAGCACGTTTCTCAGCACCTTCACCGTGTCCGTGTGATCAGGATCGGACGGCGGCAGGACGTTGCCGCCCAGGTGCCCCAGCACGATCTGCAGCTCAGGAAATTTCCGCTGGACGTTCTCGAGCCGCCGGATGCTCTCCAGGAACGGCGCCTTGGGCTCCCATCCCATCAGGAAGATGTGCGGAAGCCGCAGCTCGACCAGTGTCCGCCATAGCGGGTCGAAGACTTCCTCGTCGAACGGCTGCCCCTTCGGAAAGCCCTGGAAGACGCCCTTGGCGTATTGCTCGGCGACCGCATAGCGCAGCTTGGCGAGCTCATCGGCGCGGTGGTCGGCACTCTTGCGGGCATCGAAGTCGATGGCCACCGTGCTCACGAACCGGTCCGGCCATTTCTCCACGCAGCGCGCGAAATAGTCGCGGCAGAAGTTCATCTCCATGTAGCCGGACTGCAGCACGCCCACGTCGACGCCCACCGCATCCATGTAGGCGATCATCCGCTCCGGCGGCCACTCCATGGTGTCCATCGCAAGCGGAAAGCGCTGCATCCAGCATTCGCGGCCGCCTTTCGTCCAGTAGTAGCGCCCGTACTTGCCGATGCGAAAGCTCACGTCCTCGCCGGGCAGGGGCTTGCAGGCCTCATCCAGCGTATTGGTGACCATGCGTCCCCAATATCCGGCAACCTTGTTCTGCAGCATCATCGCGTGCTTCGCGGCGCTCTCGTATCCGGAAGCGCCGTCGAGCGGCGGGAAGGTATGGATGTGCGCGTCGACGATCATCGGATCTGTGCTCGAGGCGAGGGCCCAAGGGTTCGGGACATCCTAGCCAAACCGCTTTTGAGCCGCAACGCTCCGCGCTTATTGGACGATAAGCGATGTTTATGGCCGCCCGAGGCACTCTTGGAGTGCATAGGCGCTTTCTTTCATTGCTTAAACGTGCATAGCCAGCCCGGAAAGCGATCTGCGCATCGAATCAGTGCGTGCCCGCGCCTCTGCGCCTCTGCGCCTCTGCGCCCCTGCGCCCCTGCGCCCCTGCGCCCCTGCGCCGCCGCGCCGCCGCGCCTCCGTGGCCCGTGAGCTTGCTGCTGCTCGATCAGCAGCTGCCGCGTCTCGGGGGGAATACCGCTTGCTGGGAGCTTCATCCGAACCGCGGAATGATCGACATGCCCCGTCCCAC
>JBFWXS010000068.1:17569-27416 GCA_050187175.1 Burkholderiaceae bacterium
GCGCCGCCGCGCCTCCGTGGCCCGTGAGCTTGCTGCTGCTCGATCAGCAGCTGCCGCGTCTCGGGGGGAATACCGCTTGCTGGGAGCTTCATCCGAACCGCGGAATGATCGACATGCCCCGTCCCACCGTCCTGATCACCGGCAGCAGCGGCTTTCTCGGCCAGGCCATCGCTCGTGCGCTGATGCAGCGGTATCAGGTGATAGGCCTCGACGTCTCCGAGCCGAAGCAGCCGCTGCCCGGCCTCAAGACGATCAAGATCGATCTCACGTCGGATGCGAGCGTCGCGAAGGCCATGGCCGAGGCGCGCGAGGCGAGCAGATCCAGCGAATCGAACGAGGCCGGCCAATCTAACGATAACGAGGCGGGCGAATCCGACGAGTCGGACGAGGGCCGGATCGCCTCGGTCATCCACCTGGCCGCCTACTACGACACGACCGGCGAGGACAATCCGAAGTACTCAGCCGTGACCGTCGAGGGCACGCGCCGGCTGCTGACAGCGCTGAAGGAACTGAAGACGGAACAGTTCGTCTTCTCCAGCACGTTGCTCGTGCACGCACCGAGTTCCGCGAAGGGCGTCAGGATCGACGAGGAATCCCCGCTCGAGCCCACGTGGGCCTATCCGCGTTCCAAGGCAGAAACCGAAAAGCTGATCCTGAACGAACATGACAAGGTCAAGGTCGTCATCCTGCGGCTGGCGGGCGTCTACGACGAAGACTGCCGCGCCGCGTTCATTGCGCAGCAGATCGCACGCATCTTCGAGCGGCTGCCGACCGCGTATCTGTTCGCAGGCGACATCAGCACCGGCCAGCCCTATCTCCACAAGGACGATCTGGTCGACGCCATGACGCGCATCGTCGACCGGCGCGCCGATCTTCCCGACGAAACCGTGCTGCTGATCGGCGAGGAAGAGACGCCGACCTATGACGAGATGCAGAAGCGCATCGGCCATCTGCTGCACGGCGAGCGATGGCGGACGCTGTCGCTTCCCAAAGAGGTGACGAAGCTGGGCGCGTGGATGCAGGAGAAGGTGCTGGGCGAGGAAACGGACATCAAGCCGTGGATGGTCGAGAACGCCGACGACCACTACGAGCTCGACATCTCGCGCACCAAGGCGCTGCTGCAATGGGAGCCGCGGCACAGCCTGACGGCCACGCTGCCGGAGATGATCCGGCGGCTGAAGAAGGATCCCACCGACTGGTACGAAAGAAACAAACTCGAACCGTTTGCAGTGGCCGCCTCCGAACCCGAGCTCGAGCAGGCCGCGGAGCGGCTGCAGCAGCCGCTGGAGCGCTCGCGGGAGGAGGTCGAAGCGGAAACGGCGCAGCAGCGCGCACGCACCCTCTGGGCGCCGCTGACGAACGCCGCGATCGGGCTGTGGCTGGTGGCCTCCCCGTTTACGCTCGGCCTGTTCGATCCGCCCGCGGCGGCGCTTCCGCCCGCGCTGGGTCATGAGATCGCATCGCCCGAAGCACGCAACGGTCAGCTCGGCCTCAGCGAAATCATCTCCGGCATGCTCGTCGTCGCCTTCGCGCTGCTCAGCATGCGCGGACGGTGGCACTGGCTGCAATGGCCGACGGCCGCCGTCGGCGTCTGGGTGATGCTGGCGCCGCTCGTGTTCTGGACCACCAGCCCAGGCGCCTACGCCATCGACACGCTGGCAGGCATGCTGATCGTCGCTCTCGCAGTCATGGTCCCGCCGGTTCCGGACATCAGCCGCCGCGCGCTCGCCGCCGACGACGACAGGCCGCTCGGATGGTCGTACTCGCCATCCACCTTCAGCCAGCGCATCCACATCATCGCACTCGCCTTCGTCGGCCTGTTCATCTCGCGTTATCTCGCCGCCTATCAGCTCGGCCACATCGACAGCCTGTGGGATCCGTTCTTCGGCCCCGGCCCGGTCCCCGCCTCGAACGGCGGCGAGGCCGTGGTTACTTCGTGGGTGTCCAAGGGATTCCCTATCGCTGACGCCGGGCTGGGTGCCTTCGCGTACGGACTGGACATCCTGGCCGGCACGATAGGCGACCGCCGCCGCTGGCGCACGATGCCGTGGATGGTGCTGCTGTTCGGTCTGCTGGTCATCCCGCTCGGCCTGGTCAGCGTGGGCTTCATCATCATTCAGCCGCCGCTGATCGGTGCGCTGTGCACGCTCTGCATCATCCAGGCCGCAGTAACCGTGGTGCTGATTCCGTATTCGCTGGACGAGGTGCTGGCGAGCTGCCAGTATCTGCGGCGCGCCACGCAGGCGGGCGAGCCGTTCTGGCGCACCTTCTGGCGCGGCGGCCCGGCGCTGTCGGAAGATCAGGCGCCGGCCCCGGATCTCGATCGGCCGCTGGGCGGCATATTGCGCGACATGTTCAACGGCGGCGTCAACTTCCCGTGGACGCTCGTCGCCAGCGTCGTCCTCGGCGCACTGCTGATGATCACGCCGCTCGCCTTCGGCACCAGCCCGCCGCTCTATTTCAGCGACCACATCGCAGGCTGCATCGTCGTCCTGATCGCCGTCACGGCGATGGCTGAAGTCGCGCGCGCCGTGCGCTTTCTGAACGTCGCGGTCGGGGTCTGGGTCGCCATGTCGCCGTTCGTGCTCGACGGCGGTGCGGCCGGGACGACGCTGGCGAATCTGGTCATCGGTGTTCTGTTGATCGGGCTCAGTCTGCCGCGTGGGGCGCGAAGCGATGCCCATTATGGGGCGTGGGATCGGGCGATCGTCTAGCTCATTCAGTAGCTTTTGTTGAGCGTCGCATCAGAAAAAACTGCGTTTCGCTCCGAGACGACGTGATAGCGTAGCCTCCGTAAGCCATCAAGAACGTCTGCATTGCTTAGACCGCGAATGCAGCGCTTGCCAGTCTTCGTGACGCCTGAATCTTTCACCGGATACAACAGGGAGCGCTATGCCATTTCTTCGAACCACCTTAGCGACATTGAGCCTGCTGGCGGCCTCTGCCTTCGGGGGAAGCGAGTCAATGGCCCAATCGGAGCCGTTTCCTTCCAGACCGGTGCGAATGGTCGTGCCCTTTGCACCCGGCGGCGGGACGGACCTGCTGGCCCGGCAGATCTCCGAAAGATTGGCCAAGATCTGGGGCACGCCCGTCATTGTCGAGAACCGGCCGGGCGGCGATTCCAGCATCGCCGCCAGCTACGTGGCGCGTCGTCCGGGCGACGGCTATACCTTACTGTTCAGTAATTCATCGCTGCTGGTGAATCACGTGCTCAACAAGAGCATGGGATTTTCCTTCGATGACTTCCGCCCGATGGCACTCATCGCCAAGTCGCCGTTCGTGTTGACGGTGCCTCCCGATTTTCCGGCGAACAACGTGAAAGAGCTGGCTTCGCTATCGCTCAAACGCAAGGGGTCGCTCAACTACTCGTCGACCGCGCTGAGCACCATGATGGCTACGGAGCTCTTGAAACTGATGACGGGCATGGACGCTCTCGAAGTCTCATACAGCAGCGGCGCGCAGGGACTGCTCGCCCTCATGTCAGGCCAGACGCATCTGATGCTGTCGACCTGGTTGCCGATCGCCTCTTCCGTCACCTCCGGCAAGGTCAAGGCAGTTGCTGTTTCTTCCGAGGACCGCCTCGGCATTGCACCTCGCATTCCTACCTTCAAAGAGCAGGGTATCGACTTCACCGTGCAGAGCTGGTTCGGCATCCTGGTTCACAAGGAGACCCCCGAGCCGGCGTTCTCGGCGATCGCATCGGCGCTGAAGAGCGTTCAGAACGATGCGACGCTCAAGGCGGTACTAGAGGAGCAAGGGATGGTGGCATCGACGGCCGACAGCGCGCAGTTCGCCGAGTTCATCGGGCAGGAAACCAAGTCCTGGCAGCGCCTGCTCAAGAGCGGCGGCATCAAACAGTAAAGGGCCTGAAAGCCCACTGTGTCAAAGGAGCACGGAGCCGCCGGTCCGGCGGCTCCGTGCAGCTTCGTTTCTACGTGATCAGGCGGGGTCGAGGTGCAGAACGCCCGCCCATTTGCGGTCGACGACCTCGGGCCAGCTGACCGCCGGGTCTGCAAAGAAGGTGCCGCTTCTTGCCCGGAAGAAGATCTCGGGATCGTCGACGCCCGGCGGCGGCGTGCCGCGCTCGACGAAATCCTGCAGCGCACGAATGATGCGGCGGCGCGTCTTCACGATCATCAGGTCGGAGGCCATCAGATGCTCGTCCGCATGACTGACGATCGGCCCCATGCTCTCCAGGGCCGCTTGGTCCTGTGCCCGGATGTCGGCAATGCCTGTATAGCTGACGCCCTCACGCTGTGCCTTGCGGTCGATCAGCCAGTCGTTCCTGCGATTGAAGGCGGAGCGCCAGCGGCCGAACCAGTCGGTCGTATTGGGAAGGTAGCGATTCTCGATGGTCAGTCCCGGGATCTGTTCGCCGCGCTTGTTCAGACCGCTCATCGGCTTCGACTTCTTCGACCAGGCGATATGGAACTGCATGGTGTGCTCGTCGTCCATCGGCACGAATGCGCGAGCGTCGATGTGATCGTCGAAGTCGCCCAAGGGCGTCTGGGCCCAGAACGGGAACATGTAGTTCGCAATCCGCCAGTAGATCTGGCCGTCCTTCGTTTCGCGATGCGCACCGTAGGACGTTCCCCACGGCGTTTCGTTGCAGACGTAGACGGGTGCCCGATTCTCGGTCGTATAGCGGATCGGGTTGTCCTCGTCGAACTCCTCGGGGTCGACCGACCCCGTGTGCAGGAAGCCGAAGTGAGAGGTGTCCAGGTCGCCTTCGGTCATCTGCAGCCAGTTGCATTCGCGCAGCACGGCGTAGACCGTCGCGTCGCCATGCGGAAGCATCGCCGCCTCGATCCGCGGCATCGGCGGCGGAGTCTGCCTCGATCCCATGTAGACCCAGACGAGCCCGGCCTGTTCGGTCGCCGGATAGGCCTTGGCGCGAACCTTGGGGACAGCCCCCTGCTGCGCCGGTAGGTTGGGCATGTCCACGCAGCGGCCGGAGGTATCGAACTTCCAGCCGTGATAAACGCACCTCAGTCCGTCGGCCTCGTTGCGTCCCAGGAACAGCGAGACGCCCCGATGAGGACATCGCTCGTCGAAGATCCCGACACGACCCGAGCTGTCGCGGAAGGCGATCAGCTTCTCGCCGAGCAGCATGAGCCGGATGGGCTCGCGATCGCGCTCCAGCTCCGAAGACATCAATGCGGGCACCCAGTACTGGCGCATGAACTCGCCCATCGGCGTTCCTTTGCCGACGCGGGTGAGCGTTCGCACGTCGATGGGCGAATCGGCGGTTTCCGAGTCGTTCTTGGGCATTCCTGGTATCTCCTTGAGAAGGACGGGGGAGAGCGAAGCCTCAGCGAGCCGCCGCCTGGGATGGGCGCCTGGGATCGGCGCCCGCGTACAGCGTGCCGCTGCGGAGGTCGGCGTGAATCGCGCAAACGGCGCCGGCCACGGACGAGAACTCCGGCCACTCGTAGATGCGGTGGCCCTTGCCTTCGAGGGCGGCGGCGGTAGCCGGTTCGATGCGGCTTTCCAGATACAGGCGGCCCGGATAGTACTGATGGGGCTCGAACGTGCTCGGAAAGCTGTAGCTCGTGAAGCGCGGCGCTTCGACGGCGTCCTGCATCTCCATGCCGAATACCAGCCTGTTCAGCAGCACCTGCAGCATCGCTTGCGGCTGCACGTCGCCGCCGGGCGACCCGAACGGCATCACCAGCTCGCCCTGCTTGACCGCGATCGCCGGGTTCGGCGTCAGCCGCGGCCGCTTGCCGGCTGCGACCGAGCTGGGATGCGTGGAATCGGCCCAGGACGCAAGCCCCCGGGGCGAGCAGACCAGGCCCAGCCCCGGAATGATCGGCGACGTGGCGGTGCTGTCCGACGGCGTCGCCGAGAAGGCGTTGCCGAAACGATCGACGACGCACAGATGCGTCGTATCGCCCCATGGTACCGCCGCATCGTCGTCGGCCGGAGGCGGCATCCATCTTGCCGGCAGATCGCGCCGCGTCACGACGTCCCCCGGATCGGGCATACCGGGGCAAGCAGTGTCCATCGACAGCTTCGAGCGGCGGTAGTCCGTGTAGTCGTCGCTCAGCAGCGCGGCCATCGGAACATCGACGAATGCAGGATCGCCGAAATAGTGATGACGATCGGCGAAGGCCAGCTTCAGTGCCTCGGTGACGCAATGGATGTACTCGGGGCTGTTATGGCCCATGGAGCGCAGATCGAAGCCTTCGAGTATCCGCAGGGCCATGGGCACTACCGGCCCCTGGGTCCATGGTCCGCAGGCAAAGATGTCTATCCCTCGATAGCGCGCGCTGACCGGCTCCTCGAACCTCGCCTGATAGGCGCTCAGGTCCTCGCGCGTCACGAAGCCGCCCGATTCAGCGTGGAAGCGGGCGATCGCCCCGGCAATGTCGCCTTTGTAGAAAGCGTCGTGCGCGGCGCGTAGGCCCGCAGTCCTGCCTTCGCCTGCTTTCGCGCGCTCCTCGTCGACCATGTACTGCAGCGTGGCCGCGAGATCGGCCTGAACGAAACGCGTGCCTACCTTCGGAGGCTTGCCGTCGATGATGTAGATGTCGCGCGACGAAGGATAGCTTTCGTACCGGGCCTGATTCTTGGCGATGAATCCGCTCATCAACGGATACATCGGAAAGCCGTTGCGCGCCAGGTCGATTGCCGCGGCAGCGGCCTCGCCGAAGCTGAGCGTGCCGAACTTCTCCAGAGACAGAAGCCACGCCGACGGTGCCGCAGGAACCACGCTGCGCAGCACGCCCAACGGAATCTTCCCGTCATGGTGCGTCCGGAAATAATCGGGAGTCATGGCGCTAGGCCAGGGACCGACGCCGTCGATGCAATGAATCGTCTTCTGCCCGGCTAGATAGATCATCTGCGGGGCGACTCCGCCGAAATTGACCCGGTCGCTCTGAACGACACCGAGCACGATTCCTGCCGCCACGCCTGCGTCGACCGCGTTGCCGCCGGCTTCGAGGATCTGGAATCCTACTTGAGCGGCGAGATAGTGGCCCGCGGAGATCGCATGCGTGAGGCCCATGATGGTTGGTCGACTGGTCATGCGGATTCGTCTTGGTCCGTTTCGAGGGATGTGGTCTGCCGGCGCGGGCGCGTGTCGTCTCGAGAGCAGCGGGCCTGCGCCGTGCTAGGGTCAGCGCGGTGTCGCGGCCGGTGAGCTCGTTAAGCTATCACCGCCTGCAGCGGCGAGGTTCAGCTTTTTCTGATGCCAAGAAAAAGAAAACTTTGTGTAGAGCGCCGAGGCTCCGCACTCCGGCCTCAGTCGAGTCCGTGATTCCCGGACGCGGGCGCAGTCGTTCGATCCGAAAGACAGGCCACGACCGCATCGATGATGGGCCCTTGGTCGTTGGCCCGGTGAAGCAGGCCAAGCTCCCGATAGCTGGTCGCGCCAGGCAAGGGCAGGACGCGCAGCATCTTGTCCTCGGCCCATCGACCGCGCGCGAGTTGCGGCAGCAGGCTGACGCCATATCCCTGCCGCACCAGATCGGCGATGGCAGCGATGGAGTTCAGCTCGAGGAACTCCTTGACGGCGAAATCGTGCCGGCGCAGCGTCTGCATGACCAGCTCGCCCGTGCGCTCGCGGCGGTCGAAGCGGAGAAAGGGTTCGGTCTCGAGCGCGGCCAGTGCATCGTCATGGTGCGAGCGCGCCGATGCCAGCACGATGAGGGGCTCTTCGTAGAGCGTCGTCCACGCAAGCGGCGGCGCCGGATCGGTCGCTGGCTTGACGACGACGGCCGCATCCAGTTCGCCGGCTTCGACCTGTATGGCCAGATCCTGCGACTTCGCGGCGACTAGCTTGATGTCGATGCGCGGATGCTGACGCCTCAGATCGCCAGTGGCGTGAGCGAGCTGTCCGCAGGCTGACACGACGGCGCCCAGCCGGTATGAACCTGTCAAACCTTCCGAGTCGCCGAACATGCCGTGCATCTCGTCGTTCAGCCTCAGCATTCTTTCAGCCTGAGGAAGCAGTGCACGGCCCGCCGCGTTCAGACGAGTGATCCGCCCCGAGCGATCGAAGAGCGAGCGGCGCAATTCGGATTCGAGCGCGATCATCTGCTGACTGACGGCGGCCTGCGTCAGCGAGACTTTCTCGGCCGCCGCTGCGATCGAACCCTCGTGCGCCAGGGCAACGAAGGTGCGCAGAGCCTTTAACGTGTTCATCGCAAAAGAGAATCTATTGCTTCACTCAAGAACATCTATCGAATTCATTGAGCAGCCTACTCTATCATCAACAGCATGAGCTCAATACCTTCGATCTGCTACGAGCAACCCTATTCGTCGGCGCGCTCGCCTGTGATGGGCCGCAACGTCGTCGCCACTTCGCAGCCGCTGGCTGCACAGGCCGGGCTGCAGATGCTCGTTGCCGGGGGCAACGCAGTGGATGCCGCGCTCGCCGCGGCGATGGCACTCACCGTCGTCGAGCCGACCGGCTGCGGCATCGGCAGCGATGCTTTCGCCATCCTCTGGGATGGCGAGCGGCTGCACGGATTGAATGCATCGGGGCGATCGCCTGCCGGCTGGTCGCTGGATCGCTTCGAACGTCTCGGCCGGATTCCACAGAACGGCTGGGACTCGGTAACCGTTCCCGGCGCAGTGTCCGCATGGGTAGCGCTGTCCGAACGCTTCGGCCGCTTGCCATTGACGCGCGTGGCCGAGCCGGCCATCTGCTATGCACGCCAGGGCTTTCAAGTCTCTCCGATCATCGCCCGGCTTTGGGGCCTGGGTGTTTCGCGATTGGGGGAACAGCCGGGCTTCATGGAATGCTTCGCACCGAACGGCCGCGCACCCGCTGCGGGTGAGCTGTTCCGCAGCGAAGCCCACGCGCGCAGCCTCGAAACAATCGCGCAGAGCAAAGGAGAGGCGTTCTATCGCGGCAGCCTGGCGACCGCGATGGTCGAGCACTCGGCGGCGCACGGCGGCGTGATGAGCCTCGACGATCTTGCAAGGCACGAGGCGCAGTGGTGCGTACCGCTGTCGCAGCCGTTCTGCGATCACACGATCCACGAACTGCCGCCGAACGGACAGGGGATCGCAACGCTGATCGCGCTGGGCATCCTGGAGGCGCTGGAGATCGGCTCGCAGCCGGTGGATCATCCGCAGACGGTGCATCTGTCGATCGAGGCCATGAAGCTCGCACTCGCCGATCTGGCCGAGTTCAATGCCGACCTCGACCAGATGAAGGTCCCGCCGGTCAGCCTGCTGGAGCCTGCCTATCTGCGAGAACGCGCCAGGCTGGTGAACCGTGAACGAGCGGCCGAGCCCGCATTCGGCGCCCCGTCGCCCGGCGGTACGGTCTATGTCACGGCCGCAGACCAGTCAGGCATGATGGTGTCCTTCATCCAGAGCAACTACATGGGCTTCGGCTCCGGCGTGGTCGTGCCGGGCACGGGGATCAGCCTGCAGAACCGCGGCTTCGGCTTCAACCTGAAGCGGACGCATGCCAATTGCATCGGCCCCCGGAAACGACCGTCGCACACGATCATTCCCGGCTTCGTCAGCGATGCTGCCGGCGCCCCGCTCATGTCCTTCGGTGTGATGGGAGGGCCCATGCAGTCGCAAGGCCATCTTCAGATGGCGCTGCGCGTGCTGCGCTATGGACAGAATCCGCAGGCCGCCATCGATGCACCCCGGTGGCGAGTGGCCGGCGGCCGCAAGGTCGTCGTGGAACCGGGATGGCCGGCCGCCACGCTCGATACGTTGCGCGCCTTCGGGCACGAGATCGTCGTGGACGAGGCAGCGGGCGGGGTCTTCGCTTTTGGCGGTGCGCAGATCGTGCTGCGCACTTCGCAGGGGTATGTCGCGGGTTCGGATCCGCGCAAGGACGGGCAAGCGGTGGCGTATTGACGTCTTCGAGCCGGTT
>JBFWXS010000069.1:0-18267 GCA_050187175.1 Burkholderiaceae bacterium
CGCTCGGCATCTACGGCCTGACGCAGGGTCTGCTGCAGCTGCCGTTCGGCGCCGCCTCCGACCGCTACGGCCGCAAGCCGGTGATCATCATCGGACTGCTGATATTCGCCGCCGGCAGCTTCCTCGCCGCCCTGGGCGATGACATCGTCACCGTCATCATCGGACGCGCGCTGCAGGGCGCGGGCGCCATCTCGGCGGCCGTCACGGCTTTCGTCGCCGACAGCACGCGCGACAGCCAGCGCACGAAGGCGATGGCCATGATAGGCGCGTCGATCGGCATCACGTTCGCGCTGTCGCTCGTGCTCGCGCCGCTGCTGTACCGGTCCATAGGCATGGGCGGCCTGTTCGCGCTGACCGGCGTGCTCGCGCTGGCCGCGATCGCGGTCGTCGCCTGGGCCGTGCCGGCGGCATCGGCGGTGGCAGCGGCCGCGCCGCCGGCCGCCGCCGGCGCGCCGCCCTTATCGCTGGCCAGCGTCGCGTTCGAGCCGGATCTGCTGCGGCTGAACGCCGGCATCTTCATCCTGCATGTCGTGCAGATGGCGATGTTCGTCGTCGTCCCCGGCTGGCTCGTCGAGCGCGGCGGTCTGGCGCTGCCCGAGCACTGGAAGGTCTATCTGCCGGTGGTGCTGGCCTCGTTCGCGATCATGGCGCCGCCGCTGTTCTGGAGCGAGCGGCGCGGTCATCTGCGCCGCGTGTTCATAGGCGCGGTGGCGCTGCTGCTGCTCGTGCAGCTGCTGTTCGCGCTGCAGCCGCACGGCCTACTCCAGCTGACAGGCTTGCTGCTCGCATTCTTCGTAGGGTTCAATATCCTTGAGGCCAGCCTGCCGTCGCTGGTCTCGAAGCTGGCGCCGGCCGAGGCCCGCGGCACGGCGCTGGGGGTGTACAACACGACCCAGTCGCTGGGACTGTTCGTCGGCGGCCTCGTAGGGGGCTGGGTGCAGCGCGACTGGGGACCGTCGGCCGTGTTCGCGGTCGGCGCCGCACTGGTCGCGCTGTGGCTGCTGCTCGCGCTGGGGCATCGCCGCTGGCCGTCGGCGCTGCACACGGCCGCCCAGCCGGCATGAAGCGTTCGCCGTCCCGGCATCGCGCAACGATATCGTTCGAGAGGAAAACATGGCTTCGGTGAACAAGGTAATCCTGATCGGCAATCTCGGCCGCGACCCCGAGACGCGCTATGCGCCCAGCGGCGGCGCGATCTGCAACGTGTCGATCGCCACTACGCGCAACTGGAAGGACAAGGCTTCCGGCGAGAAGCGCGAGGAAACCGAATGGCACCGCGTCGTGTTCTACGACCGGCTGGCCGAGATCGCCGGCGAGTATCTGAAGAAAGGCCGCCCCGTCTACGTCGAGGGCCGCCTGAAGACCCGCAAATGGCAGGACAAGGACGGCCAGGAGCGCTACACCACCGAAATCATCGCCGAGGAGATGCA
The DNA here is from genome assembly GCA_050187175.1 of Burkholderiaceae bacterium. GTDB lineage: Bacteria > Pseudomonadota > Gammaproteobacteria > Burkholderiales > Burkholderiaceae_E > Zeimonas. Next base: position 1,431 of record JBFWXS010000069.1, read on the forward strand.
GCTGCTCGGCTCGCGTGACGGCGGCGGCGAAGGCGGCGGCTATGCTCGCGAATCGTCGATGGGCGGCGGCGGCGGTGGCGCCCGCGGCGGCGCCGGCGGCTCGGGCGGCTCGGGCGGCGGCGCGCCGCGCGGGTCCGGCGGCGGCGAGCGCAAGCCGGCGCAGAGCTTCGACGACATGGACGACGACATCCCGTTCTGAGCCCTGTCATGCCGCCGGTGCCCGACGGGTACCGGCCGCGAGCCTGCCCGGCGCCGGCGAGGCAGGGGCGCAGCGGTTCCTCGGGGGTTCGATGAAATTTGAACTATTCGACCTCCGCCTGTTCATCAACGTCGCGGAGCAGTCCAGCCTCACCAAGGGGGCGCAGCGAAGCTGCATTTCCCTGCCCGCGGCCAGCGCGCGCATCAAGCACCTCGAGAAGACCACCCGCTCGACGCTGTTCAACCGCAACTCGCACGGCGTCGAACTGACGTCGGCCGGCCGCCTGCTGCTCGCCCATGCGCGCCGGATCAGCATACAGGTGGACAACATGACAGCCGACCTGCTCGAGCACTCCCGAGCCGCTCAAGCAAGCATCAGGCTGATGGCCACCACCGTCGCGATGGCGGGGCAGCTGCCCGCGAGAATCGGCACCTTCCTGAACGCCAATCCGAACGCCGTGGTCGACATCACCGAACGGCGGAGCACCGAGATCGTCGAAGCGCTGCTGGCGGGACGTGCGGACATCGGCGTGCTCAACGAGAGCGCGCTGGTGGGCGGCTTCGAGGAGTACACGTTCGCGCGCGACCGGCTCGTCCTGGCCGTGAGCAAGGGGCACCGGTTCGCGAAGGAGCCGGCGCTGCTGTTTCGCGAGACCTTGGACGAGCGGCACATTGCGATGCCAGTGGGCTCGTCGGTCGGCGGCGTGCTGCCCGAGATCGCGGCGGCGGCCGGCCGCGAGCGGGCTTTCGGCACGCGCGTCACCAGCTTCGAGTCCCTTTGCCAGCTGGTCGAGCAGGGCATCGGCGTCGGCATCCTGCCTCAGTCCTGTGCCGAGCGGTATCGGGAGAAGGTCGACGTCGTCTTCATCCCGCTGACGGACTCCTGGGCGGAGATCGTCGTCAAGCTCGTGGTCCGCAAGGATGTCCTGCTCCACCGGCTTGCGCGAGCGCTCTTCGATCACCTGCGCGCGGCCGGCTGAGACCTTCCGACCGGAAGATCCCTTCCGCGCTTCCGAAGGGACCTTCCGGAATCGCGAATTGACCCTTTCCCGGGCCGCTGCGCATAGTGGGCGCTCCCGGAACGGAGGTCATTCGTCATGAGCGTCGAGATTCGACCGATCGACAATCATTCATTTGCCAGGGAAGTGATAGGTGCGCAGCTGTGGAACGAGCTTGCACCCGCCGATATCGACGCCGTCCATGCCGCCTGGGCGGATTCCGGGATTCTGGTCTTCCGCCGCCAGGCCTTGTCGGAGGCCGAACTGTCCCGGTTCAGCAGCCTGTTCGGCAAGCCCGAGGTCATCCACCGCACCGACTGGGTGTCGCGTGAATACCCGGAGGTGGCCTTCCTGTCCAACCTGCGCGACAACGACGGCAACACCATAGGCAGGACGGGAACCGACGATCTCGAATGGCATACCGACCAGTCCTACGTGATGAATCCGGCGACCGGGGCCGTGCTGTACGGCGTCGAGATTCCGAACGACGGCGGCGGTTCGACCTGGTGGGCGAACATGCGGCTGGCCTATGAGGCGCTGCCGGCGGCGCTGAAGAAGGCGATCGAAGGAAAGCGGGCCATATTCGACTACAACAAGCGCCTGGCCGGCTACGACAAGGGCTCGCAGAACGTGACGGAGGAAATGCGCAGGCAGACGCCGCCGATCACTCATGCGATCGTCAATACGCATCCGGTCACCGGCAGCAAGATCCTGTACCTGGATCCCGGCACCACGACGGGCATCGAGGGCATGCCCGAGAAAGAGGGCCAGGAACTGCTGCAGGCGCTGCTCGAGGTGGCCACGCAGCCGCAGTTCGTCTATCGGCACCGCTGGCAGGTGGGCGACGTCATCATGTGGGACAACGGCATGATGCTGCATCGGCGGGACAGCTTCCAGTCCAGGCAGCGCCGTTTCCACAAGAGGACCACGCTCGCGCTGTCTCCGTTGCGGCATGTCGTGCCCAAGGGCCGCCTGTACGTAGAAGCTACGGTTTGACGAGAGCGGCGAAGGCGCAGCGCCCGCCGGGCTCTGCGCTGAACGCCGCAGCTGAAGAACCTTCGAGGAGACAATCGATGTCGCGCATCGCGCTCTTTGCCGCGGCCATCTCGATGGCCTGGGTTCTGCCCGCTGCCGCTCATGCGCCCGGTCAGCCGGGTCATGCGGCCGCTCATGTGCCCGGATATCCCGCCAAGACCGTGCGAGTGGTCCTGCCTTTTCCCGCGGGCGGCACCACCGACGTGCTGGCTCGCCTGCTCAGCCAGAAGATGAGCGAAAGCTGGGGCAAGCCGGTGATCGTCGACAACCGGCCAGGGGCGGGCGGCGCGATTGCCGCGGAGCTCGCGGCCCGCGCGCTTCCGGACGGCCACACCGTCTTTCTCGGAACCATCGGCGACATGGCGGTCAATCCGAGCCTGATGGCCAAGCTTCGCTACGACCCGGAAAAGGACTTCAGTCCGGTCGGCCTGCTGGGCGTCACGCCGCTGGTGCTCGTCGTCCACCCGTCGCTGTCGATTCGCTCGGTGGGCGAGCTCATCGACGCCGCTCGGGCCAAACCAGGCTGGCTTTCGTACTTGTCGGTGGGCGAGGGCTCGTCTCAGCATCTCGCCGGAGAGATGTTCAGAAAACTGACCCGAACCGAGATCGTCCATGTGCCGTACAACGGCGGCGCCCCGCAGGTGACCGCCCTGCTGGCCGGGCAGGAGCCGCAGTTCGGTTTCGTTGTGCTGGCCACTGCGCTTCCTCACATCCGCCAGGGAAAGCTGCAGGCCCTGGCGATCTCCACCGGCAAGCGGACGCGCCTGCTTCCGGACGTGCCGACGCTGCAGGAAGCCGGACTGCAGGGATTCGACATCGCGCCGTGGTTCGGAACCTTCGTTCCTGTCGGGACCTCCCGGGAAATCGTGAACTTCCTGAGCGCCGAGAACGCGCGTATCGTTAGATCGCCCGAGGTTTCCGGGCAGCTCGCGAACCTCGGCATCGAGGAGACGCTGTCTTCGCCCGAAGAGCTCTCGCATTATCTGCTGGCCGAGATCGCCAAGTTCCGCAAGCTCATCGAGGAAGCGGGAATCGCGAAGAAATAGCGCCGGCAGCCTTCTTCGAAGGAACTCAGCTTGACCGACCGCGATTCCCTTTCACGCGCCTTCGCACCCACCGGCACGCTGCGCGCCGCGCTCAATCTTGCCAATCACCTGGTAGCGGGAAGCCGGACTTCAACGGAGAAGCCCGCAGGCGTGAGCGTCGATCTCGCCCGCGAGCTTGCGCATGAGCTGGGCCTGCCCTTGGACCTGCTGCCGTTCGGCTCGCCGGTCGCCTGCGTGGATGCGCTGACGAGCGGGCAGGCGGACATCGGCTTCGTGGCGGTCGACCCCGCGCGCGCGGCCGGCATCCATTTCAGTCCTCCGTACCTGCAGATCGAAGGCTGCTATCTGGTCGCCGACGACTCGGCCATCCATCGCAACGAGGACGTCGATCAAACCGGCATCGACATCGCGGTGGTCGCGGGGAGCGCCTATGCGCTTTTTCTCGGCCGCCACCTGAAGCGCGCGCGCCTGGCCGAGATGAGCAGCTCGCAGCAGGTCATGGAGAGCGTCCGCAAGCGGCAGCACCCGGTTGCAGCGGGCATCCGGCAGATGCTCGAAGCAGAGGCCAGGCAGCTGGCCGGCGTCAGGCTTCTTCCCGAGCGCTTCATGCTCATTCAGCAGGCGATGGCGATGCCTGGCGTCCGAGCCCCGCAGGCGCGCGCCTGGCTGGACGATTTCGTCGAGCGCAGCAAGCGGGCCGGCTTGGTCGATCGGGCGCTGCAAAGGCACGGCATCGTGGGCGCCCAGGTCGCGCCGTAGGCGAGCCGCGGCTGCGTCGCCGGGGGCGAGCTCACAGCGCCCTGACAATCCGGCAAGGATTGCCTGCGGCCAGCACGTTCGCCGGCAGATCCCGGATGACGACGCTGCCTGCGCCGACGACCGTGTTCTCGCCGATGCTGACTCCCGGGCAAACGACGGCGCGGCCGCCCAGCCAGGCGCCATCGCCGATCGTGATGGGGTGCGCCGATTCCAGTCCGGTGCGCCGCGCGGCCGCGTCCAGCGGATGCGTTGCGGTGTAGAGATGTACCCCCGGGCCGATCTGCACGTCCTCTCCGATGACGATGGTGTTGCAGTCGAGCATGACGCAGTCGTAGTTGACGAAAGTGCGTGCGCCGATCGAGACGTTGACGCCGTAGTCGCAGCGGAAGGGCGGTTTGATGACGGCCCCTTCGCCGAGATGTCCGAGCAGCTGCTGCAGCAGCCCGCGGAGCGCCGGCAGCTCGTCGCCTCGCAGGAGGTTGAACCGCGCCACGAGGGCTTGCGCCCGCGCGTGAGCCTGCGCGAGCTCGGGATCGCTCGCGAGATAGGGGTCGCCCGCCAGCATCCGTTCCTTCTGAGTCATCTTCCCGTTGCAGTCAGGGCACGGGCCCGCGAACGCGGGCCGTGGCGTGCCATTCTGCCCGGCACGCCCCGCGTCCTGCCCGAATTTCCTTTATAATTCAAGGTTTTCTCCCGCTTTTACAAATTTGAACCCGGCGCGCGCCTGGCGCGCCGAGGCGGCTTTTTGAGGTTGTTGCGCCATGCCGATTTACGCCTATCGTTGCGACCGCTGCGGCGTCGAGAAGGACGTGCTGCAGAAACTCTCCGACGCGCCGCTCACCGTGTGCCCCGAATGCGGTGCCGAGGCCTTCCATAAAACGCTGACCGCCCCGGCCTTCCAGCTGAAGGGCAGCGGCTGGTATGTCACCGACTTCCGCGACAATGGCAAGAAGGCGCCGGGGGCCGAAGGCGGCCAGGCCAAGGGGGCGGAAGGCGGCAACGACGGTGGCGGCAAGGATGCCGGCGCCGCCAAGAATGGCGGGGGTACCGGCAAGGACGGCGAGGGCAGCGGCAAGGGCGCCGCTGCCGGCGCCACGCCGGCGGCCGCGCCGGCTCCCGCTGCCGCGGCCCCCGCTCCGGCGCCCGCGGCCGGCAGCGGCGGCCAGGGCGCCTGAGAGGGCGCCGAACGCGGCCTGATCGCTCGAACCCGGCGCCGCGAGGCGCCTTTCCGTCGCTACCGATGCCATGCGCAAATATCTCGTCACCGGCCTGCTGATCTGGGTACCGCTGGTCATCACGCTGTGGGTGCTGAACCTGATCGTGACGACGATGGACCAGTCGCTGCAGCTGCTGCCGGCCCAATGGCATCCGCACAATCTGCTGGGCCGCGACGTTCCCGGTCTGGGCGTGGTGCTGACGGTGCTGGCCGTGCTGCTCACCGGCCTGCTGGCGCGCAACTTCATCGGCGAGCGGCTGCTCGTCTACTGGGAAGGGCTGCTCGGCCGCATCCCCATCGTGCGCTCGATCTATTCGAGCGTGAAGCAGGTCAGCGACACCATCCTGTCGCCGAACGGGCAGGCTTTCCGCCGCGCGCTGCTGGTCCAGTACCCGCGCAGCGGCGTCTGGACGATCGCGTTCCAGACCGGCACCCCGGCCGGTGAAGTGCGCCGCCATATCACGCTGGACATGGTCTCGGTCTACGTGCCGACCACGCCGAATCCGACCTCGGGCTTCTTCCTGATGGTGCCGCGCTCGGAAACGATCGAATTGAACATGAGCGTCGACGAAGCGTTGAAATACGTAGTGTCGATGGGGGTCGTCGCGCCGCCCGACCGGTTCGCGGCCGCGACTCGCGACAAACAGTGAAACGGAGAACATGATGCGTACCTGCTACACCGGTCAGGTCTCGACCGAGCACCTGGACCAGATCGTGACCTTGCTCGGCTGGGTGCATCGGCGTCGCGATCACGGCGGCATCATCTTCGTCGACCTGCGCGACCGTGAAGGGCTGGCGCAGATCGTCTGCGATCCGGACCGCTCGCAGATGTTCGAGGTGGCCGAGCGGATCCGCAACGAGTATTGCGTCAAGGTCGTCGGCAAGGTGCGCCGCCGCCCGGCCGGCACCGAGAACACGCAGCTGCGCAGCGGCGAGATCGAGGTCCTGTGCCACGAGCTCGAGATCCTGAACGCATCAGTGACGCCGCCGTTCCAGCTCGACGACGAGAACCTGTCCGAGACGACGCGGCTCACGCACCGCGTGCTCGACCTGCGCCGTCCGCAGATGCAGCAGAACCTGATGCTGCGCTATCGCGTGGCGATGGAAGTGCGCAAGTACCTCGACGCGCAGGGTTTCGTCGACATCGAGACGCCGATGCTGACCAAGTCGACGCCGGAGGGCGCGCGCGATTACCTCGTGCCGTCGCGCGTGCATCCGGGCCAGTTCTTCGCGCTGCCGCAGTCGCCGCAGCTGTTCAAGCAGCTGCTGATGGTCGCGGGCTTCGACCGCTACTATCAGATCACCAAGTGCTTCCGCGACGAGGACCTGCGCGCCGACCGCCAGCCCGAGTTCACGCAGATCGACTGCGAGACTTCGTTCCTGTCGGAGGAAGAGATCCGCGCGCTGTTCGAGGAAATGATCCGCACGGTGTTCCGCAACGCCATCGGCGTCGAGCTGCCGAGCCCCATTCCGCAGATGACGTACGCCGACGCGATGCGGCTGTACGGTTCCGACAAGCCCGACCTGCGCGTGTCGCTGCAGTTCACCGAGCTGACCGACGTGATGAAGGACGTCGACTTCAAGGTGTTCAGCGGGCCGGCCAAGGACGAAGGCGGCCGCGTGGTCGCGCTGCGCGTGCCCGGCGGCGCGGACATGACGCGCAGCGAGATCGACGCGTACACGCAGTTCGTCGCGATCTACGGCGCCAAGGGCCTGGCCTATATCAAGGTCAACGACGCCGGCAAGGGGCGCGACGGCCTGCAGTCGCCCATCGTCAAGAACCTGCACGACGCGGCGCTCGCGGCGATCATCGAGCGCACCGGGGCGGCCAATGGCGACCTGATCTTCTTTGGCGCCGACAAGGCCAAGATCGTCAATGACGCGATCGGCGCGCTGCGCACCAAGATCGGCCATTCCGAGTTCGGTCGCCGTACCGGACTGTCGCAGGCCGGCTGGAAGCCGCTGTGGGTGGTCGACTTCCCGATGTTCGAGTACGACGAGGAAGCCGCGCGCTGGGTCGCCGTGCACCATCCGTTCACGTCTCCGAAGGACGGCCACGAGGACTACATGGAGACCGATCCCGGCCGCTGCCTGGCCAAGGCCTACGACATGGTGCTCAACGGCTGGGAGATCGGCGGCGGCTCGGTGCGGATCCATCGCGAACAGGTGCAGAGCAAGGTATTCCGTGCACTGAAGATCGGCCCGGAGGAGGCGCGCGCCAAGTTCGGCTTCCTGCTGGATGCGCTGCAGTACGGCGCGCCGCCGCACGGCGGGCTGGCGTTCGGCCTCGATCGCATCGTTACGATGATGGCGGGGGCCGAATCGATCCGCGACGTCATCGCGTTCCCGAAGACGCAGCGTGCGCAGTGCCTGCTGACGCAGGCCCCGTCCTCGGTGGACGAGAAGCAGCTGCGCGAGCTGCACATCCGGTTGCGCGCGGCGGAACCGGCCAAGGCCTGAAGAGACGAGAGCGGTGCCAGCGCGGGTGCCGCGGAGCATTGAGGTGGGCAGCAAGATTCCCGAATCGGTCCTGGTCGTGATCCACAGCGCCGACCTGCAGGTGCTGCTGCTGGAACGCGCCGATCATCCGGGCTTCTGGCAGTCGGTCACCGGCAGCAAGGACTCCCCCGCCGAAGCGCTGGCCGAGACGTGCCGGCGCGAAGTGCTCGAGGAGACCGGGCTCGACGTGGCGCGCTTCGAGCTCAGCGACTGGCAGCTGCGCAACCGCTACGAGATCTATCCGCACTGGCGGCATCGCTATCCGCCGGGCGTGACGCACAATACCGAGCACGTCTTCGGCTTGCGCCTGCCTGCGCCGCTGCCGGTGCGCATCGCGCCGCGCGAGCATCTGCGCTATGCGTGGCTGCCGTGGGAGCAGGCTGCCGAGCGCTGCTTTTCGATCAGCAACGCCGAAGCGATCCGGCAATTGCCGGCGCGATCGCCGGCGGCCGCCTGAGGAGCATCGATGTCCGAGCACGGCCGCCGTGAACCTGCCTCGCTGAACCTGTTCCGCCTGGGTCGGCTCGGCCGGCTCGGCCGCGGCAGGCGCGCGCCGCCGTTGCGCGCTGCGATGGGGTCGGCGGCGGGGGCAGGGGCGGCGGGGGGCGCCGGAGTCGCCGGAACTGCGGGAGCCGTCGGAGCCGCAGGTGGCGCAGGTGGCGCAGGTAGCGCAGGTAGCGCAGGCGGCGCAGGTAGCGCAGGCGGCGCGGGAGCAAGCGCAGGAATGGGAGCAGAGACTGGAGCAGCCGGAGCCGCAGCAGCCGCAGCAGCCGCAGCAGCGGCGGGACCCGCCGTCGCCTTGAACGACGGCCGCCTGCGCGTGGCCACCTACAACATCCACAAGGGCGTGCTGCGCGATTTCTTCAATCTGCGCCGCGTGGCACGCATCCACGAGCTGCGCTCGCGGCTGCACGAGCTGGGCGGCGACCTGATCTTCCTGCAGGAAGTGCAGGGCCACCACGAGCGCTACGCGCGCCGCTTCGACCAGTGGCCTAGCGAGCCGCAGGACGTGTTCCTGTCGAAGTCGCCGATGCTCAAGCACAGCTTCGAGACGGCGTACGGCCGCAACGCCAACTATCTGCACGGCCATCACGGCAACGCCTTGCTGTCGCGCTTTCCCATCCTCGGGCTGGAAAACCGCGACATCTCCGACCACGCGCTGGAGAAGCGCGGCGTCCTGCACTGCACCGTGCAGTGGCAGAAGCAGCAGGTCCACTGCTTCGTCGTCCACCTCGGCCTGTTCGCCCGCAGCCGCGAGCGGCAGCTCGACGCGCTGATCGAGTGGATTTCGCGCGAGGTCGATCCCGGCGCGCCGCTGATCATCGCCGGCGACTTCAACGACTGGCGCAACCGCTTGTCGGAGCGGCTGTGCCGCGACATCGGCGTCATCGAGGTGTTCGATTCGATGCGGCCGAGCGCCGACACGCTGCAGCGGGCCGCCTACTTCGTGCGCGACCAGCTGTCGCTCGACGGCGTGCCGCCGCCGGCGCCGCGGATGCCGCGCCGCGTGCGCACGGCGCGCACCTTTCCCGCGCTCGTGCCGTGGTTCCGGATGGACCGTATCTACCAGCGCGGATTTCGCGTACAGTCGGTCAACGTGCTGCGCGGCCTCGAATGGGCGCGGCTATCGGACCACAGCCCGCTGGTCGCTGACCTGGAACTGATCGACCCTCGCCAATGATCTGGAGATCCGCGCGATGCAGCCCGCCCGAACGGGGCAAGCGCTGAACGAACCGCCGCAGGCGCCGGCGGGGCGGTCGCAGGCCCCAGGCGATCGATCGCAGTCCGACCCGCGATCGCAATCGGCCGGCGATCGGCAGTATCTGGCCCTGCCGTGGTACGAAAGCCTGCGGCCGGTGATGCGCGGCGGGCACGAGGTGACGCTCCTCGACTCCGGCGGCGAATTCTTCCCGGCGCTGGAAGCCGCCATCAGCGAGGCCCGCCAGCGGATCTTCCTCGAGACCTATATCTTCGAGGATGACCGTACCGGCCGGCGCATCGCCGCCGCGCTGGCCGCCGCCGCGGCGCGCGGCGTCAGCGTTCACGTGCTGGTCGACGGTTTCGGCACGCAGCGCCAGGACGGCGAATGGGTGAGCGTCATCCGCGATGCCGGCGTGTCGCTCGAGACCTTCCGCCCCGAACGTCACCGCTACGCGCTGAACCGCAAGCGGCTGCGGCGGCTGCACCGAAAGCTCGCGGTCATCGACGGCTGCGTGGCCTTCGTCGGCGGCCTCAACGTGCTGGACGACTACTACGATCCGAACCACGGCGACATCGAGTTTCCGCGGCTCGACTATGCCGTGCGTGTGCGCGGCCCGCTGGTGGCGCATGTGCACGTGGCGGTGGCGCGGCTGTGGTGGGAGCTGTCGGTGATCAACCGGTCGCTGCGTCGCGGCGGCGGCGGTGGCCGTGGTGGCCGCGGCCGTTCGGGTGCAAGTGCAAGTGCGGATGCGGGCGCAGATGCGCGTGCGGATGCCGCGGACCGCGGTGCCGCGGACGGCCGCTGCGCCGACGCCGGCGGCAGCCCCGGCGCCGGTAGCAGTCTCGGCCCGGGCAGCGGCCCCGGTGCCGGCAGCCGCCCGGCCGGTAGTAGCTCCGGTGCAGGCCGCCGCGGCCGTGGACGCGGCCGCATGCAGCTGCCCGAATCGGTGGTCAGCGACGTGACGCCGGTCGGTTCGATGCGCGCGGCGCTGATGCTGCGCGACAACCTGCGTTTTCGCAAGACCATCGAACGCGCGTATCTGAAGGCGATCGGTCGTTCGCGGCGCGAGGTGCTGATCGCCTGCGCGTATTTCTTTCCGGGCGCGCGCTTCCGCCGTGCGTTGACGCTGGCGGTCAAGCGCGGCGTCCGCGTACGGCTGCTGCTGCAGGGCAAGGTCGAATACAAGCTGCAGCACTACGCATCGCAGGCGCTGTACGAGGAGCTGCTGCGCGCCGGTATCGAGATCATCGAATACCGCCGCAGCTTCCTGCATGCCAAGGCGGCGGTGATCGACGACTGGGCCACGGTCGGCTCGTCGAACATCGATCCGTTCTCGCTGCTGCTGGCGCGCGAGGCGAACGTGGTGGTCCAGGATGCCGGCTTCGCGCAGGCGCTGCGCGAGCGCATCAACGAGGCGATCCGCACCGGCGGCGAGCCGGTCGTGCTGCAGCGGCACGCACAGCGGCCGTGGCCGGTGCGTCTGATGAACAGGATCGCGTTCGTCATCCTGCGGATCGGAGTCGCGCTGGCCGGTACGCCCGGCCGCTATTGACCGCCGACGCGGCCGCGGACGGCCGAGCTGCGCCCCCGCGAAGCCGCGCCCCGTGACGCCGCGCTTCGCGACGCTCGCTCTGCGACGCTCGCTCTGCGACGCTCGCCCCGCGCGCCGATACGCCGCCGCGCCGTCACACCGCCTTCATCCGCCCGTCACGGCACGCTGCCACACTTCAACCGCTACCCGCCGCGGAATGGAGACGCCGCGGCATGCCGTCCGGAGTATGTCCGATGTCCTTGCACGCACGGCGCCTGTTGCTGATCACCGCGCGGCAGTGGTTCGGGCCGGTGCTGGTATTCGAGCGGCCGCCGCTGCGGCGCTGGCCTGCCTGGCGCGGGCGCTGACGCCGCTCAGCGTTCGCCGCCGCCGCTCAGCGTTCGCCGCCGCCGGTCAGCGTTCGCCGCCACGCTCGCGCAGGCGGCCCGCCGCTTCCAGGAAGTCCTGCACGATCGGTGCGCTGTCGAGCAGCACTTCGCTGCCGGTATGGAACTCCGGGTGCCACTGCAGCCCGACCGCGTAGCCGCTGCCGCGCCAGCGGATCGCCTCGACGATGCCGTCGGCCGGTGAGCGCGCGTCGACCACCAGGTCGCTGCCGAGCCGGTCGACCGACTGGTGATGGATGCTGGTCACTAGCGGCCGCTCGACCTGTCCGTACAGGTCTCCGAGCCGGGATCCCGGCTCGAACGCGACTTCATGGTGCAGCCCGTCGTACAGCTCGGCATCCACGTGCGAAATCGCCTGCGGGCACAGCGAAGCGATGTCCTGGAACAGCGTGCCGCCGAAGGCCACGTTCAGCAGCTGCGCGCCGCGGCAGATGCCGAGCACCGGCTTGCCCTGTGCCAGGAACTCGTGCAGCAGCTCCATTTCATAGCGGTCGCGCACGATGTCGCCGGCCCATTCGGCGCGCATCGGCTCCTTGCCGTACGAGCGCGGGCTGACGTCGGCGCCGCCCTGCAGCACCAGTCCGTCGAGTTCGCGCACATAGCTCTTGACCGAGATGCCGCGGCGGCTGACTTCGGCCGCCGAGCTGATGGTGGGGATCATCAGTGCGAGCGCGCCGTTGGCCATCAACCAGTGGGCGATCGACTGTTCCAGGTACTGCAGCATCTTGTTGCGAAAGCCCAGTTCCTTGGGCGGGACGTGCAGCAGCCGGGCCGACAGGCCGATCTTGAGCGGCCGGGCTTGCATCGCGGATCAGCGCATCCAGCGCAGGCACTGCTGACGCACGACCTCGGGCAGCAGATGCTCACGCTCGTAAGTGCGACGCACCCAGGTCGCGTCATTGCCGGTTTCGCCGAGATCCTCGCGCACGCGGCGGCACGCATCCTCGGCGCCCAGCTCGATCGCGTGATGCTCGACGGCGGCCAGCGTCTGCTGGATGTCGTCGCGGATGGTCCGGTGCTCGCCGGTCTGCGGATCGACGAAGGTGCCGTCGAAACCGAAGCGGCAGGCCTGGAAGCGGTTGAAGGTGTAGACGAGGTAGTCGTCCTCGTCGGGCCGGAACGGCTGCTCGAAGCTGAGCCAGCGCGCCACGCACTGGATGTAGGCGGCCAGCGCGGCGGCCTTCTCGATGGTCAGCGGCGTGTCCAGCACGCGCACCTCGATCGTGCCGAACTCGGGCTTCGGGCGGATGTCCCAGTAGAAGTCCTTCATGCTCTCCACGACGCGCGTGCGCGCCATCTTGTCGAAGAAGCGGCTGAACTCTTCCCAGGTCAAGGTGAACGGCGCGCGGCCCGACAGCGGGAACGCGAACACCGAGTTCAGCCGCGCGGAATGAAAGCCGGTGTCCGTGCCCTGAACGAACGGCGAGGACGCCGACAGCGCGATGAAATGCGGGATGAAGCGCGACAGCCCGTGCAGCAGCAGCAAGGCGGAATCGGGCCCGGGGCAGCCGATGTGCACGTGCTGGCCGAAGATGGTGAACTGCTTCGACAGGTAGCCGTACAGTTCGGACAGCATGTTGAAGCGCGGCGCGTCGAAGATGCGGCGCTCGCTCCAGTCCTGGAACGGATGCGTGCCGCCGCCGGACAGGCCGATGTTCAGCGTGTTCGCGCATTGGGCCAGCGCGTCGCGGATCTCGCGCAGCTGCGCCAGCGCATCGGAATAGTCGGTGCAGATGCCGGTGGACAGCTCGATCATGCTGTCGGTCATCTCGGGTTTCACGTCGCCGGGCAGCTTGTACCGGGCCATCAGGCGCAGCAGGTCGTCGGCGCCGGGCGTGAGATCGTAGTCGTGCGTATTGACGATCTGCAGCTCCAGCTCGACCCCCATCGTCAGGGCGCGCGATTCGGCAAAGGCTTCGAGAGGCATTGCCGATCTCCTTATCGAGTATGGTCTTCGCGGGCGAAGCGCAGCGCCATCTGCACGGCGATCGGCCCGATCAGTTCGAGGACGGCCACTGCGCTGAACACGATGCCGGTCAGCGAAGCAGCGAAGTCGGGATACAGATGCTGCAGATCGGCCATCAGGATCAGCGGCGGACCGGACAGCGGCGCCATGGCCAGGCCGAGCGCCGCGCCCTGCTTGAACGAGATGCCGCTGGGCCGGCTCAGCAGCGTGGTGGTGATCAGCTTGGCCAGCACGCGGGCGAGGATCACCGCCACGCCGAGCCCGGCGCCGACCATCAGGGAGTCGAGCGACCAGACGGAACCGGTGATCACGAACAGCATCAGCACGAGCACGCCGCCGGCGGTGCCGAAGTGGCGCGGCCAGATCCACGGACGGTCGCTGCCGTTGCGCAGCATGACGCCGGCCAGCAGGGGCACCAGCAGCGTCGACAGGTTCGCCATGCGAGTGATCGACACCGCGAGCACGATCATGCCGAGCAGCAGCAGTGTCGAGTTCTCGTTGCGCAGATCGAAGCGCCGCGCCACCTGCGTGACGGCGGCGGCGAGCAGCGCCGCGATGATGGCCGACCCTATCAGCAGATATAGCGGCTGGCCGAACGACGCCAGCCATTTGCCTGCGTACTCGGCGTGCAGCCAGCCGAACGCGAAGGTCGTGGCCAGCACCGCGTAGAAGGTGTTCAGGCCGGTCAGCAGGATCAGCCGCTCCGTCACCTGGCCCGACGCGTTGATCTCGGACGCGACCCGCATCACCACGGCCGGCGACGTGGCGATGACCAGCGACGCGACGCCGGCGGCGATGGTGGCGGAAGTCCCCAGGAAGACCAGCGTGAAGTAGACAGCGGCGAAGCCCAGTATGGTCTCGATCAGGCTGGTGGCCAGCAGCCAGGGATTGGTGCGCAGCCAGCGCAGGTTGATGCGTGCGCCTAGCTCGAACAGCAGCAGCGCCAGCGCCAGTTCGACGATCAGCCGCAGTCCCGGCCGCAGCGCCGCTGCGGCCGAAATGCCCAACCCCATCGCCGAGACCAGCGTGCCCACGGCCACATAGCCGACGATGCGCGGCAGGCGCAGCCAGCGGAACACCAGCTCGCCGATCAGGCCGGCCACGACCAGCGTCAGCGAGATCCACAGAACGCCGTCGGTGGCCGGCGGCCAGGTCGGCAGGAAGAAGAAGTCGGAACGAATGTCGCCGTTCATGCTCGTGTCTCCGTGGGCAGCCTGCCGTCGATGATCAAGGTGCGATGGGGGAACGGGATCGAAATGCCCTCCTGGTCGAACGCGGCCTTGAGCCGCCTCAGGTATTCGCGCCGCACCGCCCACTGGCTCAGCGGCGGCGTCTTGATGCGTGCCTTGATCAGCATCGCCGAGTCGGCGAGCTGGTCGACGCCGGCGATCTCCAGGTCGCTCAGGATGCGGGCCGAGAACGCGTCGTCGGCGCGCAGTTCGGCGGCGGTGCGCCGCATCACGTCGAAGACCTGCGCGACGTTTTCCTTGTAGGCGACGCTGATGTCGCAGACCGCGAATGCGAACTCGGTCGACATGTTCGTCACCGTCGTGATCAGGCCGTTTGAAATGAAGTGCACTGCGCCGTCGTAGCTGCGCAGCTTGGTGCGCCTGAGCGTCAGCTCCTCGACGACGCCCGACTTGCCGGCGATCTCCACCACGTCGCCGACCCGTATTTGATTCTCGATCAGCAGAAAGAACCCCGAAAAGACGTCCTTCACCAGGCTTTGCGCGCCGAAGCCGACCGCAATGCCCACCACGCCCGCGGCGCCGAGGATCGGAGCAATTGATATGCCCAGCTGGTTCAGGATCAGCATGGCGGTGACCACGACGATCAGCAGCACCAGCGAGTGCCGCAGCACGCGGTTGACCGTATCCAGCCGGCGCTGCTCCTCGACGCTGGCCGCGCGCGCCGACACCTGATCGAAGAAGCGCTTGAGCAGCCTCAGCAGCAGATGGCGCAGCAGCCAGGCGATGAGCAGGATCGTCAGCACCGAGAGGGCGGCGCGGGTCTCGTCGGCATACGGGGCGAGCAGCGCTCTGAGTTCCTGCAGTTGTTGCATCGCTTCGTTCTCCTTCTGTCGTCCGTCCGCCGGCATGGCGCCGGGGGCGTCGGGCCGGCCGTGCAGCAGCGGCTGGCTGGGGTGGAGGCGCGGCCTTGCGCCGCGCCGCAGGCCCTTGGGGCGGGGGCGCCGCCAAGGGTCGCAGCGGTCGGCGGGGGCCGCCGCAAGGGCCGGCTCCGTGGGGCTTTAGCGGTACGCGAAAACGACAGGCGCCGCCGATCCGGAGGCTATCCGCGACCCTCCGTGGGGCGGGCCGCCCACCGGGTCGTCGGATCGGTTGTCAGCCAGGTGAAAGCTTCGTAAGCACCCCGGGCGCAGCGATTATACGCAGCAGCATGGCAACGGCGGCGGTCGACGCAGCGATAAAAACATTGGCGCGGCGCAAGAAAAATAGTACGATCGTTCGTGCTTAAATGTTGGGTCCGACCGGCCCTCCATTTCTTCAGGAGCGAGTCCGTGCAGCATTCGCGTACCGTCAGGCCGATGCGAAAAGGCGAGCAGACGCGGGCGGCGATCGTCGACGCGGCGCTCGAACTGGCTTCGCGCACCGGGCTCGAGGGACTGACCATAGGCGCGCTGGCCGAGCGCATGCAGATGTCCAAGAGCGGAGTGTTTGCACACTTCGGTTCGCGCGAGGACCTGCAGATCGCCGTGCTCAAGGAATATGAGCGCCGCTTCAGCGCCGACGTCCTGGTCCCGAGCGTGAAAGAGAAGCGCGGCCTGCCGCGCGTGCGCGCGATCTTCGAGCGCTGGGTAGAGCGCACGGCGATAGAGGCGGCCAGCGGCTGCATCTGGATCTCGGGCGCCGTCGAATACGACGATCGCCCGGGCTCCATCCGCGACGAGCTGGTCAAGATGCTGCACGCATGGCGCCGCGAGCTGACGCGCGCCATCGACCAGGCGGTCGAGGTCGGTGACCTGCCGGCAGGCGTCGATGTCGACGATCTGATGTTCCAGCTGTACGGATTGATTCTCGTGCTGCATCACGACGGCCGGCTGCTGCGCAATCTCGATTCGGTGCCGCGCGCGCGCCGCAGCTTCGAGCGGGTGATCGATTCGTATCGGCAGCGGGTGTCGTCGCCGCAGCCGTCGCCGCAGCCGTTGCAGTCGCCGCAGTCGCCGCAGTCATCACCGCAGTCGCAGTCATCACCGCAGCCGCAGTCATCACCGCAGTCGCAGTCCCAGCCGCAATCCTCGCCCCCATCGCCGCGCCGCGGCGCGGCGCAGGAGCCGACCGCCGCCTAGGCCGCCCGCCCTCCGAGCAGCGCCGGCGCGCCGGACCGACCGACCCTCTTCGATTCTTGCCGATCCAACGAAACAGGAGCCACCCATGCCTCAATACCTTCCCCCGCTGCGCGACATGCAGTTCGTGCTGCACGAGCTGCTCGACATCGAGAACACGCTGAAGTCGCTGCCCG
>JBFWXS010000069.1:18367-25896 GCA_050187175.1 Burkholderiaceae bacterium
TCTTCGATTCTTGCCGATCCAACGAAACAGGAGCCACCCATGCCTCAATACCTTCCCCCGCTGCGCGACATGCAGTTCGTGCTGCACGAGCTGCTCGACATCGAGAACACGCTGAAGTCGCTGCCCGCGCACGCCGAGACGGGCCGCGAGCTGATCGACCAGGTGCTCGACGAAGGCGGCAAGTTCTGCGCCGACGTGCTGTTTCCGATCAATCGCAGCGGCGACGAGGAAGGCTGCACCTACGTCGGCGACGGCGTGGTACGCACGCCGGCCGGCTTCAAGGATGCCTGGGAGCAGTTCAAGGCCGGCGGCTGGCCGACGCTGACCTGCGATCCCGCCTACGGCGGCCAGGGGCTGCCGAACGCCGTGGGTCTGGCGTTCCAGGAGATGCTCAATTCCGCCAACCAGGCGTGGACCATGTATCCCGGCCTGACGCACGGCGCGTACGACTGCCTGCACGCGCACGGCACCGATGAGCAGCGCGCGCTGTACATGGAGAAGCTGGTGTCCGGCCAGTGGACCGGCACCATGTGCCTGACCGAGCCGCACTGCGGCACCGACCTCGGCATGCTGCGCACGCGCGCCGAACCGCAGGCCGACGGCAGCTACCGCATCAGCGGCACCAAGATCTTCATCTCCTCGGGTGAACACGATCTGGCCGAGAACATCGTGCATCTGACGCTGGCGCGGCTGCCGGATGCGCCGGCCGGCACGCGCGGCATCTCGCTGTTCATCGTGCCGAAGTTCGTGCCGGCGGCCGACGGGGCGCCGGGCGAGCGCAACCGCGTCAAGTGCGCCCGCATCGAGGAGAAGATGGGCATCCACGGGAATGCCACTTGCGTCATGGACTTCGACGGCGCCGCCGGCTGGCTGGTCGGCGAGCCGAACAAGGGCCTGCAGGCAATGTTCGTGATGATGAACGCGGCGCGCATCGGGGTCGGCGTGCAGTCGCTCGGCCTGATGGAGACCGCGTATCAGAACTCGCTGGCCTACGCCAAGGAGCGTGTGCAGATGCGCTCGCTGACCGGCGTCAAGGCGCCCGACAAGCCGGCCGATCCGATCATCGTCCATCCCGACGTGCGGCGCATGCTGCTGACGCAGAAGGCGTATACCGAGGGCTCGCGCGCCTTCGCCTACTGGCTGGCGCTGCAGTCCGACGTGCTGCAGCACAGCACTGACGAGCAGACGCGCCGCGACGCCGACGATCTGCTCGCCCTGCTCACGCCGGTGGTCAAGGCCTTTCTGACCGACAACGGCTTCCTCAGCACCAACCTCGCGCTGCAGGTGTTCGGCGGCCACGGCTACATCCGCGAGTGGGGCATGGAGCAGTACGTGCGCGATGCCCGCATCAACATGATCTACGAGGGCACGAACACCATCCAGTCGCTAGACCTGCTGGGCCGCAAAGTGCTGCAGGACAATGGCGCCAAGCTGCGCAAGTTCGGCAAGCTGGTGACCGAGCTGGTCGAGGCCGAGGGCACGAACGAGGAAATGGCCGAGTTCATCAATCCGCTCGCCGACCTCGGGCAGAAGGTCGAGAAGCTGACGATGGAGATCGGCATGAAGGCCTTCCAGAACCAGGACGAGGCCGGCGCCGCGGCGGTGGACTACCTGCGCGTCATCGGCCACCTGGTGCTGGGCTATTTCTGGGCGCGCATGGCGCGCATCGCGCTGGACAAGCAGGGCGACGGCGATCCGCTGTACCGCTCCAAGCTGGCCACTGCGCGCTTCTATTTCGCCAAGCTGCTGCCCGAAACGGCGTCGCTGATCCGCACGGCTCGCGCGGGCGCAGCGCCGATGATGGACGTCGACGTAGCATTGTTCTGAGCGGCAGCCCGCTGCCGGAGGAGATCAAAGCATGATGCGCAATATCGATCCAGGCCGGGCAGCGGGAGCGGCCGGAGCGCCGCGAGCCGTCCGCAGCATCCGCGTGGCGGGCACCGCCGCGGCCTGCGCGGCCTTGCTGTGCGCCGGCCTTGCGGCCGCTGGCATGGCCGTCGCTCAACCGGCGGCGCAGGCTTCACCGGCGGGACTGTGGAAGACCATCGACGACGAGACCAAGCAGCCGAAGGCGCTGGTGCGCGTCGCCGAACAGGGCGGCGTGTTCAGCGGACGCATCGAGAAGATCCTGACCGACAAGACGGATGCCGTCTGCGACCAGTGCACCGACGCGCGCAAGGGCCAGCGGGTGCAGGGCATGACCATCGTCGAAGGCATGCGCCGCCACGCGGAGCAGGCCGATCTGTACGATGGCGGCAGCATCCTGGACCCGAACAACGGCAAGGTCTATCGCAGCCAGATGCGGCTCGTCGACGGCGGCCGCAAGCTGGAAGTGCGCGGCTACATCGGTGTGCCGTTGTTCGGCCGCACGCAGACCTGGATTCGCGAGGACTGACATGAGCAACTATCTGGTGAGAAAGGTCGCCGTGCTCGGCGCGGGTGTGATGGGCGCGCAGATCGCCGCCCATCTGGTCAATGCGCGCGTCGACGTGCTGCTGTTCGATCTGCCGGCCAAGGAAGGCCCGAAGAACGGGATCGTGCTGAAGGCCATCGACGGCCTGCGCAAGCTCAATCCGGCGCCGCTGGGCGATGCCGCGCTGGCGGCGCAGATAGTCGCCGCCAACTACGACGACGATCTCGAGCAGCTGCGCGGCTGCGATCTGGTGATCGAGGCGATCGCCGAGCGGCTCGACTGGAAGCTCGACCTGTATCGCAAGGTGGCGCCGTACCTGGCGCCGCAGGCGATCTTCGCCACCAATACCTCGGGGCTGTCGATCGGCGCGCTGTCGGAGGGCTTCGACGAGGCGCTGCGGCCGCGCTTCTGCGGCGTGCATTTCTTCAACCCGCCGCGCTACATGCATCTGGTCGAGCTGATCCCCGCGCCCGCCACGGCGCCCGAGGTGCTCGACCGGC
This sequence comes from Burkholderiaceae bacterium, assembly GCA_050187175.1. GTDB lineage: Bacteria > Pseudomonadota > Gammaproteobacteria > Burkholderiales > Burkholderiaceae_E > Zeimonas. The sequence continues at coordinate 21,281 of JBFWXS010000069.1, forward strand.
TCGAGGGCTTTCTGACAACCACGCTGGGCAAGGGCTGCGTGCGCGCCAAGGACACGCCGAATTTCATCGCCAACCGCATCGGCACCTTCGGCATGCTGGCGACGGTGCGCGAAGCCGAGAAGTTCGGCCTGCCCTTCGACGTGGTCGACGATCTCACCGGCGCCAGGCTGGGCCGCGCCAAGTCGGGCACGTTCCGCACGGCGGACATCGTCGGCCTCGACACGATAGGCCACGTCATGCGGACGATGCAGGAGCAGCTGCGCGACGACCCGTTCCATCCGCTTTACGAAACGCCGGCCGTCTTCCGCGCGCTGATCGACAAGCGCGCGCTGGGCCAGAAGACCGGCGCCGGCTTCTACCGCAAGGACGGCAAGGCGATCCTGCAGCTGGACCCCGCCAAGGGCGACTACGTGCCTGCCGGCGGCAAGGCCGACGAGACCGTGGCCCGCATTCTCAAGAAGAAGAGCTGGGCCGAGCGGCTGTCGCTGCTGCGCGAGTCGAAGAATCCGCAGGCCCGCTTCGTCTGGGCGCTGATGCGCGACAATTTCCACTATGCCGCCGTGAAGCTGGCCGAGATCGCCGACAATGCGCGCGACGTCGACCTCGCCATGCGCTTCGGCTTCGGCGCCGAGCAGGGGCCCTTCGAGATCTGGCAGCAGGCCGGCTGGGCGCAGGTGGCTGACTGGGTCAAGACCGACATCGACGCCGGCGAGGCGCTGGCACCGGTGCCGCTGCCGGATTGGGTGTTCAAGGGTCCGGTGGCCGAGCGCGGCGGCGTGCATCAGCCCGAGGGCTCGTACTCGCCGGCGCGCGATGCGTTTGTGCCGCGGCCCACGCATCCGGTCTATCGCCGGCAGCTGTTCCCCGCCGACGTCTTCGGCAGTGGCGCGTCGGACGGCCGCGATGCCGGTGTGGCGCTGTTCGAGGACGAATCGATCCGTCTGTGGCGGCTCGACGATTTGGCCGGCGAGCTGGCGCGCGTACTGATCGTGTCGATCAAGACCAAAGTGCATGCGATCGGCCCTGGCGTCGTCGCGGGGCTGATGAAGGCCATCGAGATGGCCGAGGCCGATTATCGCGGCCTCGTCGTCTGGTCGCCGGACGATCCGTTCTCGGCCGGCGCCGACCTGCAGGCCATGCTGCCGCTGTTCATGAGCGGCGGCGTCAAGGCGATCGAGCCCGAGGAGCGCAAGCTGCAGGAGGCGATGCTGCGGCTGCGCTATGCGCAGGTGCCGTCGGTGGCCGCCGTCTCGGGCATGGCGCTGGGCGGCGGCTGCGAGCTGGCGCTGTACTGCGCGCGGCGCGTGGCGTATCTGGAAAGCTATATCGGGCTGGTCGAGGTCGGCGTGGGTCTGATTCCCGGCGCGGGCGGCCTCACGTATGGCGCGCGGCGTGCGGCCGAGGAGCAGGCCGCCGCACCGGACGGCGCTCTGCTCGACTTCCTGAAGAAGTACTTCATGGCTGCGGGCACGGCGCAGGTCTCGCGCTCGGCGCTGGAGGCGCAGGCCACCGGCTGGCTGCAGCCGTCCGACAGCATCGTGTTCAACCGCTACGAGCTGCTGTACTGCGCGCTGCGCGAGGCGCTGGCGATGAGCGAGCTCGGCTACCGGCCGCCGCGCCGCGCGAGCTTCCGCGTCGCGGGCCGCGACGGCGCGGCCACCATCGAGGCGCAGCTGGTGAACATGCGCGACGGCGGGCTGATCAGCGCGCACGACTACCATCTGGGCCGCACGATCGCCGGCATCCTGTGCGGCGGCGACGTCGAGCCGGGCTCGATGGTCGACGAGGCCTGGATCATGCGGCTCGAACGCGAGGCCTTCATGAGCCTGCTCACGCATCCGAAGACGCAGGAGCGGATCATGGGCATGATGCAGACCGGCAAGCCGGTGCGCAACTGAATCGGAGACGAGCAAATGAGCAGACAGATTCAGGACGCCTACGTCGTCGCCGCGGCGCGCACGCCGATCGGCAAGGCACCGAAGGGCGTGTTCCGGCATGTGCGGCCCGACGACCTGCTGGTGCATGCGCTGCGTTCGGCGCTGGCGCAAGTGCCGGCGCTAGACCCGGCAGCCATCGAGGACGCAGTGGTGGGCTGCGCCATTCCCGAAGCCCAGCAGGGCTTGAACGTCGCGCGGATCGGCGCGCTGCTGGCCGGCCTGCCGAACACGGTGGGCGGCATCACGGTGAACCGCTTCTGCGCGTCGGGCCTGTCCGCGGTGGCGATGGCGGCTGACCGCATCCGCGTCGGCGAGGCTGACGTGATGATCGCCGCCGGCGCCGAATCGATGAGCATGGTGCCGATGATGGGCAATCGTCCGTCGATCAATCCGCGCGTCTTCGAGGACGACAACGTCGGCATCGCGTACGGCATGGGGCTGACCGCCGAAAAGGTGGCGCAGCAGTGGAAGGTGTCGCGCGAAGCGCAGGATGCGTTCGCGCTCGAATCGCACCGCCGCGCGGTCGCCGCGCAGCAGGCCGGCGAGTTCGCCGACGAGATCAGTCCGATCGACGTGGTCGAGAAGTTTCCGGACCTGGCGGGCGGCCGCGTGGACGTGCGCAGCCGCCGCGTCGAGCTCGACGAAGGGCCGCGCGCCGACACCTCGCTGGAGGCGCTGGCGCGGCTCAGGCCGGCCTTCGCCAGTCCGCGCGACCCGCAGGGCAAGGCGACGGGCCTGGGCAGCGTCACCGCCGGCAACAGCTCGCAGACCTCGGACGGCGCCGGCGCGCTGATCCTGGTGTCGGAGCGCGCGCTGAAGCAGTTCGGGCTGACGCCGCTGGCGCGCTTCGTCTCGTTCGCCATCCGCGGCGTGCCGCCGCAGATCATGGGCATCGGTCCGAAGGAGGCGATTCCGCTGGCGCTGGCCAAGGCCGGGCTCACGCTCGATGATCTGGGCTGGATCGAGCTGAACGAGGCCTTTGCCGCGCAGGCGCTGGCCGTGATCGGCGATCTCGGCCTGAATCCGGCCGTGGTCAATCCCATGGGCGGCGCGATCGCGCTGGGTCATCCGCTCGGGGCGACCGGCGCGATCCGTTCGGCGACGGTGGTGCATGCGCTGCGCCGCCGGCAGCTGAAGTATGGGATGGTGACGATGTGCGTCGGCACCGGCATGGGCGCCGCTGGTATCTTCGAGCGGGTCTGAAACGCTCGGCGGGGTGCGAACCGGCTCGCCCGGAACCCGCCCGGCGCATGCGAACTGCTTCAAGGGGACACGATGAGCATTGAAATCAAGCACGCCGACGGCGTCGGCGTTCTCCGCTTCGCGCGGCTCGAGCGCAAGAACGCGCTGACGGCCGACATGTACGCGCAGCTTGCCGAGGGCCTCGACAAGCTGCGCGAGGACCCCGCGGTGCGCGTCGCGGTGCTGCTGGGCCACGAGACGGCCTTCACGGCGGGCAACGATCTGGGCGACTTCCTGCACCAGCCCCCGCAGTCCGAGGACGCGCCGGTGTTCCGCTTCCTGAAGGCGATCAGCGGTTTTCCGAAGCCGCTGCTGGCCGGCGTCTGCGGCGTGGCGGTCGGCGTCGGCACGACCATGCTGCTGCATTGCGACCTCGTCTATGCCGGCGAGAACGCTCGGCTGAGCCTGCCCTTCGTCAATCTGGGCCTGTGCCCGGAGGCGGCGTCGACGCTGCTGCTGCCGCAGCGCATCGGCTATGCGCGCGCTGCCGAGCTGCTGATGTTCGGCGAACCGTTCGATGCCGGGCAGGCCCAGGAGATGGGTCTGGTCAACCGAGTGCTGCCGCCGGCGCAGGTGGAGGGCTTCGTGCTGGCGCAGGCGGCGAAGCTGGCGGCGAAGCCGCTGTCGTCGCTGCTGGCGACCAAGCTGCTGATGAAGGAAGGCAGCGCGGCGGCCGTGCGCGAGCAGATGGCCAAGGAATCGGCCCACTTCAGCCGCATGCTGCGCGAACCCGCGGCGCGCGAGGCGTTCAGCGCTTTCCTCGAGAAGCGCGCGCCGGACTTTTCGCGGATCGGCTGAGCGGAGTCGCCGGCGTAGGCGCGGGCGGGGGCGTGGGCGCCGACGCGGGCGCCGGCAAAGGCCGCGGCTGCCGCTGCTCGTCGGTGGCGACGTAGGTCAAGGTCGCCTCCGTCACGTGCACCGCCTCGTCGACCAGCCGGTTGCGCTGCGCATAGACGTCGACGTAGACGGTGATCGACGTGCGGCCTACCTTGACGATATCGGCGTAGAAGCTGAGCAGATCGCCGACGAACACCGGCTGCTTGAAGACGAAGGAGTTGACGGCCACGGTCGCGACGCGGCCGTTGGCGCGCCGCACGGCCGGCAGCGCGCCGGCGATGTCGACCTGCGACATGATCCATCCGCCGAACACGTCGCCGTGAACGTTCGCATCGGCAGGCATCGGCACGACGCGTAGCACAGGAATCCGGCCGGCGGGCAATCCGGGAGTGTCGTTGGTCATGGCTTGACTTGAAGTACGCGAGCGCGCCCCCAGAATAACGTTTTTGCACCGGATTCGCTCGATGCGCCGATCTTCCTCGTCGGACCTCCCGGCGCCGACACCGAAGCTACCCACGCCGCTCGACGGCGGCGTTGACGTCGGCAGCGGCGACTGGCGCGTGGTTCGCCGGCTGCTGCCTTACCTGTGGGCTTACAAGG
>JBFWXS010000070.1:0-25098 GCA_050187175.1 Burkholderiaceae bacterium
GGTCGACCGGGCCGAACACGGATGTGGGGGGCACGCGCGATACGCCGGCGCATCTGGACATCGCGATGAAGGGGGCCAGCCTGTATCTGGACGGCGAGCCTGTCGTGGTCGACGGCGACGTGATTCCGGAAGACATGCGCGCGTAGCTGCGCTACCGGCGCGCTGCCGCGCTGCCGGCTCGCGCCGCGCCGCCGGTGCGCGGCGCGAGCCGTTCGGCTCAGCGGCCCACCGGCCCCGACCCACCGGCTCAGCAGCTCACCAAATAACCCGTCATCGGCTCACCGGCTGTCTCGTCGGCCCGGCGACCGCCTGCGCGTCGCAGCCGGCGCCCTGGCGGCGGACGCCGATGTCGTGGCGGATGCCGACGCGGGCGCGGCCTCGGCGGCGTCGGGGTAAGCCAGCGTCTGCAGCGCCGAGCGCAGCGTCGCCATCTTGGTCTTTCCCAGCAGGCGCTCGTAGTCGCGTTCGATCTGATCGACCGCGCGGTGCGTCTCCAGCAGCAGCTCGAGCCCTTGCTCGGTCAGCCGTACCAGGAAGGCCCGCCCATCCTGATCGTCGGGCAGGCGTTCGAGCAGCCCCGCCTCCTCGAGCTCCTTGATCGTCTTGCTGGCCGCCTGCTTGGAGATGCCGGCGCGCCGCGCCAGCTCGGTGCTGCGCGTGTGGTCGGTGTCTATGTGCGGCAGCAGCGTGAGGAAGCTGGCCGGATAGGCGGGCACGCCGCGGCGCTGCAGCAGCAGCGTGGCGCGCGCCACGAAGTCGAGGCGGGCGCGCAGCAGCAGACGCCCGATGGCTGAGGGTCGGGAGGCGGCGAGCTTGGCAATTCGGCGTTTGTCGATCGGCATGAGGACTGGCGTCGCGCGACAGCGGCGGTTGATCTGAAGGCAGCCGTGCACTGAAGGCGTCCATGTCGTCAGCCGGTTGACTAGATATCGCGCTTGGCGATACTGTGGCGATCGATCGGGCGCCGCGCAAGGCGTCGACGATTGTCGCATGTCTTCCGCGGCCGGAGCCGTCGCAGCGCGGTCCAGACCATCGGAGCATGCCAAGCTGCCGGCGCTGACCGGCCGGAGGAGACACAGATGATGAAACGACTCGCCGGCCTGCTGGCCGCCCTGTGCATGCTGTCCGGCATCGCATTCGGCGCAGGTTCCGCAGCCGCCCAGACCTATCCCGCGCAGCCGATCCGGCTGCTGGTCGGCTATCCGCCGGGCAGCGCCAGCGATTTCATCGCCCGCCTCATCGCGCCCAAGATGACCGAAGGACTGGGCCAGCCGGTGGTCGTGGAGAACCGCGCCGGAGCGGCGGGCATCCTGGCCGCGACCGCCGCCGCGAAGGCGCCGCCCGACGGCTACACGATATTGATGACGGTGCCCGGTTCGATCACCACCGCGCGAGCGCTTCTGGGGAGCAGTCTGCAGTACTCGCCCGAGACCGACCTGGTGCCGATCGGGCTGATCGGCGTCACGCCGCTGCTGCTGCTGGTCACCAAGGAGTCCGGCATCAAGACGATGGCCGAGCTGGTGACGCTGGCCAAGTCCACGCCGGGCGGCATCAACATCGCATCGTACGGCGTCGGCGCGCCGTCGCACTTCGCCATCGAGATGCTGAAGGTGAACACGAAGCTGCCTATCACCCATGTGCCGCATACCGGCAGCGCGGCGATGATGACCGCGCTGATGGGCGGCATCGTGCCTGCCGCTTTCGATTCGGTGACCTCGGCCATGCCGCAGGTTCGCTCCGGCCGTGTCGTAGCGCTCGGCCTGACCGCGTCGGCCCGGCTGGCCGCACTGCCCGATGTGCCCACCATGGCGGAGGCCGGCATGGGGCCGGTCGAAGTCGGCGGCTGGGCTGGCCTGCATGCGCCGAAGGGGACTTCGCCCGACATCGTCCGGCGCCTGAACGCCGAGCTCAATCGGGTGATCGCGCTGCCCGACGTCCGCGAGAAGATGGGCGATCGCCTGATCCTGGGCGGCGGCTCGACGGCCTCGTTCGAGACCTTCATTCAGAACGAGCGCGCACGTCTGACCAAGGTCATCGAGGACGCGCAGCTGAAGTTCGAGTAGCGGCGCTCGACAGCGGCCAGTAGCAGCCGGCAGGCTCTGGGGTCCGCCAATATAGTCAACGCGTTGACTAATTTTCGTTTTCTGCCGATACTGGTGCGCATTCCGGGAGCCGTTCGCCGTCGGCTCATGCCGGCCGACCGATCGAGACGCGCATGACCGACCGCCCCTCCTATCGTGCAATGCTGGACGACTTCGAGCGCCGCCGCGGCATCGCGCAGGCGATGGGCGGGCCTGACAAGCTGGCGCGCTTGCGCGCGGCCGGGCGGCTCGATGCGCGCAGCCGGCTGGCGCTGCTGTTCGATGCCGGCAGCTTCACCGAGGTCGGCGAATTCGCATACTCCGGCGATGATCCGGCCGCGACGCCGGCCGACGGCAAGATCGCCGGCTACGGACTCATCGAGGGCCGCCAGGCCGCCGCGGTGGTCAATGACTTCGGCGTCAAGGGCGCTTCGAGCACGATCGTCAATGGCCGCAAGATCGCTCATCTGAAGCGTGTCGCCGCGCAGCGGCGCATGCCGCTCGTGTTTCTCGGCGAATCATCCGGTGCCCGCATCCCCGAGACGATGGGAGCGGTCGGCATGGGCGCATCGGGCAGCGATCCGCAGCAATACGTGCGGCTGCGCGAGTCGCCGTGGGCTAGCGCGGTGCTGGGCCCATGCTTCGGTTCGTCGACCTGGTATGCGTGCCTGAGCGATTTCCGTGTTTTCCGCCGCGGCGCGCTGCTGGCGGTTTCCAGCGCTCAGCTCGTGCAGCAGGCCACCGGCGATCGCGTCGATGCCGGGGCGCTCGGCGGCTGGCAGCTGCATGCCGAGGTCACGGGCCTGGCCGATCGCGTGGTGGATTCGGATGAAGAAGCACTGGCGGCCGTCAAGAGCTTCCTGTCGTATCTGCCCGGCCACTGCGACGAGCGGCCGCCGCAGCGGCCCGTTCCTGCGGGCTCGGGCGAGGACATGCCGCGAATCCTCGATCTGCTGCCCGAAAGCCGCACGCAGGTCTACGACATGAAGCGCCTGATCCGGGCGATCGCCGACCGGGACAGCGTCTTCGAGCTGAAGGCCGCTTTCGGCAAGACCGGTATCACGGCCCTGGCGCGCATCGCCGGCCGCAGCGTCGGGGTGATCGCGACCAACCCGCTGATCAAGGGCGGTGCGCTGGATGCCGCTGCCTGCCAGAAGATCAGCAGCTTTATCGTGCTCTGCGATTCGTTCAACATTCCGCTGATCAATCTGGTCGACGTGCCGGGCTTCGGCATCGGCCTCGATGCCGAGCAGCGCGCGATCCCCGCGCGCATCATGAACTACATGACGGCGCTGCAACTGGCCACGGTGCCCAAGATCACCGTCTTCATCCGCAAGGTCTACGGCCAGGCGTATCTGAATCTCGGCGGCGGCAGGAATTCCGATGAAGTCGCCGCCTGGCCCAGCGCCGAGGTCGGCTTCATGGCACCGGCTGCCGGCGTGACGGTGGTCCACGGATTGAAGCCCGGCGATGACGGCTACGCGCAACGGGTGGCCGAGCTCGAGCGCGAGACCAGCCCCTGGACCATGGCGGCGCACTTCTCGGTGCAGCACGTGATCCGTCCACAGGACACGCGCGACTTCCTGATTCGCATGCTCGACGTGCATGCCGGCCCGCAGGCGCCGGTCGGCGCGCACCATCTCAGGAGCTGGCCCTGTTACTTGTGAAGCCCTGGAGCTCGTGAAGCTCCGGAACGATATCGGAGGAGACATGTCTACGGTTCGACGTCGCGCTGCGCTGCGCTCGCTCGCTGCTGTGCCCTTCCTGCTGCCGGCGGCGCGCGCCGCGGCGCAGGACAGGTTTCCCGAACGCCCGGTGCGCATGATCGTGCCGTACGCGCCCGGCAACGTCACCGACGCGGTCGCGCGGCTGCTGGCGGAACGGCTGGCCAAGACCTGGGGACAGGGCGTGGTCGTGGACAATCGCCCGGGCGCGGCCGGCATGATCGGCCTGGAGATGCTCGCCAAGGCGCCCGCCGACGGCTACACGCTGGGCATGGGCGCGATCGGTCCGCTCGCGCTCAATCCGGCGTTCTATGCGAAGCTGCCTTACGATCCGCAGAAAGGCTTCACGCCGCTGTCGGTCACCTATCGCGGCCCGTACCTGATCGCCGTCGAGCCCTCGTCGCCGATCAAGGATGTCGCCGGGCTGGTGCGCGCCGCCAAGGCCGAGAGCGCGGGCATGAACTACTCGTCGCCAGGCAACGGCTCGTCGCAGCATCTGACCGCGGAGATGTTCAAACGGGCGACCGGCACGAACCTGATCCACGTGCCGCATCGCGGCAGCGCGCAGGCTGCGACCAGCGTCATCGGCAAGCACGTGCCGGTGCTGTTCGAGGTGATCTCGGCGGCGCTGCCGCTGGTGCGGTCCGGGCAGCTGCGCGCGCTGGCGGTGAGTTCCAGCAAGCGTCTGCCCTTCCTGCCCGATGTGCCGACCATCGCCGAATCGGGTTATCCGGACGTCGTGACCGAGGGCTGGCTCTGCATGCTCGCACCGGCCGGCTTGCCTGCGCCGCTGCAGCGGCGCATCACGCAGGACATCCGGCAGATCGTGGACTCGCCCGACTATGCCGCGCAGATCGAGAAGATGGGCGGGGTCGCCGCTTCCACCTCGCCGGAAGAGCTGGCGGCCTTTGTACAATCGGAGGCGCGCCGCTGGGGCGAGGTCATCCGCGCCGGCGGCATCAAGGTGGAGTAGTGTGAAGAAGCCTGTATTGGGCATGCGGCGGATCGTCATTCTCGGCGGCGGCTTCAGCGGCGCGGCGGCGGCCATCCATCTGAGCCGCGCAGCGCGAGAGCCGCTCGAGCTGACGGTGGTCGAGCCGCGCGCCCAGGTCGGCGGCGGCGTGGCGCACTCGACGCCGCATCCGCATCACCGGCTGAACGGGCCGGATTCCATCCACGCTATCTATCCCGACGAGCCGCAGCACTTCGCGGACTGGCTGCGCGACAGCGGCGCGCTCACCGCCGACCCAGACGCGGTCGCGGCCAACGGGCTCGTGTTTCCGCGGCGGCTGGATTTCGGCCGCTACATGGCCGCCGAGTTCGAGCGGCATGTGCGCGGCAATCGCAGCGCTTCGACGATCACGCATCTGCGGCAGCGCGCCGTGCGCATCGTCGGCGGCGCCGATGCGATGGAGGTCCGCCTCGACGACGGCCGCAGCCTGCATGCCGACGCCTGCATCCTCGCGCTGGGCTGGAACGCCATCGGCGTGCCGCCGCAGCTGGCGGCGCTGACGACGCATCCGGCGTGGGTCGGCGAACCGTGGGATCAATCGCGGATGGCGGTCGTTGCGGCCGATGCGACGGTGCTGCTGGTCGGCGCCGGCCTCACTGCCGCGGATGCGTTCAGCGCGCTGGTCCAGCGCGGCCATCGCGGACCCGTGCATGCGCTGTCGCGGCGCGGGCTGCAGCCGGCCTCGCAGAATCCGTATCGATCGACGGTGGGGTTGTGGGAGCGTCTCGATGATCCCGACCCGCCGTTCACGCGCCGCCACGGGCGCCCGGCCAGCATGCGCGAAGCGCTGCGGGCCCTGCGCAGCGACATCGCCGGCATCGACACGAGCTGCGCCAGCTGGCACGGCGTGTTCGACGAGCTGCGCGACGCCGCCAGGCACTTCTGGCCGTCCTTGCCGCTGGCCGAGAAGCGCCGCTTCGTGCGGCATCTGAAGAGCCGGTACGACGCCTATCGGTTTCGCAATCCGCCGCAGGTCGAGCGCATCATCGCTCAGGGTTTGAGCGACGGTCAGCTGCGCTTCGAGGCGGGCCGGCTGCGCGCGGCGATGCCGGTGGCCGGCGGCGGCAGCGGAAGCAGCGGCGACAGCGGCGGTGGCAATAGCGACGGTGGCAGTAGCGACGGTGGCAGTAGCGACGGTGGCAGCCGCAGCGACGTCGACGTCGAATTCGACGAGCGCGGCAGCGGCCGCCGGCGCGTGCTGCGCGTGCAGGCGATCATCAACTGCACCGGACCCGAACCGCGGCCCAGCCGTTCCGGCAATCCGCTATGGCTCAACTTGATCGACGACGGCCTGGCGCGCGAGCACGCCACCGGGCTGGGCATCGACGTCGATGAGCACGGCCGCGTCGTCGGCGCCGACGGGCGGCCCGCCGCGGCGCTGTTCGCGGTAGGACCCGCGGTGATCGGCGCCCTCGGCGAAACCATCGCCGTGCCGTACATCCTGCGGCATCTGCTGCACATCACGGCTCGCATCGCCGATGACCGGGGCTGAACGCGGCACCGCACCGCCTGGTCTCAGATCAGCTTCTCCAGCTTCATGTGCCGCCAGACGAACCGGTAGTAGGCGGCCTGCAGCAGCAGCATCGACACGAAGGTGATCGGGTAGGCCATCCACACGCCTTCGATGCCGAAGCGCCTGGCCAGCCAGTAGGCCGACGGCACTTCGATGGCGGCGATGCACAGGATCGAGATCGCGGTCGGCACCATGACCGCTCCCGAGGCGCGCATGACGCCGCCCAGCAGCGACGCGAAGCCGAAGATCAGGCTGCTCCACAGCATGATGTGCAGCAGCGTCTGCGCCAGCTCGACGACCGGCGCGCTGGTGATGAACAGCCCTATCAGGTGGCGCGAGAACAGATAGCCGATGAGGATCAGCGTGCCGGTCACGACGACGTTCAGCAGCAGGCCGGTGCGCATGATCGCGCCGAGCCGGTCGCCGCGGCCGGCGCCGATCGCCTGCGCGCCGAGGATGGACGCCGCGATCGAGATCGACAGCGCGGGGAACTGCACGTAGTTGACCACCTGGTTGACGGCGCCGTAGGCGGCAGTGGCGTTCGATCCGAAGCTGTTGACCAGCGCCAGCAGTGCGATCTCGGCCAGCGAGACGACGATCATCTGCACGCCGGTGGGCAGGCCGATGCGCAGCACCAGCATCAGCGTGCGCGGATCCACGCGCAGCGCGCGCAGCAGCTGGCGGTCGGGTGACAGCGGATGCGAACGGCGCCGCATATGCCAGGCGAGATAGCCGAGCGCCGCGATGAACGACACCACGGAAGCCGCAGCCGCGCTGGTGACGCCCAGCTGCGGCAGGCCGAACCAGCCGCGGATGAAGGCCGGCGTGAGCAGACAGGAGACGGCGGTCGACAGCAGCAGCGAATACAGCGGCGTGACGGTATCGCCGACGCCGCGCATCAGCTGCGTCATCAGGATGAACACCAGCAGGCCGGGCATCGCTAGCATCATCATGCGCGCATAGCCGATCGCGTCGGCCAGCACGTCGGGCGGCGTGCGCAGCCAGCGCAGCAGCGCGTCGGTGAACAGGCCGCCGAACAAGGCCACAGCCAGTCCGATCAGCAGGCCGATGGCGAGCGCCGTGCCGGCGATGGTCCTGACCTTGTCCAGCTCGCGCGCGCCCCAGGCCTGGCCGATCAGCACCGACGCGCCGGCGCCCACGCCGATCACCAGCGAGATCAGGAAGAAGATCAGCGGAAACATCGTCGATACCGCGGCGAGCTCGCGCGTTCCGAGCATCTGACCGACGAAGACGTTGTTCAGCGTGCCCGACATCGACTGCAGCACGTTGCCCACCACCATCGGGCCGAGGAAGGCGACGTAGACGCGCCACAGCGGGCGCGTGTCCTGCGGGGAACCAGGGCGTGCGGCGGAGGGGCCGGCGGCGCGTGCATCGGGAGCGCGTGCATCGGGAGCACCGCCGCGCGCATCGGCGGCGGGTCCGGGAGAACTGCGGGTCATGGTGCGAGGGTCGGGATGGCGAAGTGAGGCGGGCCTGCGGCGCGCAGCGGACGGTGGTCAGCGGGCGGCCGGCCCGGCGATCGCTTCGTCGGACTGCGGCGGCTCGAAAGCGTCGCGCGCAAGATCGCGAGCATACGCGCGAACGTCGGCCGGCCACCGCCCGCTAGCGGCCTCGAACGCAGCAAGCTTGCGTGCGAACAACGCGCGCAGCGCCGCCTCGTAGTCCGGCAGGTCGCCGGCCATCGCGGTGGCGAAGCGGTAGCAGCGCTCCTGCGCCTGGCGGATGCGGTCCTCGTCGGCATGGCGTCGACGCGCTTCATCGACCAGCTTGCGCAGCGCCACCGACGCGCCGCCCGGCTGGCGGCCCAGCCAGTCCCAGTGGCGCGGCAGCAGCGTCACTTCGCGGCCGACGACGCCGAGCTTCGGGCGGCCTGGCGAGCGTGCGGCGGCTGACGCGGGGCGGGCGGCTGCCACGGACGGGGCGGCAGATGTCGACGGGGCGGCGGGTGTCGACGAAGCACCGTCCGTCTCCGCGGCGGACGACAGCGCACGCTCGTCGATGTCCACCTGCTGGCCGCTGTCGTCATCGAAGACCAGCAGTGCCGCCGACAGCGTTTGCGGCGTCGGCGAATCCTGGCGCAGCGCGGCGACGAGCTGTGTCACCGCGGCGAGCGAGCCGCCGCCGATGCGGCGGTGGCCCAGGAAGGCCGTGAAGCGTGGGGGGAGGGTGCCGGAGTCCGGTGCCACAGAGGCAGACATGATGCTAAGCCTGGAGAAATTGAATCAAGGCCGCCATTATTACCCGGGTAAAATAGGGTTGTCAATAAAACCCGGGTGAAATTTGAAAGAAGGGCGAGAAAAGGCAGGTCTGTTGCGAGCTGCGCCATCCGCCCCATATAAGATGAAATGCCGGCGGGGAGGCTTCGTCCACTCGTGCATCCGCCCCCGCCTCTTCCAGTCCGTGCCCATGCCGCTGTCCGCCTTCCATCCCGCCGTAGCCGACTGGTTCGCGCGCCGCTTCCCGGCGGGGCCGACGCGCGCGCAGATCGAGGCCTGGCCCGCGATCGCGGCGGGACGCGCCACGCTGGTCGCGGCTCCGACCGGCTCGGGCAAGACGCTGACCGCCTTTCTCACCGCCATCGACACGCTGGTGCGCGAAGGCCTGCAGCCCGGCGGCCTGCCGGACCGGACGATGGTGGTCTACGTGTCGCCGCTGAAGGCGCTGTCGAACGATATCCGCTTGAACCTGGAAGCGCCGCTCGCCGGCATCCGCGAGGCGCTGGCGGAGGCCGGACTGCCGGATGTCGAGATCCGTACCGCGGTGCGGACCGGCGATACGCCAGCGCGCGATCGCGCGCTGACGCTGCGCCGGCCGCCGCACATCCTGGTGACGACGCCGGAGTCGCTGTACGTGCTGCTCGGCTCGGACGGCGGCCGCGATCTGCTCGCGGGCGTGCGCACGGTGATCGTCGACGAGATCCACGCGGTTGCCGCGACCAAGCGCGGCAGCCATCTCGCGCTGTCGCTGGAACGGCTCGACGCGCTTGCAGCGCAGGCGGGGGGCGCGCGGCCCGTGCGCATCGGATTGTCGGCGACGCAGAAGCCGATCGAAGCGGTAGCGCGCTTCCTGGTCGGCGCGGGCGCTTCGACGCGTCGCGACGGCGCGACGCCGCAGCCCGACTGCACGATCGTCGATATCGGCTACATGCGGCAGCGCGACCTCGCGCTCGTGGTGCCGCCGACGCCGCTGTCGGCGGTGATGTCGACGGACCAATGGGATCAGGTCTACGCGCAGCTGGCCGAGCTGATCGCCGCGCATCGCACGACGCTGGTGTTCGTCAATACGCGGCGCATGGCTGAACGGGCCGCGCGCCATCTGGCGGAGCGGCTCGGAAACGACGCGGTGGCGGCACATCACGGCAGCCTGGCCAAGGAGGCGCGCTTCGACGCCGAGCAGCGGCTCAAGCGCGGCGAACTGCGCGTGCTCGTCGCCACTGCGTCGCTGGAGCTGGGGCTGGACATCGGCGACGTCGACCTGGTCTGCCAGCTCGGTTCGCCGCGCGCCATCTCGACCTTCCTGCAGCGCGCCGGCCGGGCCCGCCATCAGGTCGACGGCGTGCCCAAGGCGCGGCTGTTCCCGCAGACCCGCGACGAGTTGGTCGAATGCGCCGCGCTGCTCGACAGCGTGCGCCGCGGCGAGCTCGACACCTTGCAGATTCCACCAGCGCCCATCGATGTGCTGGCGCAGCAGATCATCGCCGAGGTCGCCTGCCGCGAATGGGGCGAGGACGAGCTATTCGAACTGTGCCGCCGCGCGCAGCCCTATGCGACGCTGACGCGCGAGCAGTTCGCCGCCGTGCTGCGCATGCTGGCCGAAGGTTTCGCGACCCGGCGCGGCGCACGCGGCGGCTACCTGCATCGCGATGCGGTGCATCGGCGCCTGCGTGCGCGGCGCGGTGCACGCATGACAGCACTCACCTCCGGCGGCACCATTCCCGACACCGCCGACTACGCGGTGCTGCTCGAACCCGAGTCCACTATCGTAGGCACGGTGAACGAGGACTTCGCTGTCGAAAGCCTGGCCGGCGACGTGTTCCAGCTCGGCAATGTCAGCTACCGCATCCTGCGCGTCGAACCCGGGCGCGTGCGCGTCGAGGACGCCAAGGGCGCGGCGCCGAACATTCCGTTCTGGCTCGGCGAGGCACCGGGTCGCAGCGACGAGCTGTCGGCCAGCGTGTCGCGGCTGCGCGAGATCTTGCTGCAGCATTTCGAGCGGCAGGACTTCGACGGCGCAGCGGCATGGCTGACCGGCACACTCGGCCTCGATGCGGCCGCCGCCACGCAGCTGCTCGACTATCTGCGGCGCGCCGCCGCCGAGCTGGGCACCCTGCCGACGCAGCAGCGCATCGTCTTCGAGCGTTTCTTCGACGAATCCGGCGGCACGCAGCTGGTGATCCACTCGCCATACGGCAGCCGCATCAATCGCGCCTGGGGCCTGGCCCTGCGCAAGCGCTTCTGCCGCAAGTTCAACTTCGAGCTGCAGGCGGCGGCCACCGAGGATTCGATCGTGCTGTCGCTGTCGACCAGCCACAGCTTCGAGCTGGCCGACGTGGCCCGCTATCTGCATTCGGCCAGCGCGCGCGAGGTGCTGATCCAGGCCTTGCTCGACGCGCCGCTGTTCGGCGTGCGCTGGCGCTGGAACGCGACCACGTCGCTGGCCTTGCCGCGCTTCTCCGGCGGCCGCAAGGTAGCGCCGCAGCTGCAGCGGATGAAGTCGGAGGATCTGCTGGCCAGTGTGTTTCCCGATCAGGTCGCATGCGCCGAGAACATTCCCGGTGATCGCGAAGTGCCGGACCATCCGCTGGTGACGCAGACCTTGCACGACTGCTTGTACGACGCGATGGACACACAGGGCTGGCTGGCCCTGCTGCGCGGCCTCGAAGGCGGCGACATCGTCGTGGCCGCGCGCGACCTGAGCGCACCCTCGTCGCTGGCCGCCGAGGCGATCAATGCCCGGCCTTATGCGTTCCTCGACGACGCGCCGCTGGAGGAGCGCCGCACGCAGGCCGTGCAGAGCCGGCGCTATGCCGGCCCCGACAGCGTCGACGATCTGGGGCGCCTCGACGTCGAGGCGATAGCCGCGGTGCGCGCTGAAGCCTGGCCCGAGGCGCGCAGTGCCGACGAGATGCACGAAGCGCTGACCGGCGTCGGCGCGTTCACCGTCGACGAGGTCGAGCGCATGGACGGCTGGGCCGACTGGCTGCGCGAGCTGGCCGACGACGGCCGCGCCACCTGCCTGCTGCTTGCGGCCGATACGCCGCTTGCGTCCGATGAGGCGCCGTCCCTGTGGGTGGCTACCGAGCGGCTGCCGCTGCTGCAGGCGCTGCATCCGCAGGCGCGGCCGCGGCCCGAGGTGACGGTGCCGGCCGAGTACGCGAATGTCGAGTGGCAGCGCACCGATGCGCTGCGGGAGTTGCTGCGCGCGCGGCTGTCGGCGCTGGGTCCGGTCACGCTCGATCAGCTGGCCGACGCACTGCGCTTGCCGCCGTCCGACGCCGAGGCCGCTCTGCTGGCGCTGCAGCAGGAAGGCTACGTGATGCGCGGCCGCTTCAGTCCCGACGCGAGCGGCGACGAATGGTGCGAACGGCATCTGCTGGCGCGCATCCATCGCTACACGCTGGGCCGCCTGCGACGCGAGATCGAACCGGTGACGCCCAGCGAGTTCGCGCGCTTCTTGTTCGGCTGGCAGCATCTGGGCACCGCCGCCCGCGTCAGCGGCCCCGAGGCGCTGGCCGCGGTACTCGGCCAGCTCGAAGGCTTCGAGGCGCCGGCCGCGGTATGG
Organism: Burkholderiaceae bacterium; assembly: GCA_050187175.1. Classification (GTDB taxonomy): domain Bacteria; phylum Pseudomonadota; class Gammaproteobacteria; order Burkholderiales; family Burkholderiaceae_E; genus Zeimonas. The sequence continues at coordinate 12,133 of JBFWXS010000070.1, forward strand.
GAAACCGAACTGCTGCCGGCGCGCGTCGACGACTATACCGGCGCCTGGCTGGACGATCTGTGCACGGCCGGCCGGACGGTCTGGACGCGTCTGCGTCCGCCCGCCGTCGATTCATCGGCCGGCAGCGGCGGCAACGTGTCGCTGCGCGCGACGCCGCTGCTGCTTTTGCCGCGGCGGCATGCCGCTCCCTGGACACGGCTGGCGCCGTCGGTCGAAGCGGATGCGTCGGCCAGTCCGCGCGCGCAGCGCGTCCTCGAATTCCTCGGCGGGCACGGCGCATCGTTCTTCGATGAGATGCTCGAAGGCACGCGCCTGCTGCGCACCGAGCTCGAGGACAGCCTCGGCGAACTGGTGATGCGAGGGCGCGTCCACTGCGACAGCTTCGCCGGTCTGCGCTCGCTGCTGATACCGGCCGCCAAGCGCACGGCCTCGGCGCGCCGGCGCCGCGGGCCCTCACTGTCGGGTCTGCAGGACGCCGGGCGCTGGGCCCTGGTGCGGCGACCGGCCGCCGACGTCTCGGCGGCGGAGCGTGCGGCCGCGGTCGAGCACGTGGCGCGCACGCTGCTGCGGCGCTATGGCGTGGTCTGCTGGCGGCTGCTCGAGCGCGAAGCGGCGTGGCTGCCGCCATGGCGCGAGCTGGTGCGGGTCTATCACCGGCTCGAAGCGCGCGGCGAGATCCGCGGCGGCCGCTTCATTGCCGGTCTGTCGGGCGAGCAGTTCGCGCTGCCCGAGGCCGTGGCCGCGTTGCGCAAGACGCGCCGCGAGAACGGCCCGACGCAGTGGGTCTGCGTGGCCGCCGCCGATCCGGCCAACCTGCTCGGTGGCGTGCTGCCTGGCGCCAAGGTGCCGCGCATCACGGGCTCGCGCGTCGTCTATCGCGATGGCGTGCCGGTGGGCGTCCTGGCCGCCGACCGCATCGACTGGTTGCAGGAGCTGGCTCCGGCGGAGCGGCAGCTCGCGCAGACGATGCTCACGCGCGGTCCCGGCTGGCAGCCGGAGTCGGAGCGCGAGGTGGCGGGGGCCACGGCCAGAGCGGCTGCGGGCAGCGCTCGTGGGCGCGCAGAATCCGACTAGCTCGTGTGACCCCTCGCGGCGGCGCGGAAGAAGCTTGCCGATATAAGCCACAGCACCGTGAAGAACGCGGTAAACAGCAGAACCTTTGTTGCGCCACCCGGGAGATCTGCAGTCGATGGCGCGGTTGCGACGAGCGCGCCGAGCAGGACTTGCATGATCGAAACGCCCAGCATGGCGCGCGCCATGCCCGCCGGTTGAAACCAGGCCGATGCTGCTCCTACCAAGGCCGCCATGATCAGCATGAAGGAACCAATCGCGGTTCCGTCATCGCGGACGATCGCCGTCCAGACGATGAGCAGTGACGTCACGACTGCGACGGCCACACCCATGCGATAGGCACGGCTGCCGCCGGCCGATTTGTCGACCTCAGCCATAGTCGCGGCCTCCTGCGGAAGTGCTAGTCCTCTCAATACCACGAAATGAGACGAGGGGTATGGCCCTTGCAGTGCCGCATAAGAGCGAGCCCCGGACTGCCACGGCGGCTGCCTCGGCGCGCCGGCATCTCCCTCACTGCATCGGCGAGAACTTCGCTGGACGCAGAATCGTCGCCGTGACGCCCTCGAGCAGCGGGGAAGCTTGCTGCTCGAACGCCTGCCAGGCAGGGTCCTGCTCAAGCGCGCGAAGCTTCGCAGACCGATCGTCGAAGCTGCGATAGACGGACAGCTGCACGGCCTCGGTCATCTCGTTTCGAAACAGCCCCACCTGCGAGACGAACCGTTGATACGAGGGCAGCGCGCCCTTGAGGAGTTCGACGAAACGTTTGGCGCCTTCGGGCCGGGTCTTGTACCAGCGCAGTTCGTAGATGTTGCCGGCTGCGGTCGGCCGCGCCAAAGGGGCGAGCGGGTACAGGATGTCGAACTTCTTGGCGACCAGATTACGTTGGGCCTTTGGAGAGTAGTCCCGATTCCATTCGACGTTCTTCCCCAGTTCGACACGCAGCTTCTCGCGCTGGTTCAGGTCCTCATACTCCCAGAGGTGCACCAGCCGATTCAGCGTGCCGAACTCGGTTACCCAGTAGCCTTCCAGCTTTCCGTACTGATCGCCCCTGATCTTGCGCCCGATCTCCTCATTGTTCTTGAGGTACTCGGCTTCCTTGCCCGGCGCCATGGTGTATTGCCGCAGATCGTAGATCACCTTGCCTCCATGCAGATGTCGCTTGCGAAGAAGCAGCGAGCGCTCGATCGAGCCCGCTGCGGACGATCTTATGATCCGCAACCCGCAGCGTCAACGATCGAAGATGCCGTGAACTGTTGCCGCTCCGGCATGCATGGCCACACGCCACTACTTGCCGAATCGGCAACATTGGCCGTCGTGTTTGGCGCTTGACGGAGCCCGCACGCCTCAATCACATTCGATGAGCTTGCTTCCCGCTGCGGGCACCCTCAGGAACACGCTAATGACACTCTTCCGGTCTGCGAGTAATCGCTCAATGTTTCAAGCATTGCGATGCATGAGGTGGAACGTTGACAGGCTGCTCTTGAACGCTTGCCTGATAAGCGCGCTGGCCTTGCTCGCATCGTCGAATGCCTACGCGCAAGGAGCGGCGATCCGGTTCATTGTGCCGTTTCCTGCAGGCGGCGCTCATGACTCGCTGGCAAGGCTGGTTGCGCCCAGCGTATCGGAACAACTGAACCAGACGATAGTCGTCGAGAACAAGCCGGGCGCTTCCGGTGTCATTGGCCTCGAATACGTATCGAGGATGCCGCCGGACGGATTGACCGTTCTGGTGGGAGCCAGCAGCTTGATGGGATCGGTTCCCGCCGCGAATATCGCGCTGAACAATGATCCGCGCGTCGCCGGCCTGGTAAAGGGTCTTGTCCCGGTCAGCCTGCTCGGAAAAGTGGGAACGATTCTCTGCATTCATCCCTCCGTGCCGGCCAAGACGCTGAAAGAGTTCGTGGCCTATGCGAAGGCCAATCCCAACAAGCTGCTTTACGGCTCAGCAGGCATCGGCGGGACCGGGCATCTCAGCATGGAGCTGTTCCAGCAAAAGGCCGGAATCAAGATGACTTTCGTGCCCTACAAGGGGCAGCCGCCTGCGGCGCAGGATCTCATCGCGGGCCATATTCAGGTCATGCTTCTGAATTACGAGACGGCGCGCCCGATGCTCGAAGCCGGCAGAGTCCGTGCATTGGCCATCGCCAGCCCCGCCCGCCACCCTGACTATCCGGGGCTGCCCACCATTGCGGAGAACGGATTCCCCGGGTTCCAGACGGACTTGTGGACAGCCCTTTTCGTGCCTCCGGCGGCCTCCCCGGCTGTGGTCAACCGATTGCATTCGGCCGTCAAGGCTGCGATGGCCGATCCGAAACTGCAGGAGAGGATCAAAGGCATCTGGTATCAACCCAGCGTGAGCACGCCGGACGAGCTCGCAGAACTGGTTCGCTCCGATATCGAGAAGTGGATTCCGGTCGCGGCCGCCGCCGCAGCAGCACCCCAGGCTGGCGGAAAGGCGCAGTGATGATCATGCATTCACCCGTCAGCGGCCCCAGCGTCTGGACAAGAGAAAGTTTCGTAGACGACGTTTCATGGCAGCATCATTTCGATGCCTCGCAGAAAGACGAGATGCAGCGGGCCATCGAAGTTCTGGCCGGCCTGGATCTTGCCGACATAAAGGACGCCGAGCGCATGTTGCCGAGCCTGGTACCGCTCGTTCAGAAGACGAAGAGGGAACTCGCCGAGCGAGGCTTCGTTCTTCTGCGCGGAGCGCCTGTCGAGGGACTGGACGAGAAAACGTGCCGTAACCTGTTCTGGGCGATCGGAATGCTGTACGGCTCAGGGATGAGTCAGAACACCGATGGCGATTTCGTCTGCCCGGTTACGGATACGGGCGTGAAATTCGGCTATGACAATGTCAATGAGGCGTTCAATACGCGCGGCTATCAGAGCAACGCCGACTTGAAGTTCCATTGCGACTCGCGGGATCTGGTCGGGCTGCTCTGTCTGAGGAAGGCGAAAAGCGGCGGCAAGAGCCTCATCGTCAGCTCCCCCACCATCTATAACGAGATACTCAGGCAGCGCCCGCACTACATCGAGCATCTCTGCCGGGGATTCATTCTCGATCGAAAGAATCAGAACTGGCCTGAGCAGCCGCCCGTCTCCCCCAGGACCCCGGTCTTCTTTCGCCATCCGACCCGGGTCAGTTGCCGTTACGGCCGGGGATACATCAATTCCGGCGGCGCGAAGGTGGGAGAGCCTCTGACCGACTTCGATTGCGAAGTCCTGGACTTCTTCGACGTCACGGCTTCTCGCGAGGACCTCGCGCTGCAAATGGAGTTCGAGCCTGGGGACATCCAGCTGCTCAATAACTTTCTGGTCCTTCATGGGCGTACGGCTTATGTCGACGACCCGGATCCCGCCCGCCGCCGCTTCCTCTACCGAATCCATCTGGAGCTCCCGGAAGCGTCGCCGTGGGAGGAGGAGCCTGAGCTGATGCGTCGCGCTTATTCGCGCTCGGGCAACCTGGGGTTCAAGATCTCCGAGACCGGGTTGATCCGGCGGTGACGTACTAAAGGGTCGAACGCACGTCCTTCAGAGGGCCGGCATCGCCGCCCAGGCGCTCGCTGAGCTCGATCGCAGCTGATACGACCCTCGGTGACATTCGCGATACGGCCTCCGGTGTGAAGCGGGAGATCGGTCCCGACAGCGAGATGGCGCCGCGCAAGGACCGGCCGGCCGCATAGATCGGCGCGGCGATGCCTGCAGAATCGGGACTCCCCTCGCCGAAGGTGACGATCAGCGGCGACTTGGGCCGCGATGTGTCGGAGCTGTGCGCGGGATCGGACCCCATGAGCACATGGCCGGCGGCGCCGCGATCAAGCGGAAGCAGATCGCCGACGCGCACGTGGTCGCGCACCGAATGCGGCGAATCGACACGGAACAAACAGACGCGCAGGCCTTTCTCCCGCGAGAAAAACGCTGCGCTCTCGCCCGTGTCTTGCGCCAATCGCTGCAGAACAGGCAGAACGTGATCCTCCAGCCGCAGCATGCCGAGATACCGGCTGCCCAGGTGCAGCAGCGCGGGGCCCAACTGGTACTCGCCGTCCTCCCGCCGCATCACACAGTGATAGCGCTCGAGTGAAATGAGGATTCTCAGGATGGTGCTCTTGTAAAGGGATGTGCGATCGGCGAGCTCCTGCAGGCTGAGCGCGTGATCGCCGGCTCGGAAGGCGCCGAGTATGGTCATCGCTCGCTCGACGGCGGCGACGCCGACGGGTTTTCTGGGCATTCGGATTCCTGGCACAAAAGCTACGTTCCGGAACCGCCTTCGGCGGGAAGGCGTTCGTTCGTGAGGCCTGTATCGGCTGAACGGTCGGTGATTCTAAGCCGATCGAAAAGGCCGAAGACCGGGCGCGCGGATGCTCCTTGACTGCCCATCTGGCCGGCTACGGCTGCGTCGCCTCGACTTGACACCGCTGGCGCGCAACCGCTAAATTGCGTGAGGTACAAATATGCAATTAGATTCTATTATTGTACTTTTATTTTAATTTCAAATGGTTAGCAGCCGGAAATCAAGAATACGCTCGAGACGCAGAATCCATCCCCGTCCGTAGCGCGTCGCGCGCGTTCACAGAACTCGCCGAGGCCGAGACGCAGAAGTGGAGCTGGGCAGCGAAGCCGCGGGAATGACGCCAGGCTGAGTGCAGGCGTACTCGCAGCAAGCACATAGATCCGCTGTGCCGATCCCGATGTCCTATCACCATCTGGAGTGAGGTCGTTAGATGCTGAGTGCTAGAAGAGTCATCGCCGTCGCGTTCGCCATAGTGCTGTCCCTGGGCGCATGCACGAAGAAGAGTTCGGACTCCGCTGCTTCGTCGTATCCGGCAAAGACGATCACGTTCGTCACCCCATATCCCGCGGGTGGTGCATCCGACCTCATTGGGCGAAGGTTCTCCGAGCTGCTGGCCAAGGAGCTGAACACCAGTGTCATCGTCAAGAACGTGCCAGGCGGCGACACCGCAATCGGTGTTTCGGAGGTGCTTGGTTCAAAAGCCGATGGATATACGATCGGTCTTGCGTTGACCACGTCGTTCGCGGTCGTCCCGTATATCAACAAAGACGTTTCGTACGATGCGGGATCTCCGCAACCGATCGCTGGCCTGAACAGCGCCCTGACGTCTTTCCTGGTGAAGGGTGACGCCAAATGGGACACGATCGAGAGCTTCTTCAGCGACGCACGCAAGAAACCCAATGAGTACAAGCTGGGCACGACCGGCCTGTCGACATCGACAACGCTAGCGGCCAAAGCCACCCTGAAGGCTGCTGGTGTGGAACTGACGGTCGTACCCTTCAGCGGTGCCGCCGAGGCGACCGCTGCGTTGCTGGCCGGGAACGTCGATCTGCTGGTGTCCAACTTCGGGAACACCATCGGTATGGTGCGGGCCGGAAACATGCGCCCGCTGCTGCTGATCACCGAGAACAGCAAGGGCGCCTTCAAGGATGTTCCTTCCTCGGAAGAACTCGGCTACGGACGCGGCGCTCCTATCACCTACAGCGTTTTCGGGCCGAAGGGAATTCCCGAAAAGGACCTGGCGATTCTCGTGGCGGCAGCCAAGCGCGTCGTGGAAAGTGCCGATTTCAAGAAGTTCAATGAGGACAACTTCCTCGTGACGAACTACATGACGCCGGACGAACTCGTTGCCGGTTACAAGGCCGAGGCGAAGTATTACGAGCCGTTCGTCTCCAAGGCCAACTGAGGTGGCCGGCAAACTCCCGCGGAGCGGCCATCCGGCCCGGATGCGCGCGAGCGCGCGCATGGCGCTTTCGATCCTCCTCCTTCTCCTGGGTTGTGCATACGGCGTCGTCGCGCTCGACCTGCCGCGCGGCAGTCTGGCGCAACCCGGGGCGGGGCTGTTCCCGCTTCTGGTGGGCGCCGGCACGGTGATCGCAGGAGTGCTCGCCATCTGGGACTCGCGAGCCGACCTCATCGCCTCGCGCGAAGAGAAGGCGGCGACGCCGGAGATCGATGTCGTCGCCACTCCGCATGATTTCGAGGCATCGCCCGGTGTCGAGGTCGAGGAGAAGGTGCCGGCGAAGGGCGGTGCCGGCACTGCCTTGGTCTTGTTGATCGGATTCGGCTTGTATGTTTTCACTCTGCCCAGGCTTGGGCACGCTATCGCGACCACGGCCTTCGTGGGTCTGTCGATAAAGATCCTCAGCGACCTGAGTGCGATACGAGTCGTGGTCTATGCCGCCATCATCTCGATCGCCACCTACTACCTGTTCATCGAGCTGTTCGGTGTGGATATTCCGCTGCTCCCCGGATGACTGCGCACGCCAGGTATGACGACAGATGCGGGTGCCGATGACTTGCGGCTTGCGGCCGCCACCAGGGGTACGGGATGTTTGACGGACTGTTGCTGGGATTTGAAACCGTTCTGACTGCTCAGAACCTGCTGATCCTCCTGCTGTCGATCTTCGTCGGCACCGCGGTCGGCGTGATGCCGGGCATCGGCCCCTTGGCCGGTGTCGCGCTGATCCTGCCCTTGACATTCACCTTCGGCTCGACCGGTGCCGCCATCATGATCACCGGCATCTATTGTGGTGCTATGTACGGCGGCTCGACTACCGCGATCCTGTTGAACATTCCAGGTGAGACAGCATCGATTCCAACGACGTACGACGGCTATCCCATGGCCAAGAAGGGCCGGGGAGGAGTCGCCTTGGCGACTGCTGCGCTGGGTTCGTTCGTCGCAGGCACGCTGGCCGTCCTCCTCGTCAGCATCTTCTCGCCGCCGCTGGCCAAAGTGGGTCTGGCCTTCGGCCCAGCAGAGTTCTTCGGCGTGGCAGCAGGCGGCTTGCTCATCTTTGCGCGCGTGTCGGCGGGTGAGAGGCGACTATCCCGCTCCCTTGTCCCGCTCATGCTGGGCATCCTACTGTCGACGGTCGGGCAAGAGGATCTCACGGGAAAGCTCAGGTTCACGTTCGGACACGTCGAACTGGGTCGAGGTCTCTCGATCGTGGCCTTGGCGCTGGGGATCTTCGCGATCTGTGAAGCGATCTACATGGCGCTGGGGGGCGACGATGCGATTCGGGTGCGCCGCAAGTTCGGCCTCCGCGAGCTGATCCCGGGAAGGAAGGACCTTCGCCGCTCGGTGGGTCCGTGGGGGCGCGGTGCCCTCATCGGCTTCGGGGCCGGACTGCTACCGGGTCCTTCGGGCACCTTGGGGTCGTTCGCCTCGTACGGCATCGAGCGCGGCATTTCCAAGCGGAAGGAGGAGTTCGGGCACGGTGCGATTGAAGGCGTCGCGGGACCCGAGGCAGCCAACAATGCGGCCGCGACATCGAGCCTGGTGCCGGTGCTGGCCCTGGGCCTGCCATTCTCGGCAACACTCGCGATGATGCTGTCGGCGCTTACGGTGCAGGGCGTGGCGCCGGGGCCGATGTTCATCTCCCAGTATCCGGAGATCTTCTGGGGACTCATTGTCGCGATGTACCTGGCCAACGTCGGGCTGCTCATCGTGAATCTCCCCTTCGTCGGCTTGTGGGTCTATCTGTTGCGGTCGCCGAGCTTCCTCATTGTCCCGATCATCCTGGTGTTCGCCACCTACGGCGCCTACAGCGAGCGTTCGGCCATGCTCGATGTGTACTGCCTGGTCATCTTCGGGGTGATGGGGTACGTCCTTCGCAAACTGGATTTCGATCTGACCCCTTTGATTCTGGGTTTTCTGCTCGGGCCCGTCGTCGAGTCCTACTTCAGAAAGTCGCTGTTCATGGCCCGCGGTGATCTGACGGTGTTCGTGAGCGGCTCCATCTGCATGGTGGTGTGGACCTTGGTCGTGGCGACTCTCCTGGGCCCGAGCATGCTGCGTCTCTGGCGTCTAAGCCGGGCTCGCGGGCCTGCAGGGAAGCTCGACATCGCCGGCAGCAAGCGCGCGGGTCAAGCCGTTCGGAAATGACCAGGAGTTCATGTGACGAGTCTGAGCCAGCTCTTTAGTCCTCGTTCGGTTGCTGTGGTCGGGGCTTCCGATCAACCCGACAAGATCGGAGGTCGTGTCTTTCGGTATCTGAAGTCATCAGGATTCGGCGGGGTGATTCATCCCGTGAACCACCGACTGGAGCACATCGAGGGCCTTCGCTGTTCGCCGAGCGTCAGCGAACTCCCGTCGAGGGTCGACACCGCCCTCCTCGCAGTGCCGTCAACAGCGGTTCGGCCTGTGCTCGAGGAATGCGTTGCGATGGGCATCTCGACCGCGATCGTGTTCGGCGCGGGATATGCGGAGGCGGGTTCAGCCGGCGAGGCCGAGCAACGACAGCTCGAGGCGATCGTGGCGGGATCGGGCACGCGGGTCCTCGGCCCCAATTGCCTGGGCGTCATCAACTTCTCATCGCGATATGTCGGCACCTTCTCGCCGGTGGTGGAGTTCTTCAGTCTGCGGGCCGGGAATGTCGCACTCGTGAGTCAGAGTGGCGCCTTCGCTTCGTACTGTTATAGCGCGGCGGTGGCACGCGGCATCCGATTCAGCCATTGGATCACGACAGGCAATGAAATGGATATTGACGTTGCCGAATGCGTGCAGTACCTGGCAGGCGTCGACGAGGTGGGTGTCATCGCTCTTTACATGGAGGGCTGCCGAGACGGGAACAGGCTGTGCGCTGCTCTGGAACAGGCTCAGCGCAACGGCAAGATCGTCGTGGCCTTGAAATCGGGAACATCGTCAGCGGGTGCTCGGGCGGCCCAGTCTCACACTGCCGCGCTGGTCGGCAGCGACGAATCCTTCTCGGCGGTCTTCCGCCGGTATGGCGTGCAGCGCGCGAAGTCGATGGCGGACTTCGTCGATTCCATCGCCGTTGCTTCCCAGCAGATCAGGCCATCGAACCGGGGGATCGGGATTCTCACGACCTCAGGAGGCGCGGGAATAATGATGGCTGACGCGGCCGCCGAGCTCGGTCTGGACCTTCCGAGTCCGTCACAGCAGACACAGGCGGCGCTCAAGGCGATGGTGCCGTATGCGGCCACGCTCAACCCTGTGGATGTCACGGGGCAGCATTTGAGCGATCCCTCGCTTTGGGGCAAGTTTCTCTTCGCGCTTCTCGAGGAGGAAAAATTCGGCACGATCGTCGCCTACATGGGCCACCGAGGTTACTCGCCTGCCCTTCAGCCGCTTCTTCCTGTCTTGCGTGAAGCGCGACGTCGAGCCCCGGACAAGCTGTTGATCTCCTGCATGATCGGGACAGCCGAGTCGATCTGCCAGGTCGCTGACACGGGCTGGGCCGTCATCCAGGATCCGAATGCAGCGATCACGGCCGCGGCATCCCTGATGGGCCGTGCGAGCGGATCGCCCGTGCCGGGCATGGAGCTGACGTCGATTCCTTTGCCAAGCGACCTGGGGGACGCTCCTGACGAGACCGATGCGCTGCGGCTGCTCCGAGATGCCGGGATCAGTGTGATCGCGTCGGAGAGAGTTTCCACGATCGACGACGCGGTGGAACTGGTCGGCCGTATCGGATATCCGCTCGTAGCGAAAATCGCGTCGCCGAAGATTCCTCATAAGGCCAGAGTGGGTGGCGTGGTGCTGGATATCCGCGATGAGGCTGCGCTGCGCAAGGCGTGGGACGAACTGTCGCAAGTTCACGCGCGTGTGATTCCCGATGACCCGTTGCGCGTCGCCTTGAGCCCCTACTCCCCGGGGGGAATCGAGACCTTCGTCGGGCTCTCCAATGACGAGCTGTTCGGGTCGATGCTGGCCTTCGGCACAGGAGGGACCGATGTCGAGGGTGTTCGGGACGTCACCGTCGAGCTTTGCCCCATGGATGAGGAGGCTGCACGCGCAGCGATCGCGCGCACCCGGGTCTGGCAGCGGATCACCAGCCGGGCAGGCGGGGACAGATCGCGGTTCGACATCGATGAACTGGTGGCGACCCTCGTCCGGATCTCGCAGTTGGGTGTCGCATGGAGAGATGGCATCGAGACGCTCGATGTGAATCCGCTCGTCGTGAAGGAGGCGGGTGTCATGGCGCTGGATGCGTTGATTGTGCCTCGGACTCGCGGCTGACCGTATATCAAGCAAAGCGTGCATTAACCAGAAAAGAGGAAATCGTCCATGCAAGAGGAATCCGTTCTTCGGGCCACACGTCACGGCAAAGTGCTTTTGCTTGAACTGAATCGACCTGACAGATACAACGCCTTCTCCGATGACCTGCAGGAGGCTTTCTGGAACTGCCTGGCCGAGGCCGATCGAGATCCCGAAACACGCGCCATCGTTGTGACGGGCGTGGGCGAGGCGTTCTGCGTCGGTGCCGATCTGAAGAAGCGCCGTAACTCAGGCTGGCCCGATGGCGCGGACGAAAAGGAGGAGAAGCGCTACTTCGAGGCCGCTCTCCACGTCTGGTGGCGGCGGGACAAGGCGACCTCCGAGCGGCTCATGTCCATCATGGAGATGGAAAAGCCTGTCATCGCAGCGGTGAACGGCTGGGCGCTCGGGTGGGGCCTGTGGCTGTGCCTGGCTTGCGACATCACCATTGCCGCCAAGCGCGCCGTCTTCGGGCAGCCGGAGGTGCGGCATTCGGTGACGTCGACATTCCTGTTCCCGGCCTTGGTAGGGTGGAAGAACGCACATCGCTACGCGCTGACCGGGGATCACTTCGATGCCGACGAAGCGCTGCGAATCGGGGCGATCAACCAAGTCGTGGCCGACGATGAGCTGCTGCCGACGGCACTGGCCCTGGCTCAGCGTCTCGCCATGGTGCCGGCTGCCTCGTTGAGGATCAACAAGGCGATCACCAGTCGAGGAATGATGGTGTCGGGGCTGAAGGCGGCCATGGAACTCAATGCGCAATTGAGCATCATTTCCCATGCGTCGAACGACTCGGCCGAGACGGAACACCTCAACCGGATCCGCGCCGAACAGGGAGCTCGAGAGATGGTCAAGCAACGGGATCTGCCGTTCCTGCCGGAGCCGTTCGGGCCACGAAGCAAGCCGCGCGGTAAGGCCAAATGAGCAGGCCTGCTGAGGCAGACAGGACGATCGGGTTGAACTGACGGAGGAACAATGTCCGAAGCGATTCTGGTTGACATCGACCGACGCGTGGCCACGGTCAGACTGAATCGGCCCGAGAGGCGCAACGCTTTCACTCCCGAGGTGACGAATCAGCTTTTCGACGCCTTCGCGCGGCTTGAAGCCGATGACGAAGTGCGCGCCATCGTCGTCACCGGCGTGGGCGACTATTTCTCTGCCGGCGCTGACCTTGGTTCGGGGCCGAAGCGCTTCGCCCGTGAACCGAAGGCATTCGAGGAGGAACAGCGCCGCGCGGCAGCGAGGATCAAACCCTGGCTCATGTCCACCCCCATCATCGCGGCCATGAATGGTTCAGCCGTCGGCATGGGGCTGACACTGACCATGAACTGGGACATCCGGCTGATGGCCGAGGACGCCAAATACGGATTCGTTTTCCCTCGGCGCGGCATCATCGCCGATCTCAATTCGCTCTGGAGCGTACCGCGTGCGGTGGGCTTGGGCCGCTGTGCCGATCTTCTGCTGACAGGCCGGCTCTTTTCCGGCCGAGAGGGGGCCGCTCGCGGCCTCGCCATCGAAGCGCTGCCCGCGAAGGAGGTCTATCCCGCGGCGCTGGAGATCGCACATGACATCGCAACGAACACGGCGCCCCTTTCGGTGGCGCTGACGAAGAAGTATCTCCACCACATGAGCATCGAGCCGGATCGTGTCGCGTCCGAACTGGAAGTGCGAGAGGTTCTTTTCTGGCTCGGTGGTCAAGTGGACGCTGCAGAAGGTATCCAGTCCTTCCTAGAGCGCCGGGAGCCGAGATGGTCCCTGAGCAAGAGAATGCCGCTGCCTGGACATCTGCGCGACATCGATGCTTCGGGGCCGGTGTGCCCGCATTGCGGTGGTAAGGTCTCAGGTGGAGGACGTGCTAGCTGATAGGCGGCAGGGC
>JBFWXS010000071.1:0-6269 GCA_050187175.1 Burkholderiaceae bacterium
CTTCCTGACCAGGCCGGCCGCTCTGGTCGCGATCACCGCCATGGCCGCCGCAACAGCATTGGCCACCCCTGCCCCCGCGCAAGCCCAGGACAAGGTGCTGAACCTGTATTCGGCACGCCACTACCAGGCCGACGAAAAGCTGTACAGCGACTTCACCAAGGCCACCGGCATACGCATCAACCGCATCGAGGCCGGCGATGAAGCGCTGCTGGAGCGGCTGCGCAACGAGGGGCGCAACAGCCCGGCCGACGTGTTGATGCTGGTCGACGCTGCGCGACTGTGGAAGGCGGAGGAGGAAGGACTGTTCCAGCCGCTGAAATCGCCGGTGCTCGAAGCGCGCATCCCGGCGCATCTGCGCAGCCACGACGGCGGCGCCGGCAGCCACTGGTTCAGCTTTTCGCTGCGAGCGCGCGTGATCGTGCACAACGCCGGCGTCGATGCCGGTCTGGTGCGTCGCTACGAGGATCTGGCGCGGCCCGAGCTCAAAGGGAAGGTCTGCACGCGCTCAGGCGCGCACCCGTACATGCTGTCGCTGATCGGCGCCATGTCCGAGCACCTGGGTGAGCAGAAGGCCGAGCAATGGGCCAAGGGCGTCGTCGGCAATTTCGCGCGCAAGCCGCGCGGCGGCGATACCGACCAGATCAAGGCGGTGGCCGCGGGCGAATGCGGCGTCGCGCTGACCAATACCTATTACCTGGTCCGGATGATGCGTTCCGACAGGGCCGACGACAAAGCGGCCGTCGCGAAGCTGAAGATGGTGTGGCCCGATCAGGACGGCGCCGGCACGCACGTCAACGTATCGGGGGCCGGGCTGGCCAAGCATGCGCCGAACCGCAATGCGGCGATCCGCTTTCTCGAGTATCTGGCCAGCGATTCGGCGCAGGTCTACTTCGCGGTCGGCAACAACGAGTGGCCGGTGGTCAAGGACGTGAAGTACGACAATCCGGCGCTGCAATCGCTCGGCACCTTCAAGGCCGACACCTTGCCCATCGGCGCGGTAGGCCGCGCTCAAGCGGCGGCGAGCCGGATCATCGATCGCAGCGGCTGGCGCTGAGCCTTCGCGCTGGCGCTGCCCTGGGGCAGGCGCCGCGCCACCCAGCGGGCACCGCGTCGAGCGGCCCTCGCCCGCCGGCCCGCGGCCGCGACTACTTGGCGGCGATGATCTTGATCTCGACCAGATACTCGGGCCGCGCCAGCTTGGCCTCGATGGTGGCGCGCGCCGGCGTGTGGCCGGCGGGCACCCATGCGTCCCAGACCGAGTTCATCGCGGCGAAATCGCCGATGCTGGTCAGGTAGATCTGCGCCTGCAGGATCTTCGTCTTGTCGCTGCCGAGCTCGGCCAGCAGCTTGTCGATGGCGGCCAGCACCTGGCGCGTCTGGCCGGCTGCGTCGGCCGACGTATCGTCGGCCACCTGCCCGGCCAGATAGATGACGCCGTTGTGGATGACTGCTTCCGACATGCGGGGGCCGATGTGCAGGCGTTCGATGGTCATGCGTGCTCCTGTGAAAGAAATCGTTCGACCGCATCGATCTGATCGGCGGCGATCAGCGTCGGCGCGTGGCCGACACCCGGAAATTCGACGAGGCCGGCGCGCGGACCGCGCTCGGTCATCTGCCGGGCCGTGTCGACGGAGAGCAGATCGGATTCCGCGCCGCGCAGCAGCAGCGTCGGACACTTGATCGCGTCATACATCGGCCAGAGGTTGGCGCCCGCGCCGGGCGGCGCTTCGCGAAACGGCACGGCGATGTTCGGGTCGTAGTTGTAGGCCCAGCGCTCGCCGCGCGGCACCAGGAAGTGCCGCGCCAGCAGCTCGAACTCTTCGTCGCTGTGCGGACCGAAGCTGCGCATCAGCGTACGCAGCGCCGCAAGCGCTTCGGCGCGCGTCGCGAAGGTCGGATCCTCACCGACGTAGCCGCCGATGCGAGCGAGTCCCTCGGCATCCAGCGCCGGACCGATGTCGTTGAGCACGAGCCGTTCGATCGGCGTGTTCGGCAGCGCGGCCAGCACCATGCCGATGAGCCCTCCCATCGAAGTACCGACCCAGGTGACGCGTTCCACGTCGAGCCGCGCGATCAGCGTGACGCAATCGGCTACGTACTGCGGGATCTGGTACTGCTGCGGGTTGGACAGCCGGTCCGACTGGCCGCGCCCGACGATATCGGGGCAGACGACCCGCCACCTGCTCGACAGCCGTGCCGCCAGGCCGTCGAAGTCCCGGCCGTTGCGCGTCAAGCCGTGGACGCAGACGATGGTGCCCAGCGGCGGCCCGCCGAAACGGTTGCTCGCGCCGGGCTGCCGTTCCCATTCCCAATAGGCCATCCGATGCAGGCCGGTCGGACTGGCGCAGGTTACGTGGCGAAGCCGGGGTTCTGGAATCTGCATGATCAAACCAATGCGGCGGCGGACGGTCGGGAGGGGGGCACGGCGCGTAGTGGCGGCCGCGACGGCTCGCAGGCGGCTGCGGTTTCGACGGCGGCTGCGGTTTCGCCGGCCGCTGCGGTTTCGACCGGATTGTACAGGCAGCATGGCGCCGGGCCTCGCCGCGTCGCCGGGCTCGTCGGCGACGTGAATTCGCCAGTAGCGGCGCTCGTCGAGGCGCGAACGATGCAGCCGCGGCGCGTGGCCCGGGGCGTAGTGCAGCGTGACCGCTCCGTCGCGGTCGCTGCGCAGCATGGTGATGCCGGCCTCGCGATAGCGCTTCAGCACACGGATATTGGGATGGCGGAAGCGGTTGCGATAGCCGACCTGGGCGACGGCATGCCGCGGCGCGACGACCGCCAGGAATGGCGCGCTCGATGAGGTGGCGCTGCCGTGATGAGGCGCCAGCAGTGCATCGGCGCGCAGGCGAGCACCGAAGCGCTCGATCAGCTGCCGCTCCTGCCGCGCCGCGATGTCGCCCGGTAGCAGCAGCCGAGCGGCCGGCGCGTCGATCTGCAAGACGCAGCTGTACGCGTTGCCTTCGGGCTCGGCGCGGCCCTGGGTCTCGTCGCCGGGGTGCAGGAACTCGAACCGGACTTCACCCCAGCGCCAGGCCAGACCGCGCCGGCACGAATGGAACGGCGGCCCGGCATGGCGGGCCGGATGATCGACCGGCAGCGAGCCGGCGACCCAGTCCACTTTGATTGCGCGCAGCAGGCTCGCCGCGCCACCCGCATGGTCGGCGTCGCGATGCGAGACGACCAGCGCATCGAGGCGATCGATGCCGCGGGCGCGCAGATACGGAACGATGATGCGCGCCGCGGCATCGCTATCGGCTCCGAAGGCCGGGCCTGTGTCATACAGCAGGCGGCGCTGCGGCGTTTCGACCAGGACCGCCATGCCCTGGCCCACGTCGATCGCAGTGAGGCGGATCTCGCCCGGCGCGGGCAAGGCCGGGGCACGCAGCGCCAGCGGCAGCAGGCCCGCCCAGGCCAGCCGCTTTCCCGGCAGCGGAGCCGGCCAAAGCAGCAGGCCGACGGCCGCGGCGGCCATCAGCAGCGACAACGCATCAGGCGCGGCGATGACGTGCGTGGCCAGCGGGACGGCAGCCAGCCACTGCAGCAGATCGAGCAGGATGCCGGTGCTCCACGCCGTCATGGTCAGCAGCCCGGCGGCCACCGACGGCAGCCACGGCAGCAGCGCGGATGCAAGCATCGCCATCGGCGTCGTCAACGCGGACACCCATGGAATCGCCAGCGCATTGGCCAAGGGACCGACTAGCGAGACATTGGAAAAGAACAAGGCGCCCAGCGGCAGCATCGCCAGCGTGGCGGCCCACTGCGTGCGCACGCCTTCCGTCAGCATGCTGCGCCAGCGCGATCCACCGGCCGGCTCGCGGATCCGTGGGCACCGCGCGGAAGCCGCCAGCACGATGGCCGCCACCGACGCGAACGACAGCCAGAAGCCCGCCGCCAGCGGCGCCCACGGATCGGATACCGCCACGACCGCCGAGGCGAGCACCAGGATGTGCCATGTCGAACGCGAGCGGCCCGAGAACAGCGCATAGCCGGCCACCGCCAGCATCCAGCAGGTCCGCTGCGCGGGAATGCCCCAGCCGGCCAGGCCGGCATAGCCGAAGGCAATGGCGATCCCGGCCAGCCATGCCAGGCGACGCGCCGGCCAGCGCAGCAGCACGCCGCTGCGCGCGAACACGCGCGAACCAAAGGCGCGCCGCGCTACCGCGACGACCAGGCCCGCCAGCATCGTGATATGCAATCCCGAGATGCTCATCAGATGGCCGACGCCGGTCTGATTGAAGATCTCCCACCACCGCGGTGCGATGGCGCTCTGATCGCCGACCACCAGCGCCACCAGCACGCCCGCGGCATCGGGCCTGGCATCGGCGAGCGCGTGCCGCAGCGCATCGCGCAGACGATCCCTGGCCGACTCGAGCATGACGCGGAGACTCAGATGACGCCCTTCGAGCTGCTGCTTGCCGGATTCCGGATCGCGCGTGCTGCGGACGTAGCCGATGGCGGCGATGCCCTCTTGCAGCGCGCGCAGCTCGGCATCGAAGGTGCCCGGATTGTCCGGGGCATGCGGCCGCTTCAGCCGCACCGTCAGACGCCAGCGCTGCCCGGGCCGCAGCCGCTCGGCCGCCCTCACCGTCGGCGCCCGCGCCCGCTCGCCGGCGACGAACGAGCCCGGCTCGCCGCTCCAGCTCAGGCGCAGCCGCCGGCCGACCGGACAATGAGGCTCCGGCTCGGCACAGGCATGGACCAGGAAGACGAAGCGCTGCCCATGCTCGGTGTCTATCGGCAAGGTCTCGATGGCACCGATCAGCGCCAGATCGCGCAGCTCGAGCTCCGGCGGCAGGCGCTGCGCCAGCCCTCGGTCGGCGCACAGCAGCGCCCAGCCGGCCGCGAGCGCCGCGACCGCAGCCAGACCCGCTGCATGCCGCGCCGCGCCGCGGCGCATGACGAGAACGATCAGGCCCGCGCCCAGCAGCGCCCACCCCAGCCATGCGCCCGGCAGCGCCGGCAGCCGATGCACGGCCAGCATTGCCGGCACCACAGCGGCCGGCAGCGGTAGCTGCTGCAGCGGCGAATGCAGGCGGGACATTACGATCGAAAGCCAGGCCGGGTGCAGATGCATCCACCGATGCTAGGCAGCTGCCATCGGCGTGACCATTGCACCAAGCGCCTAGGCAGCGCAGCGCACGGCGTACTCAGCCCCGCGGCCGGCACGGCCAGCTCCTTAGGTAACTACGGCCCCTGTTTTCGGTAGCCGTGGACCCTGCTTAGGGAGCTGCGGGCCCTGCCGCTGCCCGGAGCCGCGGCAGCACGCGACAGGCGTTGCGGCCGGTCTGAGCGGCCGCTTCATCGACATCGATGCCGCGTAGCTGCGCGAACACCGCCGCGATGCGCGGCAGCTCGGCGGGCTCGTTGCGCCGGTGGTTGATCCACTCAGGCGGAATGTCGGGAGCGTCGGTTTCGAGCACGTGCGCCTCCGCCGGCAACTCCGTCGCGAGGCGGCGGATCTGGCGTGCGCGATCGAAGGTCATCGCACCGCCGAAGCCGAGCGCCATGCCAAGCCCGATGAACTGCTCGGCCTGCTGGCGGCTGCCGTTGAACGCATGCGCGATTCCACTGCACGGGCGGAACCGGCGCAGTTGCTTGAGCACCTGGTCCTGGGCGCGGCGCACGTGCATCAGCACCGGCAGGTCGAAGTCGCGAGCGATTCGCAGCTGCTCGCTGAAGACGTCCGCCTGGCGCTGGCGGTCATGGCCGGACTCGAAGAAATCCAGGCCGATCTCGCCCACCGCAACCAGCCGCGGATCGTCGATGGCGCTCGCCAGCGCCTGCCGCAGCCGCCGCAGATCGCCGTCGCCGGCCGCGGTGGCGCATAGCGGATGGATGCCTAGCGCATAGCGCAGGCCGGGCTCGGAGGCGGCCAGGCCGCGCACAGCATCGAAGTGGGCGGCCTTCACCGCCGGAATGACGATCAGCGCCACACCGCCCGCCGCCGCGCGGCGCGCGACCTCGGCGCGGTCGGCATCGAATTCGGCCGCATCGAGATGGCAGTGCGTATCGATCAGCATTGGTATTCAGCCCGGCGATGCTCCTGCCGCAAGCCGCGCACCCGGGTCCTGGCCGCGGCCGTCCCTGGTGCCGTCCTTGCCGTCCCTGCCGTCCGCCTCGTCCGTCTCCAGCCGACCGTCGCGCAGCCGCAGGATGCGGTCCGCGCGCGCCGCGAGCGCCAGATCGTGCGTGACGATGACGAAGGCCACGCCGAGCTCGCTGGCGAGCTGCTCCATCAGCGCATACACCTGCTGAGTCGTCTGGCTGTC
>JBFWXS010000071.1:6369-8435 GCA_050187175.1 Burkholderiaceae bacterium
TGATGATCGCGTCGCGCGGCTTGCCCGCCTCGCCGGCCGCCTTCTCGCTCATTCGTACCTCAGCGCCTCGGCCGGCCGCACGCGCGAGGCGCGCCAGCTGGGATACAGCGTCGATGCCAGCGCCAGGACGCATGCCGTCAGCCCGATGGTGACCACGTCAGCCGGATTCAGATCGCTGGGCAGATGGTTGATGAAGTACACCCCTTGCGGCAGCACTTGAAAGCCGAACACCTGCTCGACCCAGCCGGTGACCGTGCCGATGTTCAGTGCCAGCAGCACGCCCAGCACCACGCCGAGCAGAGTGCCGAGCAGTCCGACCGACGCTCCCTGCACGATGAAGATCTTCATGATGCTCGCCGGCGATGCGCCCAGCGTGCGCAGGATCGCGATGTCCGGCTGCTTGTCGGTCACGGTCATCACCAGCATCGAGACCAGATTGAACGCGGCGACGGCGATGATCAGCGTCAGGATGATGAACATCATCCGCTTCTCGATCTGCACCGCCGCGAACCAGTTGCGGTTCTCGGACGACCAGTCGCGGATCAGCAGGCCGCCGGGCAGTGATGCCGCCAGCTGATGCGCGATAGCGGGCGCCTGCAGCATGTCGGTCGTCTTCAGGCGGATGCCGGTGACGCCCTGCACGCGGAACAGCCGCGCGGCATCCTCCAGGTTCATCAGGATCAGGCTGCTGTCGTACTCGAAGTGCCCGGCCCGGAACACTGCCACCACCGTGAACTGGCGCAGCCGCGGCACGACGCCGGCGGGCGTGGCCGTGCCCTGCGGCGCGATCAGCGTGATCTTCGAACCCACGTCGAGCAGCAGCTGATTGGCCATCTCGTAGCCGATGGCCACGCCGAACTCGCCGGGGCGCAGATCCTCGAGCCGGCCGCGCGACATCGTCCGCGCGAAATCCGCCACCTCGGGCTCGATCGACGGCTCTATGCCGCGCACCAGCACGCCGCGCACGCTCTCGCCCGAGGTCAGCATCGCCTGCCCGCCGACATACGGCGCGCCGGCGATCACGCGCGGATTCAGCCGGGCCTGGTCGAGCACGCTGCGCCAGTCGAGCACCGGCACATCGCCGGCGAACACCTCGATGTGCGAGAGCACCGACAGCATGCGATCGCGCACTTCCTTCTGGAAGCCGTTCATCACCGACAGCACGGTGATCAGCGCCGCGACGCCGAGCGCAATCCCGGCCACGGACAGCGCCGAAATGAACGAGATGAAGCCGTTGCGACGCCCGGCGCGCTTGCTGGCGCGGGTATAGCGCAGGCCGATGAAGAATTCGTAGGGGGCTGGCATCGGAGACGCCCGGAAGTGTAGCCTACAATCCGCGCGTGACTACCACGATACTCTGCGCCGGCGCTCTGGCATTGCCGGCCGGCGTCGATGCCGGGCGCGCCGCCAGCGACCGCGGCGGCACCCGCCTCGCCGGCACCGCCGCGGCCGCCGTCGCCGCGGCACTGGCCGATGGCGCGCTCGCGCGGTGCCTCGCGCGCGCCCGGCTCGTGCGGCACGACACCGACAACGCCGTCGTGCCGCATGAGCTGCCGCATGAGGCCTGGCTGCGCCGGCGCTTCGGCATCACCGGCAGCGTCGCCGCCGCCGCGCTGCCGTCGACCACGCCGGCCCTGCTGATCCGCCCTGTGCACCTGCACGTCGGACTCGACCATCTGCGGCTGGCCCCGCTGCATCTGCTCGACATCGAGGCCGACGATGCGCGGGCACTGGCCGAGACCGCCAGACGCATGCTGTCCGACTCCGGTCTGCAGATAGACGTCGAGCATGCGACGCACTGGGCGCTGACGGCACAGCCCGGCTCCGCGGACGGCGCCCGGCTGCTCGAGGATCTGGCCGCGCTGCACGCACGCAGCGCGCGCATGGCCGAAGGACGCTCGATCGACGCCTATTCGCCGGCCGGCACGGCCGCCCGTCAGTGGCGCCGGCTGAGCACCGAAGTGCAGATGGCCTGGTTCGAGCATCCGGTCAATCAGCGCCGCGAAGCGGAAGGCCGGCCGGCGATCAACAGCCTGTGGCTGGAAGGCCGCACTGACAAGGTTGCC
>JBFWXS010000071.1:8535-23541 GCA_050187175.1 Burkholderiaceae bacterium
CAGCTGTCCGGCTGGTTCGAGGCCAGCCACGGCGCCCTGCCCCGGCCGCTGCAGTTCATTCTCACCGGCGAACGCAGCGTGGCCGAGCTGCAGGCCGGCATCCATGACCGCTGGGCACTGTGGCGCCGTTCGCGGCTGCCGGCGCTGCTCGAGGCCGGCGCATGATCAGCGTCCGGCAGGTACCACTGGAAGCGGAGCGGCAGCTGTCGGCAGCCGGTGTGCCACCGGTGCTGGCCCGGCTGCTGGCCGCGCGCGGCATCGTCGCGGCGGACGAGCTGGGACGCGACATGACCCGCCTGCTGCCGCCCGCCGCCATGAAGGGGCTGGATCGCGCCGCTCGCCTGCTGGCCGACGCCATGGAGCGCGGCGAACGGCTGTGCATCATCGCCGACTACGACTGCGACGGCGCCACCGCCTGCGCGGTGGCGGTGCGCGGTCTGCGGCTGCTGGGCGCCCTTCATGTCGACTACCTTGTGCCGAACAGGTTCGAGCACGGCTACGGGCTCACCGTGCCGGTGGTCGAGCTGGCCGCGCAGCATCCGCGACTGGGACGCCCCGACTGGCTGATCACCGTCGACAGCGGCATCGCCAGCGTCGACGGCGTGGCCGCGGCGCGCGCGCACGGCATGCGCGTCATCGTCACCGACCACCACCTGCCCGGCGACGCACTGCCCGATGCCGACGCCATCGTCGACCCGAATCAACCTGGCTGCACGTTCGCGAGCAAGCATCTGGCCGGCGTCGGCGTGATGTTCTACCTGCTGCTGGCGCTGCGCGCCGAGCTGCGCCGCCGGCATCCGGAGTCGGCCGCCGGCCGCGCGCCGCTGCAGCAGCTGCTCGACCTCGTCGCGCTGGGCACGGTCGCCGACCTGGTCCGCCTCGACGGCAACAACCGGCTGCTGGTCGCCGCCGGCCTGCAGCGCATCCGCGCCGGCCGCGCCTGCGCCGGCCTGCGCGCGCTGCTGCGCATCGCCGGTCGCGACGAGGCCCGCTGCGCCTGCAGCGACCTCGGCTTCGCGCTCGGGCCGCGCATCAATGCGGCCGGCCGCCTGGCCGACATCTCGATCGGCATCGAGTGCCTGCTGTGCGACGACGCGGCGCGCGCCGACGAGCTCACGGCCATGCTCGACACGATGAACCGCGAACGCCGGCAGATCGAGCACAGCATGCGCGAACAGGCGCTCGACGCGCTGCCCGACGACCCCGACGACGCGCCGGCGATCGTCATGCATCGCGACGGCTGGCACGAAGGCGTGATCGGTCTGGTGGCGAGCCGCCTGAAGGACCGGCTGCACCGCCCCGCGATCGCGCTCGCGCAGGCCGCCGACGGCACGCTGCGCGGCTCCGGCCGTTCGATTCCGGGCGTGCATCTGCGCGACGTGCTCGATCTGGTCGACAAGCGCGCGCCTGGCCTGCTGCTGCGCTTCGGCGGCCACGCGATGGCGGCCGGCCTGAGCCTGCAGACAGCGCGCCTCGACGAATTCGCTCAGCTGTTCCGCCAGGCCGTGCTCGACTTCGCCGACCCCGGCTGCTTCGCGCGCGAGACGCTGACCGACGGCGCGCTGGACGCCGCGCAGATCGATCTGGCACTGGTCGAAGCCCTCGAAAGCCAGGTCTGGGGCCAGGGCTTCCCGCCGCCGCTGTTCTCCGACGTGTTCCAGGTCGGCCGCCAGTCGCTGATGGCCGGCAAGCATCTGCGGGTCGAGCTGCGCAGCGGCAGCCGGCGCCTCACCGCCGTCGCCTTCGGCCGCACCGACCCGCTGCCTTCGCCGGCACGGCTCGCCTACCGGCTGATGCGCGACGATTTCCAGGGGCTGGCCAGCGTGCGGCTGGTCATCGAGACCGTCGAGCCTGCGGCAAACTGACAGGCTTCCCGGCGCGCCGACGGCAGCGGCTTCGCCGTCCGGCGAAAGCTATAATGATCGGTTTGATTCCCCGAGCCGAGAGCGCACATCATGGAAGCGGAACGCCTGAACCAACTCGAATCGCTGATCGGCGACCTGCGCCGGCGCGCCGGCGAGCTTCGGGGGTATCTTTGACTACGATACCAAGAAGACCCGCCTCGAAGTGATCAACCGGGAGCTAGAGACTCCCGACATCTGGAACGACGCCAAGTACGCCCAGGAGCTGGGCCGCGAAAAGAAGACGCTGGAAGGCGTCGTCGAGCGGCTGACCGACATCGGCACCGCGCTCAGCGACGCGGCCGAACTGTTCGAGATCGCCGCCGCCGAGAACGACGACGACACGCTGACCGCGGTCGAGGCCGACGCGCAGGCGATCGAGGCGCGCGTCGGCGATCTGGAGTTCCGCCGGATGTTCGCCAACCCGGCCGACCCCAGTCCCTGCTTCATCGAGATCCAGGCCGGCGCCGGCGGCACCGAGGCGCAGGACTGGGCCGCCATGCTGCTGCGCCAGTACCTGCGCTACTGCGAACGCAAGGGCTTCAAGGCCGAGCTGCTCGAGGAATCGCCGGGCGACGTCGCCGGCATCAAGGGCGCGACCATCAAGGTGGAAGGCGAGTACGCCTACGGCTACCTGCGCACCGAGACCGGCGTGCACCGGCTGGTGCGCAAGTCGCCGTTCGACTCCAGCGGCGGCCGCCACACCTCGTTCGCATCGGTGTACGTCTACCCCGAGGTCGACGACTCGATCGAGGTCGACATCAACCCGGCCGATCTGCGCATCGACGTCTATCGCGCGTCGGGCGCCGGCGGCCAGCACGTGAACAAGACCGAATCCGCGGTCCGCATCACGCACCTGCCGACGAACATCGTCGTGCAGTGCCAGAACGACCGCTCGCAGCATCGCAACCGCGACGAGGCGATGAAGATGCTGCGCGCGCGCCTGTACGAGCTCGAGCTGCGCAAGCGGCGCGCCGAGCAGGACAAGGTCGAAGCCAGCAAGACCGACATCGGCTGGGGCCACCAGATCCGTTCATACGTGCTCGACCAGTCGCGGATCAAGGATCTGCGCACGAACGTCGAGATCAGCAATACGCGTTCCGTGCTCGACGGCGATCTGGACGAGTTCATCGTCGCCAGCTTGAAACAGGGAGTCTGACGCCGTGAGCGCCGCCGACCAAACCACCCCTCCGCCCAACCCGGCCGACCCGCCCGGCCCCGCCAATCTGCCCGGCCCCGCCAACCTGCCGAGTACCGCCCAGCTCGCCGGCCACGACGACAACCAGATCATCGCCGAGCGCCGCGCCAAGCTGGCGCGGCTGCGCGAAGCCGGCCCGGCCTTCCCGAACGACTTCCGTCCGGCGCATCGCGCCGCGGCCGTGCTGCAGCACCACGGCTTCAAGACGCGCGAGCAGCTCGAGGCCGAACCCGTCAGCGTCTCGCTGGCGGGCCGCATGATGCTCAAGCGCGTGCAGGGCAAGGCCAGCTTCGCGACGATCCAGGACGCCACCGGCCGCATCCAGCTGTACCTGAACGACGAAGGCGTGGGCGCCGAGCCGCACGAGGCCTTCAAGCACTGGGACCTCGGCGACATCGTCGGCTGCGAGGGCCGACTGTTCAAGACCATGAAGGGCGAGCTGTCGGTACGCTGCTCCGCCATCCGCCTGCTGACCAAGTCGCTGCGGCCGCTGCCCGACAAGTTCCACGGCGTCGCCGACCAGGAGCTGCGCTACCGGCAGCGCTACGTCGATCTGATCGCCAATGCCGGCACGCGCGACACCTTCGTCGCGCGCAGCAAGACGATCAGCGCGATCCGCAACTTCATGGGTTCGCACGGCTTCCTCGAAGTCGAGACGCCGATGCTGCACCCGATCCCGGGCGGCGCGGCGGCCAAGCCGTTCGTCACGCATCACAATGCGCTCGACCAGCAGATGTTCCTGCGCATCGCGCCCGAGCTGTATCTGAAGCGGCTGGTGGTCGGCGGCTTCGAGCGCGTCTACGAGATCAATCGGAACTTCCGCAACGAAGGCATCAGTCCGCGGCACAACCCCGAGTTCACGATGCTCGAGTTCTACGCCGCGTACACCGACTATCGCTGGCTGATGGATTTCACCGAGCAGGTGATCCGTGACGCCGCGCTGGCTGCCACCGGCTCGACCACGCTGACCTATCAGGGCTGCGCAATCGACCTGGGCCAACCGTTCGAGCGTTTGACGATCATCGAAGCGATCATGAAGTACGCGCCGCGTTTCGACGCAGCCATGCTGGTCGACGCCGAGCGCCTGCGTACAGAGCTGAAGAAGCTAGGCGCCGCCGTCGACATGCCGCCGCTGCGCAATGCCGGCCTGGGCGCCTTGCAGCTGGCGCTGTTCGAGGAAGTCGCCGAGCACCAGCTGTGGCAGCCGACGTACATCATCGACTATCCGGTCGAGGTGTCGCCGCTGGCGCGCGGCTCAGACACGCGCGCCGGCATCACCGAGCGCTTCGAACTGTTCATCACCGGCCGCGAGATCGCCAACGGCTTTTCGGAGCTGAACGATCCCGAAGACCAGGCTGATCGCTTTCTGAGCCAGGTCGCGGCCAAGGATGCCGGCGACGAAGAAGCGATGTACTTCGACGCCGACTATATCCGCGCGCTCGAATACGGGATGCCGCCGGCCGGGGGCTGCGGGATCGGCATCGATCGGCTGGTGATGCTGTTGACGGATAGTCCGAGCATTCGGGACGTAGTCCTGTTTCCGGCGCTCAAGCGCGAAGACTGACCGCGCAGGAGCCGGCTCCGGGACTAGCTCGCTTCGTCGATCCAGGCCTGCTGGATCGCTTCGAGGATGCGCTCGCCGGAGCGCTTCGGGTCGTCGTCGAAGCCGGGCAGCGCCAGCACCCAGTTGTACAGGTCGGTGAAGCGCACTTGGGTCGGGTCGACTTCCGGATGCGCGTCGCTCAGCGCGATCGCGATCTCATTCACGTCAGTCCATTTCATCATCGACTCCCAGTATCCTGTGCCATGAGCCGCTGCCACAGGGGCTCATTTCTCACGCGCATGATTGATCGTGTACTTCGGAATCTCGACCGTCAGGTCGGTCTCTCCGATCTCCACCTGGCACGACAGCCGCGACTGCGGGCTCAGGCCCCAGGCCTTGTCCAGCATGTCGTCCTCGGTTTCGCTGGACGGTTCCAGCGAGTCGAAGCCGCGGCGGACGACCACGTGACAGGTGGTGCAGGCGCAGGCCATGTCGCAAGCATGCTCGATCGGCACGCCGTGCTGCAGCAGCGACAGGCACAGCGTCTCGCCCGGCTTCGCTTCGAATTCGGTGCCCGCCGGACAGAGCGTCTCATGCGGCAGAACAGTGATCTTCGGCATCCTCGGTCATTCCTGGCGCGATGCGGCAGCGCCAGCCGGCGCATCGCCTGATACGGCCTCGGCGGCGCCGCCGAGCTCGTCGAGACGGCGGCCGGTCAGCGCGGCGGCGATCGAGCGGTCCATGCGGCGCGCGGCGAACTCTTCGGTGGCCGCCGCCAGCGCCTCGATCGCATGGCGGATCGCCGAGGTGTCGCCGCGCTCGCGGATCTCGGCGGTCTTGGACAGCAGCGCCTCGATCGACGCGCGCTCGGATTCGCCGAGCAGATCGCCGTCGGCGGCCAGCGCCGCGCGCGTGCCTTCGATCAGCCGGTCGGCTTCGACCTGCTGCTCGCGATGCGCGCGGGCCTTCATGTCGGCGTCGGCGGACGCGAACGAACTCTGCAGCATCGCGGCAATCTGGTCGTCGCTCAGCCCGTACGAAGGCTTGACCACCACCGACGCCTCGACACCGCTGGACTGCTCGCGCGCGCTGACCGACAGCAAGCCGTCGGCATCGACCTGGAAGGTGACGCGGATCCGCGCCGCGCCGGCGGCCATCGGCGGAATGCCGCGCAGCTCGAAGCGCGCCAGCGATCGACAGTCCGCCACCAGCTCGCGCTCGCCCTGCACGACGTGGATCGCGATCGCGGTCTGCCCGTCGCGAAACGTCGTGAACTCCTGCGCGCGCGCGATCGGCAAGGTGCTGTTGCGCGGCACGATACGCTCGACCAGCCCGCCCATCGTCTCCATGCCGAGCGACAGCGGAATCACGTCCAGCAGCAGCCAGTCCTCCGCGTCGCCGCGGTTGCCGGCCAGCAGATCGGCCTGCATCGCCGCGCCCAGCGCCACCACCTTGTCCGGATCCAGATCGGTCAGCGGTTCGCGGCCGAACAGCTCAGCGGCCGCGTGGCGCACCTGCGGCATGCGAGTGGCCCCGCCGACCAGCACCACGCCCTTCACTTCGTCGACGCGCAGCCGCGCATCGCGCAGCGCGCGCCGCGTCGCGCTCAGCGTCCGGTCGAGCAGGTCGCGGGTCAGCGCCTCGAAGCGCTCGGCCGACAGCGGCAGGCGCACGCGGGTGGCGTCGGACAGCTGCAGCGCGAAGGTCACCGGCGACTCGTGCGTCAGCGCCTCCTTGGCGCGCCGCGCCTCGACCAGCATGGCCCGCAGATCGCTGCTCGCCAACGCGCCCGACGACAGCGCCTCGTCGATCGGATGCGAGGATGCCGCCGGCGCCATGCCGGCTTCGCGCAGCGCCCACTCGGCGATGCGCCGATCGAAATCGTCGCCGCCCAGCGCCGAATCGCCGCCGGTGGCGACCACCTCGAACACGCCCTTGGTCAGCCGCAGGATGGACACGTCGAAGGTGCCGCCACCCAGGTCATAGACCACGTAGATGCCCTCGGCGCCATGATCGAGTCCATAGGCGACGGCCGCGGCCGTCGGCTCGTTCAGCAGCCGCAGCACCTCCAGCCCCGCCAGCCGCGCCGCATCCTTGGTCGCCTGCCGCTGCGCATCGTCGAAATACGCCGGCACCGTGATGACCGCGCCGACCAGCTCGCCGCCCAGCGCCTGTTCGGCGCGCTCGCGCAGCACCTTGAGGATCTCGGCCGACACCTCCACCGGGCTGCGCTCGCCGGCACGCGTACGGATCCGCACCATGCCGTCGGCCTCGACGAAGTCGTACGGCAGCCGCTCGCGGCGCGCGTCGGCCAGCCCCCGCCCCATCAGCCGCTTGGCGGAGACGATCGTATTGGCCGGGTCGGCCGCCGCCTGCGCGAACGCCGCGGCCCCCACCACCACCTGGCCGCGTTCGCCGTAGCGCACCACCGACGGCAGCAGCTCGCGCCCATGGTCGTCGGCGATGACTTCGGCGACGCTGGAGCGAACCGCCGCCACCAGTGAATTGGTCGTGCCCAGATCGATGCCGATGGCCAGGCGCCGCTGATGCGGCTCGGGAGACATGCCGGGTTCGGAAATCTGCAGCAGGGCCATTGTTCTCTCGGGTTGTCGGCGCAGCGGAACGGCGTCGCGCCGCTACATCAGATCCTCGGCCAGATCGACGTCGCTGCCGAACCGGTCGATGAACATCAGCCGCCGCACCAGGTCCGCGGCCTCGTCGAAGTCGCGCCGGTCGTCCAGCGCCGCCGCCAGCTCGTCGATCAGCTGCGCGCGCTGCCGCTGCAGCCCGGCGCGCAGCCCGTCCAGCGCCGCCTGGTCGCGCGCCGCCTTGGCCTCGTCGAGCTGCTCGCGCCATTGCATCTGTTCGATCAGGAAATCGGCCGGCATCGCCGTGTTCGATTCGGCCTGCAGCGACACGCCGTTCGTCGCGCACAGATATTCAGCGCGGCGCGCCGGATCGCGCAGCACGCGGTAGGCTTCATTGACCAGCGTGGCCATCTGCATCGCCAGGCGCCGCTGCTGCTCGGGCGCGGCCGCGAACCGGTCGGGATGCACGGTGCTCTGCACGTCGCGAAACGCCCGCTCGAGCGCGCGCTCGTCCAGGCGGAACGCGGCCGGCAGCGAGAACAGCTCGAAGTAGTTGCGCGTCTTCAAAACCATCGTCTGATCAAACAAAGAGGCGGCCATCGGCCGCCTCCATCGATCGAGGGCGCGGCCGCACTCCCGCCGCGCGCCGCGAATGCTACACCTGGAACGACTCGCCGCAGCCGCACTCGCCCTTCACGTTCGGGTTATTGAACCTGAACCCTTCGTTGAGGCCTTCGCGGACGAAATCCAGCTCGGTGCCGTCCAGATAAGGGAGGCTGCGCGGATCGACGAACACCCGCACGCCATGGCTCTCGAACTGCACGTCTTCGGCATTAGGCTCGTCCGCGTATTCGAGCTTGTACGCCAGACCCGAGCAGCCGCTCGTCTTGACGCCGAGCCGCAGGCCTATGCCCTTGCCGCGCCGTTCCAGGTAGCGCGCGACATGGCGCGCCGCCGATTCGGTCAACATCACCGCCATTTCGAGGCCTCTCCCCTGGTCGCCTGTCTCAGGCCGCTTTCTGCGGCACCTCGGCAGCAGCGCCGTGCTTCTTCCGATAGTCGTCCACCGCGGCCTTGATCGCGTCCTCGGCCAGGATCGAACAGTGGATCTTGACCGGCGGCAGTGCCAGCTCCTCGGCGATCTGCGTATTGCGGATCGACATCGCCTCGTCCAGCGTCTTGCCCTTGACCCATTCGGTGACCAGCGACGACGACGCGATCGCGGAGCCGCAGCCGTAGGTCTTGAACTTCGCGTCCTCGATGACGCCCTGTTCGCTGACCTTGATCTGCAGCTTCATCACGTCGCCACAGGCCGGCGCGCCGACCATGCCGGTCCCGACGTTCGGATCGCTGCGATCCAGCGCGCCGACATTGCGCGGGTTCTCGTAGTGATCGATGACTTTTTCGCTATAGGCCATATCGCTTTCTCCTGTAGTCGTCTGCTGTCGCGCTCAGTGAGCGGCCCATTGCACCGAGTTCAGATCGACGCCTTCCTGGACCATCTCCCACAGCGGCGACATCTCGCGCAGTTTGGCGATCTTCGAGCGGATCAGCTCGACGGCGAAGTCGATATCCGCCTCGGTGGTGAAGCGCCCCACCGTGAAGCGGATCGAGCTGTGCGCCAGCTCGTCGCTTCGCCCGAGGGCGCGCAGCACGTACGAGGGTTCGAGGCTGGCCGATGTACAGGCCGAGCCGCTCGACACCGCCAGATCCTTGATCGCCATGATCAGCGATTCGCCCTCGACGTAGTTGAAGCTCATGTTCAGGTTGTGCGGCACGCGGTGTTCCATGTCGCCGTTGACGTACACCTCTTCGATCTGCGTCAGGCCGCGCAGCAGCCGGTCGCGCAGCATGCGGATGCGCTCGTTCTCGGTCGCCATCTCTTCGCGCGCCAGTCGGAACGCCTCGCCCATGCCGACGATCTGGTGCGTCGGCAAGGTGCCGGAGCGGAAACCGCGCTCATGCCCGCCGCCGTGGATCTGCGCCTCGATGCGCACGCGCGGCTTGCGCCGCACGAACAGAGCGCCCACGCCCTTGGGACCGTAGGTCTTGTGCGCGGAGAACGACATCAGATCGACCTTCAGCCTGGCCAGATCGATCTGGATCTTGCCCGTGGCCTGCGCCGCATCGACGTGGAAGATGATGCCGCGCTCGCGGCAGATCTCGCCGATCGCCGGCACGTCCTGGATCACGCCGATCTCATTGTTGACGTAAACAATCGACACCAGGACGGTATCCGGCCGCAGCGCCGCCTTGAACGCCTCCAGGTCAACCAGCCCGTTCTCGAGCACGTCGAGATAGGTCACCTCGAAGCCTTCGCGCTCCAGCTCGCGCATCGTGTCGAGCGTGGCCTTGTGCTCGGTGCGCGTCGTGATCAAGTGGCGGCCGCGCTCCTTGTAGAAATGCGCAGCGCCCTTGATCGCCAGGTTGATCGACTCGGTCGCGCCGGAGGTCCAGACCAGCTCCTTCGGATCGCAATTGACCAGCGCCGCCACCTGCGCCCGCGCTTCCTCGACCGCCTTCTCGGCGTCCCAGCCGTAGGCATGGCTGCGCGAGGCAGGGTTGCCGAAATGCTCGTACAGCCAGGGCACCATCTTGTCGACGACCCGCGGGTCGACCGGCGTAGTGGCGGAATAGTCGAGATAGATCGGCTTCGACAGTTGCATGATGACCCGGTTGAAGTTCAAAGCGTCGTGATGCGACCGTTGTCGAGCTTGATGGGCTGCAGCGTGGACGTGGGGAACTCAAGCGCGGCTCGATGCTCTTTCAGCACCGAGATTTCCTTCGGTTGCGCCTTGGTTTCCTTGCCCTTCTGCTGCTCGACCAGCTCGCCCAGCGTGACCGAGTCGAGGTACTCGATCATTCGCTTGTTGAGGTTGGACCACAGCTCGTGCGTCATGCACGGACCGTCGTCCAGGCAGTTTTCCTTGCCGCCGCACTGCGTGGCGTCAAGCGGCTCATCGACGGCGAAGATGATGTCAGCCACCGTGACGTCCTTCATGGGACGCGCCAGCGTGTAGCCACCGCCGGGACCG
Organism: Burkholderiaceae bacterium; assembly: GCA_050187175.1. Classification (GTDB taxonomy): domain Bacteria; phylum Pseudomonadota; class Gammaproteobacteria; order Burkholderiales; family Burkholderiaceae_E; genus Zeimonas. The sequence goes on from JBFWXS010000071.1 coordinate 18,801, forward strand.
CGCGTGCTTTCCACCAGCTCATGCCGACGCAACTTGCCGAACAGCTGCTCCAGATACGACAGCGAGATCTTCTGCCGCTGGCTGATGCCGGCGAGCGTCACGGGACCCTGATGCTGACGCATCGCCAGGTCGATCATGGCGGTCACTGCAAAGCGTCCTTTGGTCGTCAGTCGCATGGTTGCTCCAGGTGCAAGAGGCCATTAGTTGACTCGGCTACTCAAGTTTAATTATATGAGTTTCCGAGTAATTTAGTCGGTATTCCGCACGTTGCACAGGGTCTATGTCCAGGACAAAACGACCCTGCGGCGCACTCAACCATTGTCGCCAGCACAGCCAAGGCCTTACTGGCAACGAGTTCATCCAGCAATCGACGCACCTGGATGGGCCGGCTGAGCGCGGATCCGGCCGGAGCCGGCAATGGAAAAGGGCCCGCAGGCCCCTTCCAGTCGCCGACAACCCGACGCAGACGATCCGACGCGGACGGTCTTGCGCAGACAAGCCGGCCCGCGGCCGCTCAGGCCGCCGCAACCGGCATCACGCGACCGCGGTCACGCGACTGAGGCCATCTGTCCCCGGGCGCACTGCCCCCGGGATCCGCCGCCCGCCTCAGGCGGCCGCCACCTGCGTCGCCCGGCGCTTGGCCACTTCCAGCAGGCCGTTGCAGGCGTCTTCGATGTAGTCCAGCGCCTGCTCGAAGCCCTGGGCATTGCCGTAATAAGGGTCGGCGATGGTCGCCGTCTCGTGCTCGGTGGCGAAGCGCATCAGCAGCTGAAGCTTGTGGTGGTATTTCTTCGGCACCATCTGCTGCAAGGCCGCCAGGTTGTCCCAGTCCATCGCCAGGATCATGTCGAACTCGTCGAAATCCTTGTCGCGGATCTTGCTGGCGCGCAGATCAGAGATGTCGTAGCCGCGTTTGACCGCCACCGCCTGCGCCCGCTTGTCCGGCGCCTCGCCGGCATGGAACGCATGCGTGCCGGCCGAAGCCACCCGCACCACCTCGTCGAGCCCCGCCTGCCGCACCAGATGCCGGAACACCCCCTCGGCCATAGGCGAACGGCAGATGTTGCCCATGCACACGAACATCACCCGCGTATTCATTGCCAAAGAAACCGGTTCTCTTTTTGCCATGTTTGTATCTGCCTGAAAAACGAAATCCTTGCTGGCTGCGTTGCCGGATGAACGCCCGATGCTACGCAGCCTTGTCAGCCACGAACGGAACCCCATCCCCCCCTCCGTTCGACCCGAAAAATCGTTGCTTGAGCGCCGCGAGCTGGTCGCGCACCTGCGCGGCCTTCTCGAACTCGAGATTCTTCGCGTGATCCAGCATCTGCTTCTCCAGACGCTTGATCTCCTTCGCGACACGCTTCTCGCTCATCGTCTCGTACTGCGACTGCTGCTCGGCGGCCTTCAGCTCCTGGCGCGCCTGCTGCGGGTCGTAGACGCCGTCGATCATCTCGCGCACCTGCTTGCTGACGCCGCGCGGCACGATGCCGTGCTGCGCATTGAACGTCAGCTGCTTGGCGCGGCGCCGATCGGTCTCGTCGAGCGCCCGGCGCATCGAATCGGTGACGTGATCGGCATACAGGATGGCGCGGCCGTTCAGATGCCGTGCCGCCCGGCCGATGGTCTGGATCAGGCTCCGCTCGGAGCGCAGGAACCCTTCCTTGTCGGCATCGAGGATCGCCACCAGCGACACTTCGGGGATGTCCAGCCCCTCGCGCAGCAGGTTGATGCCGACCAGCACGTCGAAGACGCCCAGCCGCAGGTCGCGGATGATCTCGACGCGCTCCACCGTATCGATGTCCGAGTGCAGGTATCGCACCTTCACGGCCTGTTCGGCAAGGAAATCCGTCAGGTCTTCGGCCATCCGCTTGGTCAGCGTCGTGACCAGCACCCGCTCGCCGTCGGCCACCCGCTGGCGGATCTCCGAAAGAACGTCGTCCACCTGCGTCGAGGCCGGCCGCACCTCCACCTCCGGGTCGACCAGCCCGGTGGGCCGGACCAACTGCTCGACCACCTGCCCCGCATGCTGCTTCTCGTAGTCGGCCGGCGTGGCCGAAACGAACACGCACTGGCGGACCTTCGACTCGAACTCCTCGAACTTCAGCGGCCGGTTGTCCAGCGCTGACGGCAGGCGAAAGCCGAACTCGACCAGCGTCTCCTTGCGCGAACGGTCGCCGCGGAACATGCCGCCGAGCTGGCCGATCGTCACGTGGCTCTCGTCGATGATCATCAGCGCGTCCGACGGCAGGTAGTCGACCAGCGTCGGCGGCGGCTCGCCCGGCTGCGCGCCCGACAGATGCCGCGTGTAGTTCTCGATGCCCTTGCAGAAGCCCAGCTCCTGCAGCATCTCCAGATCGAAGCGGGTCCGCTGCTCGAGCCGCTGCGCCTCGACCAGCTTGCCCTGCTCGTAGAAGAACTTCAGCCGCTCGGCCAGCTCTTCCTTGATCGTCTCGACCGCGCGCAGCACCGTGGCCCGCGGCGTCACGTAGTGCGACGACGGATAGACGGTGAAGCGCGGAATCTTCTGCCGCACGCGGCCGGTCAGCGGATCGAACAGCTGGATGCTTTCGATCTCGTCATCGAACAGCTCGACCCGCACCGCCAGCTCGGCGTGCTCGGCCGGGAAGATGTCTATCGTGTCGCCGCGCACGCGGAAGGTGCCGCGCGTGAAATCGGTCTCGTTCCGCGTGTACTGCATCGACACCAGCCGCTGCAGCATGTCGCGCTGCGACAGCCGGTCCTTTACCCGCAGCACGAGGATCATCTCGTGATAGTCCTGCGGATTGCCGATACCGTAGATGCACGAGACGGTGGCCACGATGACCACGTCGCGCCGCTCCAGCAGCGACTTGGTCGCCGACAGCCGCATCTGCTCGATGTGCTCGTTGATCGACGAGTCCTTCTCGATGTACAGATCGCGCTGCGGGACGTAGGCCTCGGGCTGGTAGTAGTCGTAATACGAGACGAAGTATTCGACCGCGTTGTTCGGGAAGAACTCGCGCATCTCGGCGTAAAGCTGCGCTGCCAGCGTCTTGTTCGGCGCCAGCACCAGCGCCGGCCGCCCCAGCCTCGCGATGACGTTCGCCATCGTGTATGTCTTGCCCGACCCGGTGACGCCCAGCAGCGTCTGGAAGCTCAGCCCGTCGCCCACCCCTTCGAGTAGGCGCGCGATCGCCTCCGGCTGGTCACCGGCCGGCGGAAACGGCTGGTGCAGCTGGAACGGGCTGCCGGGAAAGCTCACGAACGTCGCACGTTCGTTCACGGGTGTGCTCATCGCTGGAGGAGAAGGCGAAACAGTCGTTACAGTGCTCAGGCAAAAGGGTGCCGCGTGCTAAACTCAATCGAGACCGACGCCCCATCTTGCTGCATTGCGACATGGCATGCCATCTTCCGGGTCGCGCAGCGCGAAAAAGCGCCAACTCGTTGTGATTACAGGCCGAAAAGCCGTTTAGAGCGTTCCAGCCAAGGTGTAATTATCGTCTCCCCGCCCCTAAAAAGCTAGTGTGCTGCACAAAATTTGTGCACCGCAGCTCGACAACGGGGCGCAAACCGTCGCCAAATCAAGGACTTGTCCGACCGCCATGAGCCAGTCGATGTTTGCCGCCGTGGAAATGGCCCCACGCGACCCTATCCTGGGCCTCACCGAAGCCTTCAATGCTGACAATCGCCCCAACAAGGTGAACCTCGGCGTCGGCGTCTATTACGACGACAACGGCAAGATCCCGCTGCTGGATGCGGTGCGCGAATCCGAGGCGCAGCGCGTCGCCAACGCGCAGCCGCGCGGCTATCTGCCGATCGAAGGCTTCGGCGCCTACAACCAGGCCGTGCAGCGCCTGCTGTTCGGCGACGATTCCCCGCTGCTCGCCGACGGCCGCGTCGCCACCTTCGAAGCCCTGGGCGGCACCGGCGGCCTGAAGGTCGGCGCCGACTTCCTGCGCCGGCTGTATCCGCAGGCCGAGGTCTGGATCAGCGACCCGAGCTGGGAGAACCACCGCGCGCTGTTCGAACAAGCCGGCTTCAAGGTCAACACCTACCCGTACTACGACGCGCCCACGCACGGCATCAACGTCGACGGCATGCTGTCGGCGCTGAACGCCCTGCCCGCCAACTCGGTCGTCGTGCTGCACGCGTGCTGCCACAACCCGACCGGCGTCGACCTCCAGCCCGAACACTGGGACAAGGTCGTCGACGCGGTCCGCAGCCGCAAGCTGGTCGCCTTCCTCGACATGGCCTACCAGGGCTTCGGCGACGGCATCGACGCCGACGCCACCGCGCTGCGCAAGTTCGCCGCCTCCGGCCTGAGCTTCTTCGTCTCCAGCTCGTTCTCGAAGTCGTTCTCGCTGTACGGCGAACGCGTCGGCGCCCTGTCGGTGGTCACCGCCGGCAAGGACGAAACGGCGCGCGTCACCAGCCAGATCAAGCGCGTGATCCGCGCCAACTACTCGAACCCGCCGACGCACGGCGCCGCCATCGTGGCCTCCGTCCTGTCGACCCCAGCGCTGCGCGCGCTGTGGGAGAAGGAACTGGCCACGATGCGCGACCGCATCCGCACCATGCGCGAGGACCTGGTCCGCAAGCTGCGCGAGCGCGGCGTCCAGCGCGACTTCTCGTTCGTCACGCGCCAGCGCGGCATGTTCTCGTTCTCGGGCCTCACGTCGGCCCAGGTGGATCGGCTGCGCGAGGAGTTCGGCATCTATGCAGTCGGTAGCGGCCGCATCTGCCTGGCGGCGCTGAATTC
>JBFWXS010000072.1:0-17326 GCA_050187175.1 Burkholderiaceae bacterium
GTGGGGCCTCCTTCGTCAGTGGTTGAGTCAACAACCTCCACTTTGGCACTCGATGCCGTCAGAGGCGAGGCCCCACCGAGCTTCGGGGGGACGCGCCGCGGGGGGTGGGAGGCGTCCATACCATCTCACTCCGCTCGCTGCGCGAGCTGCGTTCAAACAGACGCCGCGATACAGAAGACGATGCGCGCTGCGCGCGCCGCCCCCCGGCTGCGCTGCTCGGCGCCGCATACATCCCAGCCGCCCGCCCGCGCCTGCCGCTCCCTGCAACAGTGGTGGCGTGCTGAAGAAAACCAGCGGCATCTGCGGCGGGCCGTCTGGCTCGATCCGCCCGAATCGAACAAGCCGGTTGAGCCAACTTCGGGCAGGTAAGCCTCGGCCCAAGAAGTGCTGATCGAGAAAGTGCCGGATTCGCGCGATCGGCTGATTCGGGCAGTCGCTTGATACGCCAAGCGGCTGCCGTCCCCGGGCCCACGCGTTTGCCCGCGATATCAGCGGCAAGCCCCCGGCACCATGCCGGGAGCCCATGATCCCGCAGACGATCTCAATCGCGCGCGTAGATGTCGACGTCCTTCGTCTCCTCGATGAACAGCGTCCCGATCACGAACGACATCGCGGCCACGATGATCGGATACCATAAGCCGCTGTACATGTTGCCCGTCTGCGCGACGATCGCGAACGCTGTCCCAGCACAGCCGCGACTGCGGCGGAACTGCGGCAGGCCTCAACCGTGGAAGTGGACGATCGTCTTCGTGACGCTCATCTCTTCGAGCGCGAGCAGTCCTTTCTCGCGGCCATGCCCGCTGCGGCGCATGCCGCCGAACGGAAACTCCACGCCGCCGCCGGCGCCATAGCAGTTGATGAAGCACTGCCCGGCACCCAGCCGCTTCGACAAGCGCGCTGCACGGTCGCCGTCGCGCGTCCACACTGCGGCCACCAGCCCGTAGTCCGTGTCGTTGGCCAGTGCCAGCGCCTGCGCTTCGTCGTCGAATGCGAACGCCGCCAGCACCGGGCCGAACACTTCCTGCTGCGCGATCGGATGCGACGGCGGCACGGGCCCGAAGACCACGGGTGCGACGAAGTGTCCGGCGGCCGGCAGATTGGCGGGCAGCGGCGTCTGCGCAATGACGGGAACGCCGTCCCGCCGCGCCTGCTCGACGTAGCGCTGCACACGTTCGCGCTGCACGGCATTGATCACCGGACCCAGATCAGCGTCGTCGGCGGGCACGCCGATCCGCAGCTGCTCGAAAGCGGAGGCGATGCGGCGCATGAAGTCGTCGAAGATCCGGCGTTCGACGAGCAGGCGGCTGCCGGCCGAGCAGGTCTGCCCGGCGTTCTGCGTGATCGCCTTGACGACCGTTGCCGCAGCCCGTTCCAGGTCGGCATCGGCGAAGACGATCTGCGGCGACTTGCCGCCGAGCTCCAGGCAGACGGCAACGCTGTTCACCGCAGCCGCCTGCTGCACGAGCGTGCCGACGCGCTGCGACCCGGTGAACGACAGATAGTTGACGCCGCGATGCGCCGCCAGCGCGGCACCCGCCGACGGGCCGTAGCCGGTGACGATGTTCAGCGCGCCGGCGGGAAAGCCGGCTTCCACCACCAGCGCACCGAGCTCGAGAATGCTCAGGCAGGCATCCTCGGCGGGCTTGACGACGCAGGCGTTGCCCATGGCCAGCGCCGGCGCCACGGAGCGGCCGAACATCTGCACCGGATAGTTCCACGGAATGATGTGGCCGGTCACGCCGTGCGGCTCGCGGATCACCGTGACGGAATAGCTGGGATCGAACGGTACGACCTGGCCCAGCATCTTGTCGGCGGCGCCGCCGTAGTACTCGAAATAGCGGGCAAGCACGGCGACGTCGTTGCGCGCGGTGCCGATCGGCTTGCCGGTATCCATCGCCTCGATCCAGGCGAGCCGCTCGGCGTCGCGCCGGACATGCTCGGCCAGTTGGAGTAGCAGCCGGCCGCGTGCCGCCGGCGCGAGGCGCCCCCATTCGCCGTCGACTGCCGCGCGTGCCGCGCTCACGGCGGCATCGATGTCGCGTTCACCGCCGGCCGCGATGCGGCCGAGCAGACGGCCGTCGGCGGGACAGCGCACCTCGATCGGCGCGCCCTCCCCACTCACCCATCGATGACCGATGAAGTGGCACGCTGGCGATGCCTGCGGTTCGAGCTTGATCAGGGCGGCCGCGTCTTCGCTACGCGATTGCATGAGATCCACTCCGCAGGCAAAGCCTCAGTGCCGGATTGCGCTTCCCGTCATCGGTTCGGGTACGAACAACCCGGCGCAGTCCACTGCATCGAAGGCATAGGGTTGATTGCAGAACTCGCAGCGCACCTCGACATGCCCGAGCTCGGCGACGATGCCGTCGACCTCGTCGCGTCCGAGCAGCCGCAGCATGTCGGCCACCTTGTCGCGCGTGCAGCGGCACGCGAAACGGCAGTCGCGCCTGTCGAAAGCATGCAGCGGCTCCTGCCAGAACAGCCGAGTCAGCAGCCGTTCCGGGGGCAGCGTCAGCAGCTCGGTGCTCGTCACGGTATCGGCCAGATGCTGCAGCCGGTTCCAGCCGTCCGCGTCGAGAGGGACGGCGGTCGGCGCGGCCGTCATCGGCGCCGTCGGCGTGGCGGAGCGCGATGCGTCCGATGCAGATGCCGCGATCGCCGAAGAGGCTTCGATCGTTGAAACGGCTCCGATCGCTGAAGACAGCCCAACCGCTGAAGACGTTTCAGCCGCCAAGCCGTCATCCGCGATGGCGTACCCGCCGTCCAAAGGCAAGCGCTGCAGCAGCAGTCCGACGGCGCGGCGTTCGTCGGCGGCCAGCCACAGCCGCGTCGGCAGCTGCTCGGAACGGGCCATGTATTGCTCGAGCGCCGCCGCGACGCTGCCGCCCTCGAACGGTACGATCCCCTGATACGTCTGGCGGTTGCGCGACGCGCTGCGCGGATCGAGCGTGACGACGAAGCGGCCGCGGCCATGCGCGTTGACCAGCTCGGTCAGTCGAGCCGCGTCGCCGATCACGCTGCCGTCGCGCAGCTTGGCCGTGGCGCGGTAGCCGCCGTCCGGCGCCGCCTCGACGACGAACAGCGAGACCGGTCCGTCGCCGTGGATCTGCAGCACCAGCGTACCGTCGAACTTCAGCGTGGCACTGAGCAGCAAGGCCGCCGCCGACAGCTCGCCGAGGCGGTCGCGCACCGGTGCCGGTAGATCATGGCGGGACACCACCTCGCGCCATGCGGTATCCAGCGTGACGATTTCGCCGCGCACGGCGGCGTCGCGCAGCAGAAAACGGTGAACGGCGTCGCTCATCAGATGTCGATTCGAACCAATTGCTGGCGGAACACGCGCGCGCGCTCCACGTAGTTGAGCAGGCCCGTGCGGATGCGCGCGATGTCCTCGTCAGTGATCTGCCGCAGGATCTTGCCCGGCGAGCCGACGACCAGGCTGCGGTCCGGGATCTCCTTGTTCTCGGGGATCAGCGCGCCGGCGCCGATCAGGCAGTCGCGGCCGATGCGCGCGCCATTGAGCACCACGGCCTTCATGCCGATCAGCGAGCCTTCGCCGATCGTACAGCCGTGCAGCATCGCCTGATGGCCGACGGTGACGTTCGGGCCGACCGTCAGCTTCAGGCCCGGATCGGTATGCAGCACCGATCCCTCCTGCACATTGCTGTTCGCGCCTATCGTGATCAGGTCATTGTCGCCGCGCAGCGTCACGTTGAACCAGATGCTGGTGTTCTCTTCGAGCCGGACCAGGCCGAGCACCTGCGCGGACTCGGCCACCCAGGCGCTCGGGTGCAGTTCGGGAATGCGATCGCCGAGGCGATAGACGGCCATGCTGGGCTCCGCGGAAGACGGGGGAAGTTCCCAGTTTAAGCGATCGCGCCAGTCCGGCCGGAGCCCTCACGAAGCGCCCGGCGGCGCGGCCGCACTTGATCATCGTTCCCCTTGACGACCATAATCGTCGTTCTAGTTCCAATATCAGAACATGATGACTTCTCGACAGCAAGTCGACGTCTTGGAGACGCTGCTGGCCCGGCGCCACAGCTGCCGGGCGTTCCGCCCCGAACCGGTTCCGGATGAAACGATAGAGCGCATTCTCGCGCTGGCGCAGCGCACGCCTAGCTGGTGCAACAGCCAGTCCTGGCAGCTGGCCATCACGCGCGGCGCCGGCACCGAGCGGCTGCGTCAGCGGCTGCTGATGCACGTCGACAGCGGGCCGGCCGACAGCAACGACCTGCCGTTTCCACAGGCCTATGAGGGCGTGTACCTGCAGCGCCGGCGCGAAAGCGGCTTTCAGCTGTACAACGCCCTGGGCATCGAGCGCGGCAATCGCGACGCCTATGCGCGGCAGGCGCGCGAGAACTTCGCGTTCTTCGGAGCGCCGCACGTCGCGATCATCAGCAGCGATCGCTCGCTGGGGGTCTACGGGGCGATCGACTGCGGCGGCTACGTGAGCAGTTTCGTACTGGCGGCGCAGGCCTGCGGGGTGGCGACGGTGCCCCAGGCGGCGCTGGCGCGCTACGGCGGGTTCATGCGCGGGGAGCTGGGACTGAGCCAGGACCGGCTGGTGGTCTGCGGAATTTCGTTCGGCTATGCCGATGAGGGACACGCGGCGAACTCGTACCGGACGAGCCGGGCGGGACTGCACGAAGTCGTGCAGTGGGTGGACTGAGGTCGCGGCGAAAGCCGGGAATGTGCGTCGGAACTGGGATGGCAGCCTTCAAGGGCCTCGAAATGTTCCAATATCAGAATATAAAACTTGTAATAATTCCGATATAAGAACATACTAGCGAAAACGCCGCTCACGGCGCCATTCAACGGCCACCCCATCTGCCGGAACCGAGGAGACCCATGCACCATTCCCCATTTCGCTCACGCCGCTCGCTATGCGCCACGCTCGCTACCGCGCCGCTGGCAGCCGCATTCGGAGGCCGGGCCTTCGCACAGCCCGCACAGCGTCCGATCGCGCTGGTCGTGCCCTACCCGCCCGGCGGCAGCACCGACCTGCTGGGCCGGCTGTACGCGGAAGCGATGACCGCCAAGACCGGCGAGAAGCTGGTGATCGAGAACCGGCCGGGCGGCAACAGCACGATCGGCGCGGCGCAGGTCGCCGGCGCCGCGCCTGACGGCCGCACGCTGCTGTACGGCTACGGCAATCTGCTGATGAACCAGCAGTTCCTCATGAAGGAAGCCAGGGTCCATGCTTTGCGCGATCTGGTGCCGATCGCGCGCACGGCGGTTGCCACCACGGCGCTGATCACCTCGGCCGAGTCGCCGGTCAAGGATCTGGCCGATTTCATCGCGCTGGCGCGGCGCAATCCCGGCAAGCACTCGTACGCCTACTACGGCGAGCTGGCGATCGTGGCGCTCGCGGCCGAGGCCGGCCTGTCGCTGATCCGCGTTCCGTACAAGGGCGGCGGCGCAGCTTCGCTGACCGACATCGCGACCGGCCGCGTCGACGTCATGTACAGCTCGGTGACCCAGGCGCAGCCGATGCTGCGTGCCGGCAAGATCAAGGTGCTAGCCATCTTCGGCGAACAGCGTTCGCCGGATTTTCCGAACGTGCCGACGGTCAGCGAAGTGCTGCCCAAGGTACGCAGCGTCGACTACCAGGTGGTGTTCGCGCCCAAGGGCACGCCGAAGGCCGTCGTCGACGAACTGCATGCCAAGAGCGTGCAGGCGCTCGACGCGCCGGAGGTGCGCCAGCGCTTCAGCGAGCGCGGCGCCACGGTGGCGCTGCTCAATCCGGAACAGACCCGCGCCTACATGGAAGCCGACCTCGCCAGGATCGCCGAAGTCGTCAAGACCGCGGGCATCGCCGCTGAATGACAGCGGGCGAAACCAGGAGAACCGCGATGGGACCGCTTGCCGGCGTACGAGTCATCGAACTGGCCGGACTCGGTCCGGGGCCCATGGCCGGCATGCTGCTGGCCGACATGGGCGCCGACGTGCTGCGCATCGACCGGCCCGGCGCCACGAGCGCGGTGCCGCCCGACAAGGACGTCGTCCAGCGCGGCAAGACGACTCTGCCGCTGAACCTGAAGGATGCGGACGATCTGCAGACGGTGCGCCGGCTGATCGCCTGCGCCGACGTGCTGATCGAAGGTTTCCGCCCGGGCGTCACCGAGCGTCTCGGGCTCGGTCCGCAGGAGTGCCTCGCGCTGCGGCCGTCGCTGATCTACGGCCGCGCGACGGGATGGGGGCAGGACGGCCCGCTGGCGCAGGCCGCCGGTCACGACATCAACTACATTGCGCTGGCCGGCGTACTGGCATCGATCGGGCGCGCGGGCCAACCGCCCACGCCGCCGCTGAACCTGATCGGCGACTACGGCGGCGGCGCGCTGTATCTGGCGCTGGGCATCGCCGCCGCACTGTTCGAGGCGCGATCCAGCGGCCGCGGACAGGTCGTCGACGCAGCAATGATAGACGGCGCGGCTTCGCTGATGGCCAAGGCCTGCGGCAATCTGGCAGCCGGCCAGACGACGCTGACGCGCGGCACCAACCTGCTCGACTCGGGCGCCCCGTTCTACGACGTCTACGAATGCGCCGACGGCGGCTGGATGGCGGTCGGTGCGATCGAGCCGCAGTTCCATGCCGCACTGCTCGAGCGGCTGGGCATAGACACGGCCGGCTATCCGCCGCAATGGGATCGCGAACGCTGGCCCGAGGCCCGCGCCATCCTGCAGGCGCGCTTTCGCAGCCGCAGCCGCGCGCAGTGGTGCGCCGAGTTCGAGGGCAGCGACGCCTGCGTCTCGCCGGTGCTGTCGCTCGCCGAGGCGCCCGGCCACGCGCACAATACGGCACGACAGACCTTCATCGACGTGGGCGGCGTCATGCAGCCCGCGCCGGCACCGCGCTTCTCGCGTTCGTCGTGCGCGACGCCGCGTCCGCCCGGCGCCGTCTGCAGCGATGCAGCCGCCGTGCTCGCGGACTGGTCGCAGCGCGGCGCGGTCGGCGGCCCTCCCCGATCGGAGCCCAAGCCAGCATGAAGACCCGAAGCCCACGGCACAGCCCCTTGCCGGACGCGGTCGACGCCGACCAGGAGGCGCGCCACGATCCCAACCTCGGCCCCCGGTCGCCGACGCGCACACTGCGCATTCTGGAGATCATCGCCGAGTCGCCGGACGGCGTGTCGCTGGCCCAGCTCAGCCAGCGGCTTGCGATCCCCAAGACCAGCCTGTTCAGCCTGCTGCGGCCGCTGGCCGCGCAGGGCTATCTGCTGCAGCTGGGCTCGCGCTACATCCTCGGACCGGCGACAGTGCGGCTGTCGATCCGGGCCAGCCACAACTCGTCGTTCCTGCGCGCGATGCATCCGACACTGGTGTCGCTCGCCTCGCAGATCAACGAGACCACCGGCTTCGTGATGCTCGACGAAACCGCGATGCAGACCGAATACATGGACGCCGTCCAGTCGACGAAGGCGGTCCGCTACGTGGTCAATCCGGGCGAGCGCCGTCCGCTGTATTGCACCGCCGCCGGCCTCGCCGTGCTCGCCTGGCAGAGCAGCGACGAAGCGCGGCGCTATCTGGACAGCGTCGACCTGCAGCCGGTCACGCCGGCGACGGTGGTCGACCGCGCGGCGATCCTGGCGCGGCTGCAGACGATACGCGAAGACGGCTACGTCGTGACCGAAGGCGAGTACAGCGACGAGGTCTGGGGCTTCGCGTCGCCGGTTTTCTGCCGGCCCGGTCAGGCGATCGGCGCCATGACGGTCGGTGCGCCGGTCTCGCGCGCACGGCAGGCGCGCAACACGTATGCGGCGGCGGTGATGCTGGCCGCGCGCCGCGCGTCGGCCGAGCTGGTCGGCGATGCGGCGGACGCAGCCGCAAGCGAAGGAGATCGAGCGCATGCTGCTGAATGACGTCCGCGTGATCGAGATCGGACAGAACCTGTCCGCGCCCTACGCCGGCCGCATCCTCGCCGACCTGGGCGCCGATGTGATCAAGGTCGAGAAGCCCGACGGCGGCGACGACGGCCGCCGGATGGGCCCGCCATTCCATGGCGACGACTCGCTGATGTTCCATCTGTCGAACGTCAACAAGCGTTCGGTGTCGCTCGACCTGAAGGACCGCATCGACCTGTCGCATCTGATCGAACTGGTCGGCGACAGCGACGTGCTGCTGCACAATCTGCGTCCGGGCGCGGCCGAGTCGCTGGGTCTGGACGCCGCCACGCTGCGCGCGAAGTTTCCGCGCCTGATCTACGCCGGCATCTCTGCGTTCGGCTCCGAGGGCCCGCTGCGCATGCGTCCCGGCTATGACCTGCTGCTGCAGGCCTACGGCGGACTGATGAGCCTCACCGGCTCGCCCGACGGCCCGCCGACGCGCGCCGGCCCGTCCATCATCGACATGGGCAGCGGCATGTGGGCGGCGATCGGTATTCTCGGCGCGCTGCACCGGCGCGCCCGCACCGGCGAAGGCTGCGTGGTCGAGACCTCGCTGTACGAGACCACGCTGAGCTACACCTCCGTCCACATCGCCAACTACCTGAGCAGCGGCGAACCGCCGCAGCGCTCGGCCGACGGCCACCCCGCGCTGTCGCCGTACCAGTCGTACGCGACCAGCGACGGGCGGCTGATCATCGCGATCGGCAACGACCGGCTGTTCGTCAAGCTGGCGCGGCTGCTCGAACGCCCCGAATGGCTCGAGGATCCGCGCTATGCGAGCAACGGCTCGCGCGTCGTGCATCGCGCGCCGTTGGTCGAGCAGATCCAGGCGGCAGTCGTGCAGCACAGTACCGAATACTGGTCGCGGCGCCTGGACGAAGCCGGCATTCCGTACGCGCCGGTCGCGACCATCCCCGACGTGATCGCATCGGAACAGACGCAGGCGCTCGACATCATCGTCGACGGCGGCCCGCAGGGTGCGCCCAAGGTGCTGGGAATGCCGCTGTCGTTCGACGGCGAGCGCCCGGCCGTGACGCGTCCCGCGCCAAGATCCGGTGCGCACAACGACGAATGCCTGGGAACGCCGGGCGCTCCTCGCCAAGCCTCCCGAACGAGCTGAACTCCCAAACGAACGAGCTCGCGAACGAGCTGAATCTCCCGAACAAGCACACCGACAGGAATCATCCATCATGGACTTTTCGCTGACCCCCGAACAGATCGAGATCCGCAAGGCCGTCGCCGCCCTGATGCGCGACTTCCCCGACGCCTACTGGCTGGAGAAGGACCAGGCGCACGAATACCCGTGGGAGTTCTATCGGGCCTTCGCCAAGGCCGGCTATCTCGGCGCGGTGATCCCCCCCGAGTACGGCGGCTCCGGCCTCGGCATCACCGAAGCGGGCCTGATCCTGAACGAAGTGGCCGCGGTCGGCACGCTGAACGCGGCCAGCTCGGTGCACCTGAGCGTGTTCGGCATCAATCCGGTCGTCAAGCACGGCACCGAAGAGCAGAAGCGCAAGTATCTGCCGCCGCTGGTCGCGGGCGATCTGCACGTCTGCTTCGGCGTGACCGAGCCCGACGCGGGCACCGACACGACGCGGATCAGCACCTTCGCTGTCCGCGAGGGCGACAACTACCGGATCAACGGCAAGAAGGTGTGGATGACCAAGGCCGGCGACTGCCAGAAGGTGCTGCTGCTGGTTCGCACCACGCCGCTGGCGCAATGCCGCAAGCGCACCGACGGCATGACGCTGTTCCTAGCCGACCTCGACCCGAAGTCGGTGCGCATCCGGCCGATCCCGAAGATGGGCCGCCACGCCGTGGCGTCGAACGAGGTGTTCATCGACGACCTCATCGTGCCGGTCTCGGACCGGATCGGCGAGGAAGGCAAGGGCTTCCATTGCATGCTCGACGGCCTCAACCCGGAGCGCATCCTGGTGTCGTTCGAGTTCGTCGGCCTGGGACGCGCCGCGCTGCGCCGCGCCACCGAATACGCCAAGGAGCGCCGCGTGTTCGGCCGCGCGATCGGCGAGAACCAGGGCATCCAGCTGCCGCTGGCCGACGCGCACGTCCGGCTCGAAGCAGCCGAAACGATGACGCATCGCGCCGCCTGGCTGTACGACAATGGCCTGCCCTGCGGCCCCGAGTCGAACATGGCCAAGTTCCTCGCCGGCGAAGCGGCCTATCTGGCGGCCGACCGCGCGGTGCAGACGCACGGCGGCTTCGGCTACGCTAGCGAGTTCCACGTCGAGCGCTACTTCCGCGAGGCGCGGCTCGGCCGCATCGCGCCGATCTCGGAGAACCTCATCCTGGCGGGCATCGCCGAGCACGTGCTGGGCTTGCCACGCTCCTACGGCCGGTCGGACGGATCGTGATCAGGCCGACCGCGCTTCTTCACCGCCGGAATCGGAATCGACGATGAGCACCCGACCTCTGAACGGCATCAAGGTCCTGGATTTCTCCAAGGTCCTGGCCGGCCCGATCTGCACGCAGTATCTCGGCGATCTCGGCGCCGACGTGATCAAGATCGAGTCGCCGGGCCAGGGCGACGACTCGCGCGGCTGGCCGCCGTTCCGTGAGCCGATCGACGGCAGTGCGAATTCGTTCAGCGCGCCCTATCTCGCTGCCAACCGCAACAAGCGCAGCATCACGATCGATCTGTCGCGGCCCGAAGGCCGCGACATCGCGCACCAGCTCGCCGCCGAGGCCGACATCGCCATCGAGAGCTTCGGCCCCGGCGCGTCGCGACGCCTCGGCATCGACGCCGCCTCGCTGCGCGCGATCAATCCGCGGCTGATCTGCTGCAGCATCTCGGGCTACGGCAGCGTCGGGCCGCTGAGCGGCCGCAAAGGCTTCGACCTGATGGTGCAGGCCCTCACCGGCGTGCTGTCGATGACCGGCGCACCCGGCGGCCCGCCGTCGCGAGTGCCGTTCTCGCCGATCGACCAGGCCACTGGCCTGCATTCGCTGATCGGCATCCTCGCGGCACTGAACGAGCGGCACGCGACCGGCCAGGGGCAGGCGATAGAGGCCAGCCTGTTCGACACGTCGACCGCGTTTCTCGGCTATCAGCTGCAGACCTACTGGGAGCGCGGCATCGAACCCAAGCGCGTCGGGCTGGGCCATGAATCGCTGTGCCCGTACGACATGTTCGAGACCAGCGATCGGCCGCTGCTGCTGGGCATCGCCAACGACGCGCTGTGGAACGCGTTCTGCCGGCTCGCCGGCCGCGACGACCTGGCGCGCGACGAGCGCTTCAAGACGAACGCCGGCCGCGTCAAGCATCGCGCCGAAGTGGTCGGCGCGGTCCAGGAGGTGCTGCGCACGCGCAGCCATGCCGACTGGGGCGCGGCGCTCGACAAGGCGAACATTCCGTGGGCGCCGGTGAACGAGCTGGGTGATCTGTCCGCGCACCCGCACACGCGCGAGTCCGGCATGGTGTTCGAGTACGAGCACCCCGCGCTCGGCAGCGTCAAGGCGGTATCCGCGCCGCTGCGCTTCGACGGCCAGCGGCCGGCCTTGCAGCGCCCGCCGCCGGCCCACGGCGAACATACCGACCAGGTGCTGGCGGAACTGGGCCTCTCGGCGCAGCGCATCGCGGCGCTGCGCCAGGCAGGAGCCGTGGGTTAGCAGCGGCCGCTATCGATCCGGTCCGCGGGACGGTCCCGCGGACCGCCGACAACTTGAATGACAGGAGACGAAGATGACTGCAAGACGTTCCATTCTGCTGTGCAGCGCAATGCAAGCGCTCGCGCTGCTGGCTGCCGCGCCCGCCGCGGCACAGGAAGCTTTCCCCATCAAGGACCGCCCGATCGCGATCGTGGTGCCCTTCGCCGCCGGCAGCGGCACCGACGCGATTGCGCGCGCCGTCGCCGAGAAGATGGCGGTCACGCTGAAGACGCCCATCATCGTCGAGAACAAGCCCGGCGCCAGCGGCCAGCTCGCGTCGGAATACGTGGCGCGCGCCGCGCCTGATGGCCATACGCTGCTGATGGGCGGCAACTCGACCCACTCGGCCAATCCGTACCTGTTCAAGAGGCTGAAATATGACCCGATCAAGGATTTCACGCCGATCGGTCTTGCCACCATCGCGCCGCTGGCGCTGCTGGTGCCGGCAGCCAGCCCCGCCAAGACGGCGGCCGAGCTGGTCCAGCTCGCGCGCACCAAGCCGGGTGGGCTGAGCTACGGCTACTCGAACACCGGCGGACAGATCTCGAGCGCGATGTTCGTCAACTCCGGACGGCTCACCGCCACGCCGGTACCGTACAAGGATGCGCCGCGCATGCTCACCGACCTGGCCTCGAACCAGATCGACTTCGCCATCATCGACTTCGCCGCCGCGCGGCCCATGATGACCGCCAACCGCGTGCGCGCACTGGCCACCACCAGCCGCAACCGCATCAGCGTCGCCAAGGACACGCCGGCGATGCGCGAGACGCCGGTGCCCGGCTACGAGAATTACGAGATGGCTTCGTGGGTCGGCCTGTTCGGACCGGCCAACGTCGCGCCCGCCACCGCCGCGCAGTTGAACGCGGCGCTGAGCTCGGCCCTGGCCGAACCCGACGTGCGCGATCGCCTGATCAACCAGATGATGCAAGAGATCATGCCGCAGCAGCTGAGCGAATTCAGCACCTTCCTGCGCGAACAGGACGAGATCTATCGCCGCCGGATCAAGGAAGCCGGCATGGTCGCCGAGTAAGCGACACGGCCGCCGAATGAATCCTGCAGGCGCCCTTCCCTCCCATTGAAAGAGACGACACTCCCATGAGCAACGAAGCAGTCCTCTATCAGGAACAAGGCGGCGTCGTCCGCCTCACGATCAACCGCCCGGCCGACCGCAATCCGCTGAGCTCCGAGGTGATCCAGCTGCTGCACGCCGGGCTGCGCCGCGCGCAGGCCGATGCCTCGGTGCGCGCCGTCGTGCTGACCGGTGCCGGCGACCGCACCTTCTGCGCCGGCGGTGACCTGAAGCCCGGCGCCAAGTCCTTCGTCTTCGACTACACCGATCCGTCGACGCATTACGCACGGCTGCTGAACGCCGCCGCCGAATGCACGATGCCGCTAATCGCGCGCATCAACGGCCATTGCATGGCCGGCGGCATGGGCCTGCTCGGCATGTGCGACATGGCGATCGCTTCGTCGAACGCCATCTTCGGCCTGCCGGAAGTCAAGATCGGCCTGTTCCCCATGCAGGTCGACGCGCTGCTGCAGCGGCTGATCCCGCGCCGCAAGCTGATCGAGCTGAGCCTCACCGGCGAGCCGATCGACGCCGTCGAGGCGAAAGAGATCGGCCTGATCAACTACCATGTGCCGCCCGCCGAGCTGGATGCCAAAGTCGACTGGCTGCTGGGGCGCCTGCTCGACAAGTCGCCGACCGCGATCCGCCGCGGCAAGCACGCAATGGAAGCGATCTCGGACATGACGCTGCCGCAGGCCATCGCCTACATGGCGACGCAGCTCGGCACGCTCGCGCTGACCGAGGACGCGACCGAGGGACTGGCCGCCTTCAACGAGAAGCGCGCGCCTAAATGGCCGGGCCGCTGAGCGCGCCCGCCGTCATCATCCGGAGAACCTGATGGCCGATCTACCCAGCTCCGTCGAGATCCATGAGGAAGGGCCTCGCGAAGGCTTCCAGCTGGAACCGCCCAGCATCACGACCGCCGCCAAGGTGCAGTTGATCGAGGCGCTGGCCGAGACCGGCCTGCAGCACATCGCCTGCGCCTCGTTCGTCAATCCCAAGCGCGTGCCGCAGATGGCCGACGCGCAGCAGATCGCCGACACCGTGCGGCGTAAGCCCGGCGTGCGCTACACCGGCATGTGGCTGAACGAGTCCGGCTTCGAGCGTGCGCTGGCCAGCACGCTGCAGCTGTCGCCGAACATCGTCGCCAGCGCATCGAACGAATTCTCGATCCGCAACAACAACTGCGACTCGCAGGGACTGCTCGAGCGGCAGGCGCGGCTGCTCGAGCACTATGCCGCCGCCGGCGTGGCGCTGGAAGCCGCCCATGTGTTCACCGCCTTCGGCTGCTACTTCGAGGGGCGCATCGGCCTGCCGCTGGTGATCTCGCGCGTCGACGAACTGCTGCGGCTGGCCGCCGAGCACGACACGCGCCCGGAGCTGGTCTACTTCTGCGACACGATAGGCGCCGCCAATCCGGAGCAGGTGCGCCGCACGCTGGGCGCCGCGCGCGAGCGCTGGCCCGACCAGGCCTTCGCGCTGCATCTGCACGACACGCGCGGCATGGGCCTGGCCAATGCACTGGCGGGACTGCAGATGGGCGTGCGCGTGTTCGACACCTCGATCGGCGGACTGGGCGGGTGTCCGTTCGCCGGCCATCGCGGCGCGGCGGGGAACATCAGCACCGAGGACTTCGCGCTGATGTGCGAGGAAATGGGCATAGAGACCGGCCTGGACATCGATGCGCTGCTCGAGTGCGCGAAGCTGGCCGAGAGCATCGTCGAGCACCCGCTGCCGGCGCGCGCGTTCAAGGCCGGCCGCGTGCCGGGCTGACAGAAGGAATTCATCATGAGCGCTTCCTCGAAGGTGATCATCTCGTGCGCGGTGACCGGCTCGATCCACACGCCGTCGATGTCGCCGCACCTGCCGATCACCCCGCAGCAGATCGCGGACGACGCCGTCGCGGCCGCCGAAGCCGGCGCTGCCATCCTGCACCTGCACGCGCGCGATCCCGTCGACGGCCGGCCCACGCCGTCGCCCGACGTGTTCATGCAGTTCCTGCCGCGCATCGCCGAGCGCACCGACGCGGTGGTGAACATCACCACCGGCGGCAGCGTCAAGATGTCGCTGGACGAACGGCTGGCGGCGCCGCTGCGGGCACGGCCCGAGATGGCCTCGCTGAATATGGGCTCGATGAACTTCAACATCTCGGGCATGGCCGCGCGCGACCGGCAATGGCGCTTCGACTGGGAACGGCCCTACCTGAAGGGCACGGAAGACATGATCTTCCGCAACACGTTCACGGACATCGAAGCCATTCTCGAACGGCTCGGCCAGGGCTGCGGTACGCGCTTCGAGTTCGAGTGCTATGACATCGGCCATCTGTACTCGCTGGCCCACTTCGTCGACCGCGGCCTGGTCAAGCCGCCGTTCCTCGTGCAGTCGATCTTCGGCATCCTCGGCGGCATAGGCGCCGACCCTCACAACCTGATGCACATGCGGCAGACCGCCGACCGGCTGTTCGGCCGCGACTACGTCTGGTCGGTGCTAGGCGCGGGACGCCACCAGATGCCCCTGGTCACGATGGCGGCGATCATGGGCGGCAACGTGCGCGTCGGCTTGGAAGACAGCCTGTACCTCGGCAAGGGCCAGCTCGCCACGTCGAACGCCGAACAGGTGGCCAAGATCCGCCGCATCCTCGAGGAGCTGTCGCTGGAGATCGCGACGCCCGATAAGGCGCGCGCGATCCTGGGGCTCAAGGGCAGGGAGATGGTCGCGTTCTGAGCGGCCGGCCTGCGCGGCGGCGGCGCCCGTCCGCAGTGCCCGACCGCAGGGTCCGACCGCGACGCCCGACCCGCGGCGCCCGGCCACGGCGACACCTGGCCCCGCCGTTTGCGTGCGCCGTCACGGCGCATCGTGAATGACCTGCCGCACGACCGGATAGACCTGCCCGTTCCAGCGCTTGCCGCTGAACACGCCGTAGTGGCCGGCGCCGGTCTGCACGTAGTGCGTGCGCAGGAACGGCCGCACGCCGCTGCACAGCTCCTGCGCCGCCAGCGTCTGGCCGACCGCGCAGATGTCGTCCTTCTCGCCTTCGACGGTCAGCAGCGCGGTGCGGCGGATCGCCGCCGGATCGACGCGCCGGCCGCGCCAATGCAGTTCCCCGCGCGCCAGCTCGAAGCGCTGGAACACGCGCTCGACCGTCTGCAGATAGAACTCCGCCGGCAGGTCGGCGACGGCGAAATACTCTTCATAGAATGCCTGCGTCAGCTCCGCCTGCAGCCGCTCGCCGCTCAGCAGCTGCTCATGCAGGCTGCGGAACGAATGCAGGTGGCGATCGAGGTTCATGTTCATGAACGCCGCCAGCTGCAGGTAGCCGGGATAGACGCGGCGGCCCGCGCCCGCGAGGCGCAGCGGCACGGTGCCTATCATCCGCTGCTCGAACCATTCGATCGAATGACTGGTGGCCAGGTGATTGACGCGCGTCGGGTTGACACGCGCGTCCACCGGCCCCGCCATCAGCGTCAGGCTGCCGGGCTGCGCCGGGTCGTCATCCTCGGCCATCAGCGCGGCTGCCGCCAGCGCCGCCACGCAGGGCTGGCAGACCGCGACCAGATGCGCGCCCGGCCCGAGCCGGCGCATGAAGCGCATCAGGTAGTCGACGTAGTCGTCGAAGTCGAAGCCCCCCGCCGCCAGAGGCACGTCGCGCGCATTGTGCCAGTCGGTGATATAGACGTCGTGATCGCTCAGCAGCGTGCGCGCCGTATCGCGCAGCAAGGTGGCGAAGTGGCCTGACATGGGCGCGACCAGCAGCACGCGCGGCTGCGGCGACAGTTCCCCGGCATCGCCCTTGGCGAAGCGCAGCAGCGTGCCGAACGGCTCGACGAGCACCGCCTGCTCGGTGACCGGAATGCGCTCGCCGTCCAGGTCAACCGCGTCGATGCCGTAGGCCGGCCGGGTATGGCTGAGCCCGGCCAGCGCGAACATCCGGCAGGCCGCCGACAGGCGCCGCGTCCACTGCTCCTCGAAGACCTGCCAGTGCGGATCGTCGAGCCAGACGCTGGCGGCGCGAGCCAGCGCCCGCAGCGGTCCCAGCAGATCGGTGTGCGCCTGATACGCCTGGTAGTGCATGTTTTCACCCCGCGCTGCCCTGCTCTGCTGCAAGGGCTGTGCCAGCGCCGGCACGCGCATCGCACGGCGCCGCTCCGCCACGGCGCGCCGCCCCGGTGCAGCACGATGCCCGGTGGTGCACGGCGGCGCGGCGCGGTGCACATCGCCGGCAAACGGCTGGCATGGGCCTTGCACGGACCGAGACCGGACTGCACCGAGCGGGATTCCGGAGGAAACACGATGAGCAAGGTCGCATCGAAACCCGCACAGCGCGCGGCGCCCAATGCGCCGAAGTCGCTGAAGCCGCCCAAGGCATCGAAGCCGGGCGCTGCGGCGACGGCTGCCAGCGCACACGCCCCCGCCAGCGCACGCGTCCCCGCGATCGCTCCCACCGCGAGCGCACAGGCCGGGACCGGCGGCGTCACTAGCAATACCGACGGGACCGCCGGCACCGAGGTCGCAGTGCTGACGCTGAGCAGCAAGAACTATTCGTCGTGGTCGCTGCGCGGCTGGCTGCTCGCGCGCTTCGCAAGCATCGAGTTTCGCGAGCGCATCATTCCACCCGACGATCCGGACATGAAGGCCGAGATCCTGCTGCTGTCTCCGTCCATCCTGGTACCGTGCCTGACGCACGAGGGCTGCAAGGTCTGGGACACGCT
>JBFWXS010000072.1:17426-22649 GCA_050187175.1 Burkholderiaceae bacterium
GCATCGAGTTTCGCGAGCGCATCATTCCACCCGACGATCCGGACATGAAGGCCGAGATCCTGCTGCTGTCTCCGTCCATCCTGGTACCGTGCCTGACGCACGAGGGCTGCAAGGTCTGGGACACGCTGGCGATCGCCGAGTACCTGCACGAGATCCGCCCACAGGCCGGCCTGCTGCCCGCCGACCGCGCGGCCCGCGCGCATTGCCGCGCCATCTGCGGCGAGATGCATTCGGGCTTCGCAGCGCTGCGCTCGGCGCTGCCGATGAACCTGAAAGCCCGCTTTCCCGGCTTCAAGGTCTGGGCACGCGCGCAGGCCGATATCGATCGCATCGTCGAAATCTGGCGCCACTGCCTGGCCACCTACGGCGGCCCCTATCTTTTCGGCTCGCTCAGCATGGCCGACGCGATGTACGCGCCAGTCGTGACGCGCTTGCAGACTTACGACGTAAGCGTCGACGAAGTCTGCACGCAGTACTGCGCGCGCATTCTCGCGCTGCCTGCGATGCAGGAATGGCGGCGCGCGGCGCTCGCCGAACCGGAGGAGATCGACGAGCTGGATGCGGAGTTCTGACGACGGAAGGCAGGCCACACGCCTCCGGCCGCACTCCGCCCGTCCCGCTCCGCTCATCCCACTCCGCCGGCCACACTCCGCCAACCGCTCGCTCACGCCCGGCACCGTCTCATGGCTGCAATACTCCGGCTCCAGCCTTGCCCGCCTGCAGTCGCCGGACGTAGACGCTCCCCCACGCCAATCCCAGCGCCGCCGCCAGCGCCGAGCCCATCAGAACACCGAGCTTGGCCGCCGCCAGCAAGCCCGCATCATCGAATGCCAGCATGGCGATGAAGATCGACATGGTGAACCCGATGCCGGCCAGCAGGCCGACCAGGTACACGCCTCCCCACGAAACGCCTGGCGGCAGACGGCACCAGCCGAGCCGCACCATGAGCCAGCTGACCCCCACCACGCCGAGCGGCTTGCCGAGTACCAGCGCCAGCGCGACGCCCGCCATCACCCACTGCGGACCCGTCGCGGACAGATCGAGGCCGTTCATCGCGACACCCGCATTGGCCAGCGCGAACAGCGGCATGACGCCGAACGCCACCCACGGATGCAGAGCCATCTGCACCCGCACCACCGGCGGCAGCAGCTCGCGCTGCGCCAGCCTGAGCTGCCTGAGCGGCACGGCCAGCTGGTGCGCGTCCATGGCTGCGCTGCCGTCATGCTCGCGCAGCTTCTCGGCGGCGCGTATCAGGACGTCCATCGGGCGGTCACGCGTGCGCAGCGGAAGCACCGGCGTCATCATGCCTAGAACGACACCCGCCAGCGTCGGATGGGCGCCGGTCATCAGCAGCCCCGTCCAGGTGACGGCGCCGGGCAACAGGTAGGCATAGGCCGAGCCGATACCCATCTGCTGGAAGGCGAGCACCAGCACGATGCCCAGGCCGGCAATCAGGAAGCCGTGATAGTCGAGGCCGCCGGAGTAAAACAGCGCGATGATCAGCACCGCGATGATGTCGTCGATGATGGCCAGCGCCAGCAGGAAGATTCGCAGATTGGCGGGAATGGCTCGCCCGAGCAGCGCAAGTACGCCGACGGCGAACGCGATGTCGGTGGCGGTCGGCACGGCCCAGCCGGGCTGACGCACGGGATCGGCGTTCAGGCCCAGGTAGATCACTGCCGGCACCGCCACGCCGCCCAGCGCGGCCATGATAGGCAGGCTTGCCTGCCGCGGATCGCTCAGCGCGCCTTCGTGGATCTCGCGCCGGATCTCCATGCCGACGACCAGGAAGAAGACGGTCATCAACGCATCGTTGATCCAGAAATGCAGGCTCTGCTCGTATGCAAGCGTTCCGATCCCGATCGAGACCGGCAGATGCCACAGCGCGTGATAGCTGTCGGCAAAGGGAGAGTTGGCCCAGATCAGCGCCGCCGCCGCAGCGATCAGCAGCGCGATGCCGCTGGCGGCTTCGATGCGCAGGAAGCGTTCTAGGGTGGCGAAGGCGCGCTCAGCCAGGAGCTGCGCGCGCGGCAGATCCCGCTGTACGGGGGAACGGTACATGGTCGCAAGGTCTCCGCGTGGCGGCCCGACCGACGCATTGACCTGTCCCCGCTGCACGATGCAGCTGACACCCGCGGCGTATTCTACGTGTTTGAGCTCGCCGCGACCCCAAGGCCTCGTAGGCTATGCGGCAAACGCGGGCGGCCGCGCCTTGGGCCGCGTCAGCCAGATGAGCGCACCGACCAGAATGAGGTTGCCGACACCCGCCAGCGCCCCGGCCGCAAAGCCGGTTCCGTAGCCCGCGGTGAGATCGTAGGTGAAGGCGCCCTGGAAGCCGCCGAACGCATGGCCGAGCCATGCGAACGAAAGAACGATCCCCATCCAGGTCGCCTTGTTGCGCACCGGTGTCAGCGCGCGAGTCGCGACCAGCAGCGAGGTCATCACGCCGGCATAGGCGAAGCCATAGAGGATCGAGAACAGGAAGAAGCCGCGCAGGCTGCCAAATTGCGTGAATGCGAGCATGCCCACGGTCTGCAGCGCCGAAGCCACGAACCACGAACGCGTGGCGCCGATCAGGTCGCACAGCTTGCCGTACGCGACACGTCCCGCGATGGCCGCCAGCAGCATGGCGAACATGACACCGCCGGCATCGGTCGATGAGATGCAGAAGCTCTGGATCAGCGGCATCAGATGCATCAGCGGCACCGCCATGCACGTGCAGCACAGGAAGACTGCCGCCGCGAGGATGGGCACTGACACGGCGGCCGGAAGCTGCGCCTCGCCGACGGGCGCCGATGCTGCCGCGGGAGCCTCGCGCATGCCGACGGCCAGCGGCAGCAGCACGACGAGCGTACCGGCGCCTAGCGCGAACATCGCGCCGCGCCAGCCGAACGACTCGATCAGATAAGCCGCCACGAACGGCACGCCGCCCTGACCCACCGCCTGCCCGGCCGCGGCGAAGCCGATCGCCAGGCCGGACGCCTTGGGGAACCAGTTGCCGACATACGCGAAGATGGGCGCGAACAGCGTGCCGCCGCTGAACACGCCGGCCAGGAAGAACAGCAGATACAGCATCCCCGGCGAGCCGGCCTGCGAGGCAAGGATCAGACTGGCGCCCATCGTCGAGGCCGCCAGCAGGCAGATGCTGCGCATCCGCAGGCGGCTGGTCAGCACGCCCATCACCACGCTGCCCACCGCGAGCCCGATCAGCCCGAACGAGTTGATGCCGGCGATGTCGGCGCGCGCCCACCCTTCGGCGGCTTCCATAGGGACGAAGAAAGCCGTCAACCCGTTGACGAGCATCCCCAGGATGACCGCGAGCATCGCCGCCGAAGCGCCTACAGCGTACCAGGCCATCGATGCCCCCTGTTCGGATCGCGGTTGTTCGTGCTCGTCCGCGGCCTTGTCATCAGCAGGATTGACGACGTGCTGATGGTAAGACTGAGATACGAAACACACAACATGAGCAACCGCTCCGTAAAGCTGGGCGATGATAGCCGGCTAATCTGCGAACTTGCACGCGAATCGGCGCGGCTGAGTTCTGTGGCTGCGCGGGGTCCGTCGTAGACCCAACGCTCGAGGCCATGAGAAAAGGGGCGTTTCTGCGGGCCTCTTCCGAAGATCGCAGAGCCAGGAAGAAGTGCTCATATACAGGCGCGCTGCGCTTCCATCCATGCAACAAGCAATGCACGGAGATGGCATGCCTCTGTTCCTGAGAGCGATTCTGACTTTCGTCACCTGGGTGGCAGTCAGTTTCTTTTCGTTCTGGATGATCTTCGCCCAGATACTTCCCGAGGGCATTGCATCGTTCATCACGCTTGTGTTCGCTTCCGCCGTTGCCTGGTATGTCTGGCGGAAATCGCGTGACCCCGCGCGCGGGGGCTTGGCCAGCCACGTGCTGCTGAATGCGAGCATCGTCGGCGCGATCGGTTTCGTCCTCGGGTTCTTCGGGCCGATGATTCTCGCGCCCGGCGCCAATCAGGGTCCGCTGCTTGGTTTGCTTATTACCGGGCCGCTGGGGTTTGCAGGCGGCGCGGTGGTGGGAGCGATCCGGTGGGCCATGCAGAAGCGGCATACGTAAAAAAAACAAAAAAGCCCTGATTTCTCAGGGCTTCAGTGCTTTCTGTGCCAGACCCTATGACGAGCAGTCTGGCGTCCGTAGGGAGTCCGCATAATCCTCTGAAAACCGCATCCCTATTAGATTTGTCGCCTTCTTGCTGAAATCGATTCCCCCGGGTCGTTCCCCCGCCCGATTGGGCTACTTGCCGAGCATGGATGTTGCGACCCGCGCCCTAATTCTCGGCTAGGTCAGGTTAACCAGAATTGCCACGGTGCGCATGTTGGAGCATGGTCAGCTTCGGGGAGATCTGATGAAGCGAACGCTACTTCTGGCGGTACTACTGCTGCCCGCACTGGCGACTGCGCAGACGGTCACGGCGGTGGATTTCAATGTCCAGTCAACAATGAACGCCCCGGCAGGCGACGTCGAAGGATGCGGACTCAGATTCTTCGCCTCCATCATTGCAGACCCGGGTGCGCGCGCAGCAGAACTCGTCGACGGATCGATATCGGCATTCGTTGAAGGCTACGCGGCGATCAAGGCCGGACATTTCAATGCGCAGATCCCTCGGGATTTGAAGCCGGAGGCCCGCTTCAATCCGCAGCCGTCCGGAGCTCGTCTTATCTGGGTCAGAATCGGAGAGTCGCCCTCCCTTAAGCCGCTTAATGGAAAGGTGTTCGACTCACCATCTAAGGGCTATCAGACCTACCCCACCAGCTTCGAGGCCGGTATTGCCGCGCTATCTGATCTTGCCGCCGGTCAGCGTCTATGGGTGGCCTTCCAGCCCACGGACTCGGCTATCTATCGGATCTTCGCCGGACCACTGAAGGTTGGCCAAGAGGTGTCGGCGCAATACAGATCGTGCTTTGATGGTTTCGACCGGGCACTGCAATCTCGGCTGAAAGACGCTGAACGGCGGGAGAAGCGGTGATGCTGCTGAACGGCTGGCAGCGCCTATGGATCGCTGTGAACCTCATTACAGGCGCTCTTGCGCTCGGCATCGCGTGGGCGGTTGACTGGTACGACTTGGAGCGGATTTGTTGATTCACCGTACAAACTGAGCCAGTGTTCACGCCGAATATTGAGCCACTAGTTTTAAGGATGTTTTGTCAGTTGGTTGTGGATAAGTCTAACGGCTGGGTCGTTTGATCGGCTCCTTTCTG
>JBFWXS010000073.1:0-21688 GCA_050187175.1 Burkholderiaceae bacterium
CATTCAGATCCGCTGTCGCATACATGAAAAGCGCCATGGCTGCGATCGCCAGGGCGATGACCAGCCACGACTCGAGGAAACGCAGCCACCGCCCGCGACCGGGCTGGGTCAAGCTATCCATTGCATCCACTCCAAGGCCTCCGCGGCAAGGCACAGCCTGCGCGCCGAACGTCCAATGCCCGCTACTGCCAACCGCTGACCATACATGGCGCAGCCGCAGGACTCCCGACCGCACATCTGCCCCAATCGCAGCTCGTCAAGCACCGGGCCGGCGCTCCGGTCAGCCGTACGAGACGGTGAGCACCTCCAGCTCGTCCACGCCGGCCGGCGTCCGCAGCGACACGACGTCGCCTTCGCGCGCCTTCAGCAGCGCCTTGGCCACCGGTGAGATCCAGCTGACCCAGCGGCAGGCAGGATCGACCTCGTCGATGCCGACGATGCGTATCGTCTCTTCGTGCTCGCCGTTGCGCAGATAAGTGACCGTGGCCCCGAAGAAAACCTGGTCGGTCTGGTCGTCGGCGCGGCGTTCGACCACTTCGGCCGCATCCAGCCGCTTGGTCAGGAAGCGGATGCGGCGATCGATCTCGCGCAGCCGCTTCTTGCCGTACAGGTAGTCGCCGTTCTCCGAACGGTCGCCGTTCGACGCGGCCCATGAGACCACGCGCACCACCTCGGGCCGCTCGGTGTCGATCAGCTGCAGCAGTTCGTGCTTGAGCCGCTCGTAGCCCTCGCGCGTGATGTAGTTGCGCCCGCCCGGCAGCGCAGCCATGCCCGCGTCGGCGGCTTCCAGTTCGTCGTCGGCGCCGTCGCCGTCGTCCTTGACGAATGCCTTGCTCATCGTCGTTCCCGTCTTTCAGTGATGCCCACCTCTCGGTGATGCCTGTCTCTGGTGATGACCGTCTCTCAGTGATGCCCCTCTTTTTGCGGAGCCCCGTCGTTCCGTGCTTCCGGCAGTTCCTCCTGACGCTCGCCGACGCCGTGCGCGCGTGCAACACCGCGCGCCGTCCGGCAGCCGTGAGCGTCCTTCCGTGACGCAGTTCCTCGGCGATTGCCGCCGCAGGAACGACGATTGCTCAACAGACATCGTATCCGTCGTTGCGACCCGGCAATCCCGCCATCGAGACGTCACGGTCGAAACCGAGAATACTCGCAACTGGCACCCCTTTCCGACTGTGCCCATGACCGACCGCCGCCTGCTCCGCCGCTATCTGGCCCTCGTGCGCCACGCCGACGACATGCTCGCCGAACGACTGGCCGTCATCGACGCGCCGGCACCGGCCGAGGCGGTCGCGCTGCTTGAAGATCTGGCCGTGCAGCTGGTGCCGGCGGTGGCGGCGATGCCGGCCCGCGTCGTCGACGCCGAAGAAGTGCGCCGCGAACTGGCCGGCTGGGTGCACTGAGGGCGCCGACGAGCCGACGCGTCTCAGCTGCCGGCCAGCGCCATCGATTCGAGCAGCACGGACCCGCTGCGCTTGGTACCGCGCGTGATCGCATCGGCGCCCACGCCGACGATGCTGCGGAACATGTCGCGCAGATTGCCGGCGATCGTGATCTCCTCGACCGGATGCTGGATCACGCCGTTCTCGACCCAGAAGCCGCTGGCGCCGCGCGAATAGTCGCCGGTCACGTAGTTCACGCCCTGGCCCATCAGATCGGTGACGAACAGTCCGGTGCCCAGCTTCTTCAGCATCGCTTCGAGCGAATCGTTCTTGCGAGTGGCGCGGCTCGCCAGCGACAGGTTGTGCGAGCCGCCGGCGTTGCCGGTCGTCTTCATGCCGAGCTTGCGCGCCGAGTAGGTGGACAGGAAATAGCCGTTCAGCGTACCGCCGCCGACCACGTCGCGTCGCTGCGTGGCCACGCCCTCGCTGTCGAACGGCGCGCTGCCGGACTCGCCGGGCAGGAACGGATTCTCGATGATGTCGATGTCGGCCGGGAAGATCTGCTGTCCCAGCGAATCGACCAGGAAGCTCGCCTTTCGGTACAGCGCGCCGCCGCTGGTCGCCTGCACGAAATGGCCGAGCAGTCCGCAGGCGAGCGGCGCCTCGAACAGCACGGGCACGCGGCGCGTGCTCAGCCGCCGCGCGCCGAGACGGCTCAGCGCGCGCTCGGCGGCATAGCGGCCAAGCGCTTCGGGATCGGCCAGCCGGGCCGGATTGCAGTGCGACGAATACCAGTCGTCACGCTGCATCTCGCCGCGCCGGCCGGCGATCGGGGCACAGGCGATCGAGTGACGGCTGTACGGATAGCCGCCGACGAAACCGAGGCTGTTCGCTGCCACGAAGTGACCGTGGCTGACCGAAACCGAGGCCCCTTCGGAGTTGCTGATCGCGGGATCGGTATCGAATGCCGCCCGTTCGGCCCGCTTGGCAATGCCCAGCGCGTCGTCGACCGAGATGTCCCACGGATAGAACACCTGCGGATCCGGCTGTTCGGTGGCCAGCGCATCGGCGTCGGGCAGCCCCGCGCACGGGTCCTCGGCGGTGAAGCGGGCGATTTCCGACGCCGCCTTGACGGTTTCGCGCAGCGCGTCCGTCGAGAAATCGGTCGAGCTGGCGTGGCCGCGGCGCTTGCCCATGTAGACGGTCACGCCCAGTCCCTTGTCGCGGTTCTGCTCGATAGTCTCGACGCGGCCGCGGCGTACGTTGATCGACAGGCCGCCGCTCTCCGAGACGTCGACCGCCGCATCGCTGGCGCCGCATTCGCGCGCGAACCGCAGGACGGTGGCGGCGATTTCGCGCAGTCTGGCGCTGTCGTACTCGAACATCACGGGCGGGCTCTCGCTCTGAGTGGGAGGGGTGGCGGGGTATCATAACAGCGCCGTCCCAGTCCCCCTGCCATGCGTTCCCGAAGCCGATCCTCCCGCCGCGCCGAAGCCGACGGCGCCGACTCCATGCCGCCGTCCGGCCCCCGCGATGCCGGCAACGCGGCCGACCGCGACGCAGCGCCCAGCAAGTCGCAGCGCAAGCGCGACATGCTCGCGCTGCAGGCGCTCGGCGAAAGCCTGCTGACGCTGTCCGACGAGCGGCTGCAGCGGATGCCGATACCGCCCGAGCTGGTCGATGCAGTCCGGATGGCGCGCGAGATCCGCTCGCACGAGGGCCGGCGGCGCCAGCTGCAGTACGTCGGCAAGCTGATGCGCGGCGTCGATGCCGATGCGCTGCGCGCGGCGCTGTCCGACGAGACGCGCGAGCAGCGCGTCGCCACCGCGACCATGCACGCCGCGGAACGCTGGCGCGAGCGCTTGCTGGCAGACGAGATCACGCTGCAGAACTGGCTGGAACGCTATCCGGAGACGCGCACCACCGTGCCGGCGCTGGTCGAGCGGGCGCGCCGCGAGCTGGCCGCCGGCGGCGCCGGACGCAGCTATCGCGAACTGTACCGCGCGCTGCGCGACCGTCTCAGCGAACTGGAGTCCTGACATGAGCCACCCGTCCCCCGAATCCGGACCGCTGCGCATCGGCCTGGTATCGGTCAGCGACCGCGCCTCGGCCGGCGTCTATGAAGACAAGGGCATTCCC
Source organism: Burkholderiaceae bacterium (assembly GCA_050187175.1). Taxonomy (GTDB): domain Bacteria; phylum Pseudomonadota; class Gammaproteobacteria; order Burkholderiales; family Burkholderiaceae_E; genus Zeimonas. Next base: position 3,519 of record JBFWXS010000073.1, read on the forward strand.
GGCCTGGAACAGTGGCTGAACCGCGCGCTGCGCACGCCGTGGCAGCCGATCGTGCGTCTGATTCCGGACGAGCGTCCGGTCATCGAAGCAACGCTGATCGAGCTGGTCGATCGCGAAGCCTGCTCGCTGGTGCTCACCACCGGCGGCACCGGCCCAGCGCGGCGCGACGTGACGCCGGACGCGACGCTGGCCGTCGCCGAGCGCGAGATGCCCGGCTTCGGCGAGCAGATGCGGCAGATCAGCCTGAACTTCGTGCCGACCGCCATCCTGTCGCGGCAGGTGGCGGTGATCCGTGGCCGCGCGCTGATCATCAACCTGCCCGGCCAGCCGAAATCGATCACCGAGACGCTGGAGGGGCTGAAGGATGCCGACGGCAAGCAGAAGGTGCATGGCATCTTTGCCGCCGTTCCGTACTGCCTGGACCTGATCGGCGGGCCCTATGTGGAAACGCACGACGAGGTCTGCAAGGCATTCCGGCCGAAGTCGGCGCAGCGGCCGGCAGACGGCTAACGGGCGGCCGCGGGCGCCATCAGTCGCCGCCCGCAAGCCCCCCCCCCCCCGCCGCCGCGGTTTTCGGTCGCAGCCCCGACCGCTCAGCGCCGCCGCGCCTGCATCACGCCGTTGACGTCGCGCACGCCGGCCAGCGTCCGCGACAGCTGCTCGGCATCCGGCACCTCGAGCGTGAAGCGCATGCTGGCGACCTGCCGGCGCGACAGCGTCTGGACGGCGATGACGTTCAGGCGGTCGCGCGCGAATACTTCAGTGATGTCGCGCAGCAGCCCCGGCCGGTCCACGGCGCGAACCTCGACGTCGGCCGGAAAGCGGCGCCCGCGCGGATCGCCGCGGCTCGACAGCGCCGCGGCGCCCCACGCCGTCTCGATGACGCGCTCGGGCGACCGGTCGGCCAGCTGGGCGAAGGTGCTGCAGTTCTCGCGATGCACCGACACGCCCTTGCCCTTGGTGACGAAGCCGACGATATCGTCCGGCGGCACCGGCCGGCAGCAGCGCGCCAGCTGGGTCAGCAGCGAATCGATGCCGACCACCAGCACGCCGTCGCCGCGGCTGTCCGGCGAACGCCGGCGTGCCACCGGAATCACCGGCTCGTCGGCCGGCGCGGGCGCCTGCGCCGGACCGCGGACGGCTTCCTCGAGCTGGCGCGGCCCGATCTCCTCGCGCGCCACGGCCACGAACATCGGCGTCACGCCGTCGAAGCCCAGCCGCCGAGCCAGCTCGTCGAACGCCAGCGCCGTACGGCCCTCCCGCTGCAGCACGCGCTCGACGCGCTCGCGGCCGGCCGCCGAATCGCGCTCGAGTTCCAGCGCATTGAACCATTGCCGCACCTTGGCCCGCGTGCGCGGGCTGCGCACGAATCCGAGCTGCGGATTGAGCCAGTCGCGCGACGGCCCTTCGTGGCCGGTCTCCTTGGCGGCGACGATGTCGACCGTCTGCCCGTTCTGCAGCACCGTATTCAGCGGCACCATCTGGCCGTCGACGCGCGCGCCGCGGCAGCGATGGCCGAGGCTGGTGTGGACGTGGTAAGCGAAGTCGATCGGCGTCGACCCCGCGGGCAGCTCGATGACGCGCGCCTGCGGCGTCATCACATAGATGCGCTCGTCGGTGCCGGGCACGGCCGACTGTCCGCTGCCCAGCGCCTGACCGACGTCGCGCTGCCAGGCCAGCAGCTGGCGGATCCATGCGATGCGGTTGTCGTACTCCTCGTCGCCCGCCCCGGCACGCTCCTTGTAGCGCCAATGCGAGGCCACGCCGTACTCGGCGAACCGGTGCATGTCGGCCGTGCGGATCTGGACTTCCAGCGGCCGCCCGTCGTCGGCCAGCACCACCGTGTGCAGCGAGCGATAGCCGTTCGGCTTGGGCCGCGCGATGTAGTCGTCGTACTCGGCCGGGACCGGCGTCCAGATCGCATGCACTACATCGAGCGCCGCGTAGCATTGCGCCACGGTGCCGACGATCACGCGCAGGCCGCGCAGGTCGCTGATGCCGTCCAGCGACCGGCCCTTCTGCCGCATCTTGTTGTAGATGCTGTAGATATGCTTCGGCCGGCCGCTCACCTCGGCTCGCACGCCCGCCTCGGTCAGCCGCGTCGACAGCCGTCGCTCCGCGTCGGCGACGAAGGCTTCGCGTTCGGCGCGGCGCTCCTCGAGCTGCTGAGCCAGCTGCTTGTAGACGCCCGGTTCCAGGAAGCGGAACGACAGGTCCTCCAGCTCCCATTTCAGCTGCCACAGTCCGAGCCGGTTCGCCAGCGGCGCCAGCACCTCCAGCGTCTCGTGCGCGACGGCCGGCAGCGGCGCGCGCCGCTGGGCCGCATGAAAGCGCAGCGTCTGCAGCCGCGAAGCCAGCCGCAGCAACACCACGCGGATGTCCGCGGCCATCCCCAGCATCATCCGGCGCAGCGTCTCGGCCTGGGTGGCGTCGCCGGCCGGCGAGGCCGCGTGCAGCTCGCGCAGCCGCTGGATCTGCCGCATGCCGTCGACCAGGCGCGCCACTTCGGCGCCGAAGCGGCTCTCGATCGTCGCCAGCGGCAGCTTCTCGGCAGGCGAGACCAGCGCAGCCGCGACCTGCGCCACCTGATCCGCGCCGAGCTCGCGCAGAATGTCGATGGTGGCGCGCGCGTGCGCGATGTATGGCTGGCCGCTGCGCCCACTGGCATCGCCCACCTCGACGGCGGCGAAATCGAGTGCCTGCTGCACCGCGTCAACGCGGCTGCCGGTGGCACCGATGTTAAGCTGCGGGGCCGATTCGCCCACCGCAGCCGGCTGCTGCGCCATGACTTCGCTCCCCTCTGCTGTCGGCCGATCGAACCTGGTCGATTATAGGCACCCGCCGGCGATGGCTCCGCGGTGTCCCTTGAACCTTCGCTTCCCGACATGCTGCGCAAACTCCTGGGCCGGCGGCAGCCGGCGCCGATCGACGCCGAGCGCTGGCAGCGCCTGACCGCCGGCTGGCCGTTTCTCGACCATCTGGACGAGGGGCAGCACCAGCGTCTGAAAGCCTTGTGCGAGCAGTTCCTGGCGCGCAAAGCCATCAACGGCGCCGAGGGCTTACCCATCGACGACGACGTCCGGCTGGCGATCGCCGTCCAGGCCTGCCTGCCGGCGCTGCGCATCGGCCTGGGGCCGTACGACGACTTCGTCGAGATCGTCGTCTATCCGGAGCGCTTCATCGCGCCGCGGCGGCTGGTCGACGACGCCGGGGTGGTCCACGAGTTCAGCGACGAACTGGCCGGCGAAGCCATGGACGGCGGCCCCATCGTGCTGTCCTGGCCCGACGCCGACCCCAGCGCCGGCCAGGCCGGCTACAACGTCGTCATCCACGAGTTCGCGCACAAGCTCGACCTGGCCGACGGTGAGCCCGACGGCGTACCGCCGCTGCCGGCCGCATTGCGCCCGCGCTGGCGGCAGGCGGTCGACGAGGCCTACGAAAAGTTCTGCGCCGCGCTGGACGAGGTCGAGTCCCGGATTCCCCATGACATCGACCCGGAATCCCCTGAAGCGGACGGGTATTTCGCCCGGCTGCCGCTGGATCCGTACGCGGCCACCGACCCCAGCGAATTCTTCGCCGTCGCGGCGGAAGTCTTCTTCACCGATCCGGCTCCGCTGGCGGCGGCCTTTCCGGTCCTCTACCGGCTGCTGGCCGACTTCTTCGGGCAGGACCCGATGGCGCCGATCAGCGGCTCTCCCCAAAAATGAGGATGCGCCAAAGGCGAGAGTCGAATATTCTTACACTCCCTGCAATCGCCACGCAGTCCGGTTGCAATAAAAAGCGCCCAAAGTGGCGAAGGGCGTGCAGTTTGTCATAACCCCCGCGAGGCTGCGGGTTCAGCATCACGACAGACGGCAAGGCCCTATTCGAACCTCATTCTTCTCCAGTCACCGCCATGATCAGGCTGTTCAATCACTACCTTTCGCTGCGCGTGATGCTCCTCACGCTGATCGAGGCGATGGTGCTGTTCCAGTCCATGGTGCTGGGATTCGAGATTCGCCTGCTGAATCAGTCGGTGCCGCTGCCGGTCGTCGAAGCCGGCCTGTTCACCGTGGTGATGCTGCTGATGATGACCGGCCTGGGCCTGTACCAGAGCCATCAGACGGAGCCGTTCCGTGTCACCGTGCAGCGGCTGATCGTCGCCTACGGCCTGACGCTGATGGTGGTGAGCGTCATCTTCTACCTGTTCCCCGCCACCTATGTCGGCCGCGGCATATTCGCCGTCAGCTCGATATTCTCGGTCGTCGGCGTGCTGATCATCCGGTTGATGTTCTTCCGCGTCACCGACATCGGCCTGCCGAAGCGGCGCGTGCTGGTGCTGGGCAACGGCCCCGAGGCCGAGGAGATCATCCGCTTCCTGCACGAAGGCGCCCGCGGCCGGACGATCCAGTATGCCGGCCTGTACCCGGTGATCGCGGAGCGCGACACGCCCAACGGCCAGCAGCGCTTCAACCATGAGCATCTGCTGCAGACGGTCGGCGACCTGCGCGTCTCCGAAGTCGTCATCGCCGTGCGCGAGCGGCGCGGCGGCGTGCTGCCGCTGCGTCAGCTGCTCGACTGCAAGCTGAAGGGCATCCGCGTCATGGACCTCACGTCGTTCTACGAACGCGAACTGGGGATGCTCAAGCTCGACAATCTACGCGCCAGCTGGCTGATCTTCGGCGAAGGCTTCGATCAGGGCCTGCTGCGCGACATGATCAAGCGCTCGTTCGACGTGCTGGTCAGCATCGCGCTGCTGCTGATCACGCTGCCCATCCTGCTGCTCGCCATGCTGGCGGTGCTGATGGACGGCGGCATGCCGATCTTCTACCGGCAGGAACGCGTCGGCCAGGGCGGCCGCCCGTTCACCATCCTGAAGCTGCGGACCATGGTCCAGGACGCCGAGAAGGATGGCAAGCCGCGCTGGGCCGGCCAGAACGATGCCCGCATCACGCCAGTGGGCCGCTTCCTGCGCCGCACCCGCATCGACGAGCTGCCGCAGCTGTTCAACGTGCTGCGCGGCGACATGAGCTTCGTCGGCCCGCGCCCCGAGAGGCCGTTCTTCGTGCGCCACCTGCTCGAGGACATTCCCTACTACGACGTCCGGCACAGCGTCAAACCCGGCGTCACCGGCTGGTCGCAGGTGCGCTATCCGTACGGCGCCTCGGTCGAGGATTCGCTGGCCAAGCTGCAGTACGACCTCTACTACGTCAAGAATCACTCGCTGTTCCTCGACCTGCTGATCCTGGTCGAGACCGTGCAGGTCGTGCTGCTCGGCAAAGGCGCTCGTTAACACCCCTGCATGGATCTGAGAACCCTGGGCGTCGCCAGCTTCGCGGCAGCGACGCTGGCGTGGCTCGTCCTGCTGGTCCTGCTGACGCTGCGCCGCACCGGCGACCGGACCGGCCGCGTGCTGCTCGCGGCGGTGCTCGTCCAGATCGCATGGGCGACGGCCAATACGGGGATGATTCTGCAGCTGACCCCGGCCTCGCTGGCCGCGGTCACCTGGCTGGAGGCGCTGCGCGGCCTGGCATGGATCATCCTGCTGCTGCAGCTGATGAGCAGCGGCCGCCAGCAGGCCGATGCCCCCGACCCGCTGCGCACTGCCCGCCGCAATGGCCTGTGGCTGGCCTGCGGCCTGACCGCAGCGTCCATCGTCGTCGACCTGATCGAGCCCAGCCCGCAGTGGGTCTACGCTACGCGGACGCTGCTCGCCGTCTACGGGCTGGTGTGCCTGGAGCAGGTCTACCGCAATACACCGCAGGCACGCCGCTGGGCGCTGAAGTTCCTGGCGGTCGCGCTCGGCGCGCTGTTCGGTTTCGATCTGTTCGTCTTCAGCGACGCCATGCTGTATTCGCGGCTGAACGAATCGTGGTGGATCGCGCGCGGCTTCGCCAATACGCTGCTGGTCCCTCTGATGGCCATCGCCGCTGCGCGCAACAAGGAATGGAAGCTCGACATCAACGTGTCGCGCCGCGCCATCTTCCATTCCACCGCGCTGCTCGCGGCCGGCGCCTACCTGGTGCTGATGGCCGCCGGCGGCTACTACATCCGCTACTTCGGCGGCGCCTGGGGCGAGATCGCCCAGACGCTACTGATCTTCGGCGCGATCATCGGCCTGGCGATCGTGTCGCTGTCGGGCGCCGCGCGCGCCCGGCTGCGCGTGTTCCTGTCCAAGCACTTCTTCTCGTACCGCTTCGACTACCGCGAGGAGTGGCTGCGGCTGACCCGCCAACTCGCCGCGGTAGACAGCAGCGACGGCGATCCGCAAGACCTGCCGCATCGGGTCATCCGCGCACTGGGCCGCCCGGTGGAGAGCCCGGGCGGCGCGCTGTGGCTGCGCGAAGGCGAGGCCTACCGCTTCGCCGCCGGCATCCGCCATGCCCCCGAGGCAGCGCCGGACGTGCCCGCGGACGCGCCGCTGGCAGCGTTCCTGCAGCAGCGCGAATGGGTCATCGAGCTGGCTGAATGGCGCGCGCATCCCGAACGCTACGACGGGCTGGTGCTGCCGGAGGCGCTGGCGCAGCGCAAGGATGCGTGGCTGATCGTGCCGCTGATCCTCGACGCCGAACTGCTCGGCTTCATCGTGCTCGAGCAGCCGCTGGCGCCGCTCACTCTCGATTGGGAGGTCCGCGACCTGCTGAAGAGCGCCGCTCGCCAGATCGCCAGCTATCTCGGCGTGCAGCGCGCCACCGAGCGGCTGGTGCAGGCTCAGCAGTTCGAGTCCTTCAACCGGATGTCCGCGTTCGTCGTCCATGACCTGAAGAACCTCGTGGCCCAGCTCGGCCTGCTGACGCGCAATGCCCAGCGCCACCGCGACAATCCCGAGTTCCAGGCCGACATGCTGGCAACTGTCGAGAATGTCATGGAGCGGATGCAGGGCCTGCTGCTGCAGCTGCGCGCGGGCACCAAACCGGTCGAGCAGCCGGCGCCGGTACCGCTGGCCGACACCCTGCGTCAGGCAGTGGCGGCCAAGCGCGGACTCAAGCCCGAAGCCGAAGTCGAGATCGCCACCGAGATCGGCGAACACGCGGTGCTCGCGCATCGCGACCGTCTGGAGCGTGTCATCGGCCATTTAGTCCAGAATGCCGCCGAGGCCTGCGGCCCATCAGGCATGATCCGGGTGAGGGCCCGCCGCGAAGGCGGCCTGGCCGTGATCGAGGTCGAAGACAACGGCAAGGGCATGAGCGAGGCATTCATCCGCAGCCGTCTGTTCAAGCCGTTCGTCTCCACCAAGGCTCACGGCATGGGGATCGGCACTTTCGAAAGCCGTGAATACGTGAAGGAACTTGGCGGTTCTCTGGATGTCGAGAGCCGCGAGGGCCTTGGTACTATTTTCAGGATCCGCCTGCCGCTGTCTGGCGCGGCGGAACCGTCTGCAGGAGCTTGAATGGCTGATGAACGGCCACTGCTGATGATGGTCGAGGACGATATCGGTCTGCAGAAGCAGATGCGCTGGTCGTTCGACCGTTACAACGTCCTGTTCGCGCAAGATCGCGAATCGGCCGTGGCGACGCTGCGCCGTCATGAACCCTCCGTGGTCACCCTGGATCTCGGCTTGCCACCGGACGCCGACGGCACCAGCGAAGGCTTCCGCACGCTCGAGGAAATCCTGTCGCTGGCCCCCGGCACCAAGGTCATCGTGCTCACCGGCCAGAACGATCGCTCCAATGCGCTGAAGGCGATCTCGCTCGGCGCCTACGACTTCTTCGCCAAGCCGTTCGAGGCCGAGCTGCTCAGCGTCGTCATCGACCGCGCCATGCGGCTGGCCGATCTGGAGCGCGAGAACCACGAGCTGCAGATGAAGCAGTCGTCGGAAACGCCGCTCGACGGTCTGCTCAGCCGTGACCCCGGTATGCTCAAGCTGTGCCGCCAAGTGGAACGCCTGGCGCCGACCAGCGCCACCGTGCTGCTGCTCGGCGAATCGGGCACCGGCAAGGAGGTGCTCGCCCGCGCGCTGCACCAGCTGTCGCCGCGGCGTGACAAGCGCTTCGTCGCGATCAACTGCGCCGCCATTCCCGAAGCCCTGCTGGAATCGGAGCTGTTCGGCCACGAGAAAGGCGCCTTCACCGGCGCCGTCAAGCAGACGCAGGGCAAGATCGAGGTCGCCGACGGCGGCACGCTGTTCCTGGACGAGATCGGCGACCTGCCGCAATCGCTGCAGGCCAAGCTGCTGCGCTTCCTGCAGGAACGCGTCATCGAACGCATCGGCGGCCGCACTGAGATTACCGTCGACGTGCGCGTGGTCTGCGCCACGCACCGCAACCTGCGCGACCTGATCGCTGAAGGTGCATTCCGCGAAGATCTGTTCTATCGTTTGTCGGAAATGGTGATCACCATTCCGCCGCTGCGCGAGCGCGCCGGCGACGCGGCGCTGCTGGCGCACGCCTTCGTCCAGCGCTTCGCCAAGCAGAACGGCCGCGACCGCCTGACGCTGCGCGAAGACGCGCTGAATGCCATCGAGCGCCACCGCTGGCCCGGCAACGTGCGCGAGCTGGAGAACTGCATCAAGCGCGCCGTGATCATGGCCGACGGCAACGCCATCGCCGCCGAGGACCTGGGCCTGAACGTCAGCGAGGAAGAAATCAGCTTCAACCTGCGCCAGGTGCGCGAAGATGCCGAGAAGCAGGCGGTGCTGAAGGTGATGGCCCGCGTCGACGGCAACATCGCGCGAGCGGCCGACCTGCTGGGCATCAGCCGGCCGACTCTGTATGACCTGCTCAATCGATTCGGCTTGCGCTGACTTGAGGAGAAGCTCCATGAAGAACCGCAAATACTCGCTCCTGTCGCGCACACTGGCCGCCTCGCTGGTGGCCGCCGCGGTCACCGCCTGCTCGGGCACCGACGCACCCGACGTGCTGCTGTCCAAGGCGGAATCGGCCCTCCAGTCCAAGGATCTGAAGGCAGCCGAGATCCACCTGAAGAACCTTCTGCAGCAGCAGGAGAACAATGCGTCGGCACGCTTCATGCTCGCCGAGCTGTACCGCCAGGCGCATGACCTGCGCGGCGCCGAGAAGGAATACCGCCGCGCCCGCGACGCCGGCTACGACCGCAACAAGGTGACGCCCGCGCTGATGGAAGTCATGCTGCGGCTCGGCGATCTCAAGAGCGTCGTCGAGGAGTCGCGCAATCTGCCGCTGGCCGACGCTGAGTCGCAGGCGCGCGCCCTCACCGCCGTCGGCTGGGCCTACCTGCGCCAGGGCGAGCCCGATCGGGCGCGCAAGGCCTTCGCTGACGCGACCGGCGCCAGCGCCAACCACCTGCCGGCGCAGGTCGGCGCCGCCGCCGTTCTGGCGCGCAGCGACCGCCCGGCGGCACGCCGCGCGGTCGACCAGATCCTGGCCGGCAGCGCCGATTCGGTCGAGGCGCTCGCGCTGAAGGCCGACCTCGAGATCGCCGACCTCAAGCTCAAGGAAGCACGCGAACTGCTGCGCAAGGTCGTCGAGCGCACGCCGCTCGAGATCGAGCCGCGCGCCAAGCTGGTCTCGCTCGATCTCGACCTGCGCGACCCCGACGCCGCCAAGGCCGACCTCGAAGCGCTGCGCAAGATCGCGCCCAGCGCGCCGATCACGCACTACCTGCGCGCCAGCTACGAAGTGCGCCAGAACAACCTGCCCGCCGCGCGCGACGCCGTCCAGGAAGCGCTGCGGCTGGCGCCCGAGTACCTGCCCGCCGTCGCGCTCGCCGCCAGCGTGAACCTGTCGCTGAACTCGCTCGAACAGGCCGAGCGCAACGCGCGCCTGCTGATCGAACGCTCGCCGGACAATGTGCAGGGCTACCGGGTTCTGGGCGCCACTTACCTGAAGATGAACGCGCCGGACCGGGCGCTGGAAGCCGTGCGCCCCCTGCTGGCCCGCGCCAACGACGCCACGCTGCTGTCCATCGCCGGCGAAGCCGCGCTGAAAATGAATGATCCGTCAGCCGCCGCCGGCTACTTCGACCGCGCCGCCAAGCTGAACCCGCAGGACGCGCGCTCCAAGACCGGCCTGGCGCTGTCCCATCTGGCCAGCGGCGACGCCTCGCGCGGCGTCAGCGAGCTGGAGGAAGCCGTCAAGCTCGACTCCGGCAACCTGCAGGCCGACGTGGCGCTGATCATGGCGCACGTGCGCGAGCGCAAGTTCGACAACGCGCTGACTGCGGTCGACCGCATGGAGAAGAAGGCGCCGAAAAACCCGCTGCCGTGGACGCTGCGCGGCGCAGTGCTGGCTGCCAAGAACGATCTCAAGGGCGCCCGCAGCGCGCTGTCGCGCGCGCTCGAGCTGGATCCGACCTTCTTCCCCGCCGCCACTAGCCTGGCCAACATGGACATGCGCGACGGCCGCCCGGCCGACGCGCGCAAGCGCTACGAGGACCTGCTCGCCAAGGATCCGAAGAACTCGCAGGCCGCCGTCGCGCTGGCCGGCCTGAGCGCCCGCACCGGCGCCCCGCGCGACCAGGTGCTGGGCGAGCTGAAGAAGGCGCGCGAAACCAATCCCGACTCGGTCCTGCCCATCATCGCCACCGGGCGCTACATGATCGAGTCGAACACGCCGCGCGACGCGATTCCGATGCTGCAGGAAGCGGTCAACCGCAACCCGCAGAACACGCAGCTGCTCGACACCCTGGCCATGGCCTTCCTGCGCACCGACCAGCGCGCGCAGGCGATCGATTCGTGGGAGAAGATCCTGCGCGTCGATCCCAAGGCCGTGATCGCGCACCTGAAGATCGGCGAGACGCATCTGCTCGGCAAGGACCCGACCGCCGCGCTGCAGAGCTACCGCAAGGCCGCCGAGATCGCCCCGCAGGCGGTCGAGCCTCAGGCCGGCATCGCCGTCTCGCTGTCACAGCTCGGCCGCCGCGACGAAGCCATGAAAGTGGCCGCACGGCTGCGCGCCAACGACCAGACGAAGTTCGCCGGCACGCTGCTCGAAGGCGACCTGTTCGCCAATGAACAGAAGTGGCCCGAGGCCAGCGACCGCTACCGCGCCGCCTTCGCCCAGCAGAAGACGCTGGCCGTCGGCTTCAAGGCGCACCGCGCGCTGCGCGCCGCCAAGCGCGAATCGGACGCCGACAATTTCCTGCGCGACTGGCTGCGCGCCGAACCGAACAACCTGCCGCTGCGACTGTACGCCGGCGAGACCGAACTGGGCCGCCAGCGCTGGAAGGAGTCGTTCGAGCACTACGCAGTAGTCATCGAGAAGGAGCCGAAGAACGCGCTGGCACTGAACAACGCCGCCTGGTCGCTGCACCAGCTGAAGGACCCGCGCGCGGCGGACTACGCCAAGCGCAGCTACGATTCGGCCCCGAAGGCGCCGCCTATCATCGACACGTACGGGATGATCCTGGCGGAGAAAGGCGACAAGAAAGGCGTGGAGCTGCTGCGCGAGGCGGTGAAGCTGGCGCCGAACGAGGGGCAGTATCGGCTGCATCTGGCGGAGGCGCTGGTGCGCACGGGTGACAAGAATGGCGCAAGACAGGAGATCGATGCGCTACTGAAGGCCACCCCGGACGGTCCCTTGGCCGAGAAGGCGAAGACCATCCGAGCGAGCCTCTGACGGCACATCTTCGCTTAGACGAACAGTTCACGACCTGCGCGCGCTGCTGCCTGCCAGCCACTGGCGCGCGCATAAGCCTGTAATCTCAATTCGATCGCGTCCTGAAGATTTTTCCTGGCAGTGGGAGCGCGTGCCTCAGGTCCCCCTCCCATTGGCCGTTGATGAGCATTCGCGAAACGGCATACCGCTGTACAAACAGCAGATGGAAGACGACGGAACCAGCGAAAGTCGCCAATACGATCACCGCAAACTTCAGTTCCCCCGGAATAAGGGCATGCTGAAGCGCTACGGCCAGAACAACAACGATCGAATGATGAATCAAGTAAATTGAATAAGAAGCCTCGGCCAGCGCGATGCAAAGGCGTGGAATCCACTCGGACAAACGGCTGCATAGTGCCAGCAGCAAATAGAGGACGCACCAGAGCAATAGGCCGTCGACTGCGTTTCGAGCTATCTCCCAGAGTTCTCCCTTTCCCGCCGTCGCTAGAAATAGATGCAATGAGATCGTAAGCGCTCCAAGAAAAAGTATGCCGGGAGAATTTATAGGGCTTTCAACGATGAGGCGGAAATTGCCGAACAGTCTGCAGGCAGCCGCCCCGAGCAGGAAATAAGTACCGAAGTGCAGAAGCCAGAAGATCGTGCCGTAGCTTCCAATCGCGGCGTAGACGGCAGGAAAGACCTGCGCGACCGCCAGAGCCAGAAAATGGGCCCCCACAAAGCCTAGAGCAACCGCTGCTTGAGCTCGCCCCCTGGACAGGACAGGCAGCCTAGCGACAAGCGGGCGAATCAGGACCAAGGTGGCGGAATATATGATCAAGAACAACAGGAACCACAGGTGGAGCAACCATTCGCCACGGAGCCAGTAGCTCAATGTCGCTGGTTGCCCCATATTTGCCCGCCCATCGAGGAGCCAAGCCACTAGAGCGTTCATAAAGACAGCGGCGAAGGCGAGCGGAATGCCCAGTCGAAGCACCCGACTTGTCATGTAGGCAGAATTGGTGCGCCGAGTGAGTGCGTGCCAGGAGAGCAAACCGCTCAGGAAGAAGAAGAGCGGCATGCGGAAGAAGCCGATGACAAGGGGTACGTAAGAAAGCCACTCAGCACCAACCCTATCCACGACGAGCCAGTCGCCCGACCCATCGTAAGGCCGCGCCGCGTGCAAGAAGATACCGAGCAAAATCAAAAGACCCCGCAGGGCATCAATCGGTAAGCTACCTTTGTGCCCGAAACTGCCGTTATGCTGCGACACGCGACCGACCTGTATTTGGACTACGAAGAAGAGGCTTGAAGAGTTGCTTGTCGGCGCAACGCTTGCGCCAAAAGGGCATAGGCTGCACGAGTCAAGTGAACACCGTCGCCATCATCGAACTCGGACTGCAAGCGCCCCCCCGAATCGGCGAGCAGGGCATACATGTCAACGAAATGCCCCCCGCGCCCGACGCAAATCGAACGAATGCGTTCATTGAGGTCCATGCGACGTTCATGTTCTTCGGCATTCCAGTGACGCTGAGGCATCAATCCCACGCAGAACAGGATTCGGTCTTTCCGCACCATCTCCACGGCAAGCCGCCAGCTTCTTTCCACATCTCCCACCGCCCTGCCTTCCCGAAGATCGTTTGAACCGCCGTTTAGGACAATGTACCGAGCTTGAGCGGACAGCGAGTATGTCGGCATACGGCGAATCAACCGCTCGATAGACTCCCCTCCCACCGCGAAACTGATCGCTGTACCAGGAAGCAGCGCCGTAGGGAATGCCTGAAGCTGACTGTCCCCCAATAGTAGCCAGTCAATCGCCGTCCCCGCTAAGGCCCGGTCCATCCTCGCGTAATGAAATCCGAGTTCGCGCTCATATGCGGATTGTGCGGCCGCCCACTGATGGGCCGACCAAGATTCGCGAATGCCAGTAGCAGTCACATAGAGCCCCGCTACTAAACAGCCGACCGCAACGCTGCAGACGACCGCAAGCTGCTTCGCTCCGAGGCGCCTGCCCATCAGCGTGCGCCATCCCGATTTTCTCTCTGCGTTGTCGCCAAGCACCTGGCACCCGAATTCTGTCAATCCAGACAGCAAACCATGGGGATCACAACCGAACCCGGTAATCGTTCATATCCCAATCGCAACATCGATCGTAGAATCGCGGGGTGAAATCGTGCACATCCATCCGACGTAAGGCATTGTCGCTGATCTACTTAGTCAGCGGCGCGGCATTGCTGGCTTCTCATGATGTCGCATATGCGCTGAATGAAAGCCATCCGAACCCTGCGGCTCGACATCTCGTCGAGAATGGCATCAGGTACGAGCACGCGGAAGGATTCACTCGCGACTACGCCAAGGCGCATGCACTGTACTGTGAAGCCGCCCGCCTCGACAGCGTCGACGCCTTCCTGCGGATGGGCTGGATGTACGCGAACGGCCGCGGCATCCAGCGCGACGACGCCATCGCCAGCACACTGTTCCGCCGCGCCGCGGCGCTCGGCAGCGACATGGGCGCCCGCCTGGGGCAGCTGATCCGCGGCGACGGCGACAAGCTGCCCGCCTGCCTGCAGCCGGTGGCCATCGCCGAACCGCCGCCGGCCCCGGAATCTGAGGCCCTCGTTGCCCCCCCACCGGAGCCGATCGTCGACTACGGCCCCACCCCCGCCATCGAGGCGCCGGCCGAGTTCCGGGCCGCGCCCGCATCGATCGATCGCCGCAAGCTCGCGCAGACCGTCGTGCAGATGGCGCGCGAATTCCGGCTCGACCCGCGACTGGTATTCGCCGTCATGCAGGCCGAGTCCAACTTCAATCCGCAGGCCCGCTCGACGAAGAACGCGCAAGGCCTGATGCAGCTGATCCCCGAGACCGCCGAGCGCTTCGCCGTCCGAGACGCCTTCGACCCCATCGAGAACCTGCGCGGCGGCATGAGCTACCTGCGCTGGCTGCTGTCCTATTTCCGTGGCGACGTAGTGCTGACCCTGGCCGGCTACAACGCAGGCGAAGGGGCCGTCGACAAGTACCGCGGCGTGCCACCGTTCGCGGAGACACTGGCCTACGTCCAGCGCATCCGCGCCCTGTACCCCCACGACCGGCACGCGTTCGACAACCGCGTCGCGCCACCCTCGTGGATCTCCCAACGACAGGCCGGCGAGTCCCGGCCCCAGGCCCGGCAGGCCCGCCCCGAGCGCGCCGGCTGAGCGCAATCTCCGACCTTCACTGGCCTGTATTCCACCCGGTGAAATAATTCCTGGCCCTTGATGCCGCTGCGTTGCATATTTGGCGACTCCGACGAACGGTGTTCGATGGCGCCGCCGAAGCCGCTAAGCTGACGGCCCCAGGGATCGAATCGATAGACAACAAGGAGCCATTCGATGTTTCGTGCATTCGTCGCCATGCTGGCCGCCGCGCTGCTCGCCGGCTGCGCCTCCACGCTGCCGTCCGCACCGCAGAAGGCCGCCCAGCCCGACTACAAGTACGTGATCGGCCCGGGGGATACCTTGAACATCGTCGTCTGGCGCAATCCCGAACTGTCCACGACGGTGCCGGTGCGGCCCGACGGACGAATCACGACGCCGCTGGTCGAGGACATGGTCGCGCAGGGCAAGAATCCGAGCGAACTGGCCCGCGAGATCGAGACCGCGCTGAAGAAGTATCTGCAGGATCCCGTGGTCACCGTCGTGCTGCAGCAATTCGGCGGCGGCACCTCGGAGCAGATCCGCGTCCTGGGCCAGGCCATCAAGCCGGCCACCCTTTCCTATCGGCAGAACATGACTCTGCTCGACGTCATGATCTCGGTAGGCGGCCTCACCGATTTCGCCGCCGGCAACCGTGCCGTACTGATCCGCGGCGCCGAGAACAACAAGGCTTACAACGTCCGCCTCGCCGACCTGATCAAGCGCGGCGACGTCAGCGCAAACATCCAGGTGCTGCCGGGCGACGTCATCATCATTCCGGAAAGCTGGTTCTGAGCCCCCGAACCGTGCACCGGCCTTCCACCGACATCATCTGAAGCAGGCTGTTCATGCTCGAGACCATCGCGTATCTGAAGTCGGTGCTGCGCGGCATTTGGTTCTACCGCTGGAGCGGCCTGGTGGTCGCGACGCTGATCGGCGTACTCGGCAGCGTGGCCGTATGGCTCATTCCGGACCGCTATCAAGCCACCGCGCGCGTCTTCGTCGATACGCAGTCCATCCTCAAGCCGCTGCTGACGGGCCTGGCCGTCGAGCCAAATGCCGACCAAGTGGTCGGCATGATGGCCCGGACCATCATCAATCGGCCCAATGCCGAGAAGGTCGCGCAAGCCGCCGATCTCGATTTGAGAGCTACCACGCCGACGGAGCGCGACCGCATCGTCGACCTGCTGATGCGCGACGTCCAGTTCTCGATGGTGCGCGGAGCGAACAACCTGTATTCGATGACCTACGTCCATACGGAGCCCGCCAAGGCCCGCACGGTCGTTCAGTCGTTTCTCAACATCTTCGTCGAATCGAGCCTGGGTTCGAAGCGCCGCGACGCGGCGGCCGCACAAAAGTTCATCGACGATCAGCTGAAGCTGTACGAACAGAAACTGCTGGACGCCGAAGGCGCGCTGAAGGACTTCAAGCTGCGCAACCAGCGCTTGATGCCGGGATTGGAGACCAGCTACGTCGCGCAGGTCAACGACACCGAAACCAAGCTGCGCGAAGCTCAGCTCGAGCTGCGCCAGGCCGAATTCTCGCGCGACGAGATCCGCCGCCAGCTAGCCAGCGAACCGCCCATGATCGCCGGTCCCGCCACGACCAATGTGCAAGTCCAGGTCGCGCAGAACAGCCGCCCGGTCATCCTGCAGGAGCAGCCGACCGAATTCGACGAGCGCGTCGAGGCTCAGCGCAAGCGGCTCGACGAGCTTCGGCTGCGTTTCACCGACAACCACCCCGACGTCCAGTCGACCAAGCGCGTGCTGGCCGAGCTCGAGGTACAGCAGAAGAATGCCCGCAAGCCGCCTGTCGTCGTGACGCCGGAAGGCACGACCGTCGTAGCCCCGACGCCCACGCCGATCCAGGTGCCGAACCCGGTTTACGGCCAACTGCGCGTGGCGATAACGGAAGCTGAATCCAAGGTCGCCGCCCTGCGGGCCAAGGTCGCCGAGTACGACCTGCGCCTGCGCGAGTCGCGGCAGATGGCCTTGAACATTCCCCGCGTCGAAGCCGAGTATGCGCAGCTCAACCGCGACTACGACGTGAACAAGCAGAACTACGAGAAGTTGCTTGCCCGGCGCGAATCAGCACAGATTTCCGGTGATCTGGGCGCGACAGCTGGCGTTGGAGAATTCCGTGTCATTGACCCCCCTCGCGTCGATCCCACGCCGGTAGGGCCGAACCGGCCGTTGCTGCTGAGCGCGGTGCTGATGGTATCGCTCGCGGCTGGCGTCGGCATCGCCTTCGCCCGCGATCAACTGCGTCCGACCTTCCTGGATCTGCGGTCGCTGGCCACCGCCACCGGACTGCCGCTGCTCGGCGGCGTCTCGTACATCGCCAATGCTGCCGAGCGTGGCCGCTCCCGCCTCAGCCTGGTGGCGTTTTCCTCGACGGCCTTGCTGTATCTCGGCCTCTTCGGCGCCGCCATTGCCTGGTATGCGCTGAAGATGGCGGGCCGGTAGGTATCAAGGGTAGCCCATGAGCTTGATCGAACGGGCCGTCGCCCGACTCACCGACGTCAAACCGAAGCCGGACGCACCGCCGGCTGCCGCGGGACCCGAGGCCTCGTCTCCCGCCGAGCGCAAGACCAGCATCGAGGCGCTGGCCGATCGGCTGGCCGACGTTTCGACGCGGCGCGCGACGCCCCCGTCGGCGGACGGCACTCCCCCTTCGCCGCAGGCTGCCGTGCCGGCGGCCGGCGTCGGTACCGCACCGGCCATCGCTCCCACGCCAAGCGTCACAACACATTCCGCGATTGCCCCGGTTCCGGCCGCACCGGCCACCACTATTGCCGGCCCCGCCCCGGTTGCGGCGCCCGCGTTGCAACCCGCGCAGCCCGCGCCTGCCGCCTCTCCAGACAATAGTCCGGCTCCAGTGCGCATTCACCTCGAAGCCCTCCGGGCCCGAGGCATGGTCGTCCCGAATGGCCCGGCAACGCAAACCGGCCAGGAGTTCCGCGTCATCAAGCGGCCCCTGCTGGCCAACGCCTACGGCCGGGGCGGCCGCCCCGCCGCCCCCCAGGGTCGCTACATCATGGTCACCAGCGCCTTCCCTGGGGAAGGCAAGAGCTTCTGCGCGGTCAACCTGGCCATGAGCATTGCCGCCGAGCGCGACCACGGCGTCATCCTGATCGACGCCGATGTCGCCCGCCCGTCCATCCCCCGCGAGTTGGGCGTCCAGGTTGACAGAGGCCTGATGGACTGGTTGATCGACGGCTCGCCGGACCTGGGTCAGTTGGTCTTGCCGACCAATGTCGATACACTTTCAATCCTGCCCTCCGGGCGGCGCCACGAGCATGCGACGGAACTGCTGGCCAGCGAGGCGATGGGGCGGCTGCTCGAACAACTCAACGAGCGCTACCCCGACCGGATCTTCATTTTCGATTCGCCGCCCCTGCTGGTCACCACCGAAGCTCGCGTCCTGGCCTCGCACATGGGACAGATCGTGATGGTCGTCGAAGCCGGCAAGACTCCCAGGGATTCAGTCTCGCAGGCGCTGTCCACCA
>JBFWXS010000074.1:0-21668 GCA_050187175.1 Burkholderiaceae bacterium
AACGAACCGTTCCCCGCGCCGGTGTCCGACGAGAAGCCCGCCTCGAGGTTGAACAAGGCTCGCAGATTGCCGCCGAGCTCTTCCGTGCCGCGCAGACCCCAGCGCGACGAGTTGCTGGAGATCGCCGTGCGCGAGCTTTGCCCGTTGTTCATCAGATCGATACTGGTGTCGAGGCGCCCGTACAGCTGGACGTTCGTCTGGGCCGAGGCCGTCGTGGCCGTCGCGGCGATGCCGGCCGCGGTGAGCGCGCCGGCCGTGGCCAGCGTCATGGAGAAGTTCTTCATTTGTTTTCGGTTCCGGAGGTTGGCAGGAGGAATGAACGCTAGACGGAACCTGCAGGCTAAGGGGTGTCGATGACGGGCGTTTGACGATCGGTCGTCGCAGAGGCTGGGTGGGTGTGCTTCGGTTGCAGCGGGCAAAGGCGTGGGCCGGGCGCTGCGGCCGGCGCGAGCTAGGGGCGCGTGGCCCGAGTAGGCGCGGCGCTGGATGCTTGCCCCTCTGCTTCGCAGAGGGGTTCCCTGCGATGCTCGGAAGCTTGGCCCACGGCGTAACTCGCTGCGCTCCCCGTTGGGGAGCTCCGCTCAGACAGACGCCGTAAGTCAGAATGGTGGCGCGCTTTGCGCGCGGGCCAAGCTTCCTGCGCTTCTCGGCTGCGCATACAGCGCCGCGCCTACTCGGGCCACGCGCCCCTAGCTCGCGCCGGCCGCAGCGCCCGGCCCACGCCTTTGCCGAGACAGCGGGGCAGGCGAAGAGCCCCGACTCATGAGCCGAACGGTTGAATAGGAAATCGCTCGCCCGAATGCTTGTCGGTCGCTAGTCAAATACTTGTCATAGTCAATGAATTGCCCAGATCAAGGGGTGCCGCAAACTCGAACCGGCATAGTTGAACCCGCATAATCGAACCAAATAGCTCGTTGTAGATGCGGCTTGGTTTTCTTCACGCAGGTCACCTATGTTGCAGGGAGCGGCAGGCAAAGAAAAGCCGACGCAGGTGGAGCCACGCCGGCATGAGACTGGAAACCACGGAGAAGGAGATCGTTCGGATGAGGATCCGGCCGCATCGACGCGCGGCACCGACAAGCATGGGCTCGTACTCTTACGAGCCGATGAACGCCGTCCGCTAGGCTGGTGAATCTTCTGGACGCAGCCCGGCAGGCGGGGCTACTCTTTGTCGCTTGTCGACGAAGAACCTGGGGCCGGCCACATGCACATGTTGATGGTGATCGGCAGCGGCGCGCTGCTGCTGTGTGTCTTCCTGCTGTTCGGAAAACTGTGGGGCGGCAGCGCCGCGGATCTGGCGCTGGCGGCCAAGCTGTTCGTGCCGGCGTGGCTGGCCGTGTCGATCGCCAACCTGTGGGTCGGCGTGAACAAGGCCGGCTACACGCTGGCGCAGGAGCTGCCTATCCTGCTGGTCGTGTTCGGCGTGCCCGCGATCGCCGCCGCGCTGATCGCCTGGCAGCTGACGCGGGGCTGAGCGACGCAGCCGATCAGCCCACGGGCCTGAACATAGGCACCGGCGGCCCGCCGTCGGTGGGCTTGAAGACGACTTCGACGGCCTGCCCGATGCGCAGCGCGTCGAGGTCGCAATCGACGATGTTCGTCATCATGGTCACGCCTTCGTCGAGCGTGACCATGGCCATCGCGTATGCCACGGGTCCGGCGCGGCGCGTCACGCTGAGCGAGTAGATCGTGCCGCGGCCGCTGGCGGGGCGGAACTCGGTGCGCTCGCTGCCGCAGTGCGGGCACAGCGGGCGCGGATACCAGTGCGGTTCGCTGCAGGCATTGCAGTACTTGACCAGCAGCCGGCCTTCGGTGGCGGCCTGCCAGAAGGCTTCATTGTCGGGGTAGACCGGCGGGGCCGGAATCTTGCGGTCTTGCGCGGGCGTGCTCACGTTCAGCTCCTTTCGAGGATCAGCGTGGCGCTGCCGTGCCGTGCGCCGAGCTGGCCGCCCATGCCCTGCGCCAGCGCCAGCGCGCAGTTCTTCACCTGCACCGCTGGATGCGCTTCGCCGCGCAGCTGGCGCACGGCTTCGATCACCTTGGTGATGCCGCCGCGATTGGCCGGATGGTTGTTGCACAGCCCGCCGCCGTCGGTATTGAACGGCAGCTTGCCCACGCCGGCGATCAGGTTGCCGTCGGCGACGAAGCGGCCGCCTTCGCCCTTGGCGCAGAAGCCGAGGTCCTCCAGCTGCACGATGACGGTGATCGTGAAGCTGTCGTAGATCGACGCGTACTGGATGTCGGCCGGCTTGACGCCGGCCTCCTCGAAGGCCGCGGCGCCCGAGCGCACCGCCCCCGAGTAGCTGAGATCGACGCGTCCGCCGTTGCTGTCCTTGGTCGCTTCGCCGGCGCCGCGTACGGTGATCACCGGCCGCTTCAGCGTGCGCGCGATCTCGGGCCGCACCACGACCAGTGCGCCGCCGCCGTCGGAGACGACGCAGCAGTCGAGCC
This sequence comes from Burkholderiaceae bacterium, assembly GCA_050187175.1. Taxonomy (GTDB): domain Bacteria; phylum Pseudomonadota; class Gammaproteobacteria; order Burkholderiales; family Burkholderiaceae_E; genus Zeimonas. Next base: position 2,452 of record JBFWXS010000074.1, read on the forward strand.
GGCGCAGCGGGTCGGAGATCATCGGCGAGTCGAGCACGTCGCGCACGCTGACGACATCGCGCAGCATCGCGTTCGGATTGTGCTGCGCGTGGTGCGATGCGGCGACCTTGACCCAGGCCAGCTGCTCCGGCGTGGTGCCCCAGTCGTGCATGTGGCGTGCCGCGACCAGCGCATAGGCGTTAACGGTGACCAGGCCGAACGGCACCTCGAACGGTGCGTCGGGCAGGTTGGCGCCCATCGGGCGCGGCTTCAGGCCGCTGGAGGCCTCGGAGCGCGGCCGGCCGGCGAGCGTGATCAGCGCCACGTCGCATTTGCCGGCGGCGATCGCCTGCGCGGCATGCGCGACGTGGATCAGGTAGGAAGAGCCGCCGGTTTCGGTCGAGTCGACGTGGCGCGGCTTCAGCCCCATGTACTCGACCAGGTTCAGCGGACCCATGCCGGGGGCGTCGCCGGCGCAGAAGTAGCCGTCGACGTCGCGCAGGCTCAGGCCGCAGTCGGCCAGTGCACCGACCGCGCTTTCCATGTGCAGCTGCGGTACGGTCTTGTCGGGGGCCTTGCGCGTCGGGTGTTCGTAGGCGCCTGCGATGCAGGCTCGTCCGCGGATGGACATCGTCGTTCGTCTCCAGGCATGCGGGGGGAGGGCGGCCTGGATTTTACGTCGATTGTCGACAAGCTGCGTCTGGTAGCGGGCCGCGCTGCGGGGGAGGCGGCCTGCCGGGCGCGCCGCCTGTCAGCCCGCGGCGACGCACATGGCCACGCCTTCGCCGGCCCAGCCCTGGGCCACCAGCTCGTCGTAGCGCGCACGGTTGGTGGTGTAGCGATGGTTCGAGTCGTTCTCCATCCAGCGCATGTTGTAGGCGCGGTAGACCGGCACGCTGTCGGCCGGGCACTGGCCGGCCACGTGGCGCTTCGCGTAGAACACGATGCCTTCGTAGGTCCAGCCCGGATCGCGCTTGACCAGTTCGCACTCGATGGGGCTGGCGGTGTAGAAGTGCGAGTTCGGTCCTACGCCAGGCGTGCCGTAGAAGCGGCATACCGGCGACAGCTCGGGCCCGGCTTCGTGCCAGGCGTAGAAGTAGTCGAAGGTCTCGTACCATCCCGGCCCGGCCTGACCCTTGTTGACGATTCGCGCTTCATTGGCTGAACCGGTGCGGAAGTAGTGCTTCAGATCGACGTTGTAGAACTCGTAGATCAGTCGGTACTGCGCCATGACGGCCGCCCCGGAGATGGCCTCGAAGGCGTTGACGATGCCGCTGCCGCAGATCTGCTGCGTCGAGCATTCGTACGAGTTCGGGAAGGTCGCGGCGGTGACCTGCAGCAGCGTGCTCAGCTCGGTCGGCGTCAATCTCGGGTGCAGCGAAAGGGCGAGTGCCGCGGCGCCGGCGACGTGCGGCGCGGCCATGCTGGTTCCCTGCTTGGTGCCGACGCCGTAGCCGGCCGCAGCCTGCTGGCCCGTGCCGACGGTGGACAGGATGCCGCCGGCGATGCCGTGGCGGTCGACGTCGCCGCCCGGGGCGGAGATGTCGCCGCTGAACCGGTAGTTGCTGTACGAGGCCAGCCGGCCGTCGCGATCGGTGGCCATCACGGTGAGCACGCCTTCGCAGTTGGCGGGCGAGTACTGTGCGGCGTCCACTTGGGCATTGCCCGCCGCGACGACGATGAGTGCGCCTTCGATGGTGGCGGCATCGATCGCCTCGCGGTAGACGAGGCTGCAGCCGGTGACGCTGAGCCCGCCGAGGCTGACATTGATGACACGGGCCGGATGCGGATTCAGCGGCACGCCGGGCACCGGCAGGCCGGCGGCCCACTTGATGCCGTCGGCGATGTCGGAGCTCGATGCGCCGCATTTGCCGAGCACGCGGACCGGCAGGATGGAGGTCCGCCAGGCGATGCCCGCGATGCCGTAGCCGTTCGCGCCGTCCGCGGCGATGATGCCCGCGACGTGCGTGCCGTGCCACGAGCTGGGCATGGCCGTCCTGCCGGCGCCGCATTCGCCGGCCTGGGTGTAATCGCCGGGGTCGGTGGCGTCGGCGTCGCGGCCGTTGCCGTCGTTCGAGTAGCGCGGATCCGACACGAAGTCGTAACCCGGCAGCAGGCGGCTGGCCAGATCCGGGTGCGGCAGCACGCCACTGTCGACGACGGCGACGACGACCTCCGGCGTGCCGGTGGTGTGATCCCAGGCGCCTTCGGCGTCGATGACGCCGGGATAGCCGGCACCGGCGCCGCGCAGGCTCCATTGCGACGCGTAGTCGGGATCCAGCGACATGGCCTGCGGCCCCGCCAGCAGGTCCGGCTCCGCATGTTCGACGAAGGGCAGCTGCCGCAGCTGCTGCGCCAGCGCTTCGGCGCTGGTGGCCGGCAGTGCCGAGTCGAACTTGAACACGTGCATGCCGCCGCTCATGGCGCGTGCATAGCGCAGCGGCGTGGGCAGCCCCGCGGCGACGGCGTCGAGCAGCGCAGGGGGCGGCGGCTGATCGGCGGCGGCCAGCTCACGCACCGCCGGATCGCGGAAGCGGACGATCAGACCGCTGGCCCGGGCCGCGACGGGCAGTGCCGACTTGCCGGCGATGCGTGTGAGCGGCCGTGCGGCCGGGTCGTGCTGCGGCGGCGCGGTGGCCACGCCGGCCTGCCGCAGCACGCCGCCGAGCAGCGGCTGCAGCGCCTGTGCTCGCGCGTGCACCTGCGCCGATGCCGGTGCCGGTGCCGGTGCCGGTGCCGACGCGGATGCGGATGCGGATGCGGACGCCGATGCCGTCTGCGATGCGGAGGGCTTGGCGGGGGGCTGAGCGGCAGCGGACGCGGGCAGCGGCAGCGGCATAGCCAGCAGTGCGGCCAGCAGCAGCGCGCCGCGGCGCAGGAAGGCGGCTGGCATGGGTGGAAGGAGTAGGAGCGAAGGACTAGGGCAAAGGGACTGGCGGGGCGGGGTCGGATGCATGGTGAAGCAGGAGGATCCGCACCGGCGGCGGTGCAAGAGCGGGAAAGCCATGATTCACTGGTCGTCGCGGTTGGCGGAGGCTTGAGCGCCACCCGGGTCGGGCGGCCGATGTCCGCCGATGGGCGGTACGCTGCGTCGCCCCCCGTCGCCCGCGTCGTCCTGCGTCATCTTGCGTCGCATCCGCGAGACGGCGGCGGCCGGAGCCGCGGGCCCCCTGGACCGCGGCTCCGCACTAGAATGTCTCAGAACCGGGTCCGCAGGGGCAAATAGAATGAGGGTTCGTTGACAGCGGACATTTCGATGGCAGCAGCAGGTCGATCCGGCGCGTTCCCGCGGCCGCGGTGCAGGTTTCGCGCCAATGGAGCCGTCGATGGGCAGCACGACTGACCCGCGCTCCGAGGCGCCCGGCCGCTTCCGGCTCGGTCGGCGCATCGGCGAAGGGCTGCGATTCCATTCGGGCCTCGCGCTGCTCGGGCTCATGCTGCTCGGCGGAACGCTGATCGGCGCCTGTGCGCGGCCGTTCCTGTCGGCCCAGCGATTCCGCTGGTTCCTGCGCGGGTGGGCGGCGGCGATCTTTCGCGGCTACCTGCGCGCCATCCGCCGGCTCGGGCTGCTGCAGGTCGATCTCTCGGAGCTGGACCGGCTTCGCGACGAGCCGTCGCTGATCATCGCGCCGAATCATCCGAGCCTGCTGGACGCGGCGCTGGTGATTTCGCGGCTGCCGCGCACGGTCTGCATCATGAAGGCTTCGCTGTGCGACAACCTGTTCCTTGGCGCCGGCGCCCGTATGGCCGGCTACATCCCCAACGATTCGCCGCGTTCCATGGTGCGGCTGGCGGTGCAGGCGCTGAACGACGGCGGGCAGCTGCTGATCTTTCCGGAAGGCACGCGCAGCAGCGATGCGCCGATCGGTCCGCTGAAGCCCGCCTTCGCGGCCATTGCCCGCCGTGCCCGAGCGCCGGTGCAGACGATCTTCATCGAAGCCGAGTCGCGCTATCTGTCCAAGGGCTGGCCGCTGTGGCGCCGGCCGGTCGCGCTGCCGCTGCGCTATCGCGTCCGGCTGGGGCCGCGCGTGGCGCCGGAAGGCAGCACCGACGACATCGTGGCGCGCGTGACCGCTTGTCTCCGTTCCGGACTGAGTTCGTCGGGACCGGCTGCGGCCCCCTCTGCGGCGCCCTTCGCGGCGCCCTCCACGGCTTCGACAGCTTCTCCGCCTGCTTCATCATCGGCGCTGACGCCGATCTTTTCCCCGGGTGACGATCCGTCTGCGGCCGGCGCGCGAGCGCACGGCGGCCGACTGCGCAGTGACGATTTCACCCTGTCGACGATTGCCCGCTTGCCGATCGATGATTGACCACGCCTCGCGTACGCATCTGGTTCTGATCCCTTCGTACAATTCCGGCCCGCTGCTGGCTTCCACGGTGGCGGAGGCCCGGGCGAACTGGAATCCGGTCTGGGTCGTGATCGACGGCAGCACCGACGGATCGGAACAGGCCGTCGAGCGAATGGCGCGCGTCGATGCGGGCCTGCGCGTGCTGAAGCTGCCGGTCAATCGCGGCAAGGGTGCCGCGCTGCTGCATGGACTGGAGCAGGCGCGTGCCGTCGGCTATACGCATGCGCTGGCGATGGATGCCGATGGCCAGCATCCGGGCGCTGCGATCGGGCGCTTCATGGCGCTGTCGCAGCAGCAGCCGCAGGCGATGATCCTCGGCGCGCCGATCTTCGACGCGTCGGCGCCGGCGCTGCGCGTCAAGGGGCGGCGCGTGTCGAACTGGTGGACCGATCTGGAGACGCTGTGGAGCGGTATCGGTGATTCGCTGTTCGGCTTCCGGGTCTATCCGATCGAGCCGCTGGTGCGCATCATGCAGCGCCAGCGCTGGATGCGCCGCTACGATTTCGACGTGGAAGCCGTGGTGCGGCTCGACTGGGAGGGCGTACCGCCGGTGAGCGTGCCTACGCCGGTCCGCTACCTCAGCGCCGAAGAGGGCGGTATCTCGCATTTCAACTATCTGCGCGACAACCTGCTGCTCAGCTGGATGCATGCCAGGCTGATGGCCGGCTTCGTGCGCCGGCTGCCGCGGCTGCTCGCGCGCCGTCGGGCGCGGGCCGGCTGAAGCGGAGGGGGCCGAGGGGCGAGAGGCGAGAGGGCGAAGTCGCCAGCCGGGCCTCGCCGTCCAGACGCTGCTCAGATGATGCCGCCGTTGATCGCGATCACCTGGCCGGTGATATAACCCGCCTCGTCGCCGGCGAGGAAGCCGACGAGTGCGGCCACTTCCTCCGGGCGGCCGGCGCGCTGCATCGGCACCTGTCGCGCGATCTGCTCGGGCGGAAAGGCATCGCGGCTCATCGCTGATTCGATGATGCCCGGCGCGACGACGTTGACGGTGATACCGCGTGTGGCCACTTCGAGCGCTAGCGAGCGTGATGCGCCCTGCACGCCGGCCTTGGCGGCGGCGTAGTTGGTCTGCCCGCGGTTGCCCATCTCGGCTGCGATCGACGACAGGCTGATGATGCGGCCCCAGCGCGTGCGGATCATCGGCAGCAGCAGCGGCTGCGTGACGTTGAAGAAGCCGTGCAGCGAGACGTCGATGACGCGGCGCCAGCGTTCGTGGCTCATGCCCGGCATGACGGCGTCGTCGTGGATGCCCGCATTGTTGACCAGCACCTGAACCGGCCCGGCCTCGACGACCGACTGCAGCGCATGGGTACTGGCGGCCTCGTCGGCCACGTCGAAACACACCGCCTCGGCCGAGCCGCCGTCGGCGATGATCGCTGCGACGGTCGCCGCGACCGAGTCGGGATTGCGATGCGCATGCGCGATGACGTGCAGCCCGTCGTATGCCAGCCGGCGGGCGATGGCGGCGCCTATGGCGCCGCTGGCGCCGGTGACCAGCGCGCGGCGCAGCGGCTGTGCGGAGGGAGAGTTCACGCGCGCCCCTCGCCGGCGCGTGCTTCGGCTGCGCCGGCATCGATCACCACCATCGCGCGGCCGCGCGCCACCGCGCGTGCGCCGGCATCGATCTGCAGCGCGTACTGCGCCGCGCCGGCATCGCCGGACAGCAGCGTCACGCGGATGTCCAGGTCGGCATCGAGATCGTCGAGCCGCGAGACGAACAACTGCAGATCGCGCACGCCGGCCAGCGTGCCGCGCGGCAGCCGAGGCACCTGGCCGCTGCTCGCCGCAGCCATCGCGCGGCAGGCGTGGTGCAGCGCCATCGCCTGCGCGGCGTATTCGACGGCGCAGGCCGCGCCGAGCCGGCCGTCGGCATCGGCCATCGGATTCGCGCGCTGCGTCGCGGCGTGGCTCCTGCCGTGCAGCGAATCGGCGTCGTAGGCCTGCACTTCGTCGATCAGGCACATGCGGCCGCGGTGCGGCAGCACGGCGGCGATCTGCTCGCGGTTCAGGCGCACGGCAGCACCTTCACGGGCAGCGACTGGCCGTCGAGTGCTTCGAGCCGCACCAGCGCCGGCCGGTCGCCCGCGATCGCGGCCAGCAGCGGCAGGCTGCGCGCGGCCGGCACGCCTTGGCGCAAGCCTTCCAGGCCGGCGTCGGGCAGTGCGTCGCAGGCGTCCTCGTCGAGGCTGCCGAGCTCGATCCGCGCCAGCCGCGCCGAGGTGCCGGGGGGCCGCAGCAGCAGCGCCACGGCGAACGGCGCGGCCAGCGGCCGGGTGCTGTGGATCGGTTCCGGATACGGGACTTCGCTGCTGACCAGTGCGACCGCTTGGCCGGTGGCCAGCGCCTGCACGCCGGCTTCGAGCAGGCCGGCGCAGAAGCTGCCGTCGAATGCGCACAGGCTGCTGCTGGGAACGCGCGCGCCGGCGGCGATGCTCCAGTAGCCGGCCGGCGCGTTGTGCACCGAGTTCGTGAAGCGAGTGGGCGAGACCAGCCGGTCGGCCTGCGCCAGCGCTTCGCACAGCGCATGGCAGTTGTCGCCGTCCCCGGACGATGCGGCGAAGACGGTTGCGACCGTGGCGGGGTCGGCGTCGGCGGCCTGCGCGAACATCTGCTCGATGCAGGCGAGCGCCAGCCGGGTGGTGGCGCCGACGCGGCGGCGTTCGGCCGCGGCCAGCCGTTGCGGCGCCGGGACGGTCAGCGGCGTGGCCTGCCAGGCCTGCAGGCCGCGCATTACCGGCAGCGCGGCGCTCCAGTCGGGCAGGCCCGGCGCCAGCAGGCCGATGGCGTCTATGCCGAGCGTGAGCGGCGGGTGGGCGTTCATGCGCGCTGCTCCGTGGCGCGCGCGGCGATGGCGGCGCCGCGCTCGAAGATCAGCGAGCAGTTGGATCCCCCGAAGCCGAACGAATTGCTCATCACGCGCTGCAAGGGCTGGCGGCGGCTGTGCAGCAGATACGGGCTGCTCAGCGCCGGATCCGGTGTCTCGACGTTGCGGCCGCCCGGCATCAGTCCTTCGCGCAGGCACAGCAGCGCTACCACGGCTTCCAGTGCGCCGGCGGCGCCCAGCGCGTGCCCGTGCGTGCCCTTGGTCGAGCTGACCGGCACCTGGCCGGCGAACACCGCGGCAGCGGCTGCGTCCTCGGCGCGATCGTTGCTCGGCGTGGCCGTGCCGTGCAGGTTCAGATAGTCGATGTCGGCCGGCTGCAGGCCGGCGGCGGCGAGGGCCTGTCGCATCGCGGCTTCGGCGCCGGCTCCGTCGGGGCAGGGGCTGGACATGTGATGGGCGTCGCTCGATTCGCCGCAACCGGTCAGGTACGGACTGTCGGCCTCGATCTCGCCGCTGCGCTCGAGCAGGACGAACGCGGCTGCCTCGCCGAGCGACAGGCCGCTGCGGTGCTGGTCCCACGGCTTGCAGGGAGTCTCGGCGAGCAGCTCGAGCGACGCGAAGCCGTACAGCGTGGTCAGGCAGAGCGAGTCGACGGCGCCTACCAATGCAGCGTCGATCAGGCCGGCGTCGATCGCCCGCTGTGCGCTGGCGTGCGCCTTGGCGCCCGACGAGCAGGCGGTCGAAATCACGAAGGCCGGGCCGCGCAGGCCGTGGCGCAAGCGGATGAAGCGCGCCAGCGACGCGGTGTTGTGCGTGGTGGCGTACTGGAAATCCGCCGGCAGCGCGCCGGTGTCGGCGTCACGGCGCCGATAGGCGAGCTCCAGCTGCAGCATGCCCGAGGTGCTCGTGCCCACGAACACGCCGATGCGCCGCGTGCCGTAGCGGCTCGCCAGGCGCTCGATCGCGGCCTCGAAGCCGTCCTGGCGCAGGCCGAGCTGCGCCAGCCGGTTGTTGCGGCAGTCGTAGGCCGCCAGCGCGGGCGCCAGCCGTTCGTCGTCGACGCCGGGCACCTGGCCGATCCACGTCGGCAGCGTGACGTCGTCGAAGCGACAGGGGGCCAGGCCGCTGCGGCCGCTGGCCAGCGCATCGAACAGCGCGGCGTTGCCGGCGCCCACGCAGCTGGTGGCCGTGAAGGCGGCGATGCGGGTCGCAGCACGGGGCGGCGTCGCAGGGTGAAGCATCGGTGCGTCTGTTCAGGCAGGCAGGGTTTGCGGGCGCTCGGGGGACGGGCCATTGCGCCGGGCCGATTCCGGTGTCGCCTCGGCGGCCGCCGCGCCGGCGGGTCGCTCGGCGATCAGCAGGACGTTGGCAAACGGCGTGCCTGCGCTCAGCGCCTGCGTGCGGACCTGGAAGCCGTGGCGCTGCAGCGCGGCGCGCCAGTCGGCGAGCGAGCGGCAGTATAAACGGCCGAGCCTGTGGCCGCGCACGAAGGTGACGAGCGCATCGACCGCCTGGCTGGCGCGGAAACGCCAGCCGCCAGCCGCATCGCCTACGCGCAGCAACAGCCGGCCGCCGTGCGGCGCCAGCGCTTGCGCCACGCGCTGCAGCACGCGTTCCTGCGCGGCATAGTCGATGTAGTGCAGCACGTCCAGGATGACGACGACGTCGGCCGTGCTGTACGGCGCCGTGGTGATGTCGCCTGCCTCTATCCGCGCGGTGTCGCCGAGCGCGGCGCGGGCCCGGGCCACGTCGGCCGGCATCAGCTCGATGCCGTGGATCTGCGCTTGCGGGGGAGCCGGCCAGCCGGCCGGCCAGTCGCCGCGCCGGTGAGCGGCGGCGGCTGCCGGCAGCAGCGCGGCCAGCAGGCACTGGCCGCAGCCCAGGTCGAGGATCCGCACCGGGCGGGCGGCGGGGGCCGTGCCGGGCTGCATCTGCGTCTCCGGTGCCGACAGCAGCCCCTGCGCCAGCAGGTGCTCGAAAGCCGGGTCGCCCAGCAGCTTGCCGCGCGCGAAGCCGTGCGCGAAGCGGCCGGCGCTGCGATAAGGGTCGGCGGCCGCTCCCGCCAGTTGCCGAAAGGCAGTGCTTCTCATCCGAGAACCTCTCGCAGGGTGATGGCGCGCAGGCCGAGTTCATCGATGCGTCGCAGCAGCCGCGGCAGTACGTCGAACAGTACCGGACGGCCGTGCGCATCGCGCGCGCAGTGGCCGTCGTGCAGCAGCAGGATGTCGCCGTCGGCCAGGGCGTCGGCCAGCTTGCCGTAGACCGCGTCGGCGTGGCCGTTGACGGTGTCGAAGCCGCGGCGAGTCCAGGCCGTCAGCCGCAGGTTCAGCGAGGCCAGCACCGGCTGCAGCAGCGGATTGCGCAAGCCCGCGGGCGCGCGGAAGAAGCGCGGCACCTCGCCGACCACGCTGGCCGTGCTGCGCTGCGCGGCCTCGATCTCGCGCCGCAGTCCCGCGCTGCCCAGGAACGCAAAGTTGTGGCGGTGGTGCTGCGTGTGGTTCTCGATCGCGTGGCCGCGTTCGACGATCTGCCGCGCCAGCTGCGGATGGCGCTGCAGCCGCTCGCCGACGCAGAAGAAGCTGGCACGCGCACGGTGGGCATCGAGCTGCTCGAGGACGAACGGCGTCAGCGCGGGATTCGGCCCGTCGTCGAAGGTCAGCGCGACGCGGCCGCGGCCGTCCGGATCGGCGGGCACCCGCGTGATGTTCGGTCCCAGCAGCGACGAACGCGGCCAGAGCCCGGCCGCGGTCAGCACGGCGTGGTTGGCGGCGATGCCGCCCAGCCACCACGGCCATGCCTGCGGCGCCAGCAGCCAGCCGGCGCCCATCGCGGCATGCCAGGCCAGCGACGCGTCGATCGCGCGCGGGCGGTGCGGCTCAATCTCTCGCATCGTCAGGCGTGATCGGTGCAGCGGTTGCAGAAGGGGGACGGGGGGCAGGACGAGGGGGCGAGGCGATCCACGCGGCCGACAGCGCCAGCGCGAGCGCTGCGCCGACCGCCACGGTGGCGCCCAGCGCCGATAGTAACGGAACCTGCGAGAAGGCCAGTACGCCGAAGCCGCCGACCGTGGCGAGATTGGCGAACACCAGCGAAGCCAGCATGCCGGGATGGCGTTCGCCGCCGTGCGACTGCGCCGCGCGGAAGAACAGCGTGTAGTTGCTGCCCACCGCCACGACCAGCAGCAGCCCGACCAGGTGCAGCAGCGTCATCGAGCGTCCGCTGACGGCGAACAGCGCCATGCACAGCACCACTGCGCCGGCCAGCGGCGCGCTGACCACCAGCACCGCGCGCAGCGAGCGCAGCGACAGCGCGAGCAGCGCCACGATGGCCGCTGCGCCGCCGGCCGACAGCAGGATCGCTTCGCCGAGATAGCCGGCATACAGCCGATCGGTCTCCGCCTTCATGTCGAGCACGCGCACGCTTGCCTGCGGCGGCCGCGGCAGCGCCGCGGCGATTGCTTGCAGATCGAGCTCGCCGGCCACCTGCGTGTGGACCGGCGCGCGCAGCGGCAGGATCAGCGTGGCGCTGTCCGCGTCGGCGGTGATCAAGGCTTCGACCTTGAGGCCGAGCTGCGTGCCGTGCAGATCGTCGCGGGTCAGCAGCGGCGCGTGCCGTGCCGCCGTCACCTGCTCGACGAACGGCGCGAGCCGTTCGGCGCGCAGCGGCAGGCCGTCGGCGGCCTGCGCCAGGCGGGCGCGCAGCGTATCCGCGTCGGGCAGCGCCGCACGGCGCCCCTGTTGCGTGCGCTGGCTCGGCAGCACGGTTGCCGGGGATTCATAGCCGCCCAGCCGGCCCTGCTCGATCAGCCCATCGAGCGCGACGCCGACTTCCTCGGCGGCCTGCAGCGAGGACTCCAGGTCGGCGCTGCGCACCACCACCATGGCGCGCACATCGGGCGCGCCGATAGCGCCGCGCAGCTCCTCGTCGAGCTGCTGCGCGGCTGCCGAGACCGGGTTCAGCGACGCGATGTCGTGGTCCCACAATTGGCGGTGCTGGGCGATCACCACGGCCAGCCCGGCGACGACCAGTCCCAGCGCGGGCCAGCGAAGGTAACGTGCTGCCACGATCAGCCGCTCCAGCCGGCGCTCGAAGCGGCCGAGGTCGGGCGCGCGGTAGCGGGCCGGTGTCAGCGGCGGCAGCACGAAGCGGGTGACCACGGCCGCCGTCAGCAGTCCGGCCGCCGAGAACACGGCGATCTGCGTCAGTCCGGGAAAGCCGGACAGCGCGAGCGCTCCGAAGCCGGTCATCGAAGTCAGCACGCCCAGCCGGATGGTGGACCAGAACGATCGCCGCGCCGCGCCCTGCAGCGCGGCGCCGCTGATCAGCTGGTAGAACGCGTAGTCGACGGCTTCGCCGATGAGCGGGATGCCGAACCCCAGCGTCAGCCCGTGCAGGTTGCCGAACACCAGGCCGACGGTGGCGGCGGCGGCCAGCACGGCGCTGATCAGCGGCAGCGCGGCCAGGGCCATGGGGACCGGCGAGCGCAGGAACAGCCACATCAGGCCCAGGATCAGCACCACCCCCAGATGCCCGAGCCGCCAGACGTCCGCGGCGATCGCCTCGCGCGACTCGACGGCGAGCACGCCGGGCCCGGTCAGCGTCAGGCGCGCCTGAGACAGGCCGGTGGCAGCGCGCGTCGCCTCGAAGGCCTGCCGCGCGGCTTGCACGGCCTGCTGCAGTCCGTCGATGTCGCTGCCTTCGGCCTGCGTGTACAGCATCAGCAGCGCGCGGTCGCCGTCGGGGCTGACCCATACGCCGTCGCGCTGACGCGGCGCGGTTCCGGCGTCGACGCGCTCGAGGATACGCAGCAGCTCGCCGGTCGGATCGCTCGGCACCAGATGCTTGAGCCATGCGCCCTGCGACGAGGCGAGCTCGTCGATGGCGCGCTGCAGCGACTCGCGCAGCGCCGGCGTCTCGAAATGCGGCGTGGCCACGGCCGGCGACAGCAGGTAGCGGCGTTCGAACAGCAGCTTCTGGTCGGCCTGCAATGCCGCCAGATCGCCGTTGTTGACCAGGCTGAACGCAGGCTCGCCGCGCAGGCGCGTTGCGAAGTCGCGCGAGAACTCCGCCTGCCGTTCGGGCGGCAAGTCGGTGACACCGGCCAGCATGATGCGCGACATGACGCCGCTGCGCAGGTTCTCGACCAGCAGGCGCTGCTCCTCGGTGGGTGCGCTCGGCAGGAAGATCGACAGATCGGTGAGGAACGGCGTGCGCGCCACCACCGCTATGGCGGCGGCCAGCAGCAGCAGCCATAGCGTGAGGATCAGCCGTGTAGCGCGAGGCTGCGGCCGTGGCGTGGGCGTGGACTCGGGAGCCTGCGCGGATGTGGGCGCTGGCGTGGGCGGGGGCGCTAGCGTGGGCGGGGGCGCTAGCGTGGGCGGGGGCGCTAGCGTGGGCGGGGGCGCTAGCGTGGACGGGGGCGCTGGCGCTGGCGCGGGCGGGGGCGGGGGCGGGGGCGGGGGCGCCGGCGGCGGCGCGGAGCCGGGCGGGGTCGGCACGCGGCGCTCAGCGGCTGTCGATGATGCGCATCACCGAGCGGTCGCCGTCGCGCTGCTCGACCTCGACCAGTTCGATGTCGCGCCCGCTGCCCGTCAGCGTGACCGACTTGATCAGTTGGGCGGCCTGCGACTGGCGCGGCGTCAGCAGCAGCGTCCAGCGTGCGCGCGTGCCGCTGAGCCGTGCCTCGAATACCCGCAGCAGCGTCTCGCGGTCGCCGCCCAGCGTCGCGCGCAGGCTTTCGATGAGCGCCGCGACGCCCGGCATCTCGTTCAGCGACATCGTGCGCCGCAGGCCGGGGCGCTCGACCGTCACCTGATCACCGTCGACCGCCAGCAGCTCGGGGCGGGGCTTGATCGTGCGCTTGATCAGCTTGCCTGGTGCCTCGAATACCAGCTCGCCGGTGGCGTCGACCGGTGCGTCCAGCAGCGCGAGGAACTGCCGCTCGGCAAAACGCGCGCGGGCCTGTTTGCGTCCGCCCATCTCGTCGAACAGGCGTACCAGTGTCCAGTCGGCGTCGCTGGCCGCGGCGGTGCCGTCGGTCGAGCCCTTGGTCTGAGCCCAGCCGCGCGGCGCCATGACAATGGCGCCGGACGTGGCGGCGAACAGCGTCAGCAGGCGAACGAGCAGGGGGCGCCGCGCCGCGCCGAGCCGGCGGCTAGGGACTTCGCTTGGCCTGGTCATCATCGGATCGGCGGGCCCAGAAATCGTAGAAGTTGAACCAATTGTAGGGGGCTTCACGGCAATGCCCTTCGAGCCGCACGGCAAATTCGCGAACGGCGCCATCGACGGCGGCTGTCCGCTGCGCGCGCGTGCTTGCCGTGAAGTCGGCCAGCGGCTCGAGCCGCACCTGATAGCGCTTGCCGCCGCCATAGACGCCGGCCATCATCAGTACGGGCCGCCGTAGAGCGGCTGCGATGCGGAACACTCCGGTCGGAAACGCGGCCGGCGTGCCGAGGAAAGGCACGGTCAGCGTCGGATCATCGGAGAACGAGCGGTCCGCCAGGAACCCGACGCAGTGCCCGTCGTCGAGCCGCTGCTGCAGTTCGAGCATCGAATCGACACGGCCCAGCGCGACGACGTCGACCTGCAGTGCCGGGTCGATCGAGCGCAGCAGCTGTCCGATGCGCTGCGCATTGCGTTCGTACATCGCCAGCGTGATCCGCATGCCGGGCTGCTGGCGGCCGAGCGCGCGCAGGCACTCGAAGGACCCGAAATGCGCGCCGACCAGCACCACGCCGCGTCCGTGTGCGAGGGCCTGATCGAGCGCCGGCACGCCGTGCAGTGCGATGTCGAACAACTGCGTGCGGCCGGCCAGCAGATAGATGCGATCGAGCAGCACCGACGCGAAGGCGTGGAAATGCCGAATGCCGTCGCGCGCGCCGGGGCGCCGCGGCAGCGCGCGCTGCAGATAGTCGCGCGAGGCGCGGCGCGCGCGCGGCATGGCCAGCCAGAAATAGATGGCGATAGGCCACAGCAACGCGCGCGTGACAGGGCGGCCCGCGGCGAGCGCCAGCCGCGCCATCAGGCGCATCAGCCGAGGGCTGCCGGCCTCGGGCTGTTCGGTCCAGCGTCCGGACTGCGTCACGGCGGACTGGCAGCGATGCTCGTCAGCGGGGGGCGCCGCTGGGCGAGTGCCGGCCGGGTGAGCTTGGGCCAGGCGAACTTCCGCCGGGTGAACCGCGGCTGAGCGACCCGCTGGCAACGCGGCGCGTGCCATCGCGACATTCGAATGTGATCCGGCCGTCGGCATGCTCGCGCCAGTGCAGCGACAGCAAGGTGCCGGGCATCACCGGCGCGAGGAACTTGACGACCTGCACCTGCACCTGCACCTGCAGCGGCGCCGCCGTGCGGCGGTCGGCGCCGTCGACACCGGCGGCTCCGATCTCGCCATCAGCCCTGACCGCACTATCGGCACCGATCGACGCCAGCACCATATCGAGCAGCCGCGCACCCGGCAGCACCGGATGGCCTGGAAAATGCCCGTCGAACATCTCGCGCGCCTCGTCCAGCGTCGGCGCGCGAAGCGGCGACTGGCGTTCGATGGGGGCGTTCGTGCCGGCGCGCGGCGAGCTCATGTGTCCGCCGGTCGTTCGCGCTGCGCGGCGCAGGCGTCGGCCAGTTCGAGCAGCCGCTGCCGCGGCAGCTTGCCGTTGCCGTCGCGCGGCAGACGGTCGACACGGTACAAAGGGCGAGGCACGAATGCGGCTTCCAGCCGGCCGCGTACGGCGGCCAGCAGCTGCGGCTGCGACAGCCGCGGCGCGACGACGAAGCCGGTGAGCCGAGTGGCCGCGCCGTCGGTGCCTTCGCGATACAGCAGCGCGGCGTCGTCCACGCCGTCGATGCCGCACAGCTGTCCCTCGAGGAATACGATCGAGCTGCGCTTGCCGCCGATGTGGATCAGGTCGCCGACTCGCCCGTGCAGCTCGAAGCTGCCGTCGCCGTGCAGCGTGATCGAGTCGGACAGCCGGGTCGCGTCGCCGACGTGCCCGCCGCGCGCGGTGGCCATGCCGTCGTCGACGGCGAACACCACGTCTTCGAGCGGATACCAGCGCGGCCCTTCGACCGTCCGGCGCGAGGCCACCTGACCGCTTTCGGTGCTGCCGTAGATCTCGACGACGCGCGACTCGAAGCGTTCCTCGGCGGCACGCGCCAGCTCGATCGGCAGCGGGGCGGTGGCCGACAGGATCAGATCGATGCGCAGCGGCGGCAGCTCGCTGGCCAGCAGCGCGCGCAGATGCACCGGCGACGTGATCAGCGCACGCCGGCCCGGCAGCCGCGCCAGCTCGGCCAGCAGATCGGCGGGGTAGAACGGCCGCTCGGCGACGATCACGCCGCCGCCGAGCAACGGCAGGCCGACCGCCGACTCGAAGCCGTACGAATGCTGGGCCGGGACTGTGGCCAGCAGCGCGATGTCATCGCCGTCCAGCCGCAGCCGCCGCGCTTCCGCCACGCTGCTGCGGACCACCTGCTCCCAGCGGCGGGGGTAGGCCAGCGCAGCGCCGGTCGAGCCCGATGTGAACAGCCAGGCCGCGATCTGGCCGCCATCGATCTGCGGCACCTCGAATGTGCCGCGGCGAGGCGTGGTGCCTAGGTCGGCGTAGTCGTCCGGATAGCGGCGGTACGGGATGCGCTGCGGCGGCGGGCCGCTGTCGATCAGGGCATGCAGGCCCTCGAAGCGCTCGGCCAGCTCGCCCAGCGTCTGCGGCAAGTGGTTGTGCGGCACTACGCTCTGCCGGCCGGCCAGCAGCGCGGCCGCGAGCCCGACGCTGAAGTGGTAGCGATCCTGGCAGCCGTTGAGCAAGGGGCCGCTGCCCGCGGGCAGTCGGTCGGCCAGCGCGCGGGCATCCGCCAGGAAGCGAGCCGCGTCGATGGGCGCGCCCGCGCGCCAGGCCAGCAGCTGGTCGCCGTGTGTGTGCCTGATCAGCGGCAGCGATCTCGTCGCGTAGCGTGTGCCGGCCATCGCTCAGCGTTTGCGATTGAACGCGCGCACGCCGTCGAGCAACGACGCGTGCGTGTAGTCGGGGAAGCGCTGCAGCCGGATCGCGTATTCGGCGGCGAACATCAGCGCGACGGCGGGCAGCGTCAGGAAGTTGGCCAGGACCGACCACCATGCCATCGGTCCGAACAGGAACAGGCCTAGCGAGGCCAGCGTCATCGCCGCGAAGAACAGCGTCCACGCCCAGGTGACCGAACGGGTGTAGCCGGGCATTCCCGCCGGCAGCTCGCCCTGGACCAGCAGCGCCAGCCGAGTGACCAGCGGCTCGCGTCCCGGCAGCAGCGAGCGGCCGAACATCAGGCCCAGCAGTGCGTTGATGCCGGCGTGCTGGGCGAGGTAGATCCATTTCGGATCGAGCGCCTGCTGCGCCTGGAGCGCGCCGCCGGCGGCCAGTGCGAGCAGCGTCGCCGCCAGCAGCGGCCAGCGCCAGCGCGTGGCCCAGCCGGCGGCCACCGCCATGGCGCCGAGCGAGCCCGCCGCGAACAGATAGCTGATCAGCGAACGATCATCGCCGACGGTGAAACGGTGCGCCAGCAGCGCGTAGGCCAGCAGCGCCGCGGCGCTGGCGGCAGCCAGCAGCGACGTCCAGAGCCGGGCGGCCGCATTGCGCGTCGGGCTGGGAGTCATGCCGGCACCGCTCGTGGGCAAGGCACGCGGGTGCTCAGCGCGTGCGATGGGCCTGGATGTGGCGGGCGAGGCTGCGCAGCGAGGCGAAGATCTGCGAGTTGTTCTGGTCGTCGGCGCGCAGCTCCAGCCCGTAGCGCTTGGAGACCACCAGCGCGATCTCGAGGATGTCGATCGAGTCGAGCCCCAGGCCGTCGTCATACAGCGGCGCCGCCGGATCCAGTTCGGCGGCCGGAGTTTCCAGATTGAGCGCCTGCACGACCAGCTCGGCCAGTTCGCGTTCGAACTGGGGATCGGGATCGCCGGTGGGCGGGACTAGGCTCTGCGGGGATGAAGCGTTGGTCATGTCTGGGCGCAAACAGGCGCTGGCCGGATGGTGCCGATTGTAGCCGGATTCGCCGGCCTCGCAGCCGGCCGCTCCGCCGGTCGCTCAGCCGGATGGGCTAGTCACGAAGGCTGAGTCACCGGGGTGCCGCGCCGCAACGGCCCGGCGTCACGAGGGCTGGGTGTCGCGGATGTTGATGCGCCGCTGCCGCGCCGCGCGCAGCGTGCGGGGCAGCTTCGCCAGCGACGTCAGGTAGTAGATGCTCTTGAACGCCCATAGCGACGGCCGGATCGGCGATTCTCCGTAGATGTCGCCGCCCAGCAGCGACAGCAGCGCCGAGCGCACGCGCAGCACGTTCTTCGGATACATGAACAGATCGCGCATGCTCGGATTGGTGACGCGGTAGATGAACCACGAGAACTCGCGCGGCCCATAGCGCATGTGCCTGTCGAAGCGCGCCAGCGCGCGCGGCGCGGCCGCGGGATCGGCGAGGCAGGCCTGCACGGTGTCGGCCGCCTGGAACGCGTTGCGCATGGCCAGATAGACGCCCGACGAGAACACCGGGTCGATGAAGGTGAACGCGTCGCCTATCATCAGGTGGCGGTGGCCGTAGCAGCGCGTCGAGCTGTACGAGTAGTTGCCGGTGGCATGCACCTCGGACACCAGACGGGCCCCCTGCAGCCGCTCGGCCAGCGGCGGCGACAGCGCGATCGTGTCCTGGAAGAATTCCGGCAGCGGCTTGCTGCGCGATTTCAGGTAGTACGGCCAGCAGACGGCGCCGACGCTGGTGACGCCCTCGGGCAGCGGGATGAACCAGAACCAGCCATGCTCGAACCAGAAGATGCTGATGTTGCCTTCGATCCGGCCCGGCAGCCGCTGCGCGCCTTCGAAGTGCGCGAACAGCGCCGAGCTGTTGTGCGCCTTGTTCTTCTGCTTCAGCTTCATCCGCGTCGCGAGGAAGGTATCGCGGCCCGACGCATCGATCAGGAAGCGGGCGCGCCATTTGCGCGGCGTGCCGTCGTCATCGACCGAGTCGACGTCGACGTGCTCGTCTTCGAAGCGCGCGTCCTTGACGCGGCAGCCCTGGCGAACGCGCGCGCCCGAGCGCTCGGCATTGCGCAGCAGCACGTGATCGAAGTCGGAGCGCCGCACTTGATAGGCATGATCTAGCGATGCGTTCCAGCTGTCGGAAAACTCGAGGTACGAGCGATGCGCATGCGACGGCGATACGAACTCGATGCCCGGCTTGTGCATGCCGATCGCGCGGATCTCGTCGGCGACGCCGAGCTGCTCGAACAGCGGCAGGTTGGCCGGCAGCAGCGACTCACCGATGTGGAAGCGCGGATGGCGGTCCTTGTCGAGCACCACCACGTCGATGCCGCGGCGCGCCAGCAGCGTCGCGACGGTGGCGCCGCCGGGCCCGCCGCCGATCACCAGCACCTCGCACCGAGCGGGCTCGTGCGAGTTCATCGGCGCGGCCCTGCATAATAGAGGCGGTCGATCCGGCCCATTCCTTCACCTGCTTGAACTCCAGCCCAGGCGGACTGCAATCATGAGAACAAAGCTGAACGGCATCGTAACACTGGCCCTCGCACTGGCCTCGCTGACCGGCGTGCTCAGCGGCTGCGTCCCGCTGCTGGCGACCTCCGGCGCCGCGGCTACGATGTCGGTGATCGATCGGCGCACCGTCGGCACGCAGATCGAGGACCAGTCGCTGCAGCTGCGCGGCACGCGGCTGCTGAAGGATGTGTTGCCTGGCGGCGACACCGCCTATGCGAACGTCAACGCGTACAACCGCCGCGTGCTGGTCACCGGACTGGCGCCGGACGAGGCCGCCAAGCGGCGTGCCGGTCAGCTCGCCGCCACGCTCGACAATGTGCGCGAGGTGCATAACGAGCTGCAGGTCGGCACCCCGTCGGAGGTGCCGAGCTCGGCCGGCGATACCGGCGTCACCGCGTCGGTCAAGGCGCAGTTCCTGAAGAGCGATATCGACGTCAGCACGATCAAGGTGGTGACCGAGGCGCGCGTCGTCTATCTGATGGGCGAGGTAACCGAACGCGAAGGCCGCGCGGCGGCTCAGGCGGCCAGCCGGGTTTCGGGCGTGCGCAAGGTGGTGAC
>JBFWXS010000075.1:0-20941 GCA_050187175.1 Burkholderiaceae bacterium
GACGGCGTGACCGTGGTGGACGACGGCGTGCCCGCCGGGGCCACCGGCGCCTCGACGATGGGCTCGGCCGCGGCTGCAGCAACGGGCTCAGCCGGCGGCGTAGGCTCAGGCGCAGCCGCCGCTGCCGGCGCGGGGTTGGACTCGGGCAACGACGGCGTATCGCCGCTGGGGTCGACGGGGGAAGTCGGGTCAGTGGTGCTCACGGTTGCGTTCCGGCGGCGTCGGCATGCAAAGGCAGCGATGGTACCCCAGCGCCTGAGGCGCCGGGTGGCCGCGCGCGCCTCTCGCGGCAGCACGTGTCCCGCCCCGGCCGCGCACGACTTGCGCCTGCCGCCGCCGCGATCCCCTACCCGCATGACCGATCGCCACGACAAGCCGCCAAGTTTCATTAAAATTGAAAATTTTCAGCTCATTGAACAAATATCTCGCATTTATTTCAATATGACGATAATCTAGAGCGCAGTTCAGAGCCCTCTTCCGTCCTGATCCGTCGAGGAAAGCCATGTCGAAAACCAGACTCGCGGGGCTCGTCGCCGCGACCCTGTTCGCCACTCATCTGATCCAGCCGCAGAGCGCCCGCGCCGCGGACGACTATCCGCAGCGCCCCATCACGTTTCTCGTCGGTTTCGGTCCGGGCGGCGTCACCGACATCGTCGCCAGGCTGATCGCTCCGAAGCTGAAGGATCGGCTGGGCCAGCCGGTGGTGGTGGCGAACAAGCCGGGCGCCAGCGGCGCGGTTGCCGCCGAGCAGATGCTGAACGCCCCGGCCGACGGCTATACGATGTGGGCCTGCACCAGCAGCCTGACCGTGATCAACCGGCTGTTCAAGGATGTGAAGTTCAATGCCGCGCGCGACATCGTGCCGGTGGCTCAGGTGGCCTCGGTGCCGTATCTGCTCGTCGCGCATCCCAGCGTCCAGGCGGACACGCTCAAGCAGCTGGTGGAGCTGTCCAGGAAGAAGCCCGGCGAACTCTCGTACGGCTCGCCGGGCGTCGGCACCATGAGCCATCTGGCCGCGGAGATGTGGTACGCCGACGAGAAGATCCGGCTGCGCCATGTGCCCTACAAGGGCAGCCTGCCGGTAATCACCGACCTGCTGGGCGGACACATCAATCTCACGTTCGACCAGGAAGCTGCCGTGGCCGCGCATCTGGCGTCGGGCAAGCTGAAAGCACTGGGGATCGCGGGCGGCGAGCGCTCGCCGACGCTGCCGAACGTGCCCACCTTCGCCGAACAAGGGGTTCCGTTCAAGGCCGAAGCGTGGACCGGCATCTGCATGAAGAGCGGCACCCCGAAGGCGATCGTCGACAAGGTCAGCGCCGCGGCCCGCTACGCCATGGCCGAGCCCGACGTGCGCCAGCGCTATGAACAGCTAGGCATGTCGCCGCGCGCCACGACGCCCGAGGAGTTCCAGCGTCAGTTCGCCAGCGACGCGCAGCGGATGGGCAAGGTCATCACCGACCTCGGCATCGAGGCTCAATAAGCGGTTCCCTCGGGGCGCGGCACGGCGCAGTGCTATGCTCGGCCGATGCCCCCGCCCAAGCTCGCCTGGTCGCAGGCCGCCCGCCGGCCGCTGCTCGTCCTGCTCGTGTTCGCGGCCGTCGCCTGCGCGTGGTTTGCGCCGCTGGATACACCCGCCGGCGAACGCGTCGATGCCGGCCTGAAGCGTGCGCTGGCCAGCTTCGCGACGGCTCGGGCGCTGAACGCGGTGATCTCCGTGGCCCAGGGGACCGAGCTGTCGGCCCAGCCGCTGGGCATCGGCGTCAACGTCGCGCCAGGCCAGGTACTTGACCCGGTCAATGACATGGTCGAGCAGTTCTCGAATCTGATGCTGGCCGCCGGCGTATCGTTCGGCATCCAGAAGATGCTGATCCACATCGGCGGCTGGTGGCTGGTATCGCTGCTGCTGACGCTGGCGCTGGCCGCCCGGCTGTGGCTGTGGCTGCGCCGGCAGCGTCCGCCGTCCTGGTTCAATGGCGTGCTGCTGATGCTGCTGCTGGTGCGCTTCGCGGTGCCGGTGGCGACGCTGGGCTCCGACTGGCTGTTCCAGCGCTTCCTGGCCCCGGAGTACGAAGCCAGTCAGCACGTCATCGAGGTCGCGTCGGGCCAGACGGCGCAGCTCGATCCGTCGCGCGAGCTGCGCGCGGCCGACGCCGGCCTGCTGGACAGGATGCGCGGCTGGCTGTCGCAGAACGCCGACGTGCGCGCGCGCTTCGACGCGCTGAAGACGGCAGCCGAACAGGCGATCGAGCACATGATCAACCTGATCGTGATCTTCCTGCTGCAGACGCTGGTGGTGCCGACGCTGATGCTGTGGGGGCTGTATGCGCTCGCGAGAAGCGCGATCGGGTGGCCGCGGAACTGAGCACTCAAGCGTCCGGCGCCGGAACGATGCCGATGCGCTGCGCTACCGCCCCGACCAGCGCCCGATATGAACCGGCGCAGTCCGCCACCAGCTCCGCCGTGATCGGCTCAGTCGATCGCACGCACGGATCGCGATAACGCTCGATCCGGTACATGACGGCGAAGGCCTGTTCGATGTCGTCCGGCAGCTCGGCATCGATCTCTGGCAGGCCGACGTGGATCAGATCGCTGCGCAGAGCCACGACCCGGCGCAAGGGCAGCAGGCCGTCGGCCAGCAGGTAGACCTCGGCGACCTGCGTGCAGAACAGGTCGTTCTCCTCGGTGACGCCGGCCGCGTGCAAGGCCGCGTTGATGAGCGCGGTGCCGCCCGACAGCGTGGCCCAGTACCAAAGCTCGAACTCGGCGAGCGGATCGAAGCGCGCCCGGCACGCATCGAACCGGCGCCATTTGCGCAGATGGCTGTCAATTCTCATCGCGGCGACTCCTCGCCCGGCATTGTAGGAAGCTCGCCGCGCCGCGCCGACCAAGAAAATCTAAGCGGCACCTAGAACAAGTTGCAGGCAGCGCACGGGGCGGCTGGCTATGATGGACAGGACGGTGGCCCTTCGCCACCGCGCTGCGCGGCAACCCACCGCATCGCATCGCAACTCGCTGCAGGAACGGCGCCATGTCCGAATCGCTTCGCGTGCTGCCCTTCCCCGCCCCGCTGGGTGCGGAGCTCGTCGGCCTGGACTGGCGGCAGCCGGTCTCCGAGGCCGACATGCAGGCTGTGCTGCAGGCCTGGGCGCGCCATCTGGTGCTGCTGTTTCGCGGGCCGGCCGCCGATGATGCTCAGCTGATCGCCTTCAGCCGGCGCTTCGGGGAACTCGATCTGTGTCCGCCCAATGACCTGGGGCGCACGCACATCGAAGCGCACCCCGAAATCGTCGTGATCTCGAACGCCATGCGCGACGGCCGGCGGATCGGCAGTCTGGGCAACGGTGAATCGATCTGGCACACCGACATGTCGTACGTCGCGCAGCCGCCCAAGGCGAGCCTGCTGCATGCGCTCGAGATACCGCCGGCCGGCGGCGATACGCAGTTCTGCAACATGTATCTGGCACTGGAGAGCATGCCGGCCGATCTGCGCCGGCAGCTCCAGGGAGCCACCGTCGTGCATGACGAAAGCCGCGACAGCGCCGGCCAGCTGCGCAAGGGTTGGGCACCGGTCACCGACCCGCGGCAGGCGCCGGGCGCGCGCCATCCGATGATCCGGATCCACCCCGATACCGGCCGTGCTGCCCTGTTCCTGGGCCGCCGCCGCAATGCCTACGTGCTGGGGCATTCACTCGAAGACAGCGAAGCGCTGCTCGATCGCGTCTGGGCTCACGCGACGCGACCCGAGTTCGCATGGCGGCACCATTGGCGCGCCGGCGATCTCGTTCTGTGGGACAACCGCTGCACCATGCACCGGCGCGACGCCTTCGATCCGTCGACGACGCGCATCATGCACCGCACGCAGGTGCGCGGCGAGCCGGTGCGCGCGCCGGCGGACTGGCATCAGGCGGCAGCCACATGAGCGCGCGGCGCTTTCAGGCCATGCTGGGCGGGCCGCGCCCGGTCATCGCCCCTAACGTGTTCAACGCGCTGACGGCCAGGCTCGCACAGGCGGCGGGCTTCGAGGCGCTGTATCTCGGCGGCGGGCCGCTGGGTTATCTGAAATGCATCACCGAGGCCAATCTGGCGCTGCCGGAGATGGTCGACGTCGGCCTGGAGATCCGCGCCGCCTGCCCGCTGCCATTGATTCTGGACGGCACCTGCGGCTGGGGTGATCCGATGCACCTGCACCGCACGATCGCGTTGAGCGAAGCAGCCGGCTTCGAGGCGATCGAGATCGAAGATCAGCCGATGCCCAAGCGCGCGCACCACCACATCGGCATCGAGCACCTGATTCCGATCGAGCTGATGAGCGCCAAGATCCAGGAAGCCGTGCGCGCCCGCACCGACCCTGCCTACCTGATCATAGGCCGCACCAACGCCGCGCGCTGCGCCGACCTCGACGAAGCGCTGCGCCGCGGCGAGGCTTACAAGCGCGCCGGCGCCGACATGCTGCTGGCGCTGCCGCGCTCGCCGGACCAGGCCGAATATCTGGCACAGCACCTGCCGCCGCCTTTGATGTACATGGCGCTGGACGGCGGACTGGAATCGCTGCCGCACAGCGTCGATGCGCTCGGCGAGATGGGCTATCGCTTCATCGTCGATCCGATGACGCCGGTGCTGGCGCTGCACAAGGCCATGGCCGCCACCTACGAGGCCATCGCGCGCCGCCAGGCCGACCCGCTGCTGCACCGGACGCATGCCGCGGAACATGAGGCGCTGAATCGCTCGATCGACCTGGACAAGCTGCTGGCGATCGAACGCGCCACCGTCGAGCCTCGGGCCTAGACGCTGAACTCGCAGACCTCGGCCTTGGTCTTCTCGACCTCGCGCAGGATCCAGCGCCGGAACGCGACGATCTTGGGCACCGACTGCGCCGATATCGGGTAGAGCAGATGCCAGGCCGCATCCGGACGCACGCAGCTTTCGAACAGCACCACCAGGTCGCCATTGGCCAGATCCTCGGCCACGAACGGCTGCTGCCCGAGCGCCACGCCCAGGCCGGTCTTGGCCGCCTCGACCGCCAGCAGCGTGGAGTCGAACATCGGACCGAAACGATGATCCAGCGACGTGAAGCCCATCTCGTCGAGCCATTGGCGCCACTCGTCCGGCACGTACTTGGAGCGCAGCAGCATGTGCGGCTGCAGGTCGGACAGCTCACGCAGCTGTCCCGCTAGTTGCGGGCTACAGACCGGAATCATGGTCGGGTGGAACAGCACGTGCGTGCGCACGTTGGGAAACTCGCGTCCGTATCGAACCGCGACGTCGACTTCCTGGTCGGCGAAGTCGAATATCGGTCCGCCGGTGGTTATCGACAGCGCGATGTCGGGATGCTCGCGGTTGAAGTTCGACAGCCGCGGCACCAGCCAGCGCGCAGCAAAGTTGGGCTGCGCGCTGACACGCAGGATCTGCTGCCCCTCCGGACCGTTGCCGCACAGCTCCTCGGTGGCCTCGAGCAGGATCTGCACCACGTTGTTGATCGCAACGAAATAGCGCTTGCCGCGGTCCGACAGCATCAGACCGTTCACGCCGCGCTTGAACAGCTGCACGCCCAGCACGCTTTCGAGCAGCCGTACCTGCTGGCTGACAGCCGCCTGAGTGACGCAGAGCTCCTCGGCGGCGCGCGCAAAACTGAGATGCCGCCCGGCCGCCTCGAACGCGCGCACGGCATTCAGCGGCGGCAGGCGGGCGCGAGACACGGCACTGTTCATGTCTCCTCCTCGGTCTGGGGCGCCGCGACGGGGGCGTCCGGTCCGATGGAATCACCGGCGATGCACGCCATGCGCGGCAGCTCGGATTTGATTGACATATACAACGACTGCTGCCGCATCGCAATAGGAACGTACCCTGACCCGTGCTCATCAGCGATAGGGTTTGGCCGTGTCAGCTTTGACATGCAAATACTCGAGCAGGTCGAGACAGCGGCGCGCCGCGCCCTCGCCATTGGGCACGTCGCCGCGCACATAGAACGGGCGCATCTCTTCGATCGCCTGCAGCGCCTCGACCAGCGGCCCCGCGATCAGCGTGGTCTTGGTACGGATCGCCGATGACAGGTATTCGGCATGCATCACGTCGTCGCCGGCTTCGGTCAGTTTCATCCTGTGCAGGGCGGCGTTCAGCAGATGCGTCCCGGCCAGCATCGAAGCCTCGATCACCATCTCGAAATCGGCCTCCGTCAGCTTGTCCATCGCCTTCAGGATCCGCTCGGCTTTCGCCAGATGCTGTTCGGGGCTCATGGCTGGCGTGCTCCTTCCGCGAGGGTCGCACGCGTTTCAGCAACGACGATCGCATAGGCGCGTTCGCAAGTCGCCACCGCCTGCAGGTCGGGCACGGCGCCGCCGCGCACCAGCGGTTCGCGAAAGGCTTCGATCGCGCGCATCGATTCGATCGCGGTGCGCAACTGCCGCGGCACGCTGCCGCGCAGCGGCGGTACGCCGAGCACGATCAGATCGCCCTCGATCGCCAGCTTGCGTCGGCAGCGCATATCCTCGTCGACACCGGCGTAGACGTGCTCGATCTGCGTGGGGAACAGGCGCGCGGCCTGGGTGACGCCGGTGGCGTGCAGCGCCGCGTTGATCAGCGCCGTGGCGCCCGACGCAGTGGCCCAGAACCAGAGCTCGAATTCGTCGATCGGATCGAAGCGCCGCCGGATCGCATGGAACCGGCGCCACTTCGCGACGTGCGCCTCGATCAGCATGCCTGCCTCCTCGCTACCGTACCGTTCCTGCCTTCGTCACGACCAGCTCCCGAAGATCAACCTGGGCAGCCACAGCGCGATGCTCGGCCAGGCGACGATCAGGGCCGAATCCAGCACCATGATCGCGACGAACGGCAGCGCCGCCCGCACCGCCTGTTCATAGGTCACCGAAGCGATCTGCGACGAGACGAACAGGTTCAGCGCTACAGGCGGCACCAGCATGCCGATGCCCATGTTGATCGCGAACAACACGCCGAAATGCACCAGGTCGAAACCCGACTGGGTCAGCAGCGGCACGAACGAAGGCAGGAAGCCGAAGATGATCGCCGGCGCTTCCAGCACCATGCCCAGCACGACGAACACCAGGCTGACCAGCAGCAGGGTCAGATAGCGGTTGTCGGTGAACTGCGACACCGACTGCACCAGCCAGTCCGACACCAGTCCATGCGCCATCGCGAAGCCGAGGAACGCCGAGGAGCCGACCAGCAGCAGCGTCATGCCGCTGGTATGCGCCGCCTCGACGGTGATGCGGAACAGGCTGCGCGGTGCAACCGCGCGCGAGCCCAGGGCCAGCAGGACCACGTAGGCGAGCAGCACGGCACCGACCTCGGCCGGCGTGAAGATGCCGCCCAGCAGACCGCCGACCACCAGCACGATCGCCGCCAGACCCGGCAGCGCGCGCAACAGCCGCGACAGCGCTTCGCCTTTCGGCGGCGATTCGAGCGGATAGCCGTGCCGGCGCGAATGCACGTATCCCCAGACCATGAAGCTGAAAGCAGTCAGCACTGCAGGCACGATCATCGCCGCTGCCAGCCGGCCCACCGAGACGTCGATGGCACTGGCATACAGCAGCACGGTGATCGAGACCGGCGCCAGCATGCCGAGAGTGCCGGCGGCGCCTTGCAGGCCGGCGCAGAAATCGCGACGATAGCCGCGCTTGATCATCTGCGGGATCATCGCCGAGCCGACCGCAGCCGTATCGGACACCGCCGAGCCCGAAACGTCGCCGAACAGGAAGCTGGCCATGACATTGGTCGACGCCAGGCCGCCCCGCATGCGCCCGACCAGCACCTGGGCGAAGTCGACCATGCGCTCGGCGATGCCGGCGGCATGCAGCACGGTACCGGCGAGAATCAGCATGGGAATCGCCATCAGCGTCAGGTTCTGCGTGCCGAAGTACATCTGCATCGACATCGTGTTGAACGGTATGTGGCCATTGGACGCGACGTAGGCCAGCGCCACCAGCCCCAGCGCGAACGCCACCGGCACGCCGATCAGGACAGGCGCCAGCAGCACCACCGCATAGAACAGGGTCTGCCAGCCGCCGCCCCCGATCAGCTCGCTCAACAGCGGCAATTGCAGCAGGGCCGCCCCGGCGGCAGCGGCGGCAAGCATCGCGGCAACGGTGAGCGGGCGCAGCGTGCCGGCCAGCCGCGCGAACCAGTGCAGCAGCATCAGCACGGCCGCCACCGGAATGGCGGCGAACGGCACGGTCTGCGGCCAGCCCAATGCGGCTGTGCGCCCGCGCGCCATGACGTCGATGGCTTCGATCGACGAGATCGCCAGGCAGATCAGGTAGGCACCCGCCAGCACGCCGGCGACCAGATCGAGCCGGTGGCGCAGGACCGGATCGAGCCGCTGCATCAGCAGCTCGATGCGGATGTGCCGGTTCTCGCGATAGGCGACGGCAATCGACAGAAACGCAGCCCAGACGAACAGCATCAGCGCCAGCTCGTCGGACCACGACAGCGAATCGTTCAGCGCATACCGGAAGAACACGCCAAGCAGCATCACCGCGGCAAAGGCCAGCGTCGCGGCGACACAGCCGGCCGTGGCAACGGCCGCCGCGGCGCGATCGGCAGCGCGCAGCCATCTGCTCATGACCGGCTGGGCGGCTAGCGCGGCCGGATCCGGCGACCATGCGTTCATGGCCCTCGCCTCGTGGCGGCGAGCGGGCGACACGCCGCCGCCGGGCGCCGACACCCGGCGCGCTTCATTCCTGCTGCCTGTACAGCGTATTGGCGGTCTCCAGGCTCAGCTTGCTGCCCTGCTCGGCCGCCACCTGCTTCCATACCTGTTCGCGGATCGATGCCCATTGCGCGTACTCCTCGGGCGTCGGCACGTATAGCTGCATGCCGTGCTTGGCGCTCAGTTCCTGCCCCATCAGCTTGAGCCGCTCGGCAGCGTCCTTGTGCTGCCAGGCCTTGGTTTCCTGTGCCGCGTCGAGCAGGATCTTCTGGTGCGCCGGCGACAGCGATGCGAACCGGTTGGCGTTGATGAACAGCGTCTGGAACGAAGCCTGATAGTCGAGCCGGATATTGTGCTTGACCACTTCATAGTGCTTGGCGCCGACGATGGTCGACAGCGAGATCTGTTCGCCGTCGACCACGCCCTGCTGAAGCGCGGCGAAGGTCTGCGTCCAGTCGACCGGCGTGGGGTTGGCGCCCCAGGCCTTGAAAGTGGCCAGATCGATCGGCGAGCTGAGCACGCGGATCTTCAGGCCCGCCACATCCTTCGGCGTGCGCAGCGGCTTCTTGGTGGTCTGGATGTCGCGGCCGACGCCATAGCTGATGTGGTACAGATACTTCACGCCGAGATCCTTCTCGGCCTGCCGTTCCAGCTGCTTGCCGATCGGCGTTTCGATGGCGCGCAGCAGGTTCTCGTAGCGCTTGAACATGAACGGCAGGTCGTAGACCAGGAACGCGCTGGAAAAACGCGCGGTGTTGCCGCTCGACATAGTGCCGATGTCGACGCTGCCGCTCATCACCGCCTGCGCGAGCTGCTGCTCGACGCCCAGCGACTGATAGAACACGCGCACGTTGATCTCGCCCTTGCTCAGCCGGTTGACCGCCTCGGCATATCGCTCGACCCCATCGGCAAGCATGTCGCCCTTGGGCGTCGAAGTGCCCGCGCGCAGTTCGACGACCTTCTTCGACTGTGCCGCGGCGGCGCCCGACGCCAGTCCTAGCATCACCAGCACCGCCAGCGCGGGCATCGTACCGATACCGACTCTCATGACGTCCTCCTCGCAAGACCTGACAAGTCATCCGGACCGTGCTGCTGCAGCATGGGATAGTCGACGTAGCCAACCGCGCCGCCGCCGTAGAAGGTCGGACGATGATAGGGGTTCAGCGGCGCCCCGAGCCTAATCCTCGCCGGCAGGTCGGGATTGGCGATGAAATGGCGGCCGAACGCAACCGCATCGGCGAAGCCTTCGCCGACGATCCGTTCGGCACCAGCCGGATCGAAGCCGCCTGCCGCGATCAGCGCGCCCGGCCAATGGCGCCGGTACAAGCCGGCTGCCGACGGCTGGTCGGCCCGGATGGCATCGGTCTTGCCGGTGCCGCTGGTGCGCGGCTCGATCAGGTGCAGATAGGCCAGGCGCAGCGGCGCCAGCGCTTCTATCGCCTGGCGATACAGCGGAAAGGGGTCATCTTCGCCGCTGCCGTTGGCAATGCCGAAGGGCGACAGCCGCACGCCGACGCGGTCCGCGCTGCAGGCAGCCGCCAGCGCTTCCGTGACCTCGATGAGGAAACGCACGCGGTGCGCGATCGAGCCGCCATAGGCATCGCTGCGCAGGTTCGAGCGCGACTGCAGGAACTGTTCGATCAGGTAGCCGTTCGCGGCATGCAGCTCGACCCCGTCGAAACCGGCTTCGATCGCACGGCGGGCCGCGCGATGAAACACGTCGATGATCTCGCGGATCTCGGCCAGCGTCATCTCGCGCGGCACTTCATACGGCACGCGCTCGGCATTGGGCAGCAGCAGCTCGCCCTCGGCAGGCACGGCCGAGGGTGCCGGCGGCGGCCGCCCGTCGGGCTGATACCGCGAATGCGACACGCGCCCGGTGTGCCACAGCTGCAGGAAGATCGCGCCGCCTCGTTCATGCACCGCCTGGGTCACCCGGCGCCACGCGGCCGCCTGCGCATCGCTGTATATGCCGGGCACGTCGGGGTGGCCGTGCGCCTCGAGGCATACCGGCGAGGCTTCGGCAATGAGCAGGCCGCCGTCGCTGGCGCGCTGCGCGTAGTAGAGCGGCGCCAGCGGGCCTGGCAGGTTGCCGGGCGGCACCGCCCGCATGCGCGTGAGCGGCGCCATCACGATGCGGTGCTTGAGCCGGATCGCCCCGACCTGCAGCGGCTGGAACAAGGCACTGCTCATTCGGCCTCCGTCTGTTGCGCGAGGCGCGCCTGCACGCCGGCCGCCTGCTCGGCCAGCGTGAGCACCGCCGTGAAGTCGCGGCCGCCGTCACCCTGTCCGCGCAGCACAGCGTACTGCTGATAGCTGGCCGCGCCCAGCGGCATCGGCACCTGCTCGTCGCCGGCGACGCGCAGCGCCAGTTCGAGATCCTTGGCCACGATGTCGATCGAGCCGCCGGGCTCGAAGTCGCCGCGCAGCGCCTTGTTCGCGAAGAAGTGTTCGAGCACGAATCCGTTCGACGACGAAGCGCGCAGCACGGGCAGCAGTGCCGCCAGGTCGGCGCCTGCCTTCACGCCCATCACCAGCGCCTCGGCGATGGCGCAGGCGGTGGTCGCCACGATCGCGTTGTTGACCAGCTTGAACAGCGCGCCCATGCCGTTCGGGCCGCAGTGGAACACGTCAGTGCCCAGCGTGCGCAGCAGGCCGAGCGAACGTTCATAGACGGCGCGCTCGCCGCCGACCATGATGCTCAAGGTGCCGGCAATGGCGGCCTGATGGCCGCGGCTGACCGGCGCATCGAGCATCGCGGCGCCGATCTGCCGCAATCGCGCGGCCAGCTCGCGGCTGGTCGCCGGCTCGACGGTACTCATGTCGATCAGCACCGCACCGCGCCGCAGGCCGGCCAGCAGGCCGTCGTCATCCAGCACCACTGCGCGCAGCGCGCTCTCCGAAGGCAGCATCGTCACCACCGTGTCGGCCAGCGTCGCCGCTTCCCTGGGTGAAGCGGCGCGGCGGGCACCGGCCCGGCACAGCCGCTCGACGGCGGGCGCCGACACGTCGTAGACCACCACGTCGAAGCCGCCGCGCACCAGATTGCCCGCCATCGGCGCACCCATGGTGCCCAGGCCGATGAAGCCCACTGTGGCGCCCATTGCCTGCCCCGGGGCCTACTTGATCGCCGCCGCGGTGACCCGCGCGGCGTCGACTGCGCGCAGCGGCGCCAGGTTCACGAAGCTGGCCCAGTCGGGCTGCCGGTCGATCAGCTTCTTGCCTTGCAGGAAGCCCGCCGCGGCGCGCATATTGCTGAGCGACTGGTCATCGAAACGCAGCCGGTAGTCGACCATGTTGACGATCTTCAGGCTGGTCTCGAAATCGATATTGGCGATCTTGGCCGCAATCTCGGCGGCGCGCCGGCGATCGCGCTGTACCGCCGCCTCGGCCTCGATCATCGCCTTGAGCACGGCCGGCGCGGCAGGGCTCCCGGCCATCGCCTCGCTCATGTAGTAATACATCGGCTGCATGTATATGCCGTCCTTCTCGCCGGTGCTGATCAGGTGGCCGGTACCCTTGGGCAGGATCTCGTCGGCCTTCGAGAAGAAATGCTCCCAGCCGGCGAATGCGTCGATGTCGCCGCGGCTGAGCGCCGGCAGCCACTCGGGCGGAGCAACGTTCAGCTTCTGGATCTTGTCGTACGGCACCCCGTGCTTTTCGGCGTACAAGGCCAGGTACCACTCCGAGATCGTGCCCATCGTCACGCCTACCTTCTTGCCGATCAGGTCGGCCGGCGACTTGATCGTCGAGCGAGCGTACATGCCGGTGAAGCGCGGCGCCGTGGCGACCTGCCCCACCAGCACGAATTTGCCGCCCATCAAGCGCGGCCGGATGCCCGGAATCTCGGAAGCCGCCGCGAAGTCGATATCGCCGGCGGCTACTGCCTGCACCATTGCACCGCCGCTTTCGAAGCGGATCCAGCTTGCGTCCAGCCCCTGCTTCTCGAGCAGCTTGTCTTCGCGCGCGACGTGCATCTGCGCGTCGATCGGCACGATGTTGTAGCCGACCTTGATCCGCGGCCTGGCCTGTGCCAGTACCGAGGCTGCCGGCAGCACGGCGCCCGCGCCCAGCGCAAGCGCGGCGGCAAGCAGCGTGCGCCGCAGGGGCAAGGCGGCCTGCCGGTCGATTCTGGTAGCGCTCATCGTTGTCTCCTCATGGTGGGAAGCGACGTCGCAGCGGCCCCGCGGGCAAGGCACCACCGCCTACGTATGCGGGTTGTAGCGCTTGGCGAAATGGCGGATGGCGAGCCTGAAGAGCTGATCGGCAGTCAGGCCGAGAAGGCCCAGCGTGATGATCGCCACGAAGATCACGTCGGTGCGCATCACCAGCCGCGAATAGACGATCAGGTAGCCGAGACCCGCCTGGGCGCCGATCATCTCGGCCGCCACGATCACCGCGAACGCGTTGCCCATCGCGATGCGCATGCCGGTCAGGATGAACGGCACGGTGGCCGGCAGGCTCACGTAGGCGAACAGCTTCCAGCCGTGCACGCCCAGCGATTGCGCGGCGCGATACTTGATCGGCGCAATCGCCCGCACGCCGCTCAAGGTGTTGACCACGACTATGAAGGTCGTCGCATAGACGATCAGGAAGACCTTCGAGGCTTCGCCCAGTCCGAACCAGATCAGCGATACCGTCACCAGCGACAGCGCCGGGATGTAGCGGAAGAACTCGATGTACGGTTCGCAGAAATGGCGAATCGCCGGTACATTGCCCATCAGGATTCCGATCGGGATCGCGATCGCCGATCCGATCGCGAAGCCCACCGCGATCCGGTACAGGCTCGCGCTGACGTGCATCAGCAGCGAACCGTCGCGCAGCATCTCCAGCGCGGCGCCGGCCACCTGCGCGGGATCGGGAAAGAACGCCGGGATCGCGACGATTCGGGCCACGATTTCCCAAGCCGCCAGCAGCGCGGCGAACGCAGCCACCAGCAGCCACAGGCGCCTGCTGTCGGCGCGCGCGACGCGGACGGCCGTACCGGCCTCCCCGGCGGTGGCGATCGCCTGGCTCATGGCGCTTCCCTGCCGGAGGCGCGGGCCGCGCCCACCGCCGCCAGCCGCACCACCGGCGCCCCGCCGCTGCGCGGCGCCGTCGCGGCAGCCATTGCACCGGCCATTGCGCCGGCCACCTCTTCCTGGATCAGCGCATGGCAGCGCTGCGTGTACTCGAAGTATTCGATGCTGGTCTGCAGCCGCGGCCGCGGTACAGTCACCTCGATCATCGCCTTCAGCCGCGAGGCAGGGCCGGCGGTCATCACGCCGATGCGATCGGCCAGCACCACCGCCTCGCCGATGTCGTGCGTGATGAACACGATGGTCTTGCCGGTTTCGGACCAGATCCGCACCAGCTCCGCCTGCATCATCGCGCGCGTCTGCGCATCGAGCGCGGCGAAGGGCTCGTCCATCAGCAGGATCTTCGGTTCATTGGCCAGCGCCCGCGCGATCTGCACGCGCTGCTTCATGCCACCCGACAATTCCTCGGGAAACTTGTTCTCATGGCCATGCAGGCCGACCAGGGCGAGATAGTAGTCGGCCTTGGACTGCCATTCGGACTTCGACATGCCCTGCATCTTCAGGCCGAAGCCGACGTTCTCGCTGGCGGTCAGCCAGCCGAACAAGGCGTCGTCGGATTGGAAGATCACCCCGCGATCGCGGCTCGCCGAACGGATGGGCGTGCCGTCGAGCAGCGCTTCGCCGCTGGTCGGCTGCAGGAAGCCCGCCAGCAGATTCAGCAGCGTGGTCTTGCCGCAGCCCGAAGGGCCCAGCAGGCAGACGAACTCGCCTTCGCCGACCTGCAGCTGGAAGTCCTGCAGGATGGGCGGCGCCGAGTCGATGCGCGCGAACGAGAGTTCGCGGCATTCCAGGAATGCTGAGCGATGGGCCTTCACGGGAGCTCTTCCGCGGCGCGGCACGCGTGAGTCGAGCTAGGCGGCCTTGCGCAGCGGCGTACCGCGCTGGCCTTCCTTGCGGTTCGGCCGCATGCCCAGCTTGGCCAGCGTCTCGTCGGCGCTGCTCCAGTGCGTGCCGATCTGGTAGATGCGGCGAGCGTCTTCGCCGCTGGCGACTTCGCGGCCCAGTTCGCGCGAGATGCGCACCATCTGCTCGATCTGGCCGACGGACGACAGCCGCTCGCCCTTGCGCCCCCACATATTGTCCTCGAGCCCGACTCGCACGTGCTGTCCCAGCGCGATCGCGATGGTGCACATAGGCAGCGCCGAGCGCATGGTGCTTTCGATCGTCACCACCGCGCCATCGGGGCAGCGGCGGATGAACTCGATCAGGTCGGCCGGGTGGTGCGCAGCCGCACCGCCGCCCATCGCGACGTAGTTCAGCACCAGCGGGCCGGTATAGGCGCCGCGGCGGATCATCATCTCCAGCGTTTCGAGCTGATGCACGTGCAGCAGCATGAAATGAGGCTGAATGCCGTTGGCCACCAGTCGCCGCAGGTGTTCCTCGACCCACGACGGCGGCGCATCGGCGATCATGTCGCGATATGAGTTGTAGTAGCTAGGGTTCTCCAGGCAGGTGCCGGCGATCTCGTCCGCGGCCATCTGCTCGGTCATGTTCAACTGACTGGTGTTGATCATGATCGTGACCTGGTCGGGCGTGGGCTTGAGCTCGGCCAGCAAGTGGCGCGTGTCGAAGTTCAGCCACTTGGCCGGATCGCCTTCCTCGACGGGCGCGAACGAAATCGAGCCGCCCACCTGCAGGATCATCTTCGGCACCGCCTCGCGCAGCCGCTGCAGCATCTCGTTGAAGCGCGGCAGACGCTTCGACCCGGTGCCGTCCTCCTCGCGCACATGCACATGCAGCACCGTCGCTCCGGCGTTCCAGCAGTCGACGGCGCGCTGCACCTGCTGGTCCATCGTGATCGGCAGATCGTCAGTATCGCCGGGCAGCCAGGTCGGGCCAAAGGGGGCGGCCTGGATCACCAGCTTTTCCTGGTTCTCGGGCCGCAGCGAATCGTGCATGAACTCCATGTCGGTTTCCTCTCGAAGAAGAATCGAAAGACGAGGTCCGACTATTGGGCTTCATCGCAACACGCCGGGTCAATGAAGCGTTTCTAGGGCGGGTGGAGAAAAACTTGCAGGCACAGGAAAGACAGCCCGCAAAAAGCAACGCGCCGCGGCGATGCCGCGGCGCGCGAAACTGGGCCGGCAGACGGCGGCGCCGTCCGCGGCGGGCCGGCGCGACGGAACGCGCCGGCGGCAGGGGGATCAGGCGGTTCCGGATTCGCCGCCAGGCGAAGCGCCGAAGCCTTCGGGACGGACGTCGAACTCGACGTGGATGTGGTCGTACGGGCACTCGATGCGGCCATCGGCGTTGCGCACCAGCAGGCCGGCATTGAGCAGTGCATGCACGTCGGAATGCACGCCTTTCACGTCGCGCGCGATGCGCCGCGCGGCCGCGCGCAGCGACATCGGGCCCGCGCCCTGCATCTTCTGCACCAGTTGCCAACGTTTGAGCGTCAGCGTCTTGATGAACGACTCTATCGTGCCGAAGCTCAGCATGGCATCGCTGTGATCGGTCGCCGGCACCAGCGTGCGCTGCACGGAGACGTCGCGCTGCGGCCGCAGATCGATGCGGACCGTCTTCGGGCCGCTCGGCCGGGTCCGTTCGACGAGGCTGACCGGCAGTTGGGCCGGCAACGCATCGGAACTGGTCGCCACCGACACGGCTCCGGACTCAATGTTCATAGAGATCATGACACCCACCTACGAAGTTTGAACGCCCCAGCGGCGATCAGTTCATCCGGCGGCGCCGCGCGGACCCGGTCCGGCAGCGGCGCACCCGTCCGACCTCGCGCCGGCCTTGCTGCCACCGGCGCCGGCTTCGCAAGCCGCGGCGGGACACCAGGACCGAGCAGATGACCGAGCCCATGGCCGGGCCCATCGGGCCCACCGCCCATCGGCCCTGGGCCCGGGCCCTGGCCCACAAATGGGGCACCGGGCACCTGAACCAGGCGCTCGGACCGTGCCACGCGCGAAGTCTGACGAATATGAGGCCTATTATCGAAAAGGGGATCGGGACCTTGCTCACATATCGTTGCAGTTTTCTCTCTTAATTATCACAATGGGATGACCAATTTTTTAATCTATTGAGAAAGTGAAGCCCACGCCGCGGACGGCCTTCAGCGGAAGCGGGCGGCCGGCCTGCTGGCGGACCTTCTGCCGCAGCCGGCTGATCAGCACGTCGAGCCGGTGATTGACGTAGTAGTCGCCGTATTCGCCCAGCGTCTTCATCAGGTCGGCGCGCGCCACCGTGCGGCCGGCATTGGTGACGAGGATGCGCACGATGGGGCGTTCCGACGGCGTCAGCGGGATCCGCTGGCCGTTCGGTTCGAGCAGGAACCAGCCGTCGACCGACAGCTCCCAGCCGCGGCCGGCGTCGGCGCTGGGCCCATAGCCGGGCGCGAAGACGCGGCGATGCACGCTGATCAGCGTCGCCGCCAGCAGGCGCGAATCGAACGGTTTGACCAGGCAGGCATCGGCGCCGCACAGCAGGCCGCGGATCCGCCCCTCGCCTGCCTCGCGAGTGACGATCACGATGCCCAGCCTGCTGATCGCCCGCAGCTGGCCCAGCACGGCCATGCCGTCGTCACCCGGCAGATCGATACCGAGCAGCAGCAGATGGCAGGATTTCTGCAGCAGCGCCGCGTACAGCAAACGCGGCTGATCGAAAGCCCGAACCATGAATCCGAGCCCGATCAGCGCCTTCTCGGTCTGCGTCCGGCATTCGTCGTCGCTCTCGAGAATGCACAGCTCGATGCCTGCGCCACTGAGATCGCAGTCATTCCCTTGCACCACTTTTTTTTTCTCCGGCTGGCTGTACGCCTGGAGCGTTCGTGCGCTCCCGGTCGCCGTCGTCGGTCTTGTTGCCGACGGACGGCGCAACTATGGCTATGGGTAACAAGGCGCGCAACCGCACTTCGTGACAAACATCACGTTCCGGCAAAATAAAGGTACCCGACCGGGAAACTGTCAACGAAACGGAACAAATATTCATGGCTCGCAAGATTCAGGTTCGACGCAGCGGCGTGCACGGCAAAGGTGTTTTCGCGGCTCAGGACATTCCCAAGGGCACGCGCATCCTCGAATACCGCGGCGAGCTGATCACCGATGCGGAGGCCGATCGCCGGCATCCGACCAATCCCGACGATCCGTTCCATACGTTCTTCTTCTCGCTCAGTGACGGCGATCTATGTATTGACGGCGGCTCCAACGGCAATGCCGCGCGCTGGATCAATCATCGCTGCGCGCCGAACTGCGAGACCGAGGAGATCGTCAATGCGCGCGGCCGCACGCAGGTGTTCATCTACGCCAGGCGCGACATCCGCGTCGGCGAGGAACTGAACTACGACTACCGGCTGCATCAGAGCGGCCGCATCACGCGGCAGGACAAGCTGAACTACCGCTGCCTGTGCGGAGCGCGCAGCTGCCGCGGCACCATGCTGTGGCTGGAGAAGTGAAGCGGCGCATCCCGCTTTGACGCGGTCCGCCGCGCTTTGAAGCCGTCCGCCGCGCCATCCATCGGCGCGGCGTCGTTAAGCGATCTCTAAGTTTCGCGGGCTCTGCGCTTAAGCGCCGGATAAGACACCGGCTCGATAGTCTGCGCATCGCAAACACCGTGCGTGGCGGATCCCACGCGCAAGGAGATCGTCATGACTGCATCCCGTTCTTCCCGCAATCGCGTGCTCGCCGCACTGCTGGCGGGCAGCGTGATCGGCGGCGCGGGCGTCACCGCCTTCGAGGCGCAGCAGGCACGCGCGTCGTCGCCGGTCGCTGCGGCGGCTGCCGCTGCATCTTCGGCTGCCGCTGCATCTTCGGCTGCCGCTGCGCCTTCCGCTGCCGCTGCGCCTTCCGCTGCCGCCGCGCCTTCGGCGGCTACGGCGCCTTCGCCGAGTTCTGCCGCCGCACCGCTGCCGGCAGCGATGCCGGACTTCTCGACGATCGTGAGCCGCTACGGCCCTGCGGTCGTCAACATCAGCGTCTCCGGCAGCACGCGCGTCAGCCTGGGCCGCTCCGGCGGCGACGACGGCGACGGCGCGCAAGGCGAAGATCCGCTGTCCGAATTCTTCCGCCGCTTCCAGGCACCGGGCCAGCCCGACGGCCGGCGCGAGATGCCGGTGCGCGGCCAGGGTTCCGGATTCATCATAGACCCGAGTGGTGTCATTTTGACCAACGCTCACGTGGTGCGCGATGCGAAGAAGGTGAGCGTCAAACTCACAGACCGCCGTGAGTTCCGCGCACGCGTGCTTGGCGCGGATCCCCGCACCGACATCGCCGTGCTGAAGATCGACGCGCAGCATCTGCCGACCGCGCCGCTCGGCAAGGCTGGCGACCTGAAGGTCGGCGAGTGGGTGCTGGCCATAGGCTCGCCGTTCGGCTTCGAGAACACGGTGACCGCCGGCGTGGTCAGCGCCAAGGGACGCACGCTGCCCGACGACAGCCTGGTGCCCTTCATCCAGACCGACGTCGCGGTGAACCCCGGCAACTCAGGCGGGCCCTTGTTCAACACGCGCGGTGAAGTGGTCGGCATCAACTCGCAGATCTTCAGCCGGACCGGCGGCTACCAGGGCGTGTCGTTCGCCATTCCGATCGACGTCGCGCAGCGCATCGGCGAGCAGATCGTCGCCACCGGCAAGGTGTCGCACGCCAAGCTCGGCGTCACCGTGCAGGAAGTGAACCAG
This sequence comes from Burkholderiaceae bacterium, assembly GCA_050187175.1. Classification (GTDB taxonomy): domain Bacteria; phylum Pseudomonadota; class Gammaproteobacteria; order Burkholderiales; family Burkholderiaceae_E; genus Zeimonas. Next base: position 19,361 of record JBFWXS010000075.1, read on the forward strand.
GCGCTGGCCGACGCGTTCAAGCTCGAACGTCCGGAAGGCGCGCTGGTCTCGCAGGTCGAGCCCGGCAGCGCCGCGGAGCGCGCAGGACTGCGCAGCGGCGACGTCATCCGCAAGGCCGACCGGCAGCCGGTGGTCGCGTCCGGCGATCTGCCCGCCATCATCGGCCTGGCGCGACCCGGCGACACGATGACGCTGGAGGTCGTGCGCCAGGGCCACACGCTGCAGCTGAACGCGCAGCTGGCCGACGCCAGCGAGAAGGCGCCGGTGGCGGCGCGCGACGAGCAGGCGGCCGGCCGAGGCAAGCTGGGACTGGCGCTGCGCCCGCTGCAGTCGGACGAACAGCGCGCGGCCGGCGTCGACGGCGGCCTGCTGATCGAACGCAGCGCGGGTCCGGCGGCGGCGGCCGGCGTGCAGCCCGGCGACGTGCTGCTGTCGGTCAACGGCGTGCCGGTGAAGAGCATCGAGCAGGTCCAGCGGCAGCTGGCCGACGGCGGCAAATCGGTGGCGCTGCTGGTGCAGCGCGACGGCAGCCGCATCTACGTGCCGGTGCGGATCGGCTGACGCGGCGCTTATCAGCTGCTATCCAATGCGTCGTTGCGGGGGCGCGCAACGAGGACTAAAGTACGGGGCCTGATTTCAGGCCCCACTTCTTTCGCTTCCGCAGATCCAAATCCATGTCATCGCTTCCTGCCCGCCGTGCCCTGCTGCTGACTCTCCCGCTCGCCCTGACGCTCGCCGCTCCCGCCGGCCAGGCGCAGACGCTGCGTTCCGAATACAAGCTGTCCGTCGTCGCGAACCGCCCGATTCCGATCGCGGCCGCGGCATTCCGCTGGGCCGAGCTAGTGGCCGAGCGCAGCAACGGACGAATCAACATCAAGGTCTACCCGGGCTCCAGCCTGGTGGGCGGCGACAATACGCGCGAGTTCTCGGCCATGCGCCAAGGCGTGGTCGACTTCAACGTCTCGTCGACGATCAACTGGTCGACGCACGTGAAGGAACTGAACCTGTTCAACCTGCCGTTCCTCATCCCCGACTACAAGAGCTTCGACGCCGTGACCAGCGGCAACGTATCGCGCGAGCTGGACAAGCTGATCGAGGCGCGCGGCATCGTCAATCTGGCCTGGGGCGCGCAAGGCGCGCGCGAGGTGTCGAACTCGCGGCATGAGATCCGCACCCCCGCCGACATGAAGGGACTGAAGTTCCGCGTCGTCGGCTCGCCGATCTTCAACGAGACCTTCTCGGCGCTCGGCGCCAACCCGACGCAGATGTCCTTCGCCGACGCGCAGCCGGCGCTGGCCAGCGGCGCGGTCGACGGCCAGGAGAACCCGCTGTCGCTGTTCAAGGCGGCGAAGTTCCATACGCTGTCGCAGAAGCATCTGACGCTGTGGGGCTACGTGAACGATCCGGTGCTGTTCGGCGTGTCGAAATCGGTCTACGAAAGCTTCAGCCCGCAGGACTGTTGAATCACAACGAAAACTGGGCCATTTTTGGGGTGGATCACACTGAAAATTGAGCCACGTTGACGGCTACGCTGCTGAATTTTTCAGCAAGGTGGTCAGGAGTGATCAACGTGAGCACATT
>JBFWXS010000076.1:0-10981 GCA_050187175.1 Burkholderiaceae bacterium
CCCTCCGGGTCGTTCTCTTGCGCACGCAGCACGGCTGCGCGCAGCTTCGTCAACTGCTCGATCAGGTTGTCGTGAAACAGCAGCGTCCAGCCATGCTGCTGCATCAGATTTCCACGTCCTCATCGAAATCATCGCCCAAGACAACCTTGTGGCCTGCATGCTCCAGCATCGTCCGAGCTAGATCCTCGGGCAGACCGCGGATGTTCCGGCCCGCTTCGATGTCGCGAGCCAGCAGGGTCAGGAACGAAGCAATGGCGGGGTCTTCATGCTCGGCATCAGCTCGAGTCACGACCACTTCGCCGCCGCGCACATCGAACGCAACCTTGTCGCCGGTGTCCACGCCCAGCACTTGCCGGACAGACTTGGGCAGCGTGATCTGACCCTTGGAGGTCAGCGTCGCGACTTCGTGGATTTCGGGCATGGCGGCACTCCTAGTGACAATAATACCCGTATTGTAAGGAAATTTCCTTACGTCGTCAATGTGAGGGGGCATGATTCTCCGTCGGAGGGGGATGACTTGAACCGGCCCCCGTCCGGTGGACCCCACGAAGTCCCCTCAAGCGTTGTCCACGGCCAACCGGCGGTAGGCAACGCGTGTCTCATCGCCCCATCCTGTCACGCCCTTTATGCTCGGCGTGCCAACGTCGCTCGAACTCACTGGGCGTGTAATACCCCAAAAGGGCTACTGCGACCGCATCGGCCGCCGCGCTGCTGGCAACGTCACGCCGGCAGCGCCTGCTGGAACACATCTGGCAGCGCACTTCGCTATCGCGCCGCCAGTTCGCTGCCTATACCGCGCGCTGCTGGAGCGCTACGCCGAGCTGGTCCAGCAGTTTCCGGCATCCGAGAGCCCCCACCACGCCTACCCGGGCGGCATGCTGGACCACGGCCTGGAAACCGTCGCCTATGCCATCAAGTTGCGGCAATCACACCTGTTGCCGGCTGGCGCCACGCCTGAGTCGCAGGCCGCTCAGGCCGAAGCCTGGACCGCAGGCACAGCGTACGCAGCCTTGCTACACGATATCGGCAAGATCGCTGTAGATTTCCATGTTGAGCACGCCGATGGCAGTGTCTGGCACCCCTGGCACGGCTCACTGCGGCAGCCGTACCGCTTCCGTTACCGCAAGGAACGCGAATATCGGTTGCACGGCGCGGCAACCGGGTTGCTCTATGCGCGGCTGCTCGACCCGGAGATCTTCGACTGGCTCAGCGACTACCCCGACTTGTGGGCCGCGCTGCTGTACGTGCTGGCCGGCCACCACGAGCTCGCCGGCAGGCTCGGCGAGCTCGTGGTGCAGGCCGACCAGGCATCGGTAGCGCAGGAACTCGGCGGCGATCCCACGAAGGCGATGGCCGCGCCGAAGCACGCGCTGCAGCGCAGGCTGCTCGACGGCCTACGCTACCTGCTGCGCGAAGAGTTCAAGCTGAACCAGTCCGGGCCGTCGGACGGTTGGTTGACCCAGGACGCGCTTTGGCTGGTGAGCAAGACCGTTTCCGACAAGCTACGCGCGCACTTGCTGTCCCAGGGCATCGACGGCATTCCGTCGAGCAACACGGCGGTGTTCAACGTGCTGCAGGACCGTGGCATCGCAGTGGCGACGCCGGACGGCAAGGCGATCTGGAAGGCCACCGTCACGAGCGATTCGGGCTGGTCGCATTCCTTCACATTCCTGAAGCTGTCGCCGGCAACGATCTGGGAGGTTGGTGACCGCCCGGCACCGTTTATGGGACAAGTGCAAGCCGAGCAGGACGATCAGGTAGCACCGGCGCCGTCGGTGACGATCGAACCCGAGCGCCCGAGCAGTCCGGCCGACGAACCGAAGCCAGCGATCGCCACGCCAGCCGCTCTCGCGGACAATGGCGTGGAGGCGTTGCTCGACCTACAGGACGCGCCAGTGCCACCTTCGATAGAAAACGTCACATCCGAGCCTGCAGCCACGGCCGGACTGATGACAGAGACAGCTCCAATGGCAGCGACCACCCTGCCCTACGGATCGCGCGCCGCCCCAGACTCGGATCGGCCGGAACCCTCGCGTGCGCGTTTCATGGCCTGGCTACGCCAAGGCATCCAGACACGCAAGCTCGTCATCAACGATGCCAAGGCGCTGGTTCACACCGTCGCCAGCACAGCGTACTTGGTGAAGTACACAACTCCACTCAATTCTCGACGTAAAGAGGGATGCTCCAGATGTACTCGAGCTGCTTCGTATGCTTCTCTGGACGAGCTAAGCATCATGGCCGTGGCACTAGTAAAGGAAATGTGAGCTTTCTACCTTCTGAAAGAGAAATCACATCGCACACATGGACCGTTGAGCCTTCCTGGCCAGCTCCCCGTACAAGACCTTCCCCGAGCTCGCGGCGGCCGTGAAGGCACAGCCCGACAAGCTCAGCTACGGCACGGCGGGGACGGGCTCGCCGGCGCACATGGCGGTGGCGCATCTGAAAGAGGCGCTCCAGGATTTCCAGGCCTTGCATGTCCCGTACAAAGGCGCAGTGGAGTCGATCAACGCATTGCTGAGCGACCAGATCGATTTCACCATCGCGGTGCTGGGGACTGCTGTGACGGCCATCAAGGCGGGCAAGCTGCGGCTGCTGGCCGTGACCTCGGCCAAGCGCACCACGCTGCTGCCGAACGTGCCGACCGTGGCCGAGCTCACGAAAACCCGATACGAATTCGAGCCCTGGGGCGGCTTCATGGCGCCGGCCGGCACGGCGGACGCGATCATCGATCTGCTGGCCGGCGGCTTCACGCAAGCCGCGCATTCCGCGGCCTTCACTCAATACCTGACGGCAACGGCCGGTGAGCTGACCTTGAGCGCCTCGCCCGCCGAATTCCAACAGCAGCTGCAGTCTGCGCTGGCCGCCGAAAGGCGCGTCGTACAGCAATTGGGCCTGCAGCAAGCTTCCTGACGAGCCGGCGGGGCGCGGCCTCTGCCGCTGTCTCTGCCGCAGCCCCTGCCGCAGTCCCCGCCGCGGACGCACTCGCGGCACATCCGCGCCGTTTCGGCAGCGGTGTTTCATCCAGGGCAAAGTCCCCGCTACGCGCCGCCGCTGTTCGCTGTCAGAATACACGCGGGTCGTTCTAGTGAGACTTTCCGGCATGGCACGCCTGAACCCTGCCCAGTGGCAAGCCTTGAGATCGAACCCCTGGTTCGCCGCCTTGTCCGATCGCTTCCAACAGGATGTCGTAGCGCGCGCGTCGATGCGTTTCATCGACAAGGGCACCCGGCTGTTCAGCCGCGGCGATCCCGGCTGTGTCTGGTACGGCCTGCTCGAAGGGGCCATCCAGATCGGCGGCACGTCCAGCGCCGGCCGCGCCGCCGTGCTGACCTTCTATCTGCCGGGCGCCTGGTTCGGCGAACCGTCGCTGCTCGACGGCGGGCCGCGGATGTATGACGCAAGCGCTCATATTGCGGCGCAATTGCTGGTCGTCGGTGCCGCCGATTTCGAGGAACTGCTGTCGCGCCATCCCGAATTCAGCCGCAGCCTGCTGAAGCTCGAATGCGAGCGCCTGCGCGTGATGGCGATCGCCATGGAAGCCACCGCGACGCATTCGCCCGAACAGCGGCTGGCGGGCCGCCTGGTGGAAATGGCGCGCAGCTATGGCAGCCCCACCGAGCGCGGCCACCGCATCGACCTGAATCTGCCGCAGGAAACGCTGGCACAGGTAGTCGGTATCTCGCGTCAGCGGGTCAATCAGATCTTCAAGCTGTGGAGCCAGGAAGGGCTGATCGAGCAGCACTACGGACATCTGGTGCTGCTCGACCAAACCAAGCTGGAGGCAATGGCGCAAGGCGCCCTCTGAGCTCAGGACTCGCCTCCGCTTTCGACACTCACCTCCGGGTTCGGCACTCACATCCGCGCTCGGCATTCATGTCCGCGCGCGGGACTCACGTCCGAACTCAGCACTCGCGCGCGTGCGCCGCAGCGCCGCGCGCGCCTGCGGGGCCGTTCCACGGCAGACTGTCCGGAATGAGGATCTGCGGCCCGACCTCGTCGATGCGGGAATGGCCGCAGAAGGCCATCGACAGATCGAGCTCGTTGCGGATGATCTCCAGCGCCCGCGCGACGCCGGCCTGCCCCAGCGCGCCGAGACCGTAGACGAAGGCCCGCCCGATCAGGCAGCCGTGCGCCCCCAGCGCGCGCGCCTTCAGCACATCCTGCCCGCTGCGTATGCCGCCGTCCATCCAGACTTCGGTCTGCCGGCCCACCGCATCCGCGATAGATGGCAGCGCACGGATGCTGGAGTCGGCGCCATCCAGCTGTCGCCCGCCATGGTTGCTGACCACGATCGCATCCACGCCGTGCCGCACCGCGAGCCGCGCGTCCTCGACGTCCATGACGCCCTTCAGCACCAGCTTGCCGCGCCACAGGCGGCGAATCTCGGCGATGTCGCGCCAGTTCAGCGACGGATCCAATTCGCCGCCGCGCCACTTCGCCATGGCCGCCATGGTGTCGACACCCTCGGCATGGCCGACGATATTGCCGAACGTCCGACGCTTCGTGCCCGCCATGGCCAGCGCCCAGCGCGGCCGCGCCGCGATGCCCAGCAGCTGCCGCAGGCTCATCCGCGACGGGTCGGTCAGGCCGTTCTTCAGATCCTTGTGGCGCTGTCCGACCAGCGACAGATCAACCGTCACCACCAGCACCGCGCAGCCCGCTGCGTCGGCGCGCGCAATCAGCTGGCGGGCGAACTTGCGGTCGCGCATGACGTAGAGCTGGAACCAGAAGCCGGGGCCGGCTTCGGCGGCGACGTCCTCGATCGAGCAGATGCCGACCGTCGACAGGATGAAAGGCACGCCGAAGGCCTTGGCCGCCCGCGCCGCGTGGATCTCGCCGTCGGCATGCTGCATGCCCAGCGCGCCCACCGGCGCCAGCGCGACCGGCATCCGCACCGGCACGCCGAGCAGAGTGCTGGCCGTGCTCCGCTCATCGACGTCGACACCCACGCGCTGGCGGAACCGGATCTGCTGCAGATCGAGTTCGTTGGCGCGATAAGTGGATTCGGTCCAGCTGCCCGAGTCCGCGTAGTCGTAGAACATGCGCGGCACGCGCCGCCGCGCCATCTGACGCAGATCCTCGATGTTGGTGATGACCATCATTGGGAACCGGAAATCAGACGGCTTCGCCGTCGAACAGCTTGCCGGGATTGAGCAGGTTCAATGGATCCAGCGTTTGCTTGACGGCACGCATCAGCGCGAGCTCGTGCGGACTGCGGCTGATCGGCAGCCAGCGCCGCTTTTCGCGGCCGATGCCGTGCTCGGCCGAGACCGATCCGCCGTGGGCCTGCAGCGGCGGGTAGACGGCCTGTTCGATCTTCGGCTTGACGAGCTCGTAGTCCGCCCACGGCACCGTCACGACGACGTGCAGGTTGCCGTCGCCCAGATGTCCGAAGACGTACAGCCAGTGAGCGACCCCCGTGTCCGCAAGCGCAGCCTCGACGTCGCGCAGATAGCTCTCCATGGCCGCGATCGGCAGCGACACGTCGAATCCGATCGGCATGCCGTTCTGCATCACCTGCTCGACGTCGTCGCGCAGCGCCCAGAATGCCTGTGCGTCGCCTTCCGAGCGGGCCAGCGCCGCATCGGCGACCAACGAATGCTCGACGGCGGACGCCAGCGCGGCCTCGAAGCGTTCGCCGTCGAGCTCGCGGTCACTGCCCTGCGTCTCGATCAGCACATAGAACGGATGGCCGGGCGGCAGCGGCGGCCGCCCTTTGGCCGGCGGATGCGTGACCAGCCGATAGAAGGACTGCCACATCACCTCGAACGACGACAGCCCGCCGCCTAGCTCGCGGTCCATGTGGCGCAGCAGCGCGGCGACGGCCTCGAACGAGTCGGCGGCCGCCAGTGCCGTATGGCTGGCCAGCGGCTTCTCGCGCAGCCGCAGCACCAGCCGCGTGATGACGCCGAGAGTGCCTTCGGAGCCGATGAACAGCTGCTTCAGGTCGTAGCCGGTATTGTTCTTGATCAGCGGATGCAGCGACGAGACGACGGTGCCGTCGGCCAGCACTGCCTCCAGCCCCAGCACCATGTCACGCGTCATGCCATAGCGCAGCACGCGATTGCCGCCGGCATTGGTGGCCGCCGTTCCCCCCAGCGTGGCGCTGCCGCGCGCGCCCAGATCGAGCGGATACGCCAGCCCGTGTTCGAGCACCGCCTCCTGCAAGGCCTGCAGCGTCACCCCCGCCTGCACGGTGGCCGTGCGCTGCACCGGGTCGACGACTTCGATCCGCCGCATGCGCTCGGTGGAGACGATGATCTCGGCCGGACTCGCATCGGCGCCGCGGACCAGGCCGGTGAGTCCGCCCTGCGTGACGACGGACAGCCGCCGTTCATGGCAGTAGCGAAGCACCTCGCTGACCTGGGCCGTGTTTTCGGGCCGCACCAGCACGCGCGCCTGCAGGTTGTCCTGGCGAAACGCTCCTGCCGAACGGCCGGCCAGCGTCGCGCGGTCGAGAACGCCCGCTGGGCCGACCAATGCCCGCAGCTCATCGACGATGGGGTCCATTGCGGGCTCGACTCCGTTAGCAGTCATGAGAGCAGCATCCATTCAGGCTCGGGCGGCTGTACGCGGCGAGCTCGCAGTCTCGGGAGCCTGCAGCGCCGCCCACAGCCGCTGCCGCTCCTGCGCCGCCTGTGCCGCATGCTGTTCGCGCACGTGGCCATAGCCGCGGATCTTCTCCGGCAGCGCGGCGAGTGCGACGGCGGTGGCATGCGTATCGGCGTCCAGCAGCCCGATCAGCCTATCGATGTCGCGCTCATACTCGGCCAGCAGCTGCAGCGCGAGCTTGCGTTCGGCCGTGTTGCGGAACGGGTCCAGCGGCGTGCCGCGCAGCCCCTTGAAGCGCTTGAGCAGGCCGAACGCGCGCCACAGCCACGGGCCCACCTCCTTCTTGTACGGCTTGCCGTTCTTGTCGACGCCGCCGAACGGCCAGGCACCGACATTGAAATGGACCCGATAGTCGCCCTCGAAGGTCGCGTCGAGCTCGCGCCTGAAAGCCTCGGACGTGAACAGGCGCGCCACCTCGTACTCGTCCTTGATCGCCAGCAGCTTGAAATAATAGCGTGCCACGGCCTTGGAGAAGCGGTCGCCCAGCCCCCTGTCGCGTTCGGCCGCCGCAGCCCGGTCGACGCGCTGCTTGTACCGGCGCGCATAGACGTCGTTCTGGTAGGCGGCCAGCTCGGCCATCGACCGCTTGACGATGGCATCGAGCGACATGTCGACGCGCGGAACAAACTCGACCACCTGCCCCGCGCCCGCGGCGCGCTCGACCGCCTGCAGATCGACGGCGGCACGGCGCCCCCACAGGAAGCTGTTCTTGTTGAACTCGATCTGGACGTTGTTCAGCTCTATCGCCCGCATGATGGAGGCCTGCGACAGCGGTACGCTGCCGAGCTGCCAGGCCGCCCCCAGCATGAACATGTTGGCAGCGATGGCATCTCCCATCAGCCGCGTGGCCAGGCGCAGGCCTTCGACGGCCAGCAGTTGCTCGCTGCCGCAGCGCGCCCGGATGCGCTCGACCATCTGCGCGGGATCCATCTGCCAGTCGGGATTGCGCGAGAAATCCGTGGTGGGAACCAGATCGCTGGCGACGACCACGCGTGTACGTCCCGCCGCGACGCGCGCCAGCGCCTCGTCACCCGCCGTCACCACGAGATCGCAGCCGACCACGGTGTCGGCCTCGGCGGTGGCGATGCGCGTCGCGTGCAGCTGCTGGTTGGTCGGTGCGAGACGCACGTGCGACATCACCGCCCCGTACTTCTGCGCCAGTCCGGTCACGTCGAGCACCGAGACGGCCGCGCCTTCGATGTGCGCCGCCATGCCGAGCACCTGGCCTATCGTCACCACGCCGGTTCCACCGACCCCGGTGACCAGCAACGAGAACGGGCCGGTCAGTACCGGCAGCGCCGGTTCGGGCAGCGGCGGGAAATCGCCGCCGGGCGTGGCCGCAGCCGAGCGCCGGGTCTTGCGCAGCGCGCCGCCGTGCACGGTCACGAAGCTGGGGCAGAAGCCTTCGACGCAGGAGAAATCCTTGTTGCAGGAGCTCTGGTTGATGCGGCGCTTGCGGCCGAACGGCGTTTCGAGCGGCTCGATCGACAGGCAGCTGGAAGCCTTGGAGCAGTCGCCGCAGCCTTCGCAGACCGCCGGGTTGATGAACGTGCGCTTCGGCGGATCGGCCCACTTGCCGCGCTTGCGCAGCCGCCGGCGCTCCGTCGCGCACGGCTGGTCGTAGACGATGATCGAGACGCCTTCGAGCTCCCGGCATCGCAGCATGACCGCTTCGAGCTCGGAGCGGTGCAGCGTCGGCACGCCCCCCGGCAGGCTGCCTGCCGGATGCTTGTCCGGATCGTCGGTGAGCACGAAGATGTGCTGCGCGCCCTCGGCCTGCAGTTCGGTCACGATCTGCCGTACGGACAGCTCGCCGTCGATGGGCTGGCCGCCGGTCATCGACACGAAGCCGTTGACCAGGATCTTGTACGTGATGTTGGCCTTGGCCGCCAGCGATTGGCGGATCGCCAGGAAGCCGGAGTGGAAGTAGGTGCCGTCGCCGATGTTGGCGAACACGTGCCGCTCGTTCGTGAAATGGCGCTGGCCCAGCCACTGCATGCCCTCGGCGCCCATCTGGGCGAACATGGGTGGCGTCTTCACCGGATCGTTGTAGACCGCCATGCCATGGCAGCCGATGCCGACCATCGCACGCGAGCCGTCCGGCACCTTCGTGGACCGGTTGTGCGGACAGCCCGAGCAGAAGCCGGGATTGCGGTTCGGCGAGGCCGGATCGGGCAGCCCGGGCAGCTTGATGCCCGCCGACGGCAATGTCATGTCGGGCAGATCGGGGTGGATGCGGCGCAGCTGGGCGCGGATCGCATGCATGATCTGCGTCGGCGACAGCTCGCCCCAGCCCTGCAGATTGACCTCGCCGCGCTCCGGGGCGAACGCGGCCGCATCCTGATACTTGCCGGCGACGCGCGGCTTGCGGGCCAGCGGCAGATCGTACAGGCAGGTCTTCAGCTGATCCTCGAGAATGCCGCGCTTCTCCTCGACGACCAGGATCGCCTCCAGGCCCTGCGCGAACTCATTGACGAAGACCGGATCCAGCGGCCAGATCAGGCCGACCTTGCCGACGCGCACGCCCAGCTCGCGGCAGCGCGCTTCGTTGAGCCCCATCTCGGACAGCGCCTGCATCACGTCCTGGTACGACTTGCCGGCCGACAGGATGCCAAGGCGCGCGTTAGGGCCGTCGACTGCCAGATGGTTCAGCCGGTTGGCACGCGCATAGCTCAGCGCGGCGGGCAGCCTGTGGTTGACCAGCCGTTCCTCGCCGATCAGCGGGAGATCGAAGCCGCGGATGTTCAGCCCCTGCGGCCCCAGATGCGCCGCGACCGACAGCTCGGGCACGACGATGGCCGGCGAATCGGGCGCCACGTAGATCGACCCACCGCCCTCCACGACATCGTTGTGCACCTTGAAGCCGACCGCACAGCCCGAGAAGCGGCTCATCGCGAGGCCGTGCAGGCCCAGGTCCAGCAGCTCCTGCGTATTCGACGGATACAGCAGCGGCATGCCGGCCGCGATGAAGATCGGGTCCGAGAAGTTGTAGACCGACGAGGACTTGACGCCGTGGTCGTCGCCGGCGATGGCCAGCAGGCCGCCCAGCTTGCTGGTGCCGGCACAGGCCAGATGGCGCATCGCGTCGGCGCTGCGGTCCACGCCGGGCCCCTTGCCGTACCAGATGCCGAACACGCCGTCGACCTTGGCGCCCGGCAGTACACCGACGTATTGCGAGCCCCAGACGGCAGTGGCGGCCAGATCCTCGTTGACGCCTGGCATGAACTGGATGTTGTGAGCCTGCAGCAGCGACTGCTGCGCCCACAGCTCCATGTCATAGCGGCCCAGCGGCGACCCGCGGTAGCCGGAGATGAAACCGCCGGTGTTCAGGCCGGCCGCCTTGTCGCGCAAGGCCTGCTGGATCGGCAGCCGGGTCAGCGCCTGCGTGCCGGTCAGATAGATGTGGCCTTCCTGGATCCTGAATTTGTCTTCGAGCGTGACGTCGGCGCGCGGCAGAGGGGCGTTCATTGGCGTTTTCCTGCGGGAGATGCGGGTGCGGTCAGCCGGGCGTGACGACGCTCATGCCGCCATCGATGGCGATCCACTGACCGGTGATGTGCTTGCCCGCGTCGCTCGCGTACAGCAGGGCGGCTCCCTTCAGGTCCTCGTCGTCGCCGAGCCTGCGCAGCGGTGCCAGCGCGGCCAGCGTCTGCTCGCCGACGCGATCGATCAGGCCCTGCGTGAGCCTGGTCAGGATGAAGCCCGGGCAGATGCAGTTGACGTTGATGCCGTAGGCGCCCCATTCGGCAGCCAGCGTCTTCGTGAACCCGATGACCGCGGCCTTCGAGGTGTTGTAGGCAAGCATTCGGATGCTGGGCGCGTTGCCGTTCAGCCCTGCGATCGAGGCGATGTTGATGATCCGCCCGGCGCGCCGCGGGATCATGCAGCGGCGCGCCACCTCCTGCGACAGGACGAAGTAGCCGCGGACGTTGAGGTTCATCACCCTGTCCCAGGCGGACACCGGATGCTCCTCCGCCGGCGCGCCCCAGGTAGCGCCCGCGTTGTTGACCAGCACGTCGATCCTGCCCGCGCGCTGCAGTGCCTGCTCGGCCAGGCGGCGCGTGTCGCCCTCGTCGGCGCAGTCGGCGACGATCCAGCTTGCATCGATGCCCTGCGAGCGCAGCAGCGACGCCGCCTGCTCCAGATCCTCGGCCTTGCGTGAGCTGACGATGACCTGCGCCCCCGCTTCGCCCAGCGCCTGCGCCATCTGCAGGCCGAGCCCGCGGGAACCGCCGGTGACGAGAGCGACCTTTCCCTTCAGATCGAATAGTTGTTGTACGGTGCGTGTCATTGGCGGTTCCTGATGAAGATCGCTGCAGTCGCCGGGTGGATGCCCGGGTCGTTGGTTCGTCGGCTCATTGCCCCGTTG
>JBFWXS010000076.1:11081-17961 GCA_050187175.1 Burkholderiaceae bacterium
GAGCGACCTTTCCCTTCAGATCGAATAGTTGTTGTACGGTGCGTGTCATTGGCGGTTCCTGATGAAGATCGCTGCAGTCGCCGGGTGGATGCCCGGGTCGTTGGTTCGTCGGCTCATTGCCCCGTTGCCCCGTTGGCTCGTTGGCTCGTTGGCTCGTTGGCTCATTGGCTGATCGGCGGCCGGCAGCCGGCCCACGGCCGGGCTCGCTCGAGCTCGGCGGCCAGCCGGAACAGCGTGCCTTCGTCGCCCAGCCTCGCTGCGAACTGGACGCCGATCGGCAATCCGGCGGCGTTCCAGTGCAAGGGGACGCTCATCGCGGGCTGGCCGGTCGCGTTGAAGACCGCCGTGAAGCAGCCATACGGTGCGCAGCGCGCAAAGAAGGTGTCGATGTCGTCGGCCGGCTCGAAGACCAGGGCTCCGATCGGCGCCGGCGGAACAGCCATCGTCGGGCTGAGCACCAGGTCGTGCTCGTCGAAGAACGCCGCCATCTCGCGCGACATCCGGTGCAGCGTACGCTGCGCCTGCACGTAGTCGGTGGCGGATACGTGCCGGCTCAGCTCGACGACGGCGCGCGTCATCGGTTCGAGCTCGCCGTCGGCCGCCCGCCGTCCGACCGCCGCTTCCAGTGAAGCCAGATGAAGCGCCGCCGACACGGCGAAGATCTTGCCGAAGGCGTCGGTCACAGCCGGCAGCGCGCTGATCTGCGGCGACTCGTCGCGAACGTCGTGGCCCAGTTCACGGCAAAGCGATACGGCCGCTTCGACAGCGGCCAGGCAGTCGGGATCTGCGTCGATGCCGGTCAGCGAACGACGCATGACGCCGATGCGCAGCCGCTGATGGGGCGCCCGCAGTTCGTCTACATACGGTCGCACCTTCGCAGGCGCGACATACGGCGCGCCGTGGTCCGGCGCCGACGTGGCATCGAGCAAGGCCGCACTGTCGCGCACCGAGATCGAGCAGCAGTGCTCGGCCGGCAGCCCGCCAGTGCCCTCGCCCAGCAGCGGACCGACCGGATTGCGCGCGCGCGACGGCTTCAATCCGAAGACGCCGCAGGCCGACGCCGGAATCCGGATCGAGCCGCCTATGTCGCTGGCGTGCGCGAACGGCACCAGGCGCGCGGCGACGGCGGCCGCTGCGCCGCCGCTGGAGCCGCCCGCCGAATGCCGGACGCTCCATGGCGTACGGCAGGCGCCGAACAAACGTGATTCGGTCGTCGGCGTCAAGCCGAACTCGGGGGTGTTGGTGCGGCCCAGCACTATCAGGCCGGCAGCGTGATAGCGGCGAACGAGCTCGGTGTCTATCCTTGCCACGTGGCCGACTCCGAGCCGGCAGCCGTACGTCAAGGGCTCGCCTGCCTGGGCGCCGCCGGCGAGATCCTTCAGCAGGAACGGCACGCCGCGGAACGGCCCGTCCGGAAGCCTGCCGCGCGCGCGCTGCCGCGCCTGCTCGAACTGCCGGTGGACGACGGCGTTGATCTGATCGTCGAACCGCTCGATGCAGGCGATGGCTGCATCGACGAGCTCGAGCGGCGAGACTTCTCCGCGACGGACCAACTGCGCCTGCGCGGTAGCGTCGAGATGCGCGAACTGCTCCACTTTCATTCTCCAGCGGGCTTCACAGCGATGCTTGGCGGTTGCGGCCGAGCCCCCCCGGCGATGAAGGCGACAGCAAGCTCATGCGCTCCTCGCTGCTGCTTTGCCTGGGCACGGACGGGCGTCGACGGCCACCGCTTCCGTCAATGTTCGGATCGGTTCGGGGGCCGGCCGCGGCCGGGCGAGGCTGGGCCGCCGTTTCGCGCACTACTGGCCTGCCTGGGCGCCTGGTTCGGGGCCCGGTTTGGCGCCGGCTTGGGCGGCTGCTTGGCTGCCTGCTTGGCCGCCTGCTTCGGCGCCTGATCCTGGGCCGGATCCGAGGCCCTGCGCCTGCTGCGCGCAGCGGGTCGGGTCGACGCATTGGCGCGCTTTGCATTCGAGGTAGGATCGACGGCACCGCCGGCGGCCGGACCCTTGGCCATGGTCGGCGATGTGCCGTCCGGCACAGCACCCGGCATACCACCCGGCACGGCGTCCGGCACAGCAACTGGCATAGCGAGCGGCATGGTCAGCGGTGTCGCGGAAGGCGCGGCGGACAACGCGGCGGACGGTACGGCGGACGACGCGCCGGACAGAGCGGAGGCGGCGAGAGAGGTCGCCGCATCGACCGCTGCACCGACTGCATGGGCCGCCGTATCGAGCGCCGTATCCAGCACCCGGTTGGCCGTCGGATTGGCCCCGGATTCAATCGCCGGCTCGGCGTCGGGATCGTCGCCGCGCTGCGGCGCCGGCGTCGAGGCTGCCCGCTGGCGCACCTGCTCCAGCAGCAGCAGATGCTCGGCCAGCAGATGGTCGCCGAGTTCGTTCAGGTCGGGAACGGCCTTGCGGCACGCGATCAGCCCGTAGTCGAGGCGGCCGTTGTAGCTGCTCACCGTCACGTTCAGCGCCATGCCGTGCGTGACGATGGAGACCGGGTAGTAGCTCAGCACCTTCGCGCCTGCGAAGTACAGCTGGAACTGCGGTCCCGGAACGTTCGAGATGACCAGATTGGCGGGAGGAGGCATCCATTCGGCGATGCGCGAGCGGCCGTACAGCGAGCTGAGCCCGGACACCAGCCACGGCGCCGCGAACATGGGGAAGTCCATCGGAATCGCCGAGCGGACCTGATCCATGGTGTTCTTGCGCGGTTCGGTCGACGCGCGGATTCTCAGCAGGCGTTCGATCGAATCCGGTTCGTTCGTGGCCAGATCCATCAGCAGCATGCCGACCTGGTTGTTGTTCGATGTATCGCCTTCCTTGCGCAGGCTGACGGGCACCGCGGCAGTGAGCGCCCTGTCGGGCAGTTCCTCGCTCGCGCTCAGATAGCGGCGCAGAGCACCGGAAACAGTCGCCATGACGACGTCGTTGAACGACGCGCCGCTTAGTGCCGCTATCTCCTTGATCTCGGCCACCGGCACGGTCCGGCCGGCGAAGCTGCGCTGGTTGGTGATCGCCACGTTCAGCGGCGTGCGCGGCGAGACCAGCTCCATCAGCTTGTCGAAGGTCCACGGGAAGTTGGTCGGCGCAATGCTGTCCGGTACCAGACGGCGCGCTGCACGCAGCATCTCCGGCATCATCCGCAGCAGCTTGATGTATTGCTGGCCGGTATTGCGCAGCGCTGCCGTCGCCAGCTCGGCCATGCCGAGCTGGTAGCGGTTGCGCCGCAGCTTCTGGCGCGGCGGTTTGATCTGCCGTCCCTCGGACGTCAGGTCGAAGATCGCATGTGCGACGGCCATGCCGGCCTTGCCGTCCATGCCGGCGTGATGCAGCTTCGCGTACATCGCCACTTCGCCGCTCTTCAAGCCGTCGATGATGACGATCTCCCACAAGGGCCGGCTGCGGTCGAGCAGCATCGAGTGCTGCCGCCCGATGGCCTGCTGCAGCTGGCGGTTGCTGCCGGGTTTGGGCAGCGTCACATGGCGGACATGGTGTTCGAGATCGATGTCCTCGTCCTCGACCCAGACCGGATTCGACAGATCGAAGGGCATCAGCGCCAGCTTGCGCGTGAACAGCGGCGCCAGATGGATACGGCGCGCCATGAAGGCCTTGACGTCCTCGAAGAAGTCGCCCTCGTAGCCGTCAGGCAGCTGCAGCACGTTCAGGCAGCCGACATGCATCGGTTGCTCGGCCGACTCCGCGTGCAGGAACACGGCATCCATGCCGCTCAGGTGGTCCATGCTGGCCTCGGCGCGGATCAGTGGCGCTCGGGCGCACGGAAGGGGAACAATACCCGCCGCAAGCCGCTGGCATCGAAATGCTGCCAGTGGTTCTCGGCTTGCGCCAGCCGGTCGCCGACCGCGTACCAGACCAGCGGATTGGCGCCTAATCCCATGTGTGTCGCGGAGTTGATCTCGATGTTGTCGGTCATCGGCCCCGACCGCTCGACGGAACAACCCCAGCCGACGACGCTGTCGCCGCGCGAGTAGATCGACGTGGTGGGCACCGGCGGCGCTTCGTCGCCGCGCCTGTCCTCGGTGTCCGAATCGCTGACGATCCGGTAGACATCCCAGGCATTGGTCTGAGCAGGGTCTCCGTACAGCGGACTGCCCAGCGTGATCACCTGCCGGACCTGATCCGGAAAGGCGCGCGCGATCTCGCGCGCGAAGATACCCCCCAGGCTCCAGCCGATCAGGCTGACCTTGCGGCCTGACTCGCGATGCAGCCGATCGAGCTGCGCTTCGGCCTGTGCGCGCACGCCGGGCCGCGGCCCGAAGTTCCTGCCCTGCTCCCAGCCATGGGCGTCATAGCCCTTCAGCCGCAGGAAACGGCGCAGCGGCGCCGTCGATCCGTCGCCGGCCAGCAGGCCGGGCAGCACCAGCACCGCATGGCCATCACCGCGCGGCACGTAGTGGTTCAGCAGCGGCAGCGCCCAGGGGACGGACAGCCATTCGAGAACGGCCCGCCCTTCCAGCGCGACCAGCAGCTTCGACGGCCGGCCTTCCTCCAGGGTACGGCTGAACGGTGCCATCATTGATTTGGCGAAAGAAACGGCCATTGCTTGATTCTCCGTGTCGGGTCAGATCGATTCGCGTGCTGCCAGCTCGTCGAGCAGCATCCGCTTGGACAGCTTCCCGACCGGCGTCTTGGGCAAGGCCTCGCGGAACTCGAGCGCCTGCACCATCTCGTGCTTGCCGAGCTTGTCCCGCAGGAAATCCTTGAGTTCGTCCAGCGTGAACGCGCCGCTGCCGGTCCGCAGCTTGATGTAGGCCTTGGGCGACTGGCCGCGGTAGGCATCGGCTATGCCGATGACCAGCACCTCTTCGACGGCGGAATGGGCGTAGATCGCCTCTTCGATGACGCGCGGGTAGACGTTGAAGCCGCCGCAGAGCAGCATGTCCTTCGTCCGATCGACGATGTAGATGTAGCCTTCCGTGTCCATGCATCCGACGTCGCCGGTACGGAAGAAGCCGTCCGCGGTGAACACCTCGTTCGCGGGGTGCGAGCTGTTCCAGTAGCCCTGCAGCACGTTGGGTCCTGCAATCGCGATCTCGCCGCGCTCGCCCGGCGGCAGCGTCCGGGTCGGATCGTCGACATCGAGGAACTTGATCGCCACGTTGATCTGCGGCACGCCACAGGAGCCGGGCCGCGGTTCGCCGAACATGGGCGTGAAGGTTCCGACCGACGAGGTTTCGGTCATGCCCCAGCCCTCGGTCAGCTTGCAGCCGGTGAGGCTCATGAAGCGCTGCAGCAGCTCGACGGGCAGCGGCGCTCCGCCCGACGTGCATACCTTCAGCGAGCGCAGATCGAAGCGCTCGACGTCGGGATGCGCGACGATGGCGGTGAACATGGTCGGCACGCCGGGGAAGCAGCTGATGCGGCGCTCGTGGATCTCGCGCATCGCGGCGGCGGCATCGAACTTGACGACCAGCACCATCTCCGCGCCCAGCCACATCGGAAACAGCATGCAGCAGACGAGCGCGTAGATGTGGAACAGCGGCAATGCGACCAGCAGGCTCTCGGTGCCGTCGGCGTTCAGCAGGCCGCCGCCGCCGGCATACGTCAGCCCCAGCTGGCTGACGGCGGCGCTGAGGTTCGCATGCGTCAGCATGGCGCCCTTCGGCAGCCCGGTGGTTCCGCCGGTGTACTGCAGGATGGCCAGCGCCACGGACAGGTCGGCGACCGCGGGCGGTACCAGGCCGCCGGCATTGTCGAGCAGCTGCTCGAACGAGCGGACCTGTTCGCCGAAGGCGACGTCGGCCAGCTGACCGTCCTGCCGCAGCTTCGCCTGCACCGCTCCCGGGGCGGCGCCGAACTCGCCAAGCGAGCCGACGACGATGGTCTTGAGCCGCGAGCGGTTCAGCAGACGGTGCATCTGCGGATACAGCGAGGCCAGGTCCAGCGTGATGACGAGGTCGGTCCGGCTGTCTTCGATCTTGTGAGCGAGGACCGCGCCGGCATCCAGCGGCGAGTAGTTGACCACGACGCCGCCCGCTCGCAGGATCGCGAAGAAGGCGATGATGTATTGAGGAGCATTCGGCAGGAACAAGCCGACGTGCACGCCGGGCGCGACGCCGAGCTGCTGCAGGCCCACCGCCGCGCGATCGACCAGCGCGTCAAGTTCGCTGAAGCTGAGCTTGCGGCCCATGAAGTCGATGGCGGGCCGCTCCGGCCAACGCCGCACCGCGCTGGCAAGCAGCTCGGACAGCGGGAATTGCGCCAGTTCGGCGTCCCAGCGGATACCGGGGGGATAGGCATTGAGCCAGGGCGTCTGCATTGATATCGGTGCCTCCTGATCCGTGCGAAGGTAGCCGATACGACAGAGCCGCTCTGTCACAGATTTTCAGTCGGCTCGCCCTACAGCGCGCGAACTGCGGAGGAGGCGCGGAAGGACCGCGGAATGCGCGAAAGATGCGGCAGAGGCGGCAGAGGCGGCGACGTGCACTGAGCATGCGCACGGAATATGAGCGCGGAACATGAGTACGGAACACGCGCTAGAGATACGCCCCGGAGATAAGCGCCGGAGATAAGCGCCGGAGATAAGCGCTGAAGGTGCGCGCGACGCTGAAGGTGCGCGCGGAGGGCGCGCGACAAGCACGACGGGATGCGCAGGACTCGAAGGAAATGCCCGGGTCCGCGCCGGCCGGTCAGCAAGTGGGCCGCCGGGGTGAACCCCTTCAGATCAAAGGGCCCCTCGGATCAAGCCGCACCTCAAGCCGAATCGCACCTCAGGCCGAATCGCACATCAGGCCGAACCACGCATATACGGCCAGGCGCGCCGCAGGTAGTACAGCATCGACCAGACGGTGAGCACGGCAGCCGCGTAGATGAGCCAGGTGCCCAGCAGCCGGCAATCGATGAGGCCGAACAGC
>JBFWXS010000076.1:18061-19826 GCA_050187175.1 Burkholderiaceae bacterium
TCAGGCCGAACCACGCATATACGGCCAGGCGCGCCGCAGGTAGTACAGCATCGACCAGACGGTGAGCACGGCAGCCGCGTAGATGAGCCAGGTGCCCAGCAGCCGGCAATCGATGAGGCCGAACAGCGGCCGGTCATACAGCAGCAGCGGGATCGAGACCAGTTGCGCCGCGGTCTTGAACTTGCCGATCGAATGGACCGCCACGCTGGTGCGCGCGCCCATCTGCGCCATCCATTCGCGCAGCGCGGAGATCGTCAGCTCGCGACCGACGATGATGGCCGCGACGACCGGATCGACGCGGCCGAGATGGACCAGCATGACCAGCGCCACGCAGACGATCAGCTTGTCGGCCACGGGATCCAGGAAGGCGCCGAAGGCGGAGGTCTGGCCCAGGCGCCGCGCCAGCCAGCCGTCGAACCAGTCGGTGAGCGCAGCGCCGACGAACAGCGCCGTCGCGAGGATGTTCTGCGTGACCGGCGCCACCGGCAGATAGAACACGCCGACCAGCAAGGGGATGGCGAGGACCCGCAGCCAGGTCAGCAGAGTCGGGAAGTTCGGAAGCATGTGCCGCCATGATGCCATGCAAGCTCGCGAAGCGCGCCAACACCGGCGCGGCCGAGGTTCGGCGGCACGGCGTCCTTCTCTGGAAGGCGCTGCTTGCGCGACAGGAGGCTAGTCGATCGTCGTGGGGACAGCCTCATCAGTCAGGCTAGTCTCGCGAGAGGTCCGACGCGCCTGTTCCGCCAGGCCCGCCAAGGCGGCTTCGGCGGCATTGGCCACATGCACGCGGCAAGCCTCGTTCGCCGCAGCAGCGTCGCGGCGCTGCATCGCGTCGGACAGGGCAGCGAACTCGCGCAGCGACTCGGCCGGGCGCGAAGGTCGGTTCAGCGAGGCCGAGCGCAGCTGCGAGACGCGTACATGGATGCTCTTGAGGATGGGCCTGAGCAGCGGATTGGCTGCGCCGTCCAGGATCGCGTCGTAGAAAGCACTCTTGCTGGCGATGATCGCCGCGGAATCGCCGCTGCGGTAGGCCTGCTGCATCGCTTCGAAGGCGCGCGCCAGCGCGGCGACCTCGCGCTCGCCAGCGCGCTGCACGAACAGGTCGACCGCCAGCGCTTCCAGGGATCCGCGCAGCTCGAAAGTCGAGCGCGCCAGCTCCAGGTCGATCGGGGACACCATGATGCCGCGATTGGGAACCGACATGATCAGCCCTTCGCTCTCCAGTTCGCGCAGGGCCTCGCGCAGCGAGGTGCGGGAAACGCCCGTCATTTCGCACAGCACGCGCTCCCTGAGCCGCTGGCCGGGCGCGAAGTGCCCGCGTGCGATCGCCTCGCGCAGTCGGGCGACCACCTGCTCGCGCAGCGTGGGGGCGGAGGAGACTTTCAGCGAATAGGTCAAGGTTGGCTCTCCGATCGGGCCGAGGAGCGATTTTCTGCCCGCGAAACCCGAAGTGTGCCTCGTTCCAAGTTGCCGATAAAAATGTATTTCAGTATTATTGTCATACAAAATTTCATCGCCAACACCGTCAAGGGATATTCGCCATGCGGCCAGGTCGCTTGCTCCGCTTTGCCTTCATCGCAGCGCTGTCGATTCAGGCACTCCCCTCGCTGGCCCAGCAGCCCGCCTACCCCTCCGGCCCCGTTTCGCTGGTCGTGCCCTTCGGCCCCGGCGGCGGCACCGACCTGATCGGCCGGCTGTTCGCCAAGCCGTTCGCTGCGGCGCTCGGCGGCTCGGTGGCGGTCATGAACCGGCCGGGCGCCGGCAC
>JBFWXS010000077.1:0-19611 GCA_050187175.1 Burkholderiaceae bacterium
CCGGCTGAACGCCGGCCCCGTCAGGCGTAGCTGAGCTGCTCCCCTGCCCCGCGCCGCTGCGCGCGCTTGCGCAGATTGCGCTGCACCGTCTCGCGCAGCGACTGCATCGACACCGGCTTCACCAGATAGCTGCTGCAGCCAGCCAGCGCCCCGCGCAGCAGATCGAACGGCGACGAACGGCTGGTCAGGATGATCACCGGCACGTCGCGCAGGCCGCGATCACGCCGGACGGCGCGCGTGAGCTTGTAGCCGTCCATGTCCGGCATCACCACGTCGGCCAGCACCAGCTCGTAGCGGCGCATCGACAGCACATCCAGCGCCTCGCGTGCGCTGCCCACCGCCTCGCTGTCGACACCGATCTGATGCAGCGCCAGCACCAGCTGCCGCCGCACCGTCGGACTGTCATCGACGATCAGCGCACGCGGCCGCCGGTGGCTGCCGCCCGCTTCGCTGACCATCAAGCCCGCCGCCACGGCCGCGCGCTCGCTGGCCAGCCGGCGCTTACCGGCCTGCTCGTCGGCGACGCGGTTCAGCGCGTGCAGCACCTGCGCGACGAAGGCCGTCTGCAGCAGATCGTCGCGCACACGCGTCGGATCGCTGCGCCGCCCCACCTTGATGACGGCGGCGTCTTCCAGCATGCCGACCAGCGTGCTTGCCGTCTCGGGGCCGCCGGCGGCCGTCATGTCGACCAGCGCGATGTCGAAATCGCCCGGGCCGCGGGTAGTGGACAGCGAATAGCGATAGCGATTGTGCCGGGCGTGGCGCAGCACGATCTCTAGCAGGCGCTGCAACCGGGTTGCGAGGCCGAAGACGGCCACCCGGTACTCCGGCCTGCGGTCACGCGTCTCAGTCATCACCGCTCCCCTGGCGTGGTGGGACACCGTCCCAATGTCATCTTCTGGAAATCTAACCACGACAAATTGTCTTCGGCAACAAAAATCTTAAAAAAACCCTTCAACCGCAGCAACTTAGCTACGACTTCTCACCTTGCACGGGAGTTCAGCCGGCGGTCGGGACGCCGGTCGGCGGCCTGCGGCGTCAAAAACGGCGCCGGTGAGCCTCGCGCGAGGTGATCAGTCCGTTTCTATCACCCGCAGATCGTTATCCTGGGCAAAATTGGCAACGAACTTGTAAGCGAGGGGTTCCAGCTGATAAAGCCGCGCGTCGACGCTGACGCATTTCACGCCCTCGCGCACGCCCGGCATCACGTACGGGGAATAGGACAGGTGCGCCTGCGCACCGCCGGCGCCCCCGGGGCGGAAGCCGGCCATCACGCCGCAAAGCCGTTCGGCCCAGTCGCTCGGACGAAACGAGCGGCCCCCTTTCGTTTCTCCGAGGATCACGAACGATTTGACGACGGGGGGCTCGATCATCGACGCCTGCTCACAGTGCGGCCTTCCCGGAATCGGCGGCAGCCGCGTCACGCATCTGGGTGAGCCGAGACGGACTCGGGACAAAGGCGGGATTATAGCGGCCGCCCTTTACCACGCGTTGGACGCAAAACGACTTTCCCCTACAATTCAAGCAATTAGTAGTGATCTTCAAACGGCGGTCACCGATGCACCCCCGGTGCGGGGCGAACGGAGCCGCCGTTCGTATTTCAACGAGGAAACGCTGACGATGGCCGCGACGCAACCTTTGATGAACACCTATGGCCGGCTGCCGGTCGCCTTCACGCATGGCGAAGGTCCCTGGCTGTACGACACCGACGGCAAGCGCTACCTCGACTGCCTGGCCGGCATCGCGGTCAATACGCTGGGCCACAACCATCCGAAGCTGGTCGCCGCGCTGCGCGAGCAGGTCGCTCGGCTGATCCACTCTTCGAACCTGTTCGAGGTGCCGCTGCAGACGCAGCTCGGCCAGCGGCTGGTCGACTTGTCGGGCATGACGAACGCCTTCTTCTGCAACAGCGGACTGGAGGCGAACGAAGCGGCGATCAAGATCGCTCGCAAGTACGGCCACCAGCGCGGCATCGATCGGCCCGAAATCGTCGTCTACGAAAAGGCCTTCCACGGACGCTCGATCGCGACGCTGTCGGCCACCGGCAATGCGAAGGTCCAGAAAGGCTTCGAGCCGCTGGTCGAAGGCTTCGTGCGGGTACCGCTCAACGACAGCGCCGCGCTGCGGCGCATCGCGGTCGAACGCCCGAACGTGGTCGCCGTCTTCGTCGAGGCCATTCAGGGCGAAGGCGGCATCCAGCCGGCGCGCATCGAATACCTGCGCGAAGTGCGCCGCTTGTGCGATGAGCGCGGCTGGCTGATGATGATCGACGAGGTGCAATGCGGCACCGGCCGCACCGGCAAGTGGTTCGCGCACCAGTGGGCCGACATCCGGCCCGACGTGATGCCGCTGGCCAAGGGCCTGGCTTCCGGCGTGCCGATCGGCGCCGTGGTGGCGCACGGCGCCGCCGCCGAGGTGTTCCAGCCCGGCACGCACGGCACCACCTTCGGCGGCAATCCGCTCGCGATGCGCGCGGGCCTGGTGACGCTGGCCACGATGGAGGAGGAAGGGCTGCTCGACAATGCGGCCCGCCAAGGCACGCGCATCATCGACGAACTGAGCCGGCAGTTGTCCGGCACGCCAGGCTTCGTCGAAGTGCGCGGCCAGGGCCTGATGATAGGCATCGAGCTCGACCGCCCGTGCGGCGTGCTGGCGCAGCGCGGGCTCGACGCCGGACTGGTGCTGAACGTCACGGCCGACAGCGTCGTCCGTCTGCTGCCGCCGCTGATCTTCCGCGACGAGCACAGCGAGCAGCTCGTGGCGACGCTGGTGCCGATGATTCGCGATTTCCTCGCGTAGCGCCAGCGCACATAGTATTCACGCCGGCATCGCAATCCCGCCGCCGGCACAGCCCAGGGGCGCGCCGCGTGCGCGCCAGCAAGCCATGCAAATCAAGCATTTCCTGCAGTTCAAGGACTTCACCCGCGACGAAATCAACTACCTGTTCGAGCGTGCCCGGGTGATCAAGCAGCGCTTCAAGCGCTACGAGACCTACCGGCCGCTGACCGACCGCACGCTGGTCATGATCTTCGAGAAGGCCAGCACGCGGACCCGGCTGTCGTTCGAGGCCGGCGCGCAGCAGCTCGGCGCCAGCGCGATCTATCTGAACACGCGCGATTCGCAGCTCGGCCGCGGCGAGCCGGTCGAGGATGCGGCGCAGGTCATCTCGCGCATGTGCGACATGGTCATGATCCGCACCTTCGAGCAGACGATCATCGAGCGCTTCGCTGCCAATTCGCGCGTGCCGGTGATCAACGGGTTGACCAACGAATACCACCCGTGCCAGATCCTGGCCGACATCTTCACCTTCATCGAGCATCGCGGTTCGATCACCGGCAAGACAGTGGCCTGGATCGGTGATTCGAACAACGTCTGCAACACCTGGCTGCAGGCCGCCGAACTGCTCGACTTCAACGTGCACGTGTCGACGCCGCCGGGTTACGAGATCGAACCCGAACGCGCCGGGCTGTTCGGCACCGGCCACTTCGAGCAGTTCGACGACCCGATGCAGGCCTGCGCCGGCGCCGACCTGGTCACGACCGACGTGTGGACCAGCATGGGCTTCGAGGACGAGAACGAGGAACGCCGCGAAGCCTTCGCCGACTGGTGCGTGGACGCCGACATGATGCGCGTGGCGCGCGCCGACGCGCTGTTCATGCACTGCCTGCCGGCGCACCGCGGCGAAGAGGTGACCGCCGAGGTCATCGACGGTCCGCAGTCGGTCGTCTGGGACGAGGCCGAGAACCGGCTGCACGTGCAGAAGGCGCTGATGGAGTACCTGCTGCTCGGCCGCGTCGAAGGCTGATCGGAGACCCGGGCGGCGCCTAGTCCACCGGCTGCGACACCGGCATCAGGACCATGTCGACATGCGTCCCCGCGCGCCCGGTCAGCACCGGATAGCGGGCGCTGGCGAAGCGCGTGCGGCCCTCGACGATGAGCTCGGCCATGATCACCAGCTGGGCAAGCTGCGGCTCCAGGATGCGGCGCGAATCGATGTCGAGCTGGAACGGCAGCGGCGGCGCGCGCCGCTCCACCGGAATGAAGCGCTCGCCGATCATGTTCGCGGCCTGCTCGCCATGGGTCATATCGAACACGCGCACGACCATCACCGAGGTCGGCGGCAGCATGATGCGCTGGTGATAGCCGACAGTGCCGGTGATGCGCAGGACGCCGCCGCGCACGAAACCGGGCCCGAAGCCGACGCCGGGACGTCCGGGGCCGCCGGGGCCTCCCGGGCCGCCCTGGTAGTCCGGCCCGCCTGGCCGGCCCGGCCGGCCGCCCCAGCCGCCGTCGTCGCGGCCCGGGCCGCGCCGCGGGCCGGTGTCGGCGCAGGCGGTCAAGGCGGTCATGGCACCCAGCAGCAACCACTGTCGACGTTTCATTCCATCCTCGCTCGGTCGAAGCGCCCGCCGCCGCCCGGGATGGGGCCTTGCCCCGATCTCAGGCCGAACGCAATTGCGGCGCGGCAAACCCTGACGATAACCGATATGCAGCCGCCAGGCGCTCGACGGCGGCGGCCAGTTGCGCAGGCTCCAGCGTGGCGAAGCTCAGCCGCAGCGCCGCGCGGTCCGGCTCGCCGTCGTAGAAGGCCGCGCCCGGCACGAAGATGACTCCTTGCTCGCGCGCCAGCGGCAGCAGCGCCTCGGCATCGGTACCGTCGGTGAAGCGCGCCCAGACGAACATGCCGCCATCGGGCCGCCGGAACTGCAGGCGGCCGCCGAGAACGCCGGCCAGCGCGGCGCACAGCGCATCGCGGCGCTCGCGGTAGACCTCGCAGGTCAGCCGCAGCCGCGCCGGCAGGCGGCCCGAGCGCAGATAGCGGTCAGCGACTTCCTGGGCCAGCGACGCGGTGTGCAGATCCAGCGCCTGCTTGGCACGCACCACCGCTTCCCGCAGCCAGCCCGGCAGCACGGCGAAGCCGATGCGCAGCCCCGGCGAGACGATCTTCGACAGCGTCGATACGTAGCCGCACCACGACTCGGCGCCCGGCAGCTCGCGGGCCAGCGCGATCAGCGGCGGCGGCGCCACCCCGTCGAGGCGCAGCTCGCCGTACGGATCATCCTCGACGATGAACACACCGCGGCGCAGCGCCCATTCGAGCAGCGCGCGGCGGCGGGCCAGCGTCAGCGTCGCGCCGGTCGGATTGGCGAAATTGCTCACCAGGTAGACCAGCTTCGGCGGCGGCGCGCTCGACTCGAACAGCTGCTCCACGCAGGCACCGCCGGCGTCGGCCGGCACCGTCACGAACTGCGCCTCGCTCAGCGCGAAGGCCTGCAGCGCCGCCAGGTAGCTGGGCCGCTCAAGCGCCACCCGGTCGCCGGGATCCACCAAGGCACGAGCCAGCAGATCGATCGCCTGCTGCGAGCCGCTGGTGACGACCAGATCATCGGCGTTCACCGTCGCGCCGCGCTGCGCCATCAGCGCGGCCAGCGACTCGCGCAGCGCCGGCTGGCCCTCCGTGGTGCCGTATTGCAGCGCCTGGCGCGGCGCCTCGCGCATGACCTGCGCGAATGACTGCTCGATGCCGTCGACGTCGAACAGATCGGGTGCCGGCAGGCCGCCGGCCAGCGACAGCATGCCGGGCCGCCGCGCGTCGTGCAGCAGGTCGCGGATCGCCGAGCTGCGCAGCGCGCGCACGCGTCTCGAAAGAAGTGTATTGGCACTGTACCGGGAAGTGTGCAGATCCATGGCCATCGCCTTGCAAGGAGCGGCGCGAACAGGTGGTCCGCGCCGCGGCTGATGAAACCACGAATATGCCCAAGTCTCGCATCGCTGTACCGATGCGATTGCCGCTTCTCAGAGCGACACTGTCATGGCAGAGTACCGGTACAGTTCAGATCGAAACACAGTTCAGATTGCTCCGACGCTGCCGGTGACCGGCAGCACGATGCCGCTGACATAGCCGGAGCAGATCGGCGAGGCCAGGAACACGTAGGCCGGCGACAGTTCCTCCGGCTGGGCGGCGCGCCGCATGTCGCTGTTCTGGCCGAAGCGGGCCACCTCGTCGGCGGGCCGATCGGCCGGGTTCAGCGGCGTCCAGACCGGACCCGGCGCGACCGCGTTGACGCGGATGCCGCGCTTGAGCAGATTGCGCGCCAGCGACTTCGTGAAGGTATGGATCGCGCCCTTGGTCAGCGAATAGTCGAGCAGCTCGGCGCTGCCGATCAGCCCCACCACCGAACCGGTATTGATGATCGACGCGCCCGCCTTCAGATGCGGCAGCGCCGCCCGCGTCATCCGGAGATAGCCGTGGACGTTCGTGCGCAGCGTCTCTTCCAGCTGCTCGTCGCTGATGTCCTCGAGCGAGGCCGCATGCTCCTGGAACGCCGCATTGTTGACGAGAACGTCGAGCTGGCCGAACTCGTCGACGGTGCGCCGGACGGCCTCCTCGCAGAACGCCGTGTCGCCTACGTCGCCGGCTAGCAGCAGGCACTGCCCGCCTTCGGCTTCGACGCAGCGGCACGTCTCCTCGGCGTCTTCGTGCTCTTCGAGATAGACGATCGCTACCTGCGCCCCCTCGCGCGCGAACAGCACGGCCACCGCGCGGCCGATGCCGGAATCACCGCCGGTGATCAGCGCGACGCGCCCGCGCAGCTTGTTGCTGCCTTCGTAGCCGCGAGCGAGGAACTGCGGCGCCGGGTCGAGATCGGCCTCGCTGCCGGGCTTGCTTTGATGCTGTTCCGCGAACTGCGTCGGATGGTGGCGCGGATCGGTCGGCGGCGCCTGATGCTTGTCGCCGCCCTTGCCTTTGGAGCCTTCGTCTTTCGAGCCACCGCTCTTCGAGCCCTCGTTCTTCGAGCCCTCGTTCTTCGAGCCGCCCTTCTTCGCCTGCCCGCCGTCTTCCTTCGCGTCCTGCTCCTGCTGCAGGCGGCGGTGTTTGTCGGCAACCTCTTCCGCCTGCGAGGCATGCGGCTCGGCCGGACGCTTTTGCGCATCATCGGTCATGGGAACCTCCTGGAACGAAAACATGTCGTCCCAGCCCCTCGCATCTGCAGTGCCCGGCGAACGCGCTCCCGCGGCAACGACGCTCAGTCGCCGGTCGGCGCGATCCGGTATTCGCGAATCGACGTCAGCGTGCCCAGCGCGGCGTTCAGCCGCGCGACGTCGTCAGCTCGGCTGCTGCGGATGACCATCCGGTACTCGAAGAAATCGTCGGCCGCGTCCAGGCGGTAGCTGAGATTGGCGATCGTAAAGCCCTGCTCCGTCATCAGGCGCCGCATCTCGGCCTCGGTCATCGCCTCACCGCGGCGGAAGCGGACCGCGAAATGCGCATAGAACTGCGCCGGCATCCGCGACTCGATCCAGCGGAACAGCGACAGCGTACCCAGCGTCAGCAGCAGCGACACCACCGCCGGAAAGAAGAAGCCGATCCCGACCAGGACGCCGATCGCGGCCGTGATCCAGATCGACGCCGCGGTGGTCAGCCCGCGCACCGACAGGCCCTCCTTCATGATCGTGCCGGCCCCGAGGAAGCCGATACCGGTCATGATGCCCTGCGCCATCCGCGTCGGGTCCAGCGTCACGCGGCCCAGCGTCAGCGCGTGGAACCAGCGCGTCTCGTAGACGGTGACCAGCATCAGCAGCGCCGTCGACAGGCACACCAGCGCGTGCGTGCGAAAGCCCGCGGGCCGGCCGTGATAGCTGCGCTCCAGCCCGATCAGCGCGCCCATGCCGAGCGCCAGCAGCAGTCGAACCGCGATCTCCAGATAGACCGGGTCTTCCAGCAGCGAAGAGAAGAAGTCCATGCAGGCGCAGCCCCGTTTCAGCGGCGCCGGCCGCGGATCGGGTACGACGGGTCGTGGTAACCGGGCGTGGACGCATGGCCGGGTGTGACCAGCGAGTCGACCAGCTTCTCGTCCTCATCGCTCCACGCATAGTCCAGCGCGCCGAAGTAGTCGTCGAACTGGGTCAGCGACTTGGGCCCGGCGATGACCGAGCTGACGTGCTGATTGGCCAGCACCCAGGCGACGGCGAACTGCAGCAGCGAGATGCCGCGCTGCTGCGCATGGCTGAGCAGCGTCTGCGCGATCGCCAGCGACTCGGGCCGCCATTCGGTCTCCAGGATGCGGCGGTCGCCGCGCGCTACCCGGGTGCCCTCGGGCGCCGGTGCGCCGGGCAGATACTTGCCGGTGAGTACGCCGCGCGCCACCGGGCTGTACGGCGCCACACCCAGCCCATAGTGCCCGCAGGCCGGCAGGATCTCGACCTCGGGCTGCCGGTTCAGCAGGTTGTAGTACGGCTGGCAGACGATCGGAGCCGGGACGTTGAGCCGCTCGGCGAGCCGGCATACTTCGGCGATGCGCCAGCCGCGGAAGTTCGACACGCCCCAGTAGCGCAGCTTGCCGGCGCGGATGAAGTCGCCCAGCGCCCGCAGCGTCTCTTCGTAGTCGCCGTCCTCGAAATCGCGGTGCAGATACCAGACGTCGAGATAGTCGGTCTGCAGCCGGTCCAGGCTCGCATCGAGCGCCTGCACCAGCCACTTGCGCGAGTAGCGCGCCTCGTTCGGCGCCTCGCCCATCCGGTTGCCGACCTTGGACGCCAGGATCCAGCGGTCGCGGTCGCCCTTCAGCAGCGGGCCGAGCATCCGTTCGGACGCGCCTTTCGTATAGACGTCGGCGGTGTCGATGAAGTTCACGCCGCGTTCGCGGCAGCGGGCGAGAATGTCCGCGGCAGCGTCCGCGGAAGTCTGGTCGCCGAACATCATGGCGCCCAGGCACAGTTCGGAGACGAGCAGATTGCTGCGGCCGAGTCGACGCAGTTTCATCGGGCGGTTCCTTGCAGAAGAAAAGGAAACCGCAACGATAGCGCGTTTGGCGGGCCGCCGGGAATGGCGGCCCCGCGGATGACAGGGCCCGCCGATGGCAGGGCCCGGCCCCTCAGACCAGATGGTCGCGCATGCGCTCGGCCAGCCGCTTACGGGCGCGGTGCAGCCGCACCCAGCAGTTCGCCTCGGTGATCTTCAGCTGGCGGCAGACCTCGGCGGTCTCCTTGCCTTCGAGCACCTGCATCACGAACACGTCCTTCAGCGTCGGCGGCAGCGCGTCGATCTCGGCCCGCAGCGCCTGGCGCAGCCGTGCATTGGCCACCTGCTGGACCGGATCGTCGTGGCTCGACGTGTGCGTGCGCGCCAGCCGGTCGATGCCGTCGTCAGCCGTCTCGTCGCTGGCGCTGTCGGCCGCCGAGACGTAGCGGCTCTCGCGGCGGAAGGTGTCCTGGATCTTGTGATTCAGGATGCCGATCAGCCAGGTGCGCAAGGCGGACTGCCCCTGGAACGACGAACGATTGGCCAGCGCTGCCACCAGCGCATCCTGCACCGCGTCCTCGGCGAGATTCTCGTCGCGGATCTTGCGGCGCGCGAAGCGCAGCATCGCGCTGCGGTGCGCGGACAGCTCGCCCGGGCTCGGCAGGACGAACGGGACGGGAAACATGGCGCTGGCGATCATCGTCAGGGTCCAGTCGGATCATCGATGGCCGCAGTGTGCGGCGCGCACCTTTCCCCCCCATCTCACGCAGATCACGATTTGATAACGAATGCAGGCCGCCCCGCCCCTGAGCAGTCCCGCAACGGCCTCGCCCGGTAAGCGTCCGCCGCCGGCGCTGACATACGGGCGTGGGGGTTTTTGCTATGCTGGATTCGATGGAAAAGAAAATCCTGGTCGTCGAGGACCAGCGCGACATCGCCGACCTGATCGCGATGCATCTGCGCGACCTCGGCCACCGCGTCGACTGCGTCCACGAAGGCGCGGGCGGCTACGAGGCCGCCCGCTCGGGGCGCTACGACCTGATCGTGCTCGACGTCATGCTGCCCGGCCGCGACGGGCTGGACATCGTACGCGGGCTGCGCATGGAGAAGATTCCCACCCCGGTGCTGATGCTGACCGCACGCTCCACCGAAATCGACCGCGTGCTCGGCCTGGAACTCGGAGCTGACGACTACCTGACGAAACCGTTCTCCATCCCCGAGCTGCAGGCCCGCGTCAAGGCGCTGTTCCGGCGCCTGGACATGCATGCGCCGGCCGCCGCCGACAGCGGCCCCGTGCGGCTGGAGTTCGGCCCGCTGACGATAGACACCGACAGCCGTGAAGTCCGGCTCGCCGGCAAGCCGGTCCCGCTGACCGCCAAGGAGTTCGACCTGCTGCTGCATTTCGCGCGCCACCCGGGCCGGGCGTTCACGCGGATGCAGCTTCTCGACGCCGTCTGGGGGACGACCTTCGAAGGCTATGAGCACAATGTCAACACGCACATCAACCGGCTGCGATCGAAGATCGAGGCCGACCCGGCCAACCCGCGCTACGTGCTGACCGTGCGCGGCGTCGGCTACCGCTTCACCGACGAACGATGAAATCCCTGCGCGCGCGCGTCCTGCTGCTGATCGTCGGCTTCGCCTTCGTGATGGCGGCCCTGCTGGCCATCATCATGCATGCGTCGGTCCGCCAGTACTACAACGACTGGCTCTACGAGAAGTCGAGCAGCTTCGCCGAGCGCGTGCTGGCGGCGCATCCGGACCTGTGGCAGGACTACCAGCGCGACCCGGCAGGCTTCGGCGCCCGGCTGCGGCAGTACATCCTGTACTCGCCGAACACCGGCTTGTACCTGCTCGACCCCGACGGCCGCGTGCTCGCCTCGGCCGGCGAAGGCAAGCTGTTCTGGAGCAACTACCGCGTCGACCTGACGCCGATCCGTGAAGTCGCGCAGGGCGAGTCGCCGGTGCCCATCGTCGCCGCCGACCCCGATTCGCAGGGCAAGTCCTGCCTGGTGGCCGCGCGCCCGGTGATGGAGAACGGCCAGATCCGCGGCTGGCTGTACGTGGTCGCGCGCCAGGCCGACTTCGGCACGGCCATGCCCGAGCTGCTGAAAAGCTATGCGATCCGCACCGCCGCCAAGGTGGGCCTGATGACGATCGCGATCGGCGGCCTGCTGACGATCGCGATGATCACGCTGCTGACCCGCCCGCTCACGTCGCTGACGCGCGCCACCGAACAGGTGCGCAACTCCGGCTTCTGCGACGAGCTGTGCGACAGCTTCTTCACCGACAGCGAACGGGACGACGAGATCGGACGATTGAGCCGGACCTTCCGCGAAGCCTTCGACCGGCTCAAGCACGAAACCGAGCTGGTGCGAACCGTGGACTCCAAGCGGCGCGAAATGGTTGCCAGCGTCTCGCACGATCTGCGCACGCCGTTGACGGCGCTGATCGGCCAGCTCGAGACCATCCGGCTGAAGCGCGAGCAGCTGACGCCCAGCGACCGGCAGCAGCTGCTCGAGCGCGCCATCCACAATGCGCATCACATGAAGCGGCTCACCGACGCGCTCGCCGAGCTGGCCAAGCTCGACAATCCCGACTTCCGGGCGCAGCCCGAGCCGATCGCGATCGGCGAACTGGCCGACGACGTGGTGCAGCGCTATGTGGCCAGCGCGCAGTCGTCCGGCGTGAAACTGGAGATCGACTATCCCGACGGCCTGCCGCTGACCAAGGTCGACGCCGCCCTGATCGAGCGCGCGCTGGCCAATCTTCTCGACAATGCGCTGCGCGTGACGCCGGCCGGCGGCCGCGTGCTGGTCCGCGCGCTGCGCGACGGCGACGGCATCCGGCTGGAAGTGGCCGACAGCGGTCCCGGCGTGCTGCCGGAGGATCAGCCGCGCGTCTTCGAGCGCTTCTACCAGAGCAGCCGGCACCGCGAACAGCGCGGCAGCTCGGGGCTGGGGCTGGCGATCGTCAAGCGCGTCGCCGAGCTGCATGGCGGCCAGGCCGGCCTGCGCAGCGAGCCCGGCCGCGGTTCGACCTTCTTCATCGAACTGCCGCTGGCCGCTGCCTGAGTTGCGACGCCGATGGCCTGGCGTTGCATCGCTCACCTCGACATGGACGCGTTCTACGCGTCGGTCGAGCTGCTGCAGCGCCCCGACCTGCGCGGCAAGCCGGTTGCCATCGGCGGCCGCGGCGATCCGATGCGGCGCGGCGTCGTCACCACCGCCACCTACGAGGCGCGCGCCTTCGGCATCCATTCGGGCATGGCGCTGCGGCGCGCCGCCGAGCTGTGCCCGCACTGCGTGTTCCTGCCCACGCGCTTCGACGAGTACCGCCGCTATTCGAAGCTGTTCAAGACCGCCATCGCCACCGTTACCGATCAGATCGAGGACCGCGGCATCGACGAGGTCTATCTCGACCTGAGCCGGGTCGACGGCATTCGCGTCGATCGCGGCGCACGCGTGGCGCGCGAGGTCCAGCGGCGGGTGTTCGATGCGACGGGGCTGACCTGCTCGGTAGGCCTGGCGCCGAACAAGCTGCTGGCCAAGATCGCCTCCGAGCTGAACAAGCCGCGCGGCCTGACGATCATCGACGAGGCCGATATCGAACCGTTGATCTGGCCGCTGCCTGCAAGGCGCATCAACGGCGTCGGCCCGAAGGCCGACCAACGGCTCGATGAGCTGGGCCTGCGCACGATAGGCGACGTCGCGGCGGCGCCGCGCGAACTGCTGGTGGCGCAGTTCGGCCGCAGCTACGGCGCCTGGCTGCACGATGCCTCGCACGGCCGCGACGGACGCCCCATCGTCACCGCCAGCGAACCCCGCTCGATCAGCCGCGAAACGACCTTCGAGCGCGACCTGCATCCGAAGCGCGACTGGCAGGCGCTGGCGGCACAGCTGAGCTCGCTGTGCGACGCCCTCGCGGGTGATCTGCAGCGGCGCGGCTATGCGGCACGCACGATAGGCATCAAGGTCCGCTACGACGATTTCCAGATCGCCACGCGCGACCACAGCCTGCCGCAGCCCACCGCCGATGCGCGCGAGATCCGCCGGCTGGCGTTCGAGTGCCTGGGGCGCATCGACAGCGGCCGCAAGCTGCGACTGATCGGGGTCCGGACGGGTGCGCTGGCGCCGGCCGATAGCGCCGGCGGCGCTGGCAGCGCCGGCCCCGGCGCCACGTCCGGGGCCGCGCCGCCACCCGCGACGGCGGCAGCCCGACCCGCCCCTGACGATCAACGGCGGCTGTCGCTGTTCGATTGAGGCGCCGGCCGTCGATCGGCGCGGTCAGCGCTGCCTGGCCTGCCAGTCGTCCACTGTCATCCGCGGCATCTCGATGACGTGGTCCTGCAGACTGTAGTAGCCGCCTCCCTGCATGCGCCCCACCAGGTCGAGCGCGGCGGTGTTCACGTAATAGCGGCTCGCGTCGAGAACGGCGTCGTCGCGGATGTGCATAGCGATCGGCTCGCCGACGATGATCCAGCGATGCGATGCGATCGGCAGCACCTGCCTGGTCCGGCACTCGAAGGCCACGGGGCTGTCGGCGATGCGCGGCGGCGCCACCTTGGTGCTGGGCAGCGTCGGCAGCCCGGCCGCCGCGAGCTCGTCGACCTCGGGGCCGAAATCGATCGCGGTCACGTTCATTGCGTCGAGCAGCGGGCGCGAGACCAGATTGACGACGAACTCGCCGCCGTCACGCAGGTTCAGGCCGGTGTCCTTCGGCTCACCGGCGCGTGCCCCCACGCCGATACAGATCACCGGCGGATCGCCCGACATGAGGCCGAAGAAGGAGAACGGCGCGGCATTGAGCTTGCCGGCGGCATCGAGGGTGACGACCCACGCGATGGGTCGGGGCACGACCGTCGACGTCATCAGCTTGTAGGTGCTGCGTCCGTCGATGGCGCTGAGGTCGAAATACATGCGCGGGCTCTCCGTTGCCGGTGCTGCTCGGTGACAGGCGCCTGACAGAGCCGCCAAGGCCATGCGCCGACGCTCTTCGAGTGCTTGCCGATTAGTGTCATTATAAACTAATATGCAACATATTGAGGGTACGGACAGCAATGCACGCCAGCAATCCGAGCGAGACGGAAAGGCCCAGAAGCGCAAGCCCCGAGGCCGGGATAGGCGCGCGCGTGCTGCGCAAGGAAGACGCCCGCCATCTGCGCGGCGCGGGTGTCTTCGTCGCCGACATGGCCCTGCCCGGCACGCTGGAGGCTGCACTCGTGCGCAGCCCGGTCGCGCACGCCGCGATCCGCGGCATCCGCCGTCCCGCGGACGCCCTGGTGTTCACCGCCGAGGACCTCGCTGCGCTGGCGCCGCTGCTGCCGGATCACGCCCCGCCGACCGCGCAGCGCGCACCGTTTCCGGTGCTGGCCTCCGGCCGCGTGCGCTTCGTCGGCGAGCCGGTCGCGATCGCACTGGCCGAGACGCGGGCGCGCGCCGAGGACCTGGCCGAGTCGGTCGAAGTCGACTTCGACGAACTGCCGGTTGCGATCGACACCCGCCGCGCGCTGGCTCCCGACGCACCGCTGCTGCATGCCGGCTGGCGCGGCAACAAGGTCGACGAGTTCGTGCTCGACGCCGGCTGGCCCGCCGGCGAGGGTCCGCCGCACCATGCAAGGCTGAGCGTCAGCCGTGAATACCGTATGGCGCGCCAGTCCATGAACCCGATGGAAGGCAAGGCCTGCCTGGCGGTGCTCGACGAGCGGCTCGACCAGCTGCTGCTGTATTCGTCGACTCAGGTGCCGCATCTGGTGCGCGAAGCGGTCTGCGAGGTGCTGCGGCTCGGCCGCAACCGGCTGCGCGTAGTGGCGCCGGACGTGGGCGGCGGCTTCGGCTACAAGAGCATCGTGCAGGCCGAGGAAATCCTGGTCGCCTGGCTGGCGCTGAAGCTGCGCCGTCCTGTGCGCTGGCTGGAAGACCGCCGCGAGCACCTGATCGCTGCCGCGAACACGCGCGAGCAGATCTATCGCGTCACGGCGCATGCCGACGCGCGCGGCCGAGTCCTCGCGCTGGAGGCCGACATCGACATCGATGCCGGGGCGTATTCGGTCTATCCGTTCACCAATCTGCTCGACGCCGGCATGGCAGTGGGCAACATGACCGGCCCGTATGACATCGCGCGTTATCGCGGCCGCGCGCGCGCCGTCGCGACGAACAAGCCGCCCGTCGCACCGTATCGCGGAGTGGCGCGTCCCGGCGCCTGTTTCGCCATCGAACAGCTGTTCGATGCGCTGGCCCGCGAGCTGGGCCGTGAACCGTGGGAGATCCGTCTCGAAAATCTGGTCGACGTCAGCGCGATGCCGTATACGACAGTCACCGGCAAGACCTATGACAGCGGCGACTATCGCGAAGCGCTCAGGCGCGCCGTGGACGGCATCGAGGCCGCCGCCATCCGCCGGCGGCAGGCTCGTCCGGCTGATCCGAGCCGGCGCATCGGCGTCGGCGTCGCCTGTTTCGTCGAGCTCACGGGCCACAGCCCGCGCGCCGCCGGCGACTGGCGGCTGCCGGTGCGGCCCGGTCCCGAACCCGCGCACGTGCGGATGAGCGCCGACGGTTCGCTGGAGATCCGGATCGGACTGCAGTCGCACGGCCAGGGCATGGAGACCACGATGGCGCAGGTCGCGCACGAGGTGCTCGGCATCGACCTGGCGCAGATCACCGTGCTGCACGGCGACACCGGAACATCAGGCTTCTCGACCGGCACCTATGCGTCCCGCGGCATGGTGGTCGGCGCCGGCGCGGTGGCCGGCGCCTGTCGGCTGCTGGCCGAGCGCCTGCGCCGGCTGGGCGCGGCGCTGCTGTCCTGTCCGTACGAAGCGACCTCGCTGCACGCCGCCGGCGTCGCCGGCCCGCAGGGATCCCTGGGCTTCGACGAGATCGCGCGCCGCTGGCACGCCGATCCCGCGTCCTTCGGGCCGGCCGGCGCCGAATGCGGCAGCCTCGAATGCGGCTACGGCTACGAGATGCCGGGCGGCCAGGGCGCCTTCACTTACGGCGCGCATGCAGCGACGGTCGAGGTCGACATCGAGACCGGCACGGTACGGCTGCTCGACTATCTGGTCGTGGAGGACTGCGGCACTGCTGTGAACCCGCTGATCGTCGACGGACAGGTGATAGGCGGCGTGGTGCAAGGCATAGGCAGCGCGCTGTACGAGGAAACCGTCTACGACGAAGCAGGCCAGCCGCGCGGCTCGACGCTGATCGACTATCTGCTGCCCGGCGCCGGCGATGTTCCGTTCGTGCGAATCGATCATCTGGTGCACGTATCGCCGCACACCGAGTTCGGCATCAAGGGCGTCGGCGAAGGCGGTGCCATTCCGTCCGCGTCGGCGGTCTGCAGCGCGGTCAACGATGCGCTGCGCGAGTTCGGCGTCGAGCTGCGCGAGCTGCCGATGTCGCCGGAGCGGATCCTCGGTGCCCTGATGAACGCAGCCCATGCAATGAAAGCGGCGGCCGCATGAAGCCCGCCCCGTTCGACTACCAGCGCGCGGCCTCGCTCGACGAGGCGCTGCGGCTGATCGGCGGCGCGGCCGATGCCCGCGTCATCGCCGGCGGACAGTCGCTGGTGCCGATGCTGCATCTGCGGCTCGCTCGGCCGGCGCTGCTGGTCGACCTGTCTGCCCTGCCCGCGCTGCGGGCGGCGACCGAGCACGGCGATCGCGTCGAATACGGCGCCCTGGTCACGCACGCCGCCGTCGAGGACGGCCGGGCTCCCGACCCGTGCGGCGGATATCTGCAGCACGTCGCCGCGGGCATCGCCTATCGGCCGGTGCGCAATCGAGGCACCGTGGCCGGCAGCCTGGCGCACGCCGACCCGGCCGCCGACTGGCCGACCGCACTGAGCGCGGCGGGCGCCAGCGTCGTACTGACCGGCAGCGGCGGGCAGCGCCGGCTCGAGCTCGCCGAGTTCCTGCAGGCCCCCTTCACCACGGCCCTGCAGGATGGCGAGATCGTCACGGCGGTGAGCGTGCCGCGCCGCTCGCCGGCGTCGCGGTGGAGCTATGTCAAGCACGCCCGCAAGGCCGGGGAGTTCGCGCTGTCGCTTGCCGCCATCGTGCTGGATCGCGACGCGGGCTTCGCGCGCATCGCCGTCGGCGGACTGGCGGGCAGGCCCCAGCTGCTGCCCGAACTGGCCGGCCGCCTGCTCGACGACTCCACGCAGATGCTGCGCGGCTTCGATCTGCCGGCGGCCGAGCGCGCGCTGGCCGCGGCGGCCCCGTCGAACGACCCGGTCCGCCTGCGCCTGCACGCGGCCACCCTATGCCGAGCCGTCAGGGGGCTGCAATGAAGCCGGTCGCGATCAGGCTGCAGATCAACGGACGGCCGGTAGACGCGCAAGTCGAAGCGCGCACCTCGCTGGGAGATTTCCTGCGCGATCAGCAGCGGCTGACGGCCCTGCACCTGGCCTGCGAGCACGGCGTCTGCGGCGCCTGCAACGTGCGCGTGGACGGCGAGCTCGCACGCGCCTGTACGACGCTGTCGGCGGGATGCGACGGCGCACACGTCGAAACGCTGGAAGCATTCCACGACGATCCGCTGATGACGGCCTTGCGGCAGGCCTTCTCCGAAGAACATGCGCTGCAGTGCGGCTTCTGCACGCCGGGCATGCTGATGGCCGCCCGCGACATCGTCGAACGCCTGCCCCGGGCCGACGAGGCCAGGATCCGGCTCGAGCTGTCAGGCAATCTGTGCCGCTGCACCGGCTACGCCGGCATCGTTCGCGCAGTCATGCGGGTGGCGGCCGACTGGCATGCGGATGCGCGGCAGTCGCCGACCGCGAGTGCCGCCGCCACGGCGAGGGCTCAAGCCGCGGCAGCGCCGATGCCCGCTGACGCGCGTCTGCCGGCCCCGGCGTACCCGCCCGTCACGGCATCGGCGTCCGTAGCTGCGCCGGTGATCGCATCCGCGGCGGCATCTTCGTCCGCGCCGCCACCGGCATCCGCGGCCGACCGCTTCACCGCACTGCCGCTCGCCGGCGACGCCACCACGATCCAGCGCGACTTCTCACTGCCGCAGGACCCGGAACAGGTCTGGCGCTTCTTCAGCGATCTGGCGGCCGTCGCGAGCTGCCTGCCGGGCATGCGCGTCGAAAGCGTCGAATCGAACGAACGGCTCACCGGCGAATTCGTCGTCAAGGTCGGCCCGATCCGGGCCGCCTTCGCGACGCGGGCGCACGTGGTCCGCGACGAATCGCTGCGCCGCGGCCGCGTGACCGGCGACGGCCATGACCGCATCACGCGCTCGAGCACCCGCTCCGAGCTCGACTACGCGCTGCGCCCTGGTGACGCAGGCGGAACGCAGGTGCGGGTGCAGGCGTCGTTCCGCATCGCCGGACGACTGGCCGAATTCAGCCGACCCGAGATCGTCGCCGCCCTCGCCACTCAGCTGACCGAACGGTTCGCCGCCAATGTTGCCGCGCGTCTCGATGGCGCCGGTAGTCCGTCCGGCGTCGCCGCCGCCGAAGCACTCGACGTACCGATGGCTGCCGCGCTGCGCGGCTGGCTTACCTACCGCCTCGGCGGCCTGCGCCGCGCCCTCGCGCGCGCGCTTGGCCGCCGTCAACCCTGACCGCCCCGCCCCCTTCGCCAAAGGACACCGCATGGCCCAACTCGACTCGAAGACCGACGGCTTGCCGAAGACCGACGGCCTGCGCTACCAGCCCGGCTTCGGCAACCACTTCGCCAGCGAAGCGCTGCCGGGCGCCCTGCCACCGGACCAGAACAGTCCGCAGCGCGCCGCCTACGGCTTGTACACCGAGCAGATCTCCGGCACTGCCTTCACCGCGCCGCGCGCCGAGAACCGCCGCAGCTGGGTCTACCGGATCCGGCCGTCGGCCGGCCACGGCCCGTTCAAGCCGATCGACCGGGGTCTGCTGCGCAGCGCCCCGTTCGACGAGCTGCCGCCTACGCCGACGCAACTGCGCTGGAATCCGCTGCCGGCCCCCGACGCACCCACCGACTTCGTAGCGGGCCTGACCACTATGGCCGGCAACGGCGACGCTGCCGCCCAGACCGGCATCGGCATCCACTGCTATGCCGCCAACCGGTCGATGGGCGATCGCTGCTTCTACAATGCCGACGGCGAGATGCTGATCGTGCCGCAGTCCGGCCGCCTGCGGCTGCGCACCGAGATGGGCGTGCTCGAGATCAGACCCGACGAGATCGCCGTGATTCCGCGCGGCATCAAGATCAGCGTCGACCTGCCCGACGGCAGCGCGCGCGGCTACGTCTGCGAAAACTACGGCGCGCCGCTGCGCCTGCCCGAGCTGGGACCGATCGGCTCGAACGGGCTGGCCAATCCGCGCGACTTCCTCGCGCCGGTAGCAGCTTACGAACATCGCAGCGGCAGCTTCGAGCTGGTCGCCAAGTTCCAGGGCCACCTGTGGTCGGCCGAGCAGAGCTGGTCGCCGTTCGACGTCGTCGCCTGGCACGGCACGCTGACGCCGTACAAATACGACTGCAACAAGTTCATGACACTGGGCACGGTCAGCTTCGACCACCCGGACCCGTCGATCTATACGGTGCTGACCTCCCCGTCGGGCGACGCCGGCATCGCGAATATCGACTTCGTGATCTTTCCGTCGCGCTGGCTGGTCGCCGAACGCTCGTTCCGTCCACCCTGGTACCACCGCAACGTGATGAGCGAGTTCATGGGGCTGATCCGCGGCATCTACGAGGCCAAGGTCGAAGGCTTCGTGCCCGGCGGCTGCAGCCTGCACAACAGTTTGTCCGCGCACGGCCCCGATCGCGAGACTTACGAGAAGGCGTCAGGCGAAGCGCTTGCGCCGGTCAAGCTTCCCGACACGCTCGCCTTCATGTTCGAGAGCCGCTATGCCATCCGGCCGACGGCGTTCGCCATGCAGTCCCC
>JBFWXS010000078.1:0-18994 GCA_050187175.1 Burkholderiaceae bacterium
AGATTTACAGTCTGCCCCCTTTAGCCACTCGGGCACCCCTCCAGGGAACCGCGAATTATGTCGCCCGGGGATCGGCATGTCAACTTGAGGCCCATCAGGCTGAGAGGCCCGGCTTGCTGAGTGATGGCCGGATGGCTGTCGATGTCGACAGGTCTTCTTCAGCGCGCCGCCTCCGCGGCTTCCAGCCAGGCCCGGATCCGGACTGCCAGCGGCAAGTCGAAGCCTTCGTCGAGGCGGGAATAGGCGGTCGCCAGCGCGGCCATATCGTCGGCAGATGGGGAATCGGTGTCGCACAAAGCTTGCAGTGCTGACAGTTCTATCCACAGCGCACCTTGGGCGCGTGCCACGGCCAGGGCTTCGCGAAGTACCGCTTCGGCGGGGCAGCCGGCCTCGGCCGACTGCCGCGCGATCTTGCCCTGCTGCACCAGCAGCGCCGGCAGGCCGACCTGCTCGCCGATGCGCCGCGCCAGTGCCACGGCCTCGTCGACCTGCGCGGCTGCCCGCGTCCAGTCGCCGGCCAGCATCAGCGCCTCGACAGCGTGGTGAAGCACCTGCGAGGCGCCGGCATACATGCCCAGCCGCAGGTGGCAGCCGTAGCCTTCGATGATCTCGGCGCAGCCGGCCAGCGGGTCGCCGAGGCAGGCGCGCGACCAGCCGCGCAGCCAGCGCGCCGGCCCTTCGCCCTGCGCCAGCGTGTGAGTGCTCACCACTTGCTCGAGGCGGTCGGCCAGCTCCGCCACGGGCCGCGGCTGCTCGAGCATCGCTTCGATCATGCCCGAGCCCCAGAGCGCCAGCATGCGCGCCATCGGCTCGTCGATCTGCTGCGCACGCTGCAGGGCCTCGGCCGTGCGTCGGCGCGCCTGCTCGGGGAATCCCATCAGCAGCAGCGCCAGCGGCAGATTCGTCAGCATCGAGACGCCGGGATCGATGACGAAGCGGCTGCGCGGCAGCCGGTCGCCCAGCGCCTCGCAGGCGGCCAGCCCTCGCTCCAGCCAGTCGCGCGCCGCCTGCAGCTCGCCCTGGTACATCACGACGACACCCATCAGATTGCAGGCGCAGACGAACAGCACCGGATCGTCGTGCTCGGCGGCCAGATCGTGGATGCGCTGCGCCAGGCTGCGGGCGGTGGCGAACTCGGCGCGCGTGTAGTAGACCCAGCCCAGTCCGCTCAGCACCCAGGCGCGCGCCGGCGTCGGCGGCAGCGAGTCGCACAAGGCTCGCGCACGCTCGAAGGCGGCGATCGCTTCCGGCGCGGCGATTCCCAGCCATTGCGCGCAGGCGACGCCGCGCTGCGCGACCAGCGCGAGCTCCAGCTCCTGCCGCTCGGCATCGTCCGGACAGCGGGGCAGCAGTCCCAGCGCACGTTCGGCGAGCTGCGCTGCCTCGGCATGCGCGAAGCGGTTCAGGGCGCTGCCGACGGCATCGACGTAGTGCCGCAGCGCGGCCGCGTAGTCGTAGCCCAGTTCGCAATGAAGCGCCAGCTCGGCCGCGGTGGCCATCTGTTCGGCGCGGCAGCCCTCCAGCGAACGCGCGATGCGCCGGTGCAGGCGCGCCCGCATCGGCGCGCCGCTGCGCTGATAGAAGACATGACGGTACAGCGCATGACGGAATCGGTAGCGCGTGTCGAGCGAGCCGCCCGGCAGCTGCCCCACCGGCTGGGCGCTCAGCCAGTGCCTATGCCGGACCAACGTCTCGCAGCGGTCGCCGACCCAGTCCGCGTCGCGCTCCAGCGCGGCCGCCACCGCTTCGGGGCGGAACTCCATGCCGGCGACGCTGGCCGCTTCGAGCAGCGCGCGCATGTCGCCCGGCAGGCCGGCGATCTGCTTCTCGATGATGCCGATGATGTTTTCCGGCACTTGCAGGACGCTTTCCGCCTGCCGCTGCACCTGCCAGCGGCCGGACGAATTGTCGATGGCGCGCTGCGCGAGCAGCTCGTCGACGACGTTGACGACGAACAGCGGCAGCCCCTCGGTGTGCGCGTGCAGCGCGCGCACGAACGGCTCGGGGAAATCGGCGCCGCCGAAGCGCTGCTGCAGATAGTCGAAGATCTGCTGCTCCGAGAAGGCCTCCAGATGCAGCTCGTGGCACAGCCTGTGCAGGCGCAGCTCCTGGCGCACGCTCTTCAGCGGATGCTCGTCGATAACGATCTCGGTGGGCCGGAAGCTGGCCAGCAGCATCAGCCGCATGGCGGCGCGGCGCCGGGCCAGGTAGTCGATGAGCTGCACCGTTGCCTGGTCGCTCCAGTGCAGGTCCTCGATCACCAGCAGCAGCGGGGTTCGCTGCGTGCAGCGTTCGAGCAGCTCGCCCATCTCTCGCAGCATGCGCGCCTGGCTGGCGCCCTGCACCTCGCGCTGCAGCCAGTCGCGATCCTGGTCGGTGACGTACCACGGAAACTGGGCGAGCCAGGCCGGCGCGACCTGGCGCATCAGCTCCAGCGTCTCGGCGCCGCGCGGTCCGCGGCACCAGGCGTTGAGCGCTTCCAGCACAGGCAGATAGGGTTCGCCGGAGCCGTACTGCTCGACGCACTGGCCGAGCGCGCAGTCGGCCGGCGCCAGCTCCTGCGCGAAGCGGCCGATCAGCGTGGTCTTGCCTATGCCGGGCTCGCCGCCGATCAGCACGATCTGGCGCTCCCCGGCGCCGGCAGCGCGCCAGCGCTCGGTCAGCCAGTCCAGCGGCTGCTCGCGGCCGATCAGCACCGGGCCGGCCGGCAGCGGTGCGATAGCGCCCGCCGGGGTGGCAGCCGTGCTCGACGCGATGAAGCGGTAGCCGCGGCGCGACGCGGTGGCGACGAAGCGCGGCTACCGGGCATCGTCGCCGAGCGCGCTGCGCACCGCGCTCATCGCCGTCTTCAGCACCGACTCGCTGACGTGCCGCCGGCCCCAGACCGCGTCGAGCAGCTCGTTCTTGGTCACCAGCTGGCCCGGCCGGGCGGCCAGGTAGCAAAGCACGGCAAAAGCCTTGGGCGCCAGTTCGAGCGCCTCCCCGCCGCGGGTCAGGCGCGCGTTGCGGATGTCCAGGACGAACTGCCCGAATGTCAGGACGGTGCTCTGCGGAGGCTCTGGCGTGGGCAAGTCGCTCGGCGGAGGAATTGGATGGATCGGGGCGCTTCGTAATGTACGACAGGATCCGCTGCGGACGAA
This sequence comes from Burkholderiaceae bacterium, assembly GCA_050187175.1. GTDB lineage: Bacteria > Pseudomonadota > Gammaproteobacteria > Burkholderiales > Burkholderiaceae_E > Zeimonas. The sequence goes on from JBFWXS010000078.1 coordinate 3,141, forward strand.
AACAAGACGAAAACAAGACCGCTTCCTGACGACTTCGCACGGCGCCCTGCCTACGCTGCCCCCGTGTCGATTCCGTAGCACCGTCGTCCGTCCGGGAGCATTCATGGTTCTGCAACAGGGAGCCCGCTATCCCAGCGCCCACGTCTACGTCGTGAAGCTGCATCGCGACGCACGGCCGGCGCTTGGGCAGGTGTTCGGACGTCTCGAACATCCGGCCAGCGGACAAAGCCTGGTCTTCTCGTCGGTCGGCGAGCTGCTGGACGGCCTGAGCCGTGTAGCGGCAGAGGACGGGGCGGCAGCCCCGGCATCACGGAAACGGGACGACTGAAGCAAGGCGCCGGCGCGCTGCCCGCGCCGCGCCGCATCCATTCACCGAGACCCATCACCGAGAGACCCGATGCTCAACATACCTTCCCTACGCGTCTTGTGGCGCAGCGCTCTGGTCGCCTGCGCGGTCGGCCTGAGCGCCTGCGGATCCGGCGGCGGCAACGACGGCGAAGTGCCGATCGATCCGGGACAGCCGCCGGCCGCAGCCGCACCCGCGATCGTGACGCAGCCGGCGAGCCTCACCGTCGCAGCGGGCCAGCCCGCCTCGTTCAGCGTGACCGCCACCGGCGAGGCTCCGCTCAACTATCAGTGGCAGCGGCAGGGCGTGAACCTGCCCGGCGCCAATGGCGCCAGCCTGGACCTGCCCAGCGTCACGCTGGCCGACAGCGGCTTGACCTTCTCCGTCGTCGTGAGCAATGCAGTCGGTTCGGTAAGCAGCGCCGCGGCGACGCTGACCGTCACCGGCACGCCTCCCGCGGCCGGCCCCGCGATGGGTACGACCGTCGCGGGCGGCTACCGGCATACGGTGCTGGTGCGACCCGACGGCACCGTCTGGGGCATAGGCCGCAATGACGACGGCCAGCTCGGCGACGGCACGAACACCGACCGCAACGCCCCGGTGCAGGCGGTGGGCCTGACCGGCGTGAAGGCCGTGGTGGCCGGCAACTACCACTCGCTGGCGCTCAAGGAGGACGGCACCGTCTGGGCCTGGGGCTACAACGAGTGGGGCCAGCTCGGCGACGGCACGACCACCAAGCGGAACATGCCGGTGCAGGTCGCCAACCTGAACCAGATCATCGCGATCGCCAGCATCGCCGACCACAATCTGGCGCTGCGCGCGGACGGCACCGTCTGGGCCTGGGGCTTGAACGAGGACGGCCAGCTCGGCGACGGCACCGGCACAGACCGCAGCACGCCGGTGCAGGTGAGCGGCATATCGAACGCGGCGCGCATCGCGACCGGCGACTATCACTCGCTGGCGCTGCTCGCCGACGGCACGGTGCTGGCCTGGGGCTATAACGCCAGCGGCCAGCTCGGCGACGGCAGCACGCAGAATCGTTCGGTGCCCGTGCAGACGACCGGCCTGACCGGCGCCGTCGACATCGCTGCCGGCGTCTTCCATTCGGCGGCCGTGCGCAACGACGGTACGGTACTGGCCTGGGGCAACAACGAGTACGGCCAGCTCGGCGACGGCACGAAAACCGACCGGGCGCTGCCGACTCCGGTCACCGGCATCGGCGGCGCGCAGCGCGTCCTCGCCGGCGGAGCCCAGACCTTCGCCCTGCTGGCCGACGCCACGCTGCGCGCATGGGGCTTCAACGCCAATGGCGAGCTCGGCGACGGCACCGTGACGCAGCGCTCGACGCCGGTGGCCGTGGCGACGCTGGCCGACGTGAAGGTGATGTCAGCCGGCTACTCGCACAGCATGGCTGTGACCGGTACCGGCAGCGGCTGGGCCTGGGGCGGCAATCTGTATGGCCGCCTGGGTGACGGCACGACGACGACGCGTACGTCGCCGGTGAACAGCCTGGGACCCGTGCGCCTGCCCTGATCCGGCGGCGCGGCGTCGGGGCGGCCGGGCAGCTCGACCTGCCCGGACCACCGCCGTCGCCGGCCTTGCGCCGCCCGCGCTGAACGCCCGGGCGGTTTTTTTTGCTCCATTGACCAGCCGACCGGTCGGGATATAAACTGCCAGCGTCATGGCCTCCGCATGCCGATGCGCCGTCAGCGTGCACCGGAAAGTCGCGGCGGCCAGCCGGCCATCGGGAGACGGACGATGTACACGCAGTCCATGGATCTGCCAGGGCAGGCGCCCGGGCCGCAAGCAGGCGAACGGGCCGAGGCCGGGGCAGTCGACGCCCACGGCCTCGCTCAGCAGGCAGCCTTCGATCAGCGCGTCGGGCACGAACAGAAGATCGAAGCGCAGGACTGGATGCCCGACGCCTACCGTCGCACGCTGGTCCGGCAGATCTCGCAGCATGCGCATTCGGAAATCGTGGGCATGCTGCCCGAAGGCAACTGGATCACGCGCGCGCCCAGCCTGCGGCGCAAGGCGATCCTGCTGGCCAAGGTGCAGGACGAAGGCGGCCACGGCCTGTACCTCTATGCGGCTGCCGAGACACTCGGCGTGTCGCGCGACGAGATGATCGACGCGCTGCTAGCCGGCAAGGCCAAGTATTCGTCGATCTTCAACTATCCGACGCTGAGCTGGGCCGACATCGGCTGTATCGGCTGGCTGGTCGACGGCGCGGCGATCATGAACCAGATCCCGCTGTGCCGCTGTTCGTACGGGCCGTATGCGCGCGCGATGATCCGCATCTGCAAGGAAGAGTCGTTCCACCAGCGGCAGGGCTACGAGCTGATGCTGGCGCTGTGCCGGGGCACGCCCGAGCAGAAGACGATGGCGCAGGAAGCCTTCGATCGCTGGTGGTGGCCGGTGGTGATGATGTTCGGTCCCAGCGACAAGGACTCGATCCACTCGGCGCAGACGATGAAGTGGGGCATCAAGCGGATCTCGAACGATGATCTGCGGCAGAAGTTCATCGACGCCACGGTGCCGCAGGCCGAGCTGCTGGGTCTGAAGGTGCCCGATCCCGATCTGAAGTGGAATCCGCAGGCCGGCCACTACGACTACGGCGCGATCGATTGGGACGAGTTCTGGCAGGTGGTCAACGGCGACGGCCCGTGCAATCGCGAGCGGCTCGAGACGCGGCGGCGCGCGCACGAGAACGGCGCCTGGGTGCGCGACGCGGCGATGGCGTACGCGCGCAAGCAGGCGGCGCGCAGCGAGCGCGCGGCGGCCTGAGCATTGGAGCAGAGGACGGGCAACGATGAGCACTCCGAACGACGACTGGCCGCTGTGGGAAGTCTTCATCCGCAGCAAGCAGGGGCTGGAGCACAAGCACTGCGGCAGCCTGCATGCCACCGATGCGAAGCAGGCGCTGCAGATGGCGCGCGACGTCTATACGCGGCGCCAGGAAGGCGTGTCGATCTGGGTCGTGCCGTCGGCGGCGATCACCGCCTCCGAGCCGGAGGCCAAGGGCGAGTTCTTCGACCCCATGGCCGACAAGATCTACCGGCATCCGACCTTCTACGTGCTGCCCGACGAACTGAAGCACATGTGATGGATCGCGACGAACACATCGAGTACCTGCTGCGCCTGGCCGACAACGGGCTGGTGCTGTCGCACCGGCTGTCCGAATGGTCCGGTCACGGCCCGGTGCTGGAAGAAGAGCTGGCGCTGGCCAATATCGCGCTCGATCTGCTGGGCCAGGCTCGGCTGCTGTATCAGCACGCGGCGGCGCTGCAGGGCGACGGCGCCGACGAGAACCGCTACGCGTATTTCCGCGACGCCTCCGGCTTCCGCAACTTCACGGCGCTGGAGCTGCCCAACAGCGGCGTGGCTTCGGCCGGCGAGGCCGACGGCGACTATGCGTTCACCATCGTGCGCAATACGCTGTACTCGGCCTATGCGGTCGAGCTGTGGCACGCGTTGACCGCCTCCAGCGACACCGAGCTCGCGGCCATCGCCGCCAAGTCGCTGAAAGAGGCCCGCTATCATCTGCGCCACGGCGCGGACTGGCTGCTGCGCTTCGGCGACGGCACCGAGGAATCTCATCGGCGGGCGCAGCGCGCGCTCGATGCGCTGCTGCCGTACACGAACGAATGGTTCGCCGACGACGCACTCGAGACGCGCGCCGCCGTGGCCGGCATCGGCGTGCCGGGCTCGACGCTGCGCGAGTCCTGGCTGGCGACGATGCGCGGACTCGTCGACGAAGCGACGCTGCGCTGGCCCGACGACAGCCGCTTCCGCAGCACCGGCCGCGAGGGTCTGCACAGCGAGCACCTGAGCCGGATGCTGACCGAGATGCAGTCGCTGGCGCGCGCGCACCCGCAGGCCAGCTGGTAGCGTCAGGCAGACGGCGATGCTTCGCGACGATACGCTGTTCGAGCTGGCCGGAGCGCTGCCCGATCCGGAGATTCCGGTGCTGACGCTGGCCGATCTGGGCATCGTGCGCGATGCCTTCGTCGAGGCGGGCCACGCGGTCGTGGTGCTGACGCCGACCTATAGCGGTTGTCCCGCCACCGAAGCGATCATGACCGACGTGCGCGACACGCTGACGCGCAGCGGCTATCCGTCGGCCGAGGTGCGCATCGCGCTGTCGCCGGCCTGGAGCAGCGACTGGATCAGCGCCGACGGGCGGCGCAAGCTGCGCGACTACGGGATTGCGCCGCCGGCCTGCGCGAACGGCGCGAACGGCGCGAGCGACGCGAGCGGCACGCCGGCAGCACCGGCACCGGCCGCATCGGCGGCATGCCGCGGCGCGGCACAGCCGGTCAAGTGGCACGCGAGAGCCGCCATCGCCGGCCGGGCCGGCCGGGCCGACCGGGCCGGTCAGGCCGGTGCGAATACCCGGGCTGTCGCGCGCGGCGGACTAGACCCGCAGCCCGACTGTCCGCGCTGCGGCTCGCCGGACGTAGAGCCGATCAGCCTGTGGGGCTCGACGCCGTGCAAGGCGCTGTACCGCTGCCGGGCCTGCGCCGAACCGTTCGACTATTTCAAGCCCTATTAGCGTCGTCGATGACGCAAGCGCTGCCATGACACCGAGCTTCCACCCGCTGCGCGTACGCGACCGGCGCGCCGAGACCGCCGACAGCATCTCGCTCGCCTTCGACGTGCCGCCGGCACTGCGCGACGACTATCGCTTCAAGGCCGGCCAGTTCCTGACGCTGCGCGCGCCGATCGACGGCGCCGAGCAGCGGCGCTCGTATTCGATCTGCGTCGGCGTCGACGACTACGACCGTCATGGCGAGCTGCGCGTGGCGATCAAGCGCGTCCCCGGCGGGCTGTTCTCGAACTGGGCCAACGATGCGATCCGCGTGGGCCAGACGCTGGACGTAATGACCCCCGACGGGCGTTTCTTCGTGCCGCTCGACGCCGGCCGCGCACGGCACCATGTGGGCTTCGCGGGCGGCTCGGGCATCACACCGATGCTGTCGCTGATCGCCACTACGCTGGCCGCCGAACCGGCCAGCCGCTTCACGCTGGTCTACGGCAACCGCGGCACCGGCTCGATCATGTTCGTCGAGGCGCTGGAAGATCTGAAGAACCGGCATCTCGGGCGCCTGCGGCTGTACCACGTGCTGTCCGACGAAGCGCAGGAAGTGCCGCTGTTCAATGGCTTGCTGGACGAGGCCAAGTGCGGCGAGTTCCTCGATGCGCTGATCCCGCCGGCGACCATAGACGAAGCCTTCGTCTGCGGCCCCGATCCGATGATGAATGCCGTCGAGGCAGCGCTGAGCGCGCGCGGCGTGGCCTCGTCGCGGATCCACATCGAGCGCTTCGGCGTGCCGCTGCCGGCGGCCGGCAGCCTGCGGGCGCCGGCGCCTGCCGACGACGGTCCGCGAGCCGCGGTATCGGTGATCGTCGACGGCAAGGCGCGCGAGCTGAAGGTGCCGTTCGCCGGGCAGGCGATCCTCGATGCAGGGCTCGCCGCCGGCATGAACCTGCCGTACGCCTGCAAGGGCGGCGTCTGCTGCACGTGCCGCGCGCGCGTGCTCGAAGGCGAAGTGCGGATGGACAAGAACTACACGCTGGAAGACCACGAGATCGCCGCCGGCTACGCGCTGACTTGCCAGTCGCACCCGGTGAGCGAGCGCGTCGTCGTCAGCTACGATGACCGCTGAACGCGGACAGCCGATCCCCTATGCCCAGACCCAAAGCCCTGGACTACGAACAGCAGCGCGACCGCATCCTGGAGCTGGCGGTGCGTGCCTTCGCCGAGATCGGCTATCCGAGCGCGTCGATGGCCCAGCTCGCGCAGGCCTGCGGCACGTCGAAGGGCCGGCTCTACCACTACTATCCGAGCAAGGAAGCGATCCTGTTCGATTCGCTGCAGCGCTACACGCAGCGGCTGAACCTGATCGTCGACGGAGCGCGTGCGCGAGGCCTGCCGGCGCGGCAGGAACTGTCGGCCATGGTTCGCGACCTGCTGGCCGAGTATCGGCACTCGCACGACTACCACGTGGCGCTGCTGCACGACGTGAAGTTCCTCGCGCCGGAACTGCGCGAACGCATCAAGGAACGCGAACGCGCGGTGGTCGCCGCGTTCGCCGACACGCTGGCACGCGCGTACCCGCAGCGAATGACGCCGGCGCTGCGCACGCCGCTGACCATGGCGCTGCTGGGCACGATCAACTTCACGTTCGCATGGCTGCGGCCCGACGGGCCCATGAGCTACGAGCAGTTCGCCGAATTGGTGATCGATATATGGCAGCGCGGACTGGATGGCGGCGCGGCACGCCCGGTGCGCGCGCAGGCAACGGCCTAGGCAAGGGCTTGGCGGCGGCTTGGTGCTGCTCGTCAGCCGCGCCTGGGACCGCTGCCGGGCAGCGACAAGCGGATGGCTTCACGAATCCATACGTAGGGCGCATTCGCCTGAAGACCTGGCGCTGCACCCGGAAGATGGACTTGCGATCGTCGTCTTCGACCATCGCAACGATACGGGCAATCGGATCGGAACTCATCCGCGTATCGTCGGGGCCGACGAACGCGCGGTCCAATCAGTTCTTTGGATTGCACCATCGGCGAAGCGGATGAACCTCGGCGCGTCCGAGGCCGAGCCGGATGCGCCTGAATGGGCTCGAACCCGGCTTCAGCGGCGAGCTCTGCCCAGCAGACTGTCGGAGATGATCCGCATCTGGATCTCCGACGTGCCCTCGAAGATCTTGGTCAGCCGCGCATCGCGCCAGTAGCGCTCGGCGGCGAAGTGCGTCGTATAGCCGGCGCCGCCGTGGATCTGCAGTCCCTCGCTGGTGACGCGCTCGGACATCTCGCTCGCGAACAGCTTGACCATCGAGGCTTCGGTGTCGCAGCGCACGCCGCTGTCGATCTTCTCGCAGACCGAATACATGAGGCTGCGCGCGGCCGCGATCTGCGTCGCCATGTCGGCGATCTTGAAGCGGATGGCCTGGAACTCGGCGATCGGGTGTCCGAACTGCTGCCGTTCCTGCGCGAAGCTGATGGCGTCCTCCAGCGCGCCCTGCGCCAGCCCGATCGAGCGCGCAGCCGTATGCGCGCGCGCGGTCTCCAGTCCGGCAGTGGCGAGATAGAAGGCCTTGCCCTCCTCGCAGACCATGCTGCTGTGAGGCACGCGGCAGCGGTCGAAGGCCAGCTCCCAGGTGCTCCAGCCGTAGTAGCCGATCTTCGGAATCGGACTGCCCTGCACGCCGGCGGGCAGCTCGCCGCGCGGCTTCTCGATCAGGAACGCGCTGAGCCCGCGGTGGCGCGCCTTCGGATCGACGTTCGGATCGGTGCGCGCGATCACCAGGATGAAATCGGCCTGGTCAGCGAAGGTGCACCAGTACTTGTTGCCGGTGATCTCCCACTCGTCGCCGACGCGCACGGCGCGGCAACTGATATTGGCCACGTCCGAGCCCGCATTGGGCTCCGACAGCGAGAACGCGCCGAGGAACTCGCCGCGCGCCATGCGCGGCAGATAGCTTTGCTTCTGTTCGGGGCTCAACTGCTTCAAGGCACCGATCAAACCGTTGCCGCGCGCGATGAGGCTGCCCACGCTCATCCATGCGCGCGACAGCTCTTCGGCCACCAGGCAGTATTCGAAGGCGCCGAGTCCCAGCCCGCCGTACTCCTCGGGGAGCAGGATGCCGAAATAGCCGAGCTCGGCCATCTCGTCGATCAGCGACTGCGGAATCGCGCCCTTTTCCGGGTCGAGCCGGTTGGCCACCGGCAGCACGCGCTCCATGGCGAACTGGCGCGCCGCCTCCTTGATCATCCGGCGCTCGTCGGATAGCTGCACGGGAGAACTCCTGCGGGTAGAATTGAACAGGTACGTACTTTTAGAGAAAAGACCGTAAGCTTCTGCGAAATTAAGCGAAGAAACTTAAGCGAATGTCGCCCAGCAAGCTGCCTATTATGTACGTACTTGCATGGCATTTCAAATGAGCCAGGACACCTCTTCCACCACCCGCTACGCTGACGTCGCCGGCAAGCTGATCGATGCGATCAGCGGCGGCCGCCATGCCGTCGGCAGCCTGCTGCCCACCGAGCTCGAGCTGGCCGAGTCCTTCGGCGTGAGCCGGCAGACCGTGCGCATCGCACTGCAGGCGCTGCAGGATCGCGGCTACATCTCGCGCAAGAAGGGCGTCGGCAGCCGCGTCGAGAGCCTGCACCCGGAGAGCGGCTACACGCAGACGCTGGCCGCGCTCGACGATCTGGTGAAAGTGGCCGCGACCGAAGTGCGCCGCATCCGGTCCGTGCAGCCGGTCAGGCTGGGCCGCGCCGCGGCGCGCGAGCTGCAGGCTCCGTACGACAGCCAGTGGCTGTGCTTCAGCGCGCTGCGCGTCGACACGCAGCGCGGCGAGCGCCCCATCTCATGGGCGCGCATCTACATCGACCCGCGCTTCGCGCGCATCGCCGCCTCGGTGCAGGCTCATCCGGAGATCCTGGTCAGCGCCTTCCTCGAACGCGAATGCGGCCAGTCGATCGACGAAGTGCGGCAGACGATACAGGCCACCATGCTCGACGCCGAACTGGCGGCGCAGCTCGAAGCGCCGGCCGGCTCACCGGCGCTGCGCGTGCTGCGGCACTACCGGACGACGCAGCAGCTGCTGATCGAGATGACGGAGACGATTTATCCGGCCCAGCGGATGAACCTGACCAGCACGCTGCGGCGCAACCGCGCCACGGCGCAGCTCGTCAGCGCAAGGCCTGCAGCGGCAGCGCCGTCGTATCCTTGATGCGGTCCAGCGCGAAGCTGGAGCGCACGTCGAGCACGCCCGGGTATTTCAGCAGCGTGTCCATGACGAATCGCGAGAAGTGGGCCAGGTCCCGCACTTGCACGCGCATCAGGTAGTCGGAGTCGCCGGTCATCGCGTAGCAGGACACTACCTCGGGCCAGCCCGCGACCGCGTCGCGGAAGTCGTCGAAGGCGAAGCGGCCGCCGCGCGCCACGGCGCGTTTTTCGAGCTTGACGTTGACGTAGGCCAGCAGGCCCAGCCCCAGACGTTCGGCATCGAGCAGCGCCACATAGCGGCGGATCAGCCCTTCCTCCTCCAGACGCTTGACGCGGCGCAGGCACGGCGACGGCGACAGCGCGACGCGGTCGGCAAGCTCCTGATTGCTGATGCGGCCGTCGTGCTGCAGCGTTTCGAGGATCAGCAGGTCTGTGCGGTCGAGGTCCATAGGGTGCGAAGCGGTAAGTCGTTTTCCAAGCAATATTATTGCTCGTTCATTAAATTTCTTGTCATATTCTTCTACTTAACCCCGGAATCCAGCCACACATAGACAGCGAATGCCCTCGCCACTTCCCTAGAATGGCGGATCAAGCAGACGGAGGCGGACATGGCTTTCACCCCGTGGGACAACCCGATGGGCACCGACGGCTTCGAGTTCATCGAGTACGCGGCGCCGAATCCGGTCGAGATGGGCCGGCTGTTCGAGCAGATGGGCTTCAAGGCGGTCGCGCGCCACCGCCACAAGAACGTGCTGCTGTACCGGCAAGGCAGCATCAACTTCATCGTCAACGCCGAGCCCGATTCGTTCGCGCAGCGCTTCGCGCGGCTGCACGGGCCGTCGATCTGCGCCATCGCGTTCCGCGTCGACGACGCGGCCAAGGCCTACCAGCGGGCGCTCGAGCTGGGCGCCTGGGGCTTCGATTCGAAGTCGGGGCCCATGGAGCTGAACATCCCGGCGATCAAGGGCATCGGCGATTCGCTGATCTACTTCGTCGACCGCTGGCACGGCAAGGACGGACGCAGCGGCGGCATCGGCGACATCTCGATCTATGACGTCGACTTCGTGCCGGTCGATTCGTCATCGGCACGCGAAGACGCGCAGCATGCCGGCGCGGGGCTCGCCTACGTCGACCATCTGACGCACAACGTGCATCGCGGCCGCATGAAGGAGTGGTCGGACTTCTACGAGCGGCTGTTCAACTTCCGCGAGATCCGCTACTTCGACATCGAGGGCAAGGCCACCGGCGTCAAGTCGAAGGCGATGACCAGTCCCTGCGGCAAGATCCGCATCCCGATCAACGAGGAAGGCAACGAGAAGCAGGGGCAGATCCAGGAGTACCTGGACCAGTACCACGGGGAAGGCATCCAGCACATTGCGCTCGGCACGCGCGACATCTACCGGACGGTGGAATCATTGCGCGCCAGCGGCGTGAGCTTTCTCGACACGCCGGACACCTACTACGAGCTGATCGACAAGCGCCTGCCAAACCACGGCGAGGATCTGACCGCGCTGCAGAAGAACCGCATCCTGGTCGACGGCGGCCCCGACGGCGGGCTGCTGCTGCAGATCTTCACGCAGACGGTGATAGGCCCAATCTTCTTCGAGATCATCCAGCGCAAGGGCGATGAAGGCTTCGGTGAAGGCAACTTCAAGGCGCTGTTCGAGTCGATCGAGCTCGATCAGATGCGGCGCGGAGTCGTGAAGGCTTGAGGAGCCTCAGCCGCCCCACGCCCCGTTGAGCCGAGCGAGCCCCGCCTCCGCCTCCGCGACGATGCCCGCCACGATGTCGGCCACGCTGCGCATCTCATTGAAGTAGGCAATGCTCTGTCCGGCCGGGTGATGCATCAGCGACTTGACCTCATGCTCGTCGATCGCACCCAGCAGGTCGCCGACGAGGATGTCCTGCAGCGGCATGCGCAGCGGCGTCGGCGCGCCCGGCGCCGCCCACTCGTCGGACCAGGCGCTGCGCACCTGGCGCAGCGTCTTGCCGCTGTCGGCGCGTGAGATCACCGTGTCGTTGCTGCCGGCGGCCAGCAGCTTCTGCCGGATGACGTCGTGCATGTGGTGCTCGGTGGCGGTGAGCCAGGCCGTGCCCATCCAGACGCCTTGCGCGCCCATCGCCAGGGCGGCCAGCACGTGGCGGCCCGTGGCGACGCCGCCTGCCGCCAGCACCGGGACGTCACCGGCGACATCGACGATCTGAGGCACCAGCGAGAAAGTGCCTATGGTGCCGGTATGCGCGCCGGCGTCGTAGCCCTGCGCGACCAGGATGTCGATAGGCTTGGTCAGCGCGCTGCGCGCATGCTTGGGTGAACCTACGAGCGCCAGCACCAGCTTGCCCGCGGCCTTGGCGCGTTCGATGACTTCGAGGGGCGAGCCTATGCCGCAGGCCAGCAGGTTCACATCCGAGCTCATCACAGCTTCGAGCTGGCGCTCAGCCATCTGCTCGGATCTCACGAAGCGCGACCGCATGCCGGCGCGCGTCGCCGCCGGAACGGCGTACTTCTCTTCCAGGCTGCGGACGAAGGCCTTGTGCTGCTCGGGCAGTTGCGCCTCGATGGCGGCGCGATCGTCGGTTTCAGGCATGCCGCTGGGCAGCACTAGGTTCACGCCGAACGGGCGATCGCCTACCTGGGCGCGGATCCATGCCAGATCGTGCTCGATCTCTTCGGGGGTGTGCCGCGTGGCGCCAAGCACGCCGAAGCCGCCTGCCTTGCAGATGGCGGCCACAGCCGCGGGGTCGTGCGCGAATCCGAACAGCGGCAGCGGAATGCCGATCCGGCGGCTGAGCGGCGTCTGGAGCGGGGATGAAGGGGTGGCGGGTGCGTTCATGGCGTCTCTGTCTGTGGAATGACTTGAAAGCAGCGTGATGACGGGCCGATCAGCAAGGCCGATTAACGGGCGATGGACAAAGCCCGACTGGCAAGGCCCGATTGTCGAACCTGATTGATGAAACTGTTTGGCGAAATATCGGTCAAAAATTAATATATTTCTTCTTATATGTTGACTATCGGCCAATTTAGCTCAAAAATCAAGCTCATGCTCACCGATCCGGTTGTTTCAGCGTCGCCACCGCAGTCCGACCCTCAAGGGGAGAAGGACCCGCAGTTCGCGTACACCCTCGCCAAGGGGCTGGAAGTGCTGCGCGCGTTCGAGGCGCAGTCGCCGACGCTGAGCAATCGCGAGATCGCGCAGCGGACCGGCATCGGCCGCCCGACAGTGGTGCGACTGACGCGCACGCTCGCGCTGCTCGGCTACCTGAAATACGACGAAGCCGGCGCGCGCTACCGGCTCGCGGCACCCGTTCTGTCTTTCGGCTATCCGCTGCTGTGCCAGCTGAGCGTGCGCCAGCTCGCGCGCCCGCACATGCAGGAGCTCGCCGACTTCGCGCGCGGCGCCGTTTCGCTGGCGCTGCGCGGCGACCGGCAGCTCGTGCTGGTCGAGACCTGCGTGGACCGCAACGCGCCGTCGGGCCGCCCGGACATAGGCGCGGGCCGCGGCTTCGGCGACACCTCGCTGGGGCATGCGTACTACAGCGCTACCAGCGACGCCGAACGAGCCGAGATCGACGCGCTGCTGCGCGATGCCGATCCCGCGGGCTGGCCGCTGAAGCAGCAGCAGCTGGCGGCGTCGCGCGCGCAGTTCGATCGCACCGGCTACTGCATCGTGCCGTCGCCGCAGGCTGGCATCGTGGCGATCTCGGTGCCGCTGCGGGGCCTGGCGGACGGCGAGCTGATGATCATGAACTGCGCAGTGGCCCAGTTCCATCTGCAGCCGCAGACGCTGGAAACCGACATCGCTCCGCGCCTGCTCAACATCATTCGTCTGCTTCAGGCCGCCACGGGACGGCGGTGAAGCAGCACCGTTTCTCGCTACCAATACACCCCATGGAGATACGCTGATGAACATTTCGAGGAGACAGGCCGTGCTGGCAGGCGCGGCGATGCTGGGCGCCTTCGGCGGCAGGGCCGCGGCGCAGCAGGCAAGCGCGGGCGACTTCCCGAGCAGAACCATCCGCCTCACGGTGCCCTATGCGCCGGGCGGCGGCACCGACCTCGTCATGCGAGCGATCGCGCCCGGCATGGCCGACATGCTGGGCCAGCCCGTCGTGATCGAGAACAAGCCCGGCGGCGGCACGATCACCGCCACCCAGCTGGTGGCTCGCGCCGCGCCGGACGGCTACAGCCTGCTCGCGGTCGGCGCGCCGATCTACCTGAACACGGCCCTGGGCATCAAGACGCCCTACGATCCGCTGACCGATCTCGTGCCACTGTCGCTGCTGGTGAACAATCCCGGCCTGCTGCTGGTGGCGCCCAATCTGGAAGTGAAGACCGTCAAGGACCTGGTCGCGCTGAGCAAGGCGCGCAAGGGCAGCCTGAGCTACGCGAGCGCCGGCAACGGCAGCATCAGCCATCTCGGCGGCGAGCTGCTGAAGTCGCAGCTCGGCCTCGACATGGTGCATGTGCCGTACAAGGGCAGCGCGCCGGCGCTGGCCGATCTGATGGGCGGGCAGGTCCCGGTCGCGGTCGACGCGCTCATTCCGTCCGGCGCGCAGGTGAAGGCCGGCAAGGTTCGCGCGCTGGCCATTCTGTCGAAGGAGCGCTCGGCGCTGCTGCCCGACGTGCCGACGATCGCCGAAGCTGGCTTCCCGCCGATGGACATAGGCGGCACCTTCGGCCTGATGCTGCCGGCCAAGACGCCGCCGGCCATCATCGCCAAGCTGCACGCCGCGATGATGAAGTCCATCTCGAATCCGGCCACGCGCAAACAGCTCGACGAGATGGGCTACCAGGTGATCGCGAACACACCCGAGCAGTTCGGCAGCTATCTGCGCGACCAGATCGCGATGTGGACGAAGATCGTCAAGGACCACAACATCAAAGCCGAATGAGTACCGACAACCAGCCCCGTGCCCCCGGCCGGTCCGCCGCAGACGGCCGTCCCCTCGCCGGCGGCCAGCCCCTTGCCGACGGCCAGCCCGACGGCGCCGCGTCGACGGCCGGCCCCTTGCACGGGCTGCGAATCCTCGACATGGCGACGGTGGTGGCCGCGCCGTTCGCAGCCACGCTGTGCGCCGATCTCGGTGCCGAGGTCACCAAGCTGGAACTGCCCGACGGCAGCGACACGCTGCGCCACATGCCGCCCATCATGGGCGAGCACGAGCTGTTCTGGAAGGTGACCAACCGCGGCAAGCGGGGCATCACGCTGGACGTGCGCAAGCCTGAGGGCCGCACACTGTTCCTGAAGATGATCGCGGACTACGACGTTCTGGTCGAGAACTTCCGCACCGGCACGCTGGATCGCTGGGGCCTGGACCTGAAGACGCTGCATGCGCACAACCCGGACCTGATCGTGCTGCGCGTCACCGGCTTCGGGCAGACGGGCCCGTACGCGGGGCGGCCGGGCTTCGCGCGGATTTTCGAGGCGATGAGCGGCTTCGCGCATCTCACCGGCGAGGCCGGCCGTTCGCCGCAGCACATGAACTATCCGCTGGGCGACGTGATCGCGGGGCTGTTCGGTGCGTTCTCGATCGCGGCCGCGGTGGCCGACAAGCACCGCCGCTTGCCGGCCTCGCCGCGCGGCTGCGAGATCGACCTGGCGGCCACCGAAGCGCTGTTCCGCATGCTCGATCCGCTAGCGGCCGAGCACCAGCACATGGGGATGGTTCGCCATCGCACCGGCGCGCGCGCCACGTATTCGCCGCTGTCGAACATCTTCGCCACCGGCGACGGACATTGGCTGACCATAGTCGGCACCAGCGGCGCCACGTTCCGGCGCATCTTCGACGCGATGGACCGGCCCGACCTGCTCGAGGACAGCCGCTTCGCCACACAGGCCTCGCGGCTGGCGCACGGCGACGAGGTCGACCGGCTCGTGGCCGACTGGTGCCGCAGCCTGCCGCTGCACGAACTGCAGGCGCGCCTGACCGAGCACCAGGTGCCGCACAGCAAGGTCTATACGATCGTCGACGCGGTCGACGATCCGCAGTTCCAGGCGCGCGGCACGATCGTGCAGCTACCGGACCCTCAGCTCGGCACAGTCGCGGCGCCCTGCGTGGTGCCGCGCTTCTCGAATCATCGGGCCGCGACACCGCGCAGCGGGCCGGGCGTAGGCGAGCACAATGCGGAGGTCTACGGCGAGCTGGGGCTGAGCGCGGAGGAGCTCGCGGCGCTGCGCGAGCGGGGGGTCGTCTGAGGTCTCGCCCAGTACCTCGACATGCCTGGGCAGCACGCGCTGGATCTCGCCGACGATCTCGGCGCCCAGTATTCTTCGAGCGGCAGCGCCTCATCGCTGAAGCCGCCGAAGAGATCGTAGGTAACCGGCGCCTCCCCTCGCTGCCGAACGTTTCCCGGACTGTCCGTTCATATGTTTTAGATTGCCTCGTGTCGTTTCGATAGACGATACGATTGTTTCGTGTAACGCTAGGATCCGGCGCATCGCATCGGCCCCCGGCGCACCGACACCCGATCATCACGAGATGCTCGACCCCACCACGATCAGCACGCTGGCGCGCCAGCTCTATGACGCGCGGAAGACGCGCACGCAGATCCGTCATTTCTCCAGGCGGTATCCGCAGATGACGATAGCCGACGGCTACGCCATTCAGCGCGAATGGGTCAAGCTGGAGCTGGCCGACGGGCGCAGCATCAAGGGCCGCAAGATCGGCCTGACCTCGCGCGCGATGCAGCTTTCCAGCCAGATCGACGAGCCGGACTACGCGCCGCTGATGGACGACATGTTCTTCGCAGCCGGCGGCGACATCGCCATG
>JBFWXS010000079.1:0-13505 GCA_050187175.1 Burkholderiaceae bacterium
GCCATCGCCGCTGCATCCCGCGCGGCACCGCCGGCATCGAGCCATTGCCACGCCTGCCGGTAGCCGACGCAGCGCATCGACGGCAGCGCCGCGTGCAGGTCGCCGCGCGCGCGCAGCCGCTGCACTTCCTGCACCAGCCCGGCCTCGAGCATCGCGCTGAAGCGGGCCGCGATGCGCCGGTGCAATTCAGCCCGGTCGCTCGGTTCGAGCGCCAAACGGACGAACTCGATCATCGGCGTCGCGGCAGCCGGCTGCGCGAGCCAGTCCGACAGCGGTCGGCCGGTGGTTTCCAGGACTTCGAGTGCGCGCTGGATGCGCTGGCTGTCGGTCGGCTCCAGCCGCGCGGCCGTGGTGGGGTCGGCCGCGGCCAGCCGGGCGTGCAGGGCGGGCCAGCCCAGTGCGCGCGCCTCGTCGTCGAGCCGCGCGCGCACGCCGGCGTCCGCGCCCGGCAGTTCGTGCAGCCCTTCGGCCAGCGCGCGCGCATAAAGCATCGTGCCGCCGACGAGCAGCGGCAGACGGCCCCGGCCGCGGATCTCTTCGATCAGCCGCTGCGCGTCGGCGGCGAAGCGCGCCGCGGAATAGCGGTCGGCCGGATCCACCAGATCGATCAGATGATGCGGGACGGCGGCGCGTTCGGCCGGCGTCGGCTTGGCGGTGCCGATGTCCATCTCGCGATACACCTGTGCCGAGTCGACGCTGATGATCTCGATCGGCAGCTGCTCGGCCAGGGTCAGCGCCAGCGCGCTCTTGCCTGACGCAGTGGGGCCGAGCAGCATCGCGACGGGGCCGCCCGCCTCGAAGCCGCTGAGTGGCCGGCCGCTCATGGACCGCTCATCGGCCGCGCAGGAACCAGCGATCGAGTTCGTCGATCGACACCTGCACCCAGGTCGGCCGTCCGTGGTTGCACTGATCGGCGCCCGGCGTGGCCTCCATCTCGCGTAGCAGCGCGTCCATCTCGTCCAGCGACAGCCGGCGATTGGCGCGCACCGCGGTATGGCAGGCCATGGTGGCCAGCATGCCGTCGCGGCGCTCGGCGAGCACCCGCGACGCGCCATAGGCCTCGAACTCGGCCAGCACTGCCCGCGCCAGCGCGACCACGTCGCCGCGGGCCAGGGCGGCCGGCACGGCACGCACCGCGATCGCGGTCGGCGATAGCACCGACAGCTCCAGCCCGAGGGCCTGCAGCGCGTCGGCTTCGTCCTCGACGATGCGCACCTCCAGCGGCTCGGCGCGGAACGTGACCGGCACCAGCAGCGGCTGCATCGGCAGCGCGGCCTGTGCCACCGCTTTCTTCATCCGCTCGTAGACGACGCGTTCGTGCGCCGCGTGCATGTCGACCACGATCAGCCCGTGGCGGTTCTGCGCCAGGACGTAGAGCCCGTGCAGCTGAGCGATGGCGTGGCCGAGCGGATGCGGGTCTTCGTCGTTTTCGGTACGGGTGCTCGCCGGCTCCATGTCCGCGACGGGGGCCGGCGCCGGCATCGATTGCAGCGGCTGAGCAGGGTGAGCAGGGTGAGCGGGCTGAGACGGCTGGAGCGGCAACGGCCACGACCCGGCCGAGCTCGCGAGCATTGCCTCCGCCGGCGACGGCACAGGCCGCCCCGCAGCCGTGGGTTCTGCAGCGCGCAGCGGCGAAGAGCCGGCGCCATACAGCGATTCGATCTCCCCCGGAGCATAGAAGGCGAGGCTGCGGTTGACGGCTTGCGGCGTCGGCGCCGCCGGCCGTCCGCCGGGGCTGCTATGCGATCCGCCGCCCAAGCCGCCCAAGCCGCCCACGCTGCTCATGCCGCCCGCGCCGCCCCCGCCGGCTCGCGGCCCGCTGCCCGCGCCGATTCGCGGCCCACTGCCGGTCTCCGTCCAGGTCCCGCTGCCCGTGCCCCCGCTCGACCCTCCGCCCGCCCGCTCCACCATCGACGCCGCCAGCGCGTCGCGCGCCGCATGGAACACGAACGAGCGCACGCCCGCCGAGTCGCGAAAGCGCACCTCGGTCTTGGCCGGATGCACATTGACGTCGACCAGCGCCGGATCGATGTCGATGAACAGCACCCAGGCCGGATGCCGGTCGCCGTGCATCAGATCGGCGTAGGCCTGCTTCAGCGCGTAGCCGAGCACCTTGTCGCGCACGAACCGGCCGTTCACATACAGGAACTGGCGGTCGGCGCGTGCGCGGTTCAGCGTCGGCGACCCGAGCACGCCCCAGACGGCGAGCTCGCCGGCGCGCGCTTCGACGATGCGGTGCGCGGGCTGGTACTCGTCGCCGAGCGCCGTCAGCGCCCGGCCGGCCGGATCGGTGGCGGGCAGCCGCTCGGGGCGCCGGTCGTCCAGCTGCAGGCTGAACTCGATGCCGGGGTGCGCCAGCGCGACGCGGCGGAAGGTCTCGACGCAGTGCGCCGCCTCGGTGGCCGGCGTCTTCAGGAACTTGCGCCGCGCGGGCGTCTCGGAATACAGATCGAGCACTTCGACCGTCGTGCCCACCGGTCCCGCGGCGGGCGCCAGCTCGTCGGAGGCGCTGTCCACGCGCATTGCCGACGACGCCTGCGGCGTGCGGCTGAGGATGCGCACGCGCGCCACCGACGCGATCGAGGCCAGTGCCTCGCCGCGAAAGCCCAGCGTGCCGACGCGTTCGAGCTCCGCCAGGCTGGCGATCTTGCTGGTGGCATGGCGCGTCAGCGCCAGCCGCAGGTCGTCGGCCGCGATGCCGCCGCCGTCGTCGCTGACCATGATGCGGCGCACGCCGCCTTCCTCCAGCCGCAGCTCGATCCGGCGCGCGCCGGCGTCTATGGCGTTCTCCAGCAGCTCCTTGACTACCGAGGCCGGGCGCTCGACGACCTCGCCGGCGGCGATCTGGCTGATCAGGCGGTCGGGCAGCAGCGCGATGCGCCGGCGGGCAGGGGCAAGCTCGGTCATCGCCGGGATTATAGGGATCTGCCGTGTAACATCCGCCCGCATGGACGTGACTCAACTGATCGACATCTTCCTGCACCTGGATCAGCACCTTGCCACGCTGGTCGGGCAGTACGGCCCCTGGATCTACGCGATCCTGTTCGCCATCATCTTCATCGAGACCGGCGTCGTGGTGATGCCGTTCCTGCCCGGCGACTCGCTGCTGTTCGTGGCCGGCGCGATCGCGGGCGTCGGGGCCATGAACCTGCCGCTGCTGATGGGGCTGCTGTTCGTCGCGGCGGTGCTCGGCGACGCGGTCAACTATTCGATCGGCCGGCGCGTCGGGCCCAAGGTGTTCGGCTGGGAGCAGTCGCGGCTGTTCAACAAGGCGGCGTTCGAGCGTACGCACGCGTTCTACGAGCGGCACGGCGGCATCACGATCATCGTCGCGCGTTTCCTGCCTTTCGTACGCACCTTCGCGCCGTTCGTGGCCGGCGTGGCCCAGATGAGCTATCCGAAATTCGCGCTGTACAACGTGATCGGCGCGCTGCTGTGGGTGGTCGGCCTGACCGGCCTGGGCTACCTGTTCGGCAACACCGGCTGGGTCAAGGAGCATTTCGAGTGGGTCGCGCTGGGCATGATCATCATCCCAGGCCTGCCGGCGGTGTTCGAGGTGGTGCGTCAGTGGCTGCGCGCCCGGGCGCGCAAAGCCGAGCGAAAGGCCGAGCAGAAGGAAGCACAGAAGGAAGAACAGAAGGAAGCAGAGAAAAAACTGATAAGCGGGTAAGGGCGTTGTAATAAATACTATCGGTTTCTGGCTGCTCGCCCTAGAATCACGATGTCGTCAGGAACCGGTGCCGCTCTGGGCAGCCGGGCCAGGGGATCGCATCCACAAAGGACGATCGGACGTCTGCCATGAAAATCCTACTCATCAGCCAGGATGAACAGGCGGTGGACCGGATGCGCGCTGCATTGCGCGATGCCGGCCACACCGTCGATACCGTACCCGAGCCGGCCGACGGCGATACGGTGCTGCGCGGCGGCCACTTCGACGTGATCGTGCTCGACCTCGAGCGCGCGCCGTCGGCGGGCCTGGAGTGGCTGCGCAGCCTGCGTCAGCGCCGCGTGCGGCTGCCGGTGCTCGTGCTGACGCCGCTCGACGCGGTCGACACGCGCATCTCGTCGATCGACGACGGCGCCGATGACTACCTGATCGTGCCGCCCGACCCGCGCGAGCTGGTGGCGCGCTGCCGCGGGCTGATCCGCCGCAGCGGCGGCGGTACGCTGCGCAACGAGATCGTCACCTGTGGCGAGCTGGTCATCGACAGCCGCAAACGCGAGGTGCGCCACGGCTCGGTGCCCATCGATCTGACGCCGCGCGAGTGGTCCATCCTCGAGTATCTGGTGATGCACGTGGGCACGGCGGTGACCAAGGAGCGGCTGCTGCGCGCGATCACCGGCTGGGACGAGCAGCTGGCGCCGAACGCGATCGAGGTCTACGTGTCGCGGCTGCGTACCAAGCTGGCGGGCACCGGCACGCGCATCAGCACGGTGCGCGGCGTCGGCTACCGGCTCGAACAGCCCGAGGACGTGGCGCAGCGCACGCAGTGGTGAGCGCCGCGCCGGCGAGCTGCCGCACACTCGCGGCTTTGCCCGCCGCGCCGCGCGCGCCCGGATCGATCGTCCTTGGATCGACTGCGCGCGGGCCGGCCGCGTCCGGGCCGGCCGAGTTCAGGTGGGCCGAGTTCCGGTCGAACGTACTCAGTCGACCTGCTCAGGTCGACCGCGCCCTCGGTCCCGGCGGGTGCTTGACCAGGTAGTTGCGCACCCCGCGGAAGATCGCCTCGGCGATCCGCACCTGGTAGCGCACGTCATTGAGCCGCCGCTCCTCGTCGGGATTGCTGATGAACGCCGTCTCGACCAGGATGGACGGAATGTCGGGCGCTTTCAGCACCGCGAAGCCGGCCTGCTCGATCTGCCGCTTGTGCAGCTCGCCGACGCCGCCGAGCTCGGCCAGCACGATGCGGCCCAGATTGCTCGAATCCTTGATCTGCGCGGTCGTCGAAAGGTCGAGCAGGACCTGCCGCACCTCGTGGTTGCGGGTGCCCAGGTTCACGCCGCCGATCAGGTCCGACGCATTCTCCTTGCGCGCCAGCCAGCTGGCGGCAGTGCTGGTGGCGCCGCGCTCCGACAGCACGTAGACCGAGGCGCCGCGTGCCTGCGGCCGGACGAACGCATCGGCGTGGATGGATACGAACAGGTCGGCCTGCACACGCCGCGCCTTGGACACGCGCGAGGCCAGCGGCACGAAGAAATCGCCGTCGCGCGTCATGAAGGCGCGCATGTTCGGCTCGGCATTGATCCGCTCGCGCAGCCGCTGCGCGATGCGCAGCACCACGTCCTTCTCCATCGTGCCGCGGCGGCCGATCGCGCCCGGATCCTCGCCGCCGTGGCCCGGATCGATCGCTACCGTGACCAGCCGCGCGATCGCGGGGCGCACGGGCGTCTTCGAGCGCGTCGGCCTGTCGGGTTCGGGGTCGCGCCCGCCGGCGGCCGGCGCGGTGGGGCCTGGGCCCGCACCGGGTCCCGCGCCCGTGCCCGCGCGGCCTGTCTCCGCCGCCGAACCGCCTGACGACGGCTCGGGGGCGCGAGCGATCGGCGCGGGCGGCGTCTCGCCCTGCCGCTCGCGCAGCAGGTTGGCGATCGGGTCTTCCAGCGGGCGCGCCGGGGCCGCAGGGGCGGGCGCGCCGCCCGCGCGCGGCGCCTCGGCGGCGGGGGCCTGGCCGCGGGTGCCGGCACGGTCCTCGGAGCGTCCTTCCGTGCGGCCTTCGGGGCGTCCCTCGGCACGAGCTTCGTCGCGCAGCGTCTTCAGCGGATCGACCGGCACCATGGGGTGCAGATCGAGCACCAGCCGATGCCGGTATTTGCCGATCGGCGCCAGCGCGAACAACTGCGGCCGCACTTCGGCCTTCAGATCGAACACGATGCGCGCGACGTTCGGCCGGTTCTGGCCGACACGCACCTGCTGGATGTACGGATCCTCGGGCCGGATTTTGGCTACCAGCTCGCGCAGCGCGGGGTCGATCGACAGGCCTTCGAGATCGACCACCAGCCGCGGCGGGTCGGACAGCTGCAGCTGCGTCGATTTCAGCGGTTCGTCGAGTTCCAGCGTGACGCGCGTGTAGTCGCGCGCGGGCCAGACGCGGACCGCGAGGATGGACGCGGCGCGCGCCAGCGGCACGTTCAGGCCGAGCAGCGCGCCGACCGTACTGGCGTGCAGCGCCAGCAGGCCGAATCCTGAACGGGCGCCGCGCTTCAGCCAGCCGCGGCGTCCTCCGCGAGCGCGCTCAGGCATGCGCGGCCCCGCTCAGTGCCGGCTTCGAGCACGGCGCGGCGCGCCGTCTCGCCGTGTTCGGCATCGAAATCGAGCCGCAGCCGCAGATCGGGCGCGGGCAGCGTCTGCCCGGCGCGTTCCGGCCATTCGACGATGGCCACGCCTTCGCCACCCAGGTATTCGTCAAACCCCGCATCCAGCCAAGCCCGGTCGGTAGAGAGTCTATAGAAATCAAAATGATACAACCGGAATCTAGAAAGCTCGTAAGATTCGAGCAGCGCGAACGTGGGGCTTTTGACACGTCCGGTATAGCCGAGGGCGTGCAGCAGCGCGCGCGTGAAGCGGGTCTTGCCGGTCCCCAGGTCGCCGGACAGATAAAGTAGGAAACCCGGCTCCAGCCGCGCCGCAAGCCGCTGCGCCAGGCGCACCGTGGCCGCTTCGTCGGGCAGGAACAGCGTCGTTCGATCGGTCATGCGGTTCGTCGGCGGGGGCGATGAGAGCGGGGCAGGCCGGCGGAGGCGGCCGGATTCGATGAGCAGCAGACCGATGGACAGCGTCGAATCGCCGACGAACGGCGGGCCGCGCATGGACGATTCGCCGGCCGGCCGGCTGGCAGCCAGCCTGCCGTCATGGGCCGCCGAACTGGGCTTCGGCTCGATCGGTGTGGCCGACATCGATCTGAGCGATGCGGAAGAAGGCCTGCTCGCCTGGCTGCGCGCCGGTTATCACGGTGAAATGGATTATATGGCGCGGCACGGCCTGCGCCGCGCGCGGCCGGCCGAGCTGCTGCCCGGTACGCTGTCGGCGATCATGGTCGCTATCGACTACGCACCCGCCGATCCGCAATGGCTCGACGCGGCCTGGGCCACGCTGGCTGCACCCGAGCGCGCCTACGTGTCGCGCTATGCGCTGGGCCGCGACTATCACAAGATCGTGCGTGCGCGGCTGGCACGGCTGGCCGAACGCATCGCCGAACAGATCGGGCCGTTCGGCCACCGTGTGTTCTGCGATTCGGCGCCCGTGCTGGAGGTGGAGCTGGCGCGTCGCGCCGGCCTGGGCTGGCGCGGCAAGCACACGTTGCTGCTGGACAGGCAGCGCGGCTCGACCTTCTTTCTCGGCACGCTCTACACTGATCTGCGCTTGCCGCTGTCCGCGCCGGCCGACGATCATTGCGGCCGCTGCACGCGCTGCATCGACGCCTGTCCCACGGCCGCCATCGTCGCGCCGTACCGGCTCGATGCGCGGCGCTGCATCTCGTATCTGACGATAGAGCTGAAGGGCGCGATCCCGGAGGCATTGCGGCCGGCGATCGGCAATCGCATCTACGGCTGCGACGACTGCCAGCTGGCCTGTCCATGGAACAAGTTCGCGCAGCAGCAGGCGACTCCCGAGTTCGCGGCACGCCAGCGGCTCGACACGGCCGGCCTGGCCGAGCTGTTCGCGTGGACCCCTGCCGAGTTCGACGAGCGGCTGGCCGGCTCGCCGATCCGGCGCATCGGGCATGAGCGCTGGCTGCGCAACATCGCGGTCGCGCTGGGCAACGTCGCGGCGGCGCCGCCCGAGGCGCCCCCTGAATCGATCGCCCGCGCCCGCTCCGCGCTGCTGACGCGTCGCGACGACCCGTCGCCGCTGGTGCGCGAGCACGTCGAATGGGCGCTGCAGCGGCTGCAGGCCGCCGATGCCTCGGCTGATTGATGACGCGCCGCCCGGCCCCGGCGGCGCGACTTGCGGGCGCATGCGTCAGCCCGGAGTTGGCATCGGCTTTTCGATCACGTTATAGTCGCCCCGCACTTCATTGTCCGGCCGCCGCGCCGGCCGTGGCGGTCGTGACCGCGCGGCCGCCGTCTCAGGCCATGCAGTACGGGACCGAATGATGAGGAAGTGGTTGCTGGGGATGCTGATCGGCGTCTCCGCCCTGGGGCAGCTCGTGTTCGCGCCGTCGGCCCCCGCCGCCGAGGTCGAGGGCGTCGCGGTCGAGGATCGCGTCGAAGTGGGCGGCGTGCCGCTGCTGCTGAACGGAGCAGGCATGCGTGCCATCTACATCGTCAAGGCCTACGTCGCGGCGCTGTATGTGCAGCGGCGCAGCGCCGATGCGCAGACGCTGCTGGCGCAGCCCGGGCCGTGGCGGCTGTCGCTGACCATGCTGGCCGACCTGTCCGGCGAATGGCTGGCGCAGCGCGTGCAGGACGGCGTGCGCGAAAGCAGCGATGCCGACACGTGGAAACGGCTGCGGCCGCGCGTAGCGCAGCTGGTTGAGACCATCGAAGCCGTCGGCCGCACGCGGCGCGGCGAGCGCGTCGACGTCGATTGCGTCGACGGCGCCGTGACGGTCAGCATCGACGGCCAGCGCGTCGGCCCGCCGATTCCCAGCGAGGAGCTGTTCCGCGCGCTGCTGCGCATGTTCGTCGGCGAGCGCCCGGTCGACGCCGAGCTGAAGCGCTCGCTGCTCGGGCAATGACGCGACCGTCGAAATGAAGCTGGCGCCGCAATGAAGCGGGCTGCTGCGACGAAGCGCGTCGCCGCGACGAGGAGCGGTGCCGCGACGAGAGGCGGCGCTGCGACGAATCGCGCTGCCGCGACGAAGCGCACCGCCGCGACGAAGCGCGCCGACGGCCCGCCTGCGGCTTCCGACGCCAGCCAATGGATAGCGGCGTTCTGCGACGCGATCTGGCTCGAGGACGGCCTTTCGCGCAACACGCTCGATGCCTATCGGCGCGATCTGACGCTGTTCGAGCGCTGGCTGCACGATGAACAAGGCACGGCGCTGCATGAAGCGGGCAGCGAGGATCTGCAGCGCTATATCGCGGCGCGTCATCCGCAATCGCGCGCCACCAGCTCGAACCGCCGGCTGACCGTGTTCCGCCGCTTCTACCGCTATCTGGTGCGCGAACGCATCCGCGACGACGATCCCACGCTGCATATCCGCGCGGCGCGCCAGCCGCCGCGTTTTCCCGCATCGCTGTCCGAGCGCCAGGTCGAGCTGCTGCTGGCGGCGCCCGACGTCGAGACGCCGCTGGGCCTGCGCGATCGCAGCATGCTGGAGACGCTGTATGCCACCGGCCTGCGCGTCTCCGAGCTGGTACAGCTGAAGACCGTCCAGGTCGGCCTGAACGACGGCGTGGTGCGCGTCGTCGGCAAGGGCGACAAGGAGCGGCTGGTGCCGCTGGGCGAGGAAGCGCGCGCCTGGATAGAGCGCTATCTGCGCCAGGCGCGCGGCCCGCTGCTCGGTGCGCGCGCGGCCGACGCGCTGTACGTCACGCAGCGCGGCGGCCCGATGACGCGGCAGATGTTCTGGACGCTGATCAAGCGCTGCGCGCGCATCGCCGGCGTCAGCGCGCCGCTGTCGCCGCATACGCTGCGCCATGCCTTCGCCACGCATCTGCTGAACCACGGCGCCGACCTGCGCGTGGTGCAGATGCTGCTCGGCCACGCCGACATCTCGACGACGCAGATCTACACGCACGTGGCGCGCGAGCGCTTGAAGGCGTTGCACGCCATGCACCATCCGCGCGGCTGACGCGCCGCTCTACGTGTGCCGCTCTACGTGTGCCGCTCTACGTGTGCCGCTCTACGTGCGCCACGCTACTTGCGCCACGCTACTTGCGCCGCGTGCTGCCGCGTTCGGGCAGGCTGCGCAGAACGTCGACGAACAGCCGCGCGGTCTTCGACAGCGCGCGGCCCTGCGGATAGACGACGTGCAAGGTGCGCCGCCACATCGCCTCGGCCACCGGCAGCATCGTGAGATCCTGGCTCCAGTTGGGCTGGCTCAGCAGCGCCTGCGGCAGGAAGGTCAGATGAACGCCTTTGGCGACCAGCGTCTGCAGAAAGCCGACGATGGACGACTCCACCTGGATGCGGGGTGCGCCAAGGCTGTGCTGCGCAAAGACCGATTTCAGCTTGTTCTGGACGATCTTAGAGTCCGGCAGCGCCCACGGATAGGCGCGCGTATCGGCGAGCGACAGCTTGGACCGGGCGGCCAGCGGATGGCCGACGCCGGCCAGCACGCCGACGACGTCTTCCGTCACCACCTCGCTGGTGAGCTGGCGGACGCGGTGCGTCTCTTCGCGCGTCGCCAGAGCCACGTCGATCTGTCCTCGTGCCAGCTCGTTGCCCAGCGCGTCTATGCCGCCCTGGATCACCGTGACGCGCAGCTCCGGCCGAGTGATCATGATCTGGTGCACGGCCTCCGAGACCAGTGTGGTCGCATAGACCGGACCGGTGCCTATGATCAGATGGCCGCGCCCCTTGCCGCGCAGCGTTTCGATGTCCTCGACCGCGGCCTGCGTCTCGCGCAGGATGCTGCGCGCCCGGCCCACCACGGCCGTACCGTACGGCGTCAAGACGACGCCCTTGCTGGTTCGCTCGAACAGCGTGACTTCCAGCTGCGCTTCCAGCCGCGCAAGGCTCTGCGACAGCGCCGACTGCGAGATGTTCATGTGGCGCGCGGCGCGGCTGACGCCGCCGTGGTCCACGATCGCCACCAGTCCGCGTAACTGCTTCAGATCCATGCTGTCAGTCGGCAAGTCCCCTGGGCGAGGTCAGAGCAGTGCGCTGATAGCGCCGCCGCAGCCAGCCGATGCGCGCCGTCGCCCCCATGGCCAATGCGCGCATGAAGTCGGGCCAGTGGGTGGTGGCGGAATACATGGACGACCAGCGCTGCGTGTGCTCGGTCAGCGGGCGTTCCGCCGCTTCCCAGGCAGCGAGCGCATCGGCCGCGTTCGCATGTTCGTCCAGATGCGCCGCCAGCGCCCAGGCGTTGAGCATCGCGATGCCGGCTCCCTGTCCCAGGTTCGGGGGCATGGCATTGGCTGCGTCTCCGAGGATCGCAACTTTTCCAGCATACCATCGGCTCAGGCGGATGAGCTCGAACTCGACGAACATGACCTTGTCCCATTCCGCCTCGGCCACGCAGCGGTCTATCATCCCCGCGAGGTGCGGAAAGGAACGCTTCCAGACCGACGGGTCGATGGGAATCCGGCGCGCCTCGGTGTCCGAGCTCAGGCAGCTCATCGTGAAGTACATCTCGCCGGGACTGCACGGCGTGATCAGCAGCCGGCGGCTTCCGGACCAGTATTCGCGCGACACGCCGCCGAGCTTCACGTCGAACGGCGGGTCTTCCGGACGGCGCTGGATGACGGTGCGGGCGCCGCAGTCGCGAAGCTTGCGGTGCGACTTCAGCAGGCCCAGGGCCTCGCGCACGGGCGATCGGTAGCCGTCCGCGCCTATCACCAGGTCCGCGCGCAGGCGGCGGCCGTCCTCCAGGATCAGTTGACCGTCTGCCGCCGCGCCGGCCACCGGTGAATCGAGCAGCACCTGCACGCCCAGTGCGCGCGCCCGCTCGACCATTTCCTGGACGATGGCGTAGCGCGAGATCCGGAACGTCGAGCGCACCGGAATGGACGCGATGCATCGCCCATGCTGGTCGTAGCGCTCCTGCCGGATGACGGGCATGCCCAGGCGGCCGATGGCGTCCTCCAGTCCCAGCGCCTTCAGGACCTTGTAGCCGTTGCCCTGCAGGGTGATCCCGTAGCCCTCGGAGCGGGACATGCTGCGCCGGTCGTGGACGCGCACCGACCAGCCGCGCTGCGCCAGCGCAATCGCGGCGGTCAGCCCGGCGAACCCCGCGCCCGCGATCTCGGCGTGGCGGCTGCCGTTCGGGTTCGTCACGAGTCCATCCTGGCGAAGGCCGGTTCGAGGGTGCCGTCGCGCACGACGTACCGGTCGTCCAGCCGGATCGTGCAGCCCCGCATCGGGATGTCGAAATGACCCTGCGTGAACCGGTTCGCGAACCGGTTGGCGCCGGTCGAGAACAGGAAGTTGCCTTCGAAGGCACGCTGCTCGGTGCCGTTGTGATCGCCCAGGTCGTACATCACCATCGCATCCCAGCGCGCCGCCGCATTCAGGCCCCAGCCCAGATGCGCCGTGCAATAGGCATTGCCGTCGTTCCAGGCGGCGAACTGGCTGCGCATCAGCTGCGCGTCGAGTCCGTCGCCGAGGATCTCCACGATGCGGTCGCGCTCGATGCGCAGCGTGACGGGGCTTTCCACGTAGCGCTTGAAGGTCAGATTGACGTCGCCCGGCGCCAGCACCACGGTGCCGTTCACGCGGTCGGCCAGCGGGTAGTAGGCGAGCAGGCCGCCGGGCCAGTGGCCGAGGCGGCCCGGCTCGTCGATCGCGCCCCAGCCGCCGCCTATGTGCGCGCCTTCGACGTTGACGCTCAGATCGGTTCCCGCCGGCGAGCTCACGTGCATGACGCGGGCCTGCTGCAGCGCGGCTATCGATCGGTGCAGCTTCGCCTTCATCGCCGGGTCCGCGCCCAGGCGTTCAAGCACATCCGGATGTTCGTCGCTGATGTACAGGATGCGACAGCCCGACGCGAGGATGGAAGCAGTTTCCTTGGCGTGAATCAGCCCTTCTATCGTCACGTCCACCACGATCTCGGAGGCTCGCAGCGCGGCCAGCGCGCCGGGATGATCGGCGAGGGCCAGGCTGGCGCCCGTCGATCGGATCGGCACCGCCGTGTTCTGCGGCGGCGAGGGCATCACGACGTGGAACGGCCGGGCGCCCAGGCGCAGCAGCGCCAGTTCGCTGAGCCGCACGTTCAGCGCGCGGGATCCCGTCTCGGACAGGATAGCCACGGCATCGCCGGCCTTGACCTTGCAGATCGCGAAGGTGCGGGCGAAGGCCTCGATCCATTTGTGTTCAATGCGGTCTGGCAGCATGCGGGCCTCCTAGAGGCAGTAGAAATCCAGCATCGTCGGAACGTAGTCGTTGAGCAGCTCGACGCGTTTGCGGCGAATCAGCCAGGGCTGGCCGCCATCGCCGCTGCGGCACAGCAGCGCATGCGCGCGCCCGAAGAATGTCGTCTGCGAGTTGTCGCGCGGGAAGAACACGTGGCAGCACCAGCTGTAGCGCAGCTCCAGCTCGTCCGGTTCCGGCGGTCGATGGAGCGCGAAGTGGCTCAGCAGATGGGCCGTGCGCGGCATCGGGTTCGACGCCGGCGACTGCTTCGTGCGCAGCCGCGCGACGCGATCTTCCAGGCCGCCGCGGCTGGCGTAATACATGTGCGACAGCGCGGTCTGCGGACTCTGCCCCAGCGTTTCGCCGTCGATCCAGGTGGGAACCCAGAACTCGCAATCCGGGTGATACATGGCCAGCCAGGCGTCCCAGTCGCGTGAGTCGAGGTGGTAGCTCTCCTGCTCGATGAAGCTTCGTGCCTGCTGCGTTAGTGCCGCGATGTCGTCGTGCCGCATGTCTGCTCGTCGTCGATCCGCTTGTTGTCGATCCG
>JBFWXS010000079.1:13605-18874 GCA_050187175.1 Burkholderiaceae bacterium
TTGTCGCCGATCATGCAGCAGCGGGCGCCGCGCCTTCGCCGGAGGCACCGCCTGCCTGCATCATCCGTTTCCATGCGCGCCACGGCGGCAGGAAGGCCACCTCGTTCTGCAGGTCGAATTCGCCGCAGACGCTGACGCTGGGCGTGATGCCCAGCTCCGCCGATTCCGGCGTCGGCCCGAGCTGCTGCACCGGGATGGCGCGCGCATAGCCCTGCAGCCATTCGAGCTCGCCGGCTTCCATGCCGCGCTGGCAGCGTTCGTACAGAACCGAGTCGTCGGGGGTCGCCAGGCCGGAAGCCGCGAAGAAATCCTCGAACTGGCGCATGCGAAGCAGCCTGGAGCTTTCCGGTTCTCCCTTGGGCGCCAGGCAGTACAGCCGCATCTCGGTTCTGGACGGCGACAGCGGGCGAAAGGTCCGCAGCAGCGTCGTGCTGGAATCGGCGAATTGCAGGTTCGGAAAGATCAGATACTGGCGCGGGCGGAACATCCATTCCAGTCGCAGCTCGCCGACGCGCGCGCGCAGCTCGTCGCGGTACTCGAAGATCGGCCGCTTGCCCGGTTCCGGCTGGTCCATCCACAAGGTCACGTGACCCTTGTCGAAACCGAACATGCCGCTGCGCTGCTGGATGCGCCGCTCCCACGAAGCGGAGCGCGCATCCTGGTTTCCCTGTCCCTGCTTGCGGCGCCCCAGCACGCTCATGTAGCTGACGTGGGCCGAGGTCAGATGGTAGTAGTCGATGCCGTTGTCCATCTGCAGCTTCCAGTTCCCATTGAACGTGTAGCTGCTCTTGCCCGGCACGAACTCCATGCCGTGCTCGCCCTGGTCGAGGATCAGGTCGAGCAGCACTCGCATGTCACCCAGATAGCTGTGCAGCGGCTCGACCGAAGGGTTCAGGCTGCCGAAGATCAGTCCGCGGTAGACGGCAAGCGCCGGCAGCGGCAGCAGGTCGTGGTCCTCGCGCTCGAACTGCTCGCCGTAGCAGCCGGGCACCTGGCCGGCCTTGATGCTCACGTTCCTGCCCGCCGCGTCGTAGACCCAGGCGTGATACGGGCACGTGTGGCGCCGTGCATTGCCGCGCTCGCGGGTGACCACCATCGCCCCTTTGTGGCGGCAGGCGTTGATGAAGCCCCGCAGCTGGCCGTCGGAACTGCGCGAGACGACCACCGGGGTCCGACCGATGGACCAGGTCAGGTAGTCGTGCGGCTGGCTCACCTGGTCCTCCAGTCCCAGGAATACCCAGGTGGCGCCGAAGATCCGCTGCAGCTCCTGCTCGAAGATCTGCGCGTCGACGAAGGCTTTCCGGTGGACGCGGAAGATTCCTTCGTCCGGGCGGTCGTCGACGAGGGCGTCGAATGGCGATGCTTGCATCATGCGGTCCGGCAAGCGCAGGGCATCACTGCGGCTCGAAGCCGGTTCGCTTGATGAACAGCGAGTAGGCTTCGTACTCCTGCGCGGCAAACTGCGGATAGCTGTCGGGGCCGCCGTCCTCGAAGAGGTCCAGATTCGCGGCTTCCATCTGGGCGCGCACCTTCGGCGTAGACATGATCCGGTGCACTTCGGTGGACAGCTGCCTGACCATGGGTGCCGGCACGCCGGCCGGTGCGAAGATGCCGATCCAGTTGAGCACTTCGTTGCCGGAATAGCCGGACTCGTAGACGGTCGGCACGTCCGGCGCCAGCCTCGACCGCTCCCGCTTCATGATCGCCACCGGGCGCAGCCGGTTGGCCTTCATCATGGCTGAAGCGGTGCTGACGTCGACCACGGCGACGTCCAGGCGGCCTGCAGCCAGGTCGGTCATCAGTTGCGCGGACGTCTTGTAGCCGACGGTATTGACCTTGAACTTCAGGCTTTCGCCGAGCAGCTCCATCGCGGCGCGGCTTGGGATGCTGTAAGTGCCGAAGTTCAGTCCACCGGCGGACTTCTGCGCGGCGGTCACGAGATCCGTGAGGCTCTTCGCGCTGGCGTCCGCGGGAACCAGCACGAGCAGCGGCGCGGATGCCAGCCGGTAGACCGGCTGCAGGTCCTGCACCTTGTACGGCAGGCTCTTGAACAGCAGCGGCGCAACCGGCGAAGCCGACACGCTGGTGACCAGCAGCGTGAAGCCGTCGGGCGGCGCATGGGCGACCGCCGTGGCCGCCACCACGCCGCCTGCGCCGGGCCGGTTGTCGACCAGCACCTGGCGGCCGATGGCTGGTGCCAGCAGTTCAGCGACGAGCCGTACCGCAGTGTCGGAGCCGCCGCCCGGCGGGGTCGACAGGATGAGCCGGACAGGCTGGTTGCCGGGCGGGTACTGCGCATGGGCGGCGCTGAAACCCAGGCTCACGGTACAGGCGAGCAGACGAAGAAGCATCAGTTTCATGAGAGCCTCCTGGTGGCAACCGGTGACCGAGCTTAGTGGCTTGCCGGGCGGGCAACAAGGCGTCGGCCCGATTCTTCACATAAGCAGAATCGATGGCTGCTGGCACGCGGATGGCGAGGTTCTTTTCCCTCTCTTCGCTCTTCGGAAGCGAGCGGCGCGGATCATAGGCCGTGCGTCACGACCGCCTGAATTCATTCCAACTCATAAGCAGAATCGCTGGGTATCGCAGCGTGTCGTGATGCCGATGGGCCGGCTTCTCGTCAGAATTCCTGCTTTCGGACAGACCCGACTGCGGAGCCCTCATGACTGATCAGGTACAGGCCCATACGAGCTGCGGCACGCTGGTCGGCTCACGCGATGGCGGCGTGTGCAGGTTCTCGGCCATTCCATATGCCGCGGCGCCGGTCGGCGCGCTGCGGTGGGCGCCGCCGCAGCCGGCGCGATGGACCGGCACGCTGGATGCGCGTGCGGCCGGCCCCATCCCGCCGCAGCGGCCTTCGCGCCTGCGCGTAGCGATGGGTGACATCGTGGCGCGGCAGTCGGAGGACTGCCTGCATCTGACCGTCTGGACGCCTGCTCCCGATGCAATGCGTCGCCCGGTCGTCGTGTGGCTGCACGGCGGCGCGTGGCAGAGCGGCGCCGGCGCCTTGCCGTGGTACGACGGCGCGCACCTGGCGGCGCTCGGCGACGTAGTCGTGGTGGCGGTCAATTACCGGTTGGCCGCGATGGGCTGGCTGCACGTGCCGGGCGAGACGACGAACGTCGGGCTGCTCGATCAGGAGGCCGCCGTCGCGTGGGTGCGCGCGCACATCGACAGTTTCGGCGGCGATCCCAGCCGGCTGACGCTGATGGGCCAGTCCGCGGGCGCGTCGAATATCGTCTGCATGCTCGCGCGAGCGCCGCTGTTCGAGCGTGCCATCTTGCAGAGCGCCGCGCTGGGCCGCGGCCCCCGGGACGCGGCGATCGCGAAGCAATTGGGCCACACCATGCTGGCTGCCGCGGGCGTCGACAATCTGGATCAGGCGCGGGCGCTGTCCGTCGAGGCGGTGCTGCAGCTGCAGGAGCATCCGGCGGTTCTGAAAGCGCTGCAGCAGGAAGGAGAGGGCCGCAGCCTGTTCGGATTGACCGCCGATGGCGCGATCGTGCCGGCGGACTGGGACGCGGCTTGCGCATCGGCCAGGGCCCGCGCCGACGTGCTGATCGGTTCCACCGAGCACGAGATGCGTGCCTTTCAGCTGCCCGACGAGGTGCGCAGCGCGTCGGAGACCGAGCGCATCTTCGGCGCGCCGGCGCGGCAGTGGGCGCTGCACGCGGCCGAGGCGGGCCGGCAGGCCTGGCTCTACTGCTTCGCTCATGCGCCGAATGTCCGCTTCGGCGCCTGTCATTGCATCGAGCTGCCGTTCGTGTTCGATACCGTAGAGGCCTTCGCCGGGGCGGCGATGCTCGACGGGCTGCGCGAGCAGGATGCGCGTCGGCTCACGCGCGAGATGCAGGGCGCCTGGCTTGCGTTCATTCGCGGCGAAGCGCCGGGCTGGCACGCCGGCGCCGAAGCCCGGCGGTTCGCCTAGCCGCGGGCTGTCTGCCGGGCCGGCGGCGCTCGGCCGCTACAGGGACGTCAGCGGGCCCGCCACTCGTCGCACAATGGCTTTCTCGACCTCGAGCACCAGCATCATCACCACGCCGGCCGCGATCGCCACCGCGCCGTCGAGCAGCGACAGCGGGCGCGACTCGAACAGCTGCTGCATGGGCGGCGCGTAGGTGTATGCGAGCTGCGCCAGCACGACGACAGTGATCGCCAGCAGCACGGGCGGCGTGCCGGCAGCGCCGCGCCAGCTGAACGAGCTGACGTGCAGGTAGCGGACGTTGAACAGGTAGAAGATCTCGAGCACGACGATCGTGTTGACCACCAGCGTGCGGGCGGTCTCCACGTCGTGGCCCCGCGACAGCGACCAGCTGAACACGGCGAACACGCCGATCACGAACAGCACCGAGACGAAGGCGATGCGCCAGACCATGAAGCGCGACAGTAGCGGCGCATGAGCCGGCCGCGGCGGGCGCTGCATCACGCCCGGCTCCGCCGGCTCGAAG
The DNA here is from genome assembly GCA_050187175.1 of Burkholderiaceae bacterium. Taxonomy (GTDB): domain Bacteria; phylum Pseudomonadota; class Gammaproteobacteria; order Burkholderiales; family Burkholderiaceae_E; genus Zeimonas. Next base: position 18,054 of record JBFWXS010000079.1, read on the forward strand.
GCGAACACCAGTCCCAGCGTCACGGTCAGGATCATGTTGATCCACAGGATCTGCGCCGGCGTCATCGGCAGCGTCACGCCGGCCAGGATGCCGACGATGATCGCGAGGACCTCGCCGCCGTTGGTCGGCAAGGTCCAGGCGATCACCTTGCGGATATTGTCGTAGACCGTGCGCCCCTCGCTGACCGCGGCCACGATGGACGCGAAGTTGTCGTCGGCCAGCACCATAGCCGAGGCCTGCTTGGCCGCCTCGGTGCCCTTGCGGCCCATCGCGATGCCGACGTCGGCCTGCTTCAGCGACGGCGCATCGTTGACGCCGTCGCCGGTCATCGCGACGATCGCGCCGTCGCGCTGCAGCGCGCGGACGATGCGCAGCTTGTGCTCGGGGCTGGTGCGGGCGAACACCGTGGTCTGCGCGGCGAGGGCGTCGAGCGCCGCGTCGTCGACCTGGTCCAGCTCGGCGCCGGTGATCACGCGCGGCTCGCCCAGGCCGAGCTGGGTGGCGATGGCGGCGGCGGTGCGGGCATGGTCGCCGGTGATCATCTTCACGCGGATGCCGGCCGACCGGCAATCGGCCACGGCGGCGATGGCTTCGTCGCGCGGCGGGTCGATGAAGCCGGCGACGCCCAGCAGCCGCAGCCCACGGACGTCTTCGAAGCCGATGCGCTCCACCGGCGTGTCGAACTCACGCAGCGCGAAGCCGAGCACGCGCTGGCCGCGGCCGGCGGACTCGTCGATGGCCGTGGTCCAGTGGGCGTCGTCGGCGCGACCGCCGCCACTGCCGCCGTGGCCGTCGCCGCCGCCTTCTCCACCGCCGCCTTC
>JBFWXS010000080.1:0-17524 GCA_050187175.1 Burkholderiaceae bacterium
CGGACTGCGCCGGCCGCGCGGGCTGCGCCAGGCCCGGGACCGGCAGCGCCGCCGTCGCCAGCGCGGCGACGAGCAAGCGACGGCGCTCGCTGAGCGAAAGGCGGCGCTCGTCGCACGACGGACTCAACGGATCGTTCATGGGGTTCTCCTCCTCATCGGGACCTGCCCACTGCCGGGACAGGCCAGGAAGCATCGATCATGCTCCGCCGATGATCAAAGGAAAACTAAGCAGTTTCTTGCGGGTGATAAGCTTTGCAAATGCCTGATCGAACGCCTCGACCGCCCCGGCCGCCGCGCGCCTTCGATCGGCTGCGCGTCAGCCATCTGCGCCTGCTGCGCCTGCTGTCCGAGACCGGCTCGCTGCGCGCCGCCGCCGAAGTGCTGCATTTGACGCAGCCGGCGGTAACGCAGATGGTGCGCGATCTGGAGACCGCGATCGGACAGCCGCTGCTGCTGCGCACACGCCGCGGCGTGCTGCTCAACGCGGCCGGCGAACTTGCCATGCAGCGGCTCGAGGCGGGGCTGGCGGCGCTCGACTACACGGTGGCCTCGCTGCGCGAGACGCCGGAACCCAGCCTGCGGCTGGGTCTGATCCCCGCGGCGGCCATCGATCTGCTGCCGCGAGCGCTGGCCGAGCTCGGCCGCGACGGCGGCAGGCCGCTGCGTCTCGCGCTAAGCGAAGCGACGATGCCGGCGCTGATCGACACGCTTACGCGCGGCACCATCGACTGCTTCGTCGGACGCGTCGACTGGATCAGCGTCGCGCGGCACCGGCAGGCCGAGCTGGTCGCCGAGCCCTTGACGCAGGAATCGCTGTGGCTGGTCTGCCGGCCCGGCCATCCGCTGCTGCGCCGCCGCCGCCGCGACATCGCCGACCTGCTCGCGTACGGCTGGATCATGCCGCCGGAAACCGGCTTCACTCGTCACGTGCTGGATGCTGCCTTCCATGCGGCGGGACTGACGCCGCCCACGCCTACCATCGAGTCGGGCTCGATCCACACGAGCCTCAGCCTGGCCGGCGCTTCCGATCTGCTCGCGGTCGCGCCGCTGGCGGCCGTATGCCGCTATGAACGTCTCGGCCTCGTGCGTCGCCTCAAGGCTGCGCGGCTGGACTTCGTCGCCGGCGCGCTCGAGTTCGTCTGCCTGCGTTCGAACCTGTCGCTCGACGGGATTCAGCGGCTGCGGCAGGCCCTGCTTCGCGCAGCACGGGCCGCCGCCGCCGCCCGTCCGCTGCCTCAACCGAAGTAGTCCGGGTCGAACGCGCCGACCTGCGCCTTCTGCGCCTCGCGGCCTTCGGTGCGCACCGAGATGCGGCTGCGCGACTCGGGCGCCACGTAGTCCGGATTGCGCACGACGAATTCGCCTTGAGTGAGGAACGGCGAGCTCGTGTCGACCTTGCCGATCTCGGCGCGGACTTCGTCGCGGGTCTTCTGCGTCAGTTGCTGCACGGGGCCGGGATAGTCGATCCATTCGCCGACCGGCGCGGCCGTGGCGGCACCCGCCAGAGTGGCCAGGACGGCGGCAGTAGCGAATTTGTTCGTCAGCGATTTCATGATGCTTCCTTTCACAGTAGGTGTTTCAGTTTGAATCTCGGCTACATGTCGAAGCCGATGAAACGAATTCTGTAGTCTCGAATCGATTCGAGTAAGGCGGCTGGAGTTGATATATTTGTGACCGGTAGTCCGTAATCAGCCTTCGAGCCGGCCTTCGAGCCGGCCTTCGAGCCGGCCTTCGAGCCGGCCTTCGAGCCGGCTTTCGAGCCGACCTTCGAACCGATCTTCAAGCCGATCCGCATGCCCCAAGCCCCCGCCCCGCAGGCGCCTCATCCGGCCGCCGCGCTGCCGCTGCCGGCCCCGCCCTTCGCGCTGTCGGATGCCAGCCTGTTCGTCGCTACCGTGGAGGCCGGCAGTTTCAGCGCCGCGGCCGTCGGCAATGCGCTCACCGCATCGGGCGTCAGCAAGGCGGTCAGCCGGCTGGAACGTTCGCTGGGCGTACGGCTGCTGGTTCGCAGCACGCGGCGGCTGCGGCTGACCGATGAAGGTCATCTGTTCTTCGAGCGCTGCCGCGACGGACTGGCGCTGATGCACCAGGCGGGCGAGCTGGCCACCGAAACGAGCCGCCAGCTGAAGGGGGTGCTGCGCATCGGCGTTCCGCCGACCGCCGGCATCCATCTGATGATGCCGATCCTCAACGAGTTCCTGCATCGGCATGCCGAACTGTCGGTGCAACTGGTGCAGCTGCAGACATTGGCCGAGTTCTACTCGCTGCGCGCCGACTGCGCGATCGTCATCGGCGACGTCGACGATGCGACGCTGGCCGGCCGGCCGCTCGGCAGCAGCAAGCTGGCCACCGTCGCCGCCCCCGCGTATCTCGCGCGACGCCCCGCCCCGCGCACGCTCGACGAGATCGCCGGCCACGACTGCGTCACGCTGACCGACCTGCACGGCAACGAGCGGCCGTGGCGCTTCGCGGCGGCCGACGGAGCGGTCCGCGAGCTGCCGGTGCAGGGACGCATCAGGACCGACATCGTCCATCAGGTGATCGCCGCAACCCTGATCGGCTCCGGCCTGGCGCAGATTCCGGCACCGCTGATAGCCAGTGACCTGCAGCGCGGCACCCTGGTCAGGCTGCTGCCCGACTGGGACGCGGACGGGCCTGACGTCTGGGTCGTGTATCCGGCGCAGCGCGCGATGCCCCGGCGCGTGCGGGCGGCCCTCGATTTCCTGATCGAATGGACGCGCAGCCGCCCGCTGCCGGCACACGGATGAGGGCGCGCACGCGCAGCGCTGCGACGCTGCGCGCTGTCGTTTCGCGCTAAGGTGCAGGCATGTCCGCGCCGATCCTGATCCGTCCGCTGCAGCCCGCCGACTATCTGCCCACGCTCGAGGCCATGCGCCGCTTTACGGCGTCGCGTGGACCGGACGACGCCGACGAGATCTGGCTGGTCGAGCATCCGCCGGTGTTCACGATGGGACTGGCCGCGCGTCCTGAACATGTGCTGGCTCCCGGCGACATCCCCGTGCTGCGCACCGAACGCGGCGGCCAGGTCACCTATCACGGGCCGGGCCAGGTCGTCGCGTATCTGATGATCGATCTGCGCCGGCGCGGCCTCATGGTGCGGGACTTCGTCTGCCGCATCGAGCAGGCCGCGATCGAGCTGCTGGCCGGCTACGGTGTGGCCGCCACGCGCCGCAGCGGCGCGCCCGGCGTCTATCTCGCCGCGGCCGCCGGCACTGGCGGCGACGGCGCCGCCGCTGCGGGCGTCGCTGCGAACGTCACTGCGGCCGCCGGCGCCAAGATCGTATCGATCGGCATCAAGGTCTCGCGCGGCTGCAGCTACCACGGCGTGGCGCTGAACACCGCGATGGATCTGGAGCCGTTCCAGCGCATCGATCCCTGCGGCTACCCGGGCCAGGCAGTCACCGACTTGCGGCAATGCATCGGCAAGGTCGATGTCGCACAGGTGGCAGCGCGCTTCGGCCATTGCCTGTCGGTGCAGATCGAATCGCCCGCGCGCGGCGGCTGAGCCCGCGCCGCGCATCGGGCGAAGGCAGGCTGGGCTTGCCGTCTGGCGCTACAATGACCCGACTGGAAGGCCAAACCTGTCGCTTCGGACAGAAACGCCTGTCCCTCCTCGGCTGCTCCGGCGGCACGCTCCGCATCCGCACGACATGAACTCGCCTTCATCCTCACCGGCCTCGGAGCCGGCGGTCCCCCTCGACCCCACCATCAAGCAGAAGGGCGCCGGCAAGACCTCGCGCATCCCGATCAAGGTGGTGCCGGTAACCGAGGTGCTGAAGAAGCCCGACTGGATCCGCGTCCGCGCCGGCTCGCACAACTCGCGCTTCTACGAGATCAAGCAGATCCTGCGCGAGCATCGGCTGCATACGGTCTGCGAAGAGGCCTCGTGCCCGAACATCGGCGAGTGCTTCGGCAAGGGCACGGCGACGTTCATGATCATGGGCGACAAGTGCACGCGGCGCTGCCCGTTCTGTGACGTCGGCCACGGCCGGCCCGACCCGCTGGACACCGAAGAGCCGCTGAACCTCGCGCGCACGATCGCGGCGCTGAAGCTGTCGTACGTGGTGATCACCAGCGTCGACCGCGACGATCTGCGCGACGGCGGCGCCGGCCACTTCGTCGACTGCATTCGCAGCGTGCGCGAGCTGTCGCCGCGCACGCAGATCGAGGTGCTGGTGCCCGACTTCCGTGGCCGGCTCGACCGCGCGCTGGCCATTCTCGAGGCCGCGCCGCCAGACGTGATGAACCACAACCTGGAGACCGTGCCGCGGCTGTACCGCGAGGCGCGGCCCGGTTCCAGCTACGAGCATTCGCTGAAGCTGCTGGCCGAGTTCAAGCAGCGCGTGCCCGGCGTGCCCACCAAGTCAGGGCTGATGCTGGGCCTGGGCGAGACCGACGACGAGATCGTGCAGGTGATGCGCGACATGCGCGCACACGACATCGACATGATCACGATCGGCCAGTATCTGGCCCCGTCGAACTCGCATCTGCCGGTGCGCCGCTACGTGCATCCGGACGTGTTCAAGCAGCTCGAGGACGAGGCCTACGCGCTGGGCTTCTCGCACGCCGCGGTGGGAGCGCTAGTGCGATCCTCGTACCATGCCGACCAGCAGGCGCACGCCGCCGGCCTCACACCGAGCTAGAACCTGCCCGGCACTGCCGGGCAACTCCGCGCTGGGTGCCGAGGGCTACTGGATCTTGATGCCTTTGGTCTTCACTATCGCGCTCCACTTGGCGAGATCGGCGCGCATGAAGTCACCCAGCGCCTGGGCGGTGCCGTTCGTGACCGGCTCGGCCCCTATGCGCCTGATCGCGGCCTGAGCATCGGGCGTCTCCAGCACTGCCTGAAGCCCTCGCTCAAGCTTGGCGAGCACTTCCTTGGGCGTCTTGGGAGGAGCCAGCAGCCCGAACCACGAGATGATCGAATACCCCGGCAAGCCGGATTCGGAAATCGTCGGGATCTCGGGCAGATAGGAGACTCGCTCGGTACCGGTCACGGCGAGAGGCTTGAGCTTGCCGGCGCGGATGTGCGGCAGGACCGATGAAAGCTGATCGAAGGCCATGTGGACTCGGCCGGAAAGCATGTCCGCCATTGCTTCGCCGGTTCCTTTGTACGGCACCTGAAGCAGCTGCACGCCGGCCCTGTCCTGGAACAGCTCGCCTGCCATGCGATTGATCGACGCAGGCCCGGCTGAAACGTAGCTCAGTTCGTTCGGCTTCTGCTTCGCGAGGGCGATCAGCTCGCTCACCGAGCCGGCCTGAACGGACGGATGGACCACCAGGATGTTCGGCACCGTCGCCACCATGCCGAGCGGCTCGAAATCCCGAATCGGGTCATAGCTCAAGGACATCATGGCGGGAGCGATCGTGAAGCCCGAGCCGGCGAAAAAAAGCGTGTACCCGTCCGCGGGCGACCTCACCACGTGGGCGGCTCCGATCGTCCCCGTCGCCCCGACCCGGTTCTCCACGTTCACGGGCTGTCCCAGCTGCTTAGCCAAGCCGTTGGCGGTGATCCGGGCCATCATGTCTACCGCACCGCCCACGACATTGCCGAGGACGATGGTAACCGGCCGAGCAGGATAATCCGTGGAGGCCATTGCCGGTGCCTGGCGCCCGAGCAGAAGGGCCGTCAGCGCCATCAGATGGGTTCGCCGTTGCTGTACGAAACTCATGATTCCTCCGCGTCTCAATGAAGAGCGAGCAGGCTTCCGACGCCCTGAATCCTGTCGTCGAAGCCGAGCATGCGCATGCAGTGCCAGAACGTCACCTGATTGCTCGTGATCACGGGCTTGCCCGTTTTCTGTTCCAGCCCCTCGATGGCGTCCAGCGCCCCCAGTCCGGTGCAGCTCAGAAAGATCACATCCGCTTCGGGATGATCGACAGACAAGCAGAGCTGCCGTATGGTCGCCAGAGAAGTCCGTTGCAGCTGAAGCCTTTCGGCGTAGTCCTTGCCCAGGCCCAGGCTTTGCTCCGATACGACGCGGTAGCCTTCGCGTTCGAGAAATTCGATCTCGTCCTGAACGACGAACGGTACGTAAGGAGTAGCCAGCGCCACCTTGCTGGCGCCCAGCTCTTGCAGCGCAGCCAGTACCGCATCGGCGGTCGTCGTCACCGGCACCTTGCAGATGCGCGCCATCTCCTGCTTGATCTGTTCGCGGTCGCACGAGATGGTGCCGGACGTGCAGGCGTACGCGATCAGGTCCGGCGCAACCGAAGTCAGCGACTTCGCTGCGTCGCGGGTGCCGTCAGCCATTGCGCCGTAGTGTTCGCGGGACGCTGGAGCGTCGCTGAAGGTCCGGGCGACATGCACGGACACGCCTGCCGGGACAAGCCGGTAGAACTCCGGCTCGCTGTTGATATTCACAGACGGGACGATCAAACCGATCCGCGCTCGCCAGCCGTACACAGCGCGTGTGTCGTCTTCTCCTCCAGCCGCGGCCTCCTGCTGAGGCCGTGCGTACGCCGGACCACGAACGCGAGCGGGATCGATCTTCAGCAAAGACAGCCTCCTGTCAGTACCGTTTATTTGCCTCCAGCCGCGGGTAGTTTGTCATTTCGTAGTTGTCTTGGCTACTATTTTTATTCGCTCGTTCGCTGTGAGAACGGCGCCTGCTCCTGGTCCGAGCGCAGATGCGCCTGCAGCGCCTGCCGCAAGGCCGCGGGAATCGGCACACGCCTGCGCTCGCCGCTGGCCGGGATGCAGATCGGACTGAAGCGCGACTCGAAGATCGGCCCTCGATCGTCGTGCGCGGCCAGCAGCTGCAGATCGAATGAGCTCTCGCGCAGCGCGACCACGGCGACGCCCACGCTGAACTCGTCGTCCGGCCACAGCGCACCGCGAAAATCCATAGCCAGGCCGCGGCACGGCGTCAGCACGCCCATCGCCTGCGTCCACGCCGCATAGGGTCCCTGCGCCAGCGTGCCCATGAAGAGGCTGACGGCACTCAGTACGTAGTCGGTGAAGCGGCCGGTGAAGACGACGCCGGCGGGATCGCAGTCCGACCAGCGCACGCGGCGGCGCACGACGAACGGCGTGCTGCTGAGCACGCGCTCATAGGCATCGAGCATGGGCGCGGCAGCGGCGGCCGTAGAGGTAGGGGAATGAGCAGGGGCATTCTTCATCGTCATGGCAGTCGTCATCGCACAGGAGCCACGGGGCGCGGCAGGCGGGTAGCCGCCGCGGTCGGATATTGATTATTGACAGGGCTATAGATTTATCACAGAATTTATCTACACCACTGTTAATTTTTATCAATCAACGGAGACGACCCGCCGTGTCAACGCCATCCCCCCGAACGGCCCGACTCGCAGCCGGCCTGCGCGGCGCATTCTGGACGCCCGAACGCACCCCCGCCGGCATGAAGGTCGTGCCGCATATCCTGCAGACGCAGGACGGCGCGGCGATCGTCGGCTATCTGCATTCCCGCGGCGGCGAACGCAGCGTCGTGGTGACCGCGCATCCGCGCGAGCATTCCGGCGCGCACTATCTGGTGCCGGAGCTGCTCGACGGCGGCTTCGCGGTCTGGGCGCAGCCGCCGCGCTCGGTGAACAACGACCTGCGCCTCGAACACGAGATGGCGCTGTACGACTTGGCCGCGGCGCTGCAGGCGCTGCGCGACCAGGGCTTCGAGCGGATCGCCGTGCTGGGCAATTCGGGCGGCGGTGCACTATGGTCGCTGTATGTGCAGCAGGCGCTGGCCGCGCCCGAGGCGCGCCTGGCCAATACGTCCGCCGGACGGCCGACGAAGCTGGCGGCGGCGACGCTGCCGCTGCCCGATGCGGTGGTCTTCGTGTCCGCGCATCCCGGCCAGGGCGCGGTGCTGATGAACCTCATCGATCCGTCGGTGACCGACGAGCGCGACGCGTTCTCAGTGGATCCGTCGCTGTCGCCGTTCGAGCCCGGCAACGGCTTCATGCCGCCGCCGGAATCGTCGCACTATGCGCCGGACTTCCTGCAGCGCTACCGCGCGGCGCAGCGCGAGCGCGTCGCCCGCATCGACCGCTTCGCGCGCGAGCAGGTCGCCGAACGCAACGATGCCCGCCGCCGCGCCAAGGAGACCGGCAGCGCGGCGGACCGCGCGCGCGCCGCCTACACCTGCCTGTTCCAGGTCTGGCGCACCGACGCCGATCCGCGCTGCTGGGACCTATCGCTGGACCCATCGCCGCGCCGCTACGGCTCGCTGTGGGGGGCCGACCCTTACGTGTCCAACTTCGGCAGCGTCGGCTTCGCCCGGCTGTGCACGCCCGAGAGCTGGTTGTCGACGTGGTCGGGCCTGTCGACCCGCGCGTCGATGCAGCTGTGCGCGCCCGCCATCGAGCTGCCTACGCTGATGATCGACTATACCGGCGACAACATGGTGTTCCCCGCCGACGCCGACGCGCTGTTCGAGATGATAGGCACGCGTGACAAGCGCCGCGTGTCGATCGACGGCGACCACCACGGCCGCGCGCTGCGCCCGGGTACCGATCCCCGCGCCGAAGCCGGCCGCACGCTGCGCGGCTGGCTGCGCGAACAGTGCTTCCCCACCACTGTCACGTCACAGGAAGGCACGCGATGAGCAGCCCCAGGACCAGACTGCCCGGCGTTGTCTATCCGCCGCCCGAGCTCGGCGCCGACTATGCGGCGAGCGGCATGCTGCCGCAGGCAGCGCTCGTCGAAGCCTTCCTGGCGACCATGCGCGCACGCGGCGAGGCCACCGCGATCAGCACACTCGCCGCGACGATGAGCTATGCCGAGCTCGACCGGCAATCGGAACGCGTTGCGGCGGGCCTGCTCGCCATCGGCCTGAAGCCGCTGGACAGCGTGCTGTTCCAGATGCCGAACGGCCCCGAGCTGATGCTCTACTTCGTCGCCTGCCTGAGGGCCGGCTTGATCCCGGTCTGCACGCTGCTGGCGCATCGCGAGAACGAGATCGTGCAGATCGGCCGCCAGCTCGGCGCCCGCGCGCACCTGGTTCCGGCGCAGCACGGCAAGTTCGACTATCTGGGCTTCGCGGCCAAGTGCCGCGGCGAAGTGCCGTCGCTGGCCTTCACCTTGACCACCGATGCTGCGACCGATGCTGCGGCTGCGGCTGCGGCCGGCGCGGCCGGCGCTGCCGCCGATGCGATGAGCACTCTCGCCACCGAGCCTGTGTCATCGACAGCCCCGCCGGCGACCTACACGGCAGCGGCGCTCGCACGGCTCGGCGATGCCGCGCCGGCGCGCGCCGCGCTGGCGGGCGTTGAGCACGATCCCTGGCAGGTCGCGATCTATCAGCTGTCCGGCGGCACCACCGGCACGCCGAAAGTGATCCCGCGCTTCCAGAACGACTACCTGTGCAACCTGCAGTGCACCGTCGATCGGCTGGGCTTCCGGGCCGACGATCGCATGCTCGTGTTCACGCCGATGATGCACAACGCGCCCTTCCTGTGCGCGTGGGGCTCGGCCCTGCTGGTCGGCGCCGAGACCGTCGCGATCGACGGCGTCGACCCGAAGCAGATGATCGAGACCATCCTGCTGCGCCGCCCCACCTGGTCGATGGTCAGTGAGCTGATGCTGGCGCGCACCCGCGGCCTGCCTGGCGCGCAGCAGCTGTGGAGCAGCTTCCGCGGCCTGCTGGTGGCGCGCGCGGCGCAGGTCGTCGAGGAGCAGACCGGCGTCCAGGCCTTCCCGTTCTTCGGCATGACCGAAGGCGTGATCTTCTTCGCCGGCCCCGACTCGCCGCAGGAAGTCCGCTACGGCACGCTCGGGCATCCGATCTCGCCGGCCGACCGTTTCAAGATCGTCGTACCCGGCGAGGAGACCGAGCTGCCGGACGGTGAAGTCGGCGAGATGGTCATCCGCGGACCGTACACGCTGCACGGCTACTACGATGCGGCGGAACGCAATCGCCAGGCCTTCACCAGTGACGGCTACTACCGTACCGGCGATCTGATGAGCGCGGTCGAGATCGACGGCCGCCGCTGCGTACGCTTCCACGGGCGCAGCAAGGACGTCGTCGACCGCGGCGGCGAGAAGATCAGCTGCGAAGAGCTGGAGCTGCACCTGATCCAGCACCCGCACGTCGGGGCGGTGGCGATCGTACCGATGCCCGATCCTCAGTACGGCGAGCGCGCCTGCGCGTTCATCGTGCCGAGTCCCCCCAACCACGCGCTGACGCTCGATGATCTGCGCCGGCATCTGGCCGGCATAGGCGTGGCCAAGTTCAAATGGCCGGAACGCCTGGAGCTGGTCGACGGCCTGCCGATGACCGCCTCGGGCAAGGTCTCGAAGGCGCCGCTGCGCGATGCCATTCGCGCGCGCATCGCAGCCGAACGGGCGCAGGCGGACAGCGGTGCGAGCCGCCCCGCCTGAGCACAAGCAGGGCCCGACGCCGATTCCTGGACTGAGCACCACCGGAACCACACCATGAGCACATTCGAATCCGACCAGGTCGCCGCCGCGGCGCCCGCCACGTCTCGCGCGCCGTCGCTGCACGGCGTGCACCACGCCGCGCGACCCATCTGGAAACTCGCCGACACGCTGCACTTCTACGGCGAAGTGATGGGGCTGGAGCTGATCCACGTCATCACCGCCAAGGGCTGGGGCCGCGATGATCACCCCGACTTCCTGCATCTGTTCTTCGACGGCGGCAACGGCTCGGCGATCGCGTTCTTCTACTACCTGGGCAGTGACGCGCCGCCGTACTGGACACCGGACAACACGCTGCTGACGCATTCGGTGCATACCGCGTGGGCCGCGTCGACTCGCGACGAACTGCTGGCCTGGCGCGCGCACTTCGAATCGCACGGTCTAAAGGTGCGGCAGGTGCGCCATGAAGTGGTCGAGTCGATCTACGTCGACGATCCGACCGGCTACATGGTCGAGGTCGCCTGGCAGTGCCGTCCGTTCTCGGCGATCGACCGGCTCGACGCCGCGCTCACCATCGATGCCGCGCTCGCCGCCGAACGCGCCGCCGCCGGCAAGGGCGAACGGCTGAGCGCGATCGAACCGATCTGGCGCGCCAAAGCGCAGGCCGTGCGCACGGCGCTTGCGACGGGAGATTCGCAATGACCACGCTGTTCGTCCCCGACGTACCCGAGTTCCAGCCGGTCTGGCAGCACTGCATCGCGCGGCCCGGTATGCGCGTCACGCGCCATGCCGCGGGCTACATCGAAATCGAGACCAGTACTACCCTGGAACTGCGCCGCAGCGAGCTGCGCATTCCGCTGGCCGTCTGGTTCGGCCTGCCCACCGGCGGACTGGAAGGGCGCATCGCGCAGTACGACAAGGACGTGCTCCGGCTGGAGCCCATAGGCGCTGGAGGTCAGCAATGAAGGTCTGCGTGATCGGCGGCGGGCCCGGCGGTCTGTTCGCGGCAAGGCTGCTCAAGCGCAGCCGGCCCGACGCCGAAGTCCAGGTCCACGAACAGAATGCGCCCGACGCCACGTTCGGTTTCGGGGTCGGCATCAGCATGGCGGCGCGCGACCGCATGCGTGAATACGACCCCGAGGTCTACGATGCGCTGGCCCAGCGCAGCCTGTTCAACAATCGACAGGAGATCACGCTGAACGGCGAGGCGCTGCTGCTCGAGTACCCCGACGGCGGCGGCGCGATCCGCCGGCTGGACCTGCTGGCAGCGCTGTCGGAGCAGTGCCGCGCGGTGGGCGTCCAGCTGGTGCACGGCTCCCGCATCGACGATATCGACGCGATCGCCCGCGAGTTCGACGTCGTCATCGGCGCCGACGGCGCCAACTCGGCGGTCCGCGCGCGCTTCGCCGACGAGTTCGACGTGCAGACGATCGAGCACGGCAACCGCTTCGCGTGGTTCGGTGCGCACCGGGCCCTGACTCCGTCGGGGTTGGAGTTCATCGACACTCCGGACGGCCCCTTCGTGGGTCACTACTACGCCTATGGCGAATCGCTGAGCACCTTCGTACCCGAGTGCGACGAAGCCACGTGGGAGGCGAGCGGGCTGGCGGCCATGAACGATGCCGAACGCAAGCGATTCATCGAGCGGCTGTTCGCCAAGCGTCTGGGCGGCGCGCCGCTGGTCGAGAACAAATCGATCTGGCGCACCTTCCGCGCGGCGCACGCCAATCGCTGGCAGCACCGCAACATCGTGCTGATCGGCGACGCGCTGCGCATCGCGCACTATTCGCTGGGGTCGGGCACACGGCTGGCGATGGAGGATGCAATGGCGCTGCACGACGCGCTGATCGCGCACGAGGACGACATGCCGGCCGCGCTGACTGCCTTCGAGGCCGCACGCCGTCCGGTGCGCGACACCTTCGGCGCCGCCGCCGAGCGCAGCATTGCCTGGTACGAGGACATGCGCGTTCGCATGCGTGCGCCGCTGGTCCGCTTCGTCCACGATTTCCTCACCCGGACCGGCCGCGTCTCCGACGAACGGCTGGCCAGCTATGCGCCGGGCTTTCACCGCGTCTGGCTCGACTACCTGGCCGCACAACCCTCCGGCGCGGCGCAGACCGAAGCGCACCCTGCCTCCTGAATGACTTCCCACCAGCGACGATGAACAAGCCATCGAAGAAATCCCTGCCGAACGGCATTGAAGCGAAGACGCCGGCTGCGAAGGCCGTGACTGCGAAGGCCGTGACTGCGAAGGCCGTGACTGCGAAGGCCCTCACTGCGAAGGCCCTCACTGCGAAGGCCCTGGCCGCGAAGGCCGCCGCCCCGCGAGGCGCACCCGCGCCGGTCAAGCGCTCACCGGGCCGGCCGCGCAAGACGGACGTCGGCAACGCGCGCAATCCGGCGCTGTCGCCGGAAGTGATCATCGAGACCGCATTCAGCCTGTGCCGCGAAGTACCGCTGGCCGATCTGTCGATCGTGCAGCTGGCCAAGGCCCTGGACGTGGTGCCGGCGACGCTTCACTACTACCTGGACGGACGCGACGCCATGCTGGCCGGCGTCATCTCCCGCTACTTCGAGAAGCTGCTGCCCTGCTTCGAGATCGGCCGGGGCCAGCCCTGGGAACGCCGCGTGCGTGCCGTGGCGCGCGCCTTGTATGACCAGCAGGTGCGATACCACGGCGTCAATTCGTACTTCATCGCGCACAACCGGTTCCGGCTGATCCAGTCCGATGCGCCCGGCGCCGGCGACAACGGCGTGCGCTTCCTCGAAGCGGCGCTGCGCCTGTTCCTCGAGAAGCCGTTCAGCGTGCGCTGCGCCGTCGCCAACTCGCACGCGCTGGTCCGCTTCCTGTGCAGCAGCGCGCATTCGGCGAGCGAGCGACAGTTGCCGGGCCAGCATCGCCGCTTCATTCGCGAACAGCTGTCGCGCACCGATCCGGTCGAGTTCGCCGCCGTCCATGAGGCGCTCGACGAGTTCGTCGACCTTGGCGCCGACGAAGCCTTCGAAACCGGCCTTTCCATCCTGATCCGCGGCTTCCTCGACGACAGTCGATGATCGGCGAGACCGCGCCTTCCCTGTCCTACAAACCAACCCGGAGACGAACGATGCAAGCCCACCGACGACTTATCCTGCTGGCCGCCGCCTGCGGCGCGCTGAGCGCCGCAGGCATGCTCGGCGCCGGCCCGGCGAACGCTCAGGCCGACGCCGGCGCCTGGCCCACGCGCCCAGTGCGCCTGATCATCCCCGCCGTCGCCGGCAGCGCGCCAGACATCATGGCGCGCGTGATCGGCGAGCATCTTTCAAGGCTTTGGGGCCAAAGCGTGGTGATCGACAACAAGCCCGGCGGCGGCGGCTTGATCGCGATGACCGGCGCCAAGATCGGCACCCGCGACGACCACGTGTTCGTGCTGGCCCCGGCGTCGACCTACGCGATCGCGCCGTACATGTACAAGAGCACGAACGTTGACATCGTCAAGGACTTCGCCCCCGTGACGCTGGTGGGCATGGGACCGATGCTGCTCGCGGTCGCCGCCAACTCACCGATGAACTCGGTGGCCGACGTCATCGCGGCCGCGCGCAAGCAGCAGGACATCGTCGTGGCCACGACCTCGCCCTACACGCTGCCGCACCTGTCGGTGGACCTGCTGGCGCGCGCCGCGGGCGTGCCGCTGCGCGCCGCGACGTTCAGCAACGGCGCCCAGGGCGTCGCGGCCGTCGTGAACGGCGACGCGACGATGATCATCGACGGCGTGCCGCCGCTCGATGCGATGGTCCAGAGCGGCCGCCTGAAGGCGCTCGCCGTGTCGTCCGAAGCGCGGCTCGCCAAGCGTCCGCAGGTGCCGACGCTGGTCGAATCGCTGTCCTCGCCCTCGCTGGTGATCAACGGCTGGTTCGGCGTGGTGGCGCCGCAGGGCACGCGCGCCCAGGCAATCGAACGCTTCAGCCGCGATGCCGCCAAGGTGCTCGAGATCCCCGACGTGGTGGCCCGGCTCGATACGCTGGGCCTGGTGCCGGCGCCGATGACGCCGCCGCAGTTCGGCCAGTTCTGGAACTCGGAGCGGATGCGCTGGGAGAAGGTGCTCAAGGACGTGGGCGCGGCGCCGGGCCAGATGTAGTCGCCCCTCAGTCGTCGAGCAGCGCCGGATCGATGGTCACCGGCATGGACAGCAGGATCTGCCCCATCCCCTTGCCGAGCGGATCATTGCGCAGCGATGCCATGCCGCCGCCGCCGAGCGCGCGTTCGCAGACGAAGTTGAAGCCCCCGATGCCGGGCACCTCGTAGCGCGTCACCGGGCCTTCGACCAGATGCGCGAGATACGCTGCGACCCGCTGCGGCGTCAGTTCGCGTTGCAGCGTCGGCAAGTAGCCGGCGCGGCGCGCGATGATGCCGATGTTCGACGTATCGCCCTTGTCGCCGCTGCGGGCGTAAGCCAGGCGGATCAGCGGCACTTCGACGCCGGCGGCTTCGGTGGAGGCAGCGGCGCGAGGGCCGGTGCCTGCGTTTGCTCCCGGGCCTGCGTTCGCCCCAGGGCCTGCGTTCGCTCCCGGGCCCGCGTTTGCGCCTGTAGCTGCGCCCGCATCCGCCGCAACCGGCCAGCGCTGCTCGACGGCACCGATCGGCTCGCCTCCAACCGTCACGCTGGCATCGACGCGCGCCTTGTCGAGCAGGAAGGCGAACTGCTTGATCGACGGCGATGCCGACGCGCGGCCGCCCGCCCCGGTCGTGCCCGGGGCCCATGAGGTCCCGGCCGGGGCGATCTCGCGCGCGAACAGCTCGAGCGCCTCCTTGCGGCGATGCGTCACCGTCAGGCGCATCACGGCTTCGCGCGTGGCGAGCGCGCCCGCGCTGGTGTGCGGCCCGTAGCAGGATTCGGCGCCGAGCACTTCGACCCGCGTCGCCGTGTAGTCATCGAAGCCCAGCCTGGCGAACATCTCGCGCGTACGCTGCAGGATGGCCTCGCCGGTCCGGCGCGCCTTGGCGACCGCGTCGAAGCCGACGATGGTGAGCTGGGCGCTCGAACGGAAGCCGTCGACGTAGGTGGCGCTGACCTTGTACGAGCTGCTCGGCGCGCGGCCGCGAGCGCCGCGCACCTCGACGCGGTCGGGGCCGACCTGCGTCATCGTCACGCCGGTGAAGTCGCAGCACACGTCGGGCAGCATGTAGGCCGCCGGATCGCCGATCTCGTACAGCATCTGTTCGCCGATCACCGCCGGCGTCACGAGGCCGCCGGTGCCCGCCGGCTTGGTCGCGACGAAGCTGCCGTCGGCGCGGCACTCGACGATCGGATAGCCGATGTGGGCCCAGTCGGGGACCGACTCCCAGTCGGTATGCAGGCCGCCCGTGGCCTGGCAGCCGCATTCGAGGATGTGACCGGCCAGCGAACCGCCGGCCAGCCGGTCGAGATCGTCGGGCGACCAGCCGAACTCGTGCATCAGCACGCCGAGCGTGACGGCCGAGTCGACGCAGCGGCCGGTGATCACGACCTGAGCGCCGGCATCGAGCGCCGCCTTGATCGGCTGCGCGCCGAGATAGGCATTGGCCGTCAGCACTTTCGGCGGCAGCGCCGCGCCGCTGAACATCTCGCGCACACCCTCTTCGCGCAGCGCCGGCAGCAGTCCGCTGACGTCGTCACCTTCGACGACCGCGATCCTGACCTCGACCCCCTGCTCCGCGGCGAGCGCCGCCAGCGCCCGCGCGCAGGCCTGCGGATTGACACCGCCCGCATTGCTGACGATGCGGATGCCGGCTGCCATCGCGTCGCGCAGCACCGATTTCATGGCCACGGCAACGAAGTCGGTGGCGTAGCCCAGCTCGGGGTTCTTCAAGCGGGCACTGGCCAGGATCGACATCGTCAGCTCGGCCAGATAGTCGAACACCAGGTAGTCGATGCCGCCGCTGGCGACCAGCTGCGGGGCGCCGACACTGCTGTCGCCCCAGAAGCCGGAGGCGCCGCCGATGCGTACGCGCTTGCCGTCGGCGGCGCTCATCAGCGGCTCTCCTTGCGCGAGCGATTGAGGAACTCGCGCACGGCGTTGCGATGGAAGTCGGACGTGAAGGCCACGCCCTGCGCCGTCGCCTCGTACTCGAACATCGTGCTCATGCTGCTCTCTAGCGACAGATTCAGGCCGTGCTTGCCCATCGCGAGCGCGTCCGCAGGGCCGGCCGCCAAGCCGCGGCCGACTGCGAGCGCATGCGAATGCAGCGCTTCGGGCGCCACGATCTCGTCGACGATACCCAGCTCGCGGGCGCGCTCGCCGTCGATCTCGCGCCCGCTCATCACCAGCGCCTTGGCGCGGTTCAAGCCGATGATGCGCGGCAGCGTGAACAGCGCGCCGCAATCGGGCACCAGCCCGACGCGCACGAATGACAGGCAGAAGCGCGCCCGCGCCGTCGCCACGATCAGGTCGGCGGTCAGGGCCAGCCCGAAGCCGCCGCCGTAGACGCTGCCGTCGACCGCCGCGATCACCGGCTTGTCGCCCTCCATCAGCGCGCGCAAAGCGACGTGCAGCGACTTCATGCGGCGGCGGCCGGCCACCGCGTCGATCGGCTGATCCGGATTCATCGAGCGCAGGTCGCCGCCGGCGCAGAAGTGGCCGCCATTACCGGTCAGCATCACTACGCGCACGGCGTCGTCGGTCAGCGCCGCATGGATGGACTCGGCCAGCTCGGTGCGGACCGTCAGATCGAGCGCATTGCGGCGTTCGGGGCGATTCAGGGCAATGGTGGCCACCTGCTCGGCCACCGTGTACTCGACGAACTGGAACGACATCCGGGTCTCCTGTCTTGGGCCGCCAGGGGGTGCCGGCGGCGCGTACGCACTGGCGCCGACGGCCGGCGGCCAGTCCTAAAGTTTCATTAATAGACACGGAGTGTATGAGAGGGCCGCAGGCGCAGCAAACGGTCGAGGCGGAAGGGGGCTGCGGAGGCGGGGAAGAGGGCAGCAGCGGACCGGCGGCGAAAAGAGGGGACCGAGAGACGAAGAAATGGGGCGGGCGCCAGGGGACGGGGCGCAGGGCGCAGGGCGCGGGGAGCGGTGAGCGGTGAGCGGGCGGCAGACTGGGTCCTCGGAATTCGGTATACTGAATTCCGACTTACCCTGAGCCTCACGGAGCCCGCATGGCCGAACCGTCGCCCGTCTCCAGCCTCAACCGTGAGCTGCTGTTCGAGCAGAT
>JBFWXS010000081.1:0-17470 GCA_050187175.1 Burkholderiaceae bacterium
TATTGGTGGGCCCCCCGGGAGTCGAACCCGGCACCAACGGATTATGAGTCCGCTGCTCTAACCGACATGAGCTAGAGGCCCGTGGGAAGCGAGTATCGTATCGCATTTGCCGCGGTGTTCTGCTTCGCTCCAGCGGTTCTTCGCTCTTGGTCCAGGTCAATGAAAATCTTCTACGGCTGGCGCATGGTCGGCGCCGCGGGTGTGATCCAGTTCCTTCAGGCAAGTCTGTTCGTTCAGGCATTCGGCCTCTACGTGGCGCTGTTGGGCGAGGAGCGGGGCTGGAGCAAGACGGCGCTGTCGGCGGGCGCGGCGCTGCAGTCGATCGAATCGGCGGTGCTGGGACCGCTGCTGGGCTGGCTGGTCGATCGCTTCGGTTCCAAATGGATGCTGAGGGTGGGCATTCTGTGCATGACGGTCGGCTTCGTGATGCTGAGCCTGATCGATTCGCTGGCCGGCTTCTATGTCGCGGTGGTCGTGCTCGCGATCGGGGCGAGCTTCAGCGGCTACTTTCCGCTCACGGTGGCGCTGGTGCACTGGTTCGAGCGGCGCCGGGCGCGGGCGCTGTCGCTGATGAGCGTAGGCCTGGCGATGGGCGGCATGGCGCTGCCCATCGTGGCCTTGACCATGGCCCAGTTCGGCTGGCGCGCTACGGCGCTGGTCTCGGGGCTGATCGTGCTGCTGATCGGGCTGCCGTTGACGAGGGTGTTCCGCGGTACGCCGCAGGAGATGGGCGAGAACGTCGACGACCTGCCGCGCGCGGTGACGGCGCCGGTGCCGGCGCGGTCGGTGTCGGGCAGCGCGCAGGCCCAGGGGGTGTCGGGCGCCGCCGACGAGGTGGCCGAGCTGGCCGGTGCGCGGGTAGCGCCGCCGCCGCCGGTCGAGCCGGCGCCCGGTCCCGAGTTCACGGCGGGGCAGGCCCTGCGCACGGGCGCGTTCTGGTGGCTGGCGTTCGGCCACGGCGCGGCGCTGCTGATCGTCGGTGCGGTCAACGTGCACGCGATCTCCCATATCAAGGAGGGGCTCGGTTACTCGGTGACGCAGGCGGCCTTCGTCATCACGCTGATGACGGCCTCGCACCTTGGCGGGCTGCTGCTGGGTTCGGTGATCGGTGATCGGTTCGAGAAGCGCCGCATCGCCGCGTTCTGCATGCTGGCGCATGCCGCCGGCCTGCTGGCGCTGACCTATGCGTCCAATCACGCGATGCTGGTCGCGTTCGCCATCCTGCATGGCGGGGCCTGGGGGCTGCGCGGTCCGCTGATGCAGGCGATCCGTGCCGACTACTTCGGACGGCGCGCGTTCGGCATGATTCTCGGGATGTCCGCCGCGGTGATCGCGCTGGGACAGGTGGCGGGGCCGCTGGTGGCTGGCGTGTTCGTGGACTGGACCGGCAATTACCGGATGGGGTTCACGGTGCTGGCGATCGGTGCCGCGCTGGGGTCGCTGCTGTTCGTCATGGCGCGGCCGCCGCAGCTTGCGGTCGCGTCAGTCGGCGCGTCGGGCGCGCAGGGTTCGTCGACCGGAGCTCAGTCCTTGTGACGATAGCGGATGCGACCTTTCGTGAGGTCGTACGGCGACAGTTCCATCGTGACGCGATCGCCCGGCAGCACGCGGATGCGGTGCTTCTTCATCTTGCCGGCGGCGTATGCCGAGACTTCGAAACCGTTGCTCAACGTGACGCGGAAGCGCGTATCGGGCAGCACTTCGGCCACTACGCCTTCCATCTCGATCAGTTCTTCCTTGGCCATGGCTTGGATCCTTTTACTGCACCTGCAGGATGCGGAATCCACTATATGGAGTCCGTCTCTGCGGAATCCATAGGGGGATCCCGCCTTTCGGAATCCCTGCGGGAATTCCGTTCCCTTGCGGTCCGGGGTACCAGTTCGGGTACCGGTCCGAGGGGTCTGAGGTGCCTACAATAAGCCCTTGATTATACTCCCGATAAACAAAGCAAGCAGGAGTCCTGTTTCACCCCGCATTTGCCTCGCCAGGGGCATTGGACTATAAGAAAGCATGTCCAGCCGCTTTCCCTTCCGCGTCCGCCTGTCCGCGCGGGCGGCCGCGGCCGCCGCGCTGTTCGCGCTCGGCATGACGCCGGCGGCCGCCGACACGATCACGCTGCATAACGGCGACCGCCTCACGGGCCGCATCCTCCATTCTTCGCCGGAGGTGCTGACCTTCGAGACGACCTGGGCCGGCGAGCTGAAGGTTCGCCGCGCGGAGATCAGCGCGATCGAGACCGACAAGCCGGTCACGGTACTGCGCGACGGCGCCGCTACTACCGAAGAGCTGGTGCTGCTGCCGGCCGAGCCCGGCCAGGCGCAGATCGGCACCGAGCCCGAGGCTGAGCAGCAGGCCTCGGCCGCAGCGGAAGGCCGCGAGCTGCCGCTGACGCAGATCCGGTTCATCAATCCCAAGCCGGAAGAGAGCGGCGAGGGGGTGTCGTATGGCGGCCGGCTGACGCTGTCGAGCTCGCTGGTCCGCGGCAACAGCGTCGCCGACCGCATCTACGCGGAATCCGACATGAGCGCCACGGCGATCGACTGGCGGGCCGCGCTGACCGCCAAGCTGCGCCACGAGGCCGATGCCGAGGGGACGACTGCCGCCAACTGGCTGGTCGCCGGCAACTACGACCACTTCATCGACGGCACCAGCCACTTCGGCTATCTGCGCAGCTCGGTGGAGCATGACCGGTTTCGCGACATCCAGCTGCGCAGCACGGTGGGCGGCGGCTATGGCCGCGAGCTGCTGCGGACCGACCGGACCCAGCTGTCGGTGCGCGGCGGTATCGAGGCGGTCGATCTGCGCCGCTACGCCGAGCGCAATGAAGCCTATCCGGCGCTGGGCTGGGGCCTGAACGTGACGCACCGGATCGAAGCCGTTCCGGCCGAGCTGTTCCACGATCAGCAGGGCTTTCTGAACCTGCTCGATACCAGTCAGCTCACGATCCGCAGCCGTACCGGTCTGCGCGTGCCGTTCGCGTCGGGGCTCACGGCCTCGCTGCAGCTGAATTTCGACTGGGAGCGCGAGCCGTCGGCGGGACGCCGGCCGGCGGACGCGACCTGGCTGATCGGGCTGGGGTACGCATGGTGAGCGGCCTGGGCGGCGCATCCCGCGGTGCCGCGCTCGCGGTGCTGAGCTGCGCGGCCCTGGTGGCGCTGGGCCTGGGCGGCTGCGCCAGCCGGCCGGCGGTGCCGGTGGCCGCGGGAAGCGTTTCGGGTGCTTCGACTGGGTCGGCCGCCTCGGCTGCGCCGCGCCCCCTGCCGGCGATCGATCCGCAGCAGGCCGCGCAAGCCTATGCCGGCGCGCGCAGCTACGGCGGCACGCTGTCATGCGCCGGCTGCCCCGACCGCACGCTGACGCTGACGGTGTTCGCCGACGGCACGTTCCGCCTGCGCGAGATCGAAGCCGCGCTCGCCGCTGCCTCCGGAGTTCCCGCCAGAACCTCGTTCGACGTCGGCCGCTGGTCGACGACGCCGGCCGGGCCTGACCGGCTGCTGCTGCACGGTGCTTCCGGTGGGTCCTGGCTGCTGCATCGTGTCGTCCCCGATGGCCTGAGCCTGCTCGACAATGAGGGGCGCGAGATCCGCGGCCTGTCGGGCAGCACGCTGGCCCGGCTGCCGCAGATCGATCCGCTGCCAGGTCCGATGCGGCTCGCCGGCCTGTACGGACAGCGTGCCGGCCAAGCGGTGTTCGAGGAATGCGCCACCGGTCGCCGCTTGACCGTGCGGGCGGCCGGCGCCGATCCGGCCCTCGAGGCTGCTTTTCGCGCCATGCAGCGTTCGCCCGACGAAACGGTGATGGCGGTGGTCGACGGCTATTTCCTGCCGCGGGTCGACGGACCCGTCCACGAGGCGCTGCACATCGCGTCGTTCATCCAGGCGATGCGCGCGGCGCGTTGCGATGAGATTGTCGGGAGCAAACCTTGAGCGCCGAGCGCTTCTTCCTGTTTCTGGGCGCGCTGGCCGCGCTGATCGGCGTGGGCGCGGGCGCGTTCGGCGCCCATGCGCTGAAAGCCCAGCTGTCGGCGGAGATGCTTGCGGTGTTCGAGACCGGAGTGCGCTACCAGATGTATCACGCGCTGGCGCTGTGCCTGACCTCGTGGATCTGCGCGCGCTGGCAGGGCCGCATGCTGCTGGCGGCGGGCTGCGCCTTCGCCGTCGGCATCGCGCTGTTCAGCGGCAGCCTCTATCTGCTCGCGCTGACCGGCGTCTCGCGGCTGGGCCTGATCACGCCGTTCGGCGGCGTGGCCATGCTGATCGGCTGGGGCTGCCTGGCCTGGGGCGCGCTGACCGCCGAGCGCCGGCCGCGCTAACAGCGCCGCCTCGCGCTAGGAGCGTGGGGCGGGGGCGGCCGCGATCGCCGTCGGCACCGCCCCTGCGCTTGCCGTTCCGTCGGCATCGCGGGCGAAGATCTCGAAGCCGAACAGCCGGCACTCGAGCGCGCCGTTGAACAGCGGCGTGCGCCGTCGCTCCTTCATGCCGAGCTGTCGCGGCAGTCCGGGGTCGCTGCTGAGCACGTGCACGCGCCAGCCGCCGAAGCCGCGCTTCAGGGCGGCACCGAAGGCGCGCATCGCCTGCTCGTGTTCGTCCGCTGTGTCTGCCGCGACTGCTCCGGCTTTTCCGGCGGCTCCCGGCGCCCCGGCCGCGGGAATGCTTCTCGTCGCGTCGCTGCCGAAGGCCTCGATGCGCTCACCGTACGGCGGGTTGCAGACGATGAAGCCCGGCCGTTCGAACGGCGCGTCTATGCTGCCCGCGTCGATGCGGCGCAGCTGCACGAGCTCGGCGGCGATGCCGGCGCGCGCCAGGTTGCGCCGGGTCTGTTCGATGGCAGTGGGATCGATGTCGGAGGCAGCCAGCCGCGGCGCGCCGTTCGCGTGGGCCGTGCGCGCGGCGGCGCCGGCCTGCTGCGCGCGGCGGATGGCCTCGCCGCGCAGCGCGGCCCATAGTTCGCGATCGTGGTCGAGCAGCCTTTCCAGCCCGAACGGGCGGGACAGGCCGGGTGCGATGTCGCAGGCGATCTGCGCCGCTTCGATGACGATGGTGCCCGAGCCGCAGAACGGGTCGTACAGCGGCTGCTCGGGCGTCCAGCCGGACAGCGTGAGCAGGCCGGCGGCCAGGTTCTCCTTCAGCGGCGCTTCGCCCTTGTCTTCGCGGGCGGAACGCCAGCCGCGCTTGAACAGCGGCTCGCCCGACAAGTCCAGGTACAGCGTGGCCTCGTTCTCGCGCAGGTAGCCGAAGACGCGGGCGTCCGGATGCCGTGTGTCGATCGACGGGCGCTGTCCGCTGAGCTCGCGCAGCCGGTCGACGATGCCGTCCTTGATCCGCAGCGTGGCGAAGTTCAGGCTGCGCAGCGGCGAACGCACCGCCGACAGGTCGACGCGCAGCGTGTGCCGCGCGTCGAACCAGCTTTCCCACGGCACGTCGGCGGCCAGCCGGTACAGGTCGTCGTCGCGCCGGTAGCGGCCATGGGCGACGCGGCGCAGGATGCGGCTGGACAGCCGCGACCACAGGTTTGCCGCGTAGGCGACCTGCCTGTCGCCGTCGAAGCCGACGCCGCCCGGAGTCGGCGTGCAGCGCTGCGCGCCGAGCGAGGCAAGTTCGTCGGCCAGTGCCGCTTCCAGGCCGCGTGGGCAGGCCGCGAAGAAGGCCAGGGGGGCCGGCTCCGGTGCTGGATCCCGCGCTGGATCCCGTGCTGGGCGCCGCACTGGACCCTGCGCCGCCGGCCGCGAAGGCGTTCGTCGCGGGTTCACGCTGCAGCCAGCGCGCGATCGAGCAGGTCGAGCCGGTCCTGCCCCCAGAACGGCTCGCCGCGATAGACGTACCACGGGGCGCCGAACACGCCGCGGTCTATCGCCTGCTGCGTGAATGCGTCGTAGTCGGCGCGCGCCGCCTCACGGTCGGTGAACAGCCGTTCGCCGTCCAGTCCGCATTCGGCGGCGATGGCCTTCAGCGTGGCGGCGTCGCTGATGTCGCGCTGCTCGGCCCAGACGGCACGCTGCTGTGCGCCCGCCAGCTGCAGCGCGGCTTCGTTGCCGTAAGCGCGCAGCGCCGCGGCGATCATCAGGCTGGCATCGTCGACCGGCACCGGGAAATGCCGGGGCGCCGGATTCAGCGGCACGCCCAGCGTGCGCGACCAGCGTTCGAGCTCCACCAAGCGGTAGGCCTGGCGCTGCGGCGAGCGCTTCGGCAAGGGCAGGCCGCCGCTGATGGGAAACACCTTGCCGCCGAGGTCGAACGGCTTGACCTCGACCGCCGCGCCGTGCCGCCGGGCCATCGCGACGAAGCGGTCGTGGCCCAGATAGGCGAACGGCGACGAGGGGATCACGAAATATTCGATGGTCTTGTCGGTCATGATGGCGGGCCTCAGAAGGGTTTCACGACGACCAGCACCACGGCGGCAAGCAGGCCGAGCACCGGCACCTCATTGAACCAGCGATACCAGACATGCGAGCGGCGCGCGGCGCCGCGCTCGAACGCGCGCAGCAGGCGGCCGCAGCCGTGGTGATAGCCGAGCAGCAGCACAACCACGGCCAGCTTGGCATGCATCCAGCCGCTGCCGCGGCCCACGCCATATCCGAGCCACAACCACAGTCCCAGCGCCACGGCCAGCAGCATCAGCGGCTGCATGAAGCGCCACAGCTTGCGCGCCATCAGCAGCAGCCGGTCGCGCTCGGCACCCGGCGCTTCGACCAGCGCCAGGTTCACGAAGATGCGCGGCAGGTAGAACAGGCCGGCGAACCAGCTGGTCACGAAGACGACGTGCAGGGCCTTGACCCACAGATAGCCGGAGCTCATCGAAAGCCGGGCTCAACGCGACGGCGCGTCGCGGTTCAAACGCGCACCTGGCCGCTGCCGAACACGACGTACTTCAGCGAGGTCAGGCCTTCCAGTCCCACCGGGCCGCGAGCGTGCAGCTTGTCGGTCGAGATGCCGATCTCGGCGCCCAGCCCGTACTCGAAGCCGTCCGCGAAGCGCGTCGATGCATTGATCATCACCGAGGCCGAGTCGACCTCGCGGATGAAGCACATCGCGCGGCTGTGGTCCTCGGTGACGATCGCATCGGTGTGCTGCGAGCCGTAGGTCGCGATATGGTCGATCGCTTCGTCCAGGCCCTTCACGACGCGGATCGACAGGATGGGCGCCAGGTATTCGGTGCGCCAGTCCTCGTCGGTGGCGGACTGGCAGGCTATGCCGGCGGCGGCGAGGATCTCGCGCGTGCGGGCGTCGCCGCGCAGCTCCACGCCCTTGTCGGCATAAATGCGGCACAGCGGCGGCAGCACGCGCGGCGCGATGCCGTCGGCGACCAGCAGCGTTTCCATCGCGTTGCACGGCGCATAGCGCTGCGTCTTGGCGTTGTCGGCGATGCGGATCGCCTTGTCGATATCGGCCGCATCGTCGATGTAGACGTGGCAGATCCCGTCCAGATGCTTGATCACCGGTACCCGGGCTTCCTTCGAGATGCGCTCGATCAGCGACTTGCCGCCGCGCGGCACGATCACGTCGACCCACTCGGGATGCGTGATCAGCGCGCCCACGGCGGCGCGGTCGGTGGTCTCGATGACCTGCACGGCGTCCTCGGGCAGGCCCGCTTCGCGCAGGCCTTCGCGGATCAGCGCGGCCAGCGCCTGGTTGCTGTGGATCGCTTCCGAGCCGCCGCGCAGGATGGTCGCGTTGCCCGACTTGATGCACAGCCCGGCCGCGTCGATGGTCACGTTCGGGCGAGATTCGTAGATGATGCCGATGACGCCCAGCGGCACGCGCATCTGGCCGACCTGGATGCCGGTGGGCCGGTAGCGCAGGTTGGAGATCTCGCCGACCGGATCCGGCAGCGCCGCGATCTGCTCCAGGCCGGCGGCCATCGTTTCGATGACCTTGTCGGTCAGCGCCAGGCGATCGATGAAGGCCGGGTCGTTGCCGGCGGCCCGCGCCTGCGCGAGATCCTGCTCGTTGGCGGCCTGCAGCGCCGCGGCGTCGCGCCGGATGGCGGCGGCCGTGGCCAGCAGCGCGCGATCCTTGGCGGCCGTGCTGGCGCGCGCCGTAGCGCGGCTGGCGGCGCGGGCGCGGCGGCCCAGGTCGGCCATGTAGGCGTCAATGTCGATTCGCTGCTTGTCCATCTCGGTATTCACTGCAAAGGAGCGGTGCCGGGCGCGGCCGTCGCGGCCTTCACGGCACCCAGGGCCGGCGCGCCGGCCACCATCATCACCAGCGTTTCTAGCGCCTGCCAGGCGTCGCCGGGCTCGATTCCCTTGATCATTCTATCGGTCTTGGCGGCCTGCCGCAGCGCCGCCTGCAGCAGCGCCGGGTCGGCGCGCCGCAGCGCGTCGCCGTACAGCCGTTCGCGCGGCCCGAACACGCGCGCCTCGCGCAGCGCCTGCGCCAGCGGCCGGCCGCGCTGCCGCGCCTGGGCCAGCCGCAGCAGCGTGCGCACCGCGTCGGACAGCGCCCACAGCACCAGCGGCTCGGCTTCCCCTTCGGCGCGCAGACCGTCCAGGCTGCGCAGCGCGCGGCCGGTGTCGGCGGCCAGCATCGCGCCGACCAGGTCGAACGCGTCGTAGCGCGCCACGTTCAGCACGGCCGCGCGCGTTTCCTCGGCGGGCAGCTCGCCGGCGTCGAACAGCAGGCCCAGCTTGCGGATCTCCTGGTGCGCGGCCAGCAGATTGCCTTCGACGCGTTCGGCAATCAGCTCGATGGTCGCGCGATCGGCGCGCTGTCCCTGCTGTGCCAGCCGGGCGGCGATCCATTGCGGCAGCTGCGCCCGTTCGATCGGAAACACCGGCACCACCCAGCCGGCGCGGTCGATGGCGGTGAACCAGGCGCTTTCGGTGGTGCTGCGATCCAGCCGCGGACTGGAGACCAGGATGCGCGTCGTTTCATCGACGCTACGCGCCGCGTCGGCGACCGCCTGGCCCAGCTCCTTGCCCGGCTTGCCGCTGAAGCGCAGCTCGATCAGCCGCTTGCTGGCGAACAGCGACAGCGCATTGGTTTCGCCCAGCAGTGCGTCCGGCCGCAGGCTGCGGTTGGCGTCGAAGACCTGACGTTCGTCGAAGCCCGCCGCGCGCAGCGCGCGGCGGATCGCGCCGGCCGCTTCCTGCGCCAGCAGCGGTTCGTCGCCGTGCACCCACGCGACCGCCGGCACGCCGCGCTCTAGCGCCGCGGGCAGGGCGTCGGCGCGGATCTGCGTCATCGCTTGATGGCCGCCAGTCTTCGCAGCAGCTGCTGCACCAGGTCCGACTGCATTTCGCGATACAGCAGCTCTTCCTCCTGCTGCTTGGCGACGATCTCGGTGTCGCTGGACGTGATGTCGCGATGCAGGACGATCTGCGTCGGCGGCAGCAGCTCGTTCATCTGTCCGTCGAGTACACGGAAGCGGAAGCGCAGCCGCAGCTGGTATTCGCGCGGCCGGCCCGTACTGGTGAAGCCGACCACTTCCTTCTCGCGGTTCTCGCCCAGCACTTCGAGCCGGCCGTCGGCCTGCGTCGGGTCGTCGACCAGCTGCGTGCCTTCAGCGACGCGGATGAAGCGCCGGAACTCGGCGCCGATGGCCGAGTTGTGCCCGAAGTTCGTGTACAGCGTCCGGAACGGCAGCGCGGCCGAGCCGCGCAGCTTGAAGCCGCAGCCGGCGGCGCCGAGGGCGGCCAGCGCCGCGGCGCCCAGGCGGAGCAGTCTGCGCCGGTCAGCCGAGGCGACCGTGGCCTCGGCGCGGCAGCGCAGCGGAGACAGGCGGTCGGCGCTCATCGCGTCTCGCCTCAGACCACGACGTTGACCAGGCGTCCTGGCACGACGATCACCTTGCGCGGCGCGCGTCCTTCAGCGTGCCGGGCGTAGGCGTCGGTGGCCGTGGCGGCGTCGCGGATCGTCTGGTCGTCGGCCGACGCCGGCACGCGGATCGCGCCGCGCACCTTGCCGTTGATCTGCAGCACCAGCTCGATCTCGTCGCGCTCGAGCGCCTGCTCGTCGACGCCCGGCCATGCCGCGTCGAGCAGATCGCCCAGCTCGCGGGCATAGCCGAGGTCCTGCCACAGCGCGTGCGTCACATGCGGCACTACCGGGTACAGCACGCGGATCAGGATGGACAGCCCCTCGCGCATGACGGCTGCGGTCTCCGGCGAGCTCGGCAGCTTTGCGCCCTCCAGCGCATTGAGCATCTTCATCGCGGCCGAGACGACCGTGTTGTATTGCTTGCGCTGATAGTCGTAGTCGGCCTGCCGCAGAATCGTATGGATCTCGCGGCGCAGCGCCTTCTGCGCGTCGGACAGCCGCGCCGCGTCGACGCTGCCCGCGCCATCGACGGTGGCGTGCTGCTCGAACGCGAAGCCCCACAGCCGCCGCAGGAAGCGCTGCGCGCCGTCGACGCCGGTGCCGGACCATTCGAGCGTCTGCTCGGGCGGCGACGCGAACATGACGAACAGCCGCGCGGTGTCGGCGCCGTACTGGTCGATCAGCGACTGCGGATCGACGCCGTTATTCTTGCTCTTGGACATCGTGCCGATGCCCTGGTACTCCACCGGCAGCCCGTCGGTCTTCGAGCGGCAGCCGACCGGCTTGCCGTTCTCGTCATGGACCCATTCGATGTCGTCGGGCCAGAAATACTCGATGCCGCCCTTGTCGGTCTTGCGCGAGAAGATGTGGTTCAGCACCATCCCCTGGCACAGCAGGTTGCTGAACGGCTCGTCGAACGTGACCAGCCCGCGCGCCGGCTGGCCCGGCGCCGCCGGCTGCTCGAGGTCGCGCATCACCTTGGTCCAGAAGCGCGCGTACAGCAGATGCAGCACGGCATGCTCGATGCCGCCGATGTACTGATCCATCGGCATCCAGTAGTCGTTGCGCGCATCGACCATCGCATCGGCGTTGTCCGGCGAGCAGTAGCGCATGTAGTACCACGACGAATCGATGAAGGTGTCCATCGTGTCGGTCTCGCGGCGTGCCGGTTTGCCGCACTTCGGGCAGGCACAGCGCAGGAAGGCCTCGTTCTTGGCCAGCGGATTGCCGCTGCCGTCGGGAACCAGGTCTTCGGGCAGCACCACCGGCAGATCCTTGTACGGCACCGGCACCGGGCCGCAGACATCGCAGTGGATGATGGGGATAGGCGTGCCCCAGTAGCGCTGCCGTGAAATGCCCCAGTCGCGCAGCCGGTACTGCACGCGCTTCTCGCCCAGTCCGCGGGCTGCCAGGTCGGCGGCGATCGCGTCGACCGCGGCCTCGTAGGCCAGTCCGTCGTACTTGCCGGAGTTCACGCAGCGGCCGCGCGCCTTGTCCTCGTACCACGGCTGCCAGGCGTCGGTGGAGAACGGCTGTTCGTCGACGGCCACCACCTGCCGGATCGGCAAGCCGAACTTGCGTGCGAAGACGAAGTCGCGTTCGTCGTGCGCGGGCACGCCCATCACCGCACCGTCGCCGTAGCTCATCAGCACGTAGTTGCCGACCCAGACCTCGACGGCCTCGCCGGTCAGCGGATGCGTCACCGTCAGGCCGGTGCGCCGGCCGTCCTTCTCGCGCGTGGCCAGCTCGGCCTCGGTGACGCCGCCCTTGCGCGTCTCCTCGATGAAGGCGGCCAGCTCGGGATCGCGCGCCGCGGCCACCGCGGCGATCGGATGTTCCGGCGCGACGGCGACGAAGGTCACGCCCATGATGGTGTCGGCCCGCGTCGTGAACACGTACATGCGGCCGTCATTGACCAGCTTGCCGCCGGCGTCGCGGATGTCGTGCGTGAAGGCAAAACGCACGCCGGTCGAGCGGCCGATCCAGTTCTCCTGCATCAGCTTGACGCGCTCGGGCCAGCCCAGATCCTTCAGCGCCTCGAGCAGCTCGTCGGCGTAGCGCGTGATGCCCAGGTAGTACATCGGGATCTCGCGCTTCTCGATCAGCGCGCCCGAGCGCCAGCCGCGCCCGTCGATGACCTGCTCGTTGGCCAGCACGGTCTGGTCGATCGGATCCCAGTTGACAGTGCCGGTCTTCAGATAGGCGACGCCGTGCTCCAGCATCTTCAGGAACAGCCACTGGTTCCACTTGTAATAGTCGGGCGAGCAGGTCGCGACCTCGCGCGACCAGTCGATCGCCAGACCCATCGCCTGCATCTGCTTCTTCATGTAGGCGATGTTGTCCCAGGTCCATTGGGCGGGCGCCACGCTGTTCTTCATCGCCGCGTTCTCGGCCGGCAGCCCGAACGCATCCCAGCCCATCGGCATCAGCACGTTGTAGCCGTTCATGCGCAGATGACGGTACATGACGTCGTTGATCGTGTAGTTGCGCACGTGGCCCATGTGCAGCTTGCCCGACGGGTAGGGCAGCATCGAGCAGGCGTAGAACTTGCCCTTGGGGAAACGCGGGTCGTGCTCGATCGCGCGGTAGGCGTCGGCCGCCTGCCAATGTGCGTGGGCATCGGCCTCGATGGCGCGGGCGTCGTACTTTTCGTGCATGGCGCAGCCGGGAGTCGCTGAGGAAGGGGAAACTTTCGATTTTACACGGGCTACCGACGACCGGGCTCTGGCTGCAATCCGCGTCCCGTGACGCTTGCCGCCCTCGAGGGGATCCTGAGCGAGGCCCGGTGAGCGGCTCATAATGCGCCTCGATCGACATCGTCGCCGAGGTTTCGCATGCGCATTCTCTGGAGCTACCTGCGTCCGCACCGCGGGCTCGCCGCGCTGGCGCTGCTGCTGGCCGCGATCAGCCAGATCCTGGCGCTGATCGATCCCATCATCTTCGGCCGCATCATCGACGAGTATGCGATCAATCGCGCGGGCAAGACCGACGAGGAACTGGTCTCCGGCGTGCTGACGCTGCTCGGCCTGGCCGTGGCGATCGCCGTCGCGTCGCGGCTGGCCAAGGCGGTGCAGGAGTACGTGACGCGGCTGATGGTGCAGAAGCTGGGCACGCAGATCTTCAACGACGGCCTGCGGCAGGTGCTGCGGCTGAACTTCCAGGAATTCGAGGATCTGCGCAGCGGCGAGGTGCTGTCGCTGCTGCAGAAGGTGCGCGCCGACAGCGAGCGTTTCATCAATGCCTTCATCAACACCGCGTTCGCGGCCCTGGTGGGCATCGCTTTCCTCACCTGGTACGCGGTGGCGCGGCACTGGCTGCTGGTGCCGGTCTTCGTGATCGGCGTGCTGCTGCTGGGCGGCCTCACGGGGCTGCTCAGCCGCGAGATCAAGAGCCAGCAGCGGTCGATCATGCGTGAAACCAATCGCAGCTCGGGCTTCATTACCGAATCGCTGCGCAACATCGAGCTGATCAAGAGCCTGGGACTGACTTATCCGGAGATCCGCCGGCTGCACGCGCAGACCGCCCGGATCTTCGCGCTCGAGATGCAGAAGGTCAAACGCGTGCGGCTGCTGTCGTTTCTGCAGGGTCTGAGCCTGAGCCTGCTCAGGCTGGCCATCCTGTTCGCGCTGCTGTGGCTGATCTTTCGCGACGTGCTGAGCACCGGCGAGCTGATCGCGATGCAGTTCATCTCGGTGGCGATCTTCTCGCCGCTGCAGGAGCTGGGCAACCTGATCCTGGCCTATCGCGAGACCGACGCGTCGCTGCGCGGCTTCGAGTCGCTGATGCAGAAGCCGATCGAGCGCCGGCCGGAGGGCGCGGTCGAGATCGGCCCGCTAGCGCAGATTCGTTTCGAGGACGTCAGCTTCCGGCACAAGGGTGCGGCGGACGATGCGCTCGACGCGGTCTCGTTCAGCGCGTCGCTAGGTGAAACGATCGCCTTCGTCGGTCCGTCGGGTTCAGGCAAGTCGACGCTGGTCAAGCTGCTGGTCGGGCTGTACAGGCCTGCGGGCGGCCAGATCTTCTACAACCAGACGCCGTCGCACGAACTGCGCTACAACCCGCTGCGCCGGCAGATCGGCTTCGTCACTCAGGAGACGCATCTGTTCGCCGGTACGCTGCGGGAGAACATGCAGCTGATCAAGCCCGACGTCAGCGACGCCGAGATCATCGCGGCCATGAAGCAGGCCTCGTGCCTCGGCCTGCTCGAGAAGTCTCCCGCCGGCCTGGACACCACGATCGGCGAGGGCGGCGTCAAGCTGTCCGGCGGCGAGCGGCAGCGGCTTTCGATCGCCCGTGCGCTAGTGCGCCAGCCGCGGCTGCTGATCTTCGACGAAGCGACGTCGGCGCTCGATTCGCTGACCGAAGAGCAGGTCACCGCCACCATTCGCGACGTCTCGGCGCGCAGCACGCAGATGACGGTCCTCATCGCGCATCGCCTGTCGACGATCATGCATGCCGACACCATCTATGTGCTCGAGAAGGGCCGCATCGTCGAGCGCGGCAGTCATGCCGAACTGCTCGACGGCAAGGGGCTTTACTACGCGATGTGGCGGCAGCAGATCGGCGAGCGGCCGCCGGCGCGGCACGTTGCGCCGGCCGCGGATGCGGATGCCGCGGTCGGCTACCGCTTCGATGCCGCCGCCGAAGCCGACGAGGAGGCCGGTGCATCTGCGTCGGTCGAAGCGCTCGATCCTGTCCCCGGAATCGGGCGGCCGCGGGACTGAGGACCAGGCTTCGCGTCTCCGTAGCGGGCCCGCCGGATGCTCGCCAGGCTCGTATGGACGACCCGAAGCACCCACCGGCCGACGACCGCCGCGCGCTGGCTCAACTGCATCAGATGGCTGAACGCTGCCGCGACTGCCCGATCGGCGAGCACGCGACGCAGGTGGTGTGGGGGGAAGGGGCCGTACCGGCGCGGCTGTTCGTGGTCGGCGAGCAGCCCGGCGATCAGGAGGACCTGCAGGGGCGCCCGTTCGTCGGGCCGGCGGGCCGGCTGCTCGATCGCGCGTTCGCCGAACTCGGCTGGCCGCGCGACGAGCTGTACGTGACCAATGCCGTCAAGCACTTCAAGTTCGAGCTGCGCGGTACGCGCCGCATCCACAAGACGCCCAGCCAGCGCGAGACGCTCGCCTGCCTGCAGTGGCTGCGGCGCGAGCTCGAGCGAGTGCGTCCCGCCGCTGCGCTGGCGCTGGGCGCGACCGCCGCGCGCGCTCTGCTGGGCCGCGCCGTGGCGGTCAATCGCGAGCGCGGCGTCTGGCTGGACAGCCGCTTCGGCATTCCGGTGCTGGTCACGCTGCATCCGTCGGCGCTGCTGCGGCTGCTGCCGTCCGAGCGTGAGGCAGCCTATCAGCAGTGGCTGCAGGATCTGCGGCGCGCGCAGGAGCGCTGAAGCGCGGATGCTAGCCCCTGGCGGCCGCATGGCATAAGTGCCGGCGCTATGATCGCCGGCGCCTGGATACCTACCGTCTTGCCTCCGAGGATTTGCGCATGCCCGATCTCTCCGCCTTCGCCGTCACCCGCAAATGGCCCGCCCTGCATCTCGAACGGCTGCAGCTCTATTCGCTGCCCACGCCCAACGGCGTCAAGGTGTCGATCATGCTCGAGGAAATCGGCCTGCCGTACGAGGCGCACAAGGTCGCCTTCGACCGGAACGACCAGATGTCGTCCGAATTCCTGTCCCTGAATCCGAACAACAAGATTCCGGCGATCCTCGATCCGGATGGCCCGGGTGGCAGGCCGCTGCCGCTGTTCGAGTCCGGCGCCATTCTGATCTACCTGGCGGAGAAGACCGGCCGCCTGCTGCCGGCCGATCCCGCGGCCCGCTACCAGACGATCCAGTGGCTGATGTTCCAGATGGGCGGCCTCGGTCCGATGTTCGGCCAGGTCGGCTTCTTCCATAAATTCGCCGGCAAGGACTACGAGGACAAGCGGCCGCGCGACCGCTACGTCGCGGAATCCAAGCGGCTGCTGGGGGTGTTGGACCGGCATTTGGAAGGACGAAGCTGGATCATGGGAGATGACTACACGATCGCAGACGTTGCGACCTTTCCGTGGGTCCGGAACCTGGCCGGCTTCTACGGCGCCGGCGAGCTGGTCGGCATCGACAGCTTCCCGCAGGTGCAGCGGGTGCTGGCGGCGTTCGTCGCCCGACCGGCCGTCGTGCGCGGGCTGCAGATCCCGGCTTAGGGGCACCGTCCCGCCTGAAGGGCGCCGTCCCGCCTGAGCTCGCAGAGGCGGGCCGCCGGACGGACGAACGGCCCCTCGACGCGGTTCGGCCGGCGCTGTTGGCGTGGGGGCCGCCGCGTATCGCGAGGCGGTGCCCGGCCGTCCGCCCGGGGGACCGGCGCGAAGGATCCGACGGCGATACTCGGGTATCAGAGTCCAACCCGGCCTGCCTTCGTGGCGGGCCGTAGACGCTTCGTGAATTCCGTTCGCGCGTTTCCAGCCGATGAGGGATACGGCATGCCGTCGCCGTGGCGGCGTGCGGCCGTGGCTACGCTGCTCGTCGCGCTCGGCGTGGTCGCGGCGCTGCTCGCCGCGATCGGCTTACCTGGCTGGGTTCGCGATGCCGGTCCGCAGGCCGAGACGCTGCGGTATTTCACCGTGTTCGATGCATCCGCGCCGGCAGCGGGCGCCGCGCCGCTGCCACTGACGCGGGCTACGCTGAAGGCCGGCACGCACCGCCTGCAGGTGACCGACGCGGCCGCGCTG
This sequence comes from Burkholderiaceae bacterium, assembly GCA_050187175.1. Classification (GTDB taxonomy): domain Bacteria; phylum Pseudomonadota; class Gammaproteobacteria; order Burkholderiales; family Burkholderiaceae_E; genus Zeimonas. The sequence continues at coordinate 16,470 of JBFWXS010000081.1, forward strand.
GCCTTGCAGCCCGGCGAAGCGCTGCTGCTGCGCGGCCGCGGCCTGGCATCGGTGGAACTGAGCGCCTACGACGCCGCTGGCCTGCCGCTGTGGCGGCTGCGTCCCGGCGAGGCCATCGAAGGCGGGCCGCTGCTGATGCGCAACAACCTCGGCATGGCGCTGATGCGGGCCGACCGCAGCGCTGCGGTGGCGGCGCTGGTCTGGCGGCTCGAAGCGATGGCAGGCGAGACGATCGCGCTGCAGACGCTCAGCGTGGCGCAGCTGCAGGCCGAAGTCGGCCGCCAGGACCGGCTGCTCGGCCTGCTGTCCGCGACGCTGCTGCTGCTGGTCGGAGCCTGTGCCGTGACGGCGTGGCTGTCGGGCCGGCGGCTGCCCTGGTATCTGGCCGCCTGCGTGGTCACGGCCGCGCTGGTATGCGCGAACGCCGCCAGCTGGGATGCCTATGCACTGCAGGCCTGGCTGCAGCCCTCATCGATCGCCGCCTGGCGGGCCATTGCGCATTCGCTGCATCTGGCCGCGGTCTGCGCGCTGTTCCTGCCGCTGTTTCACGAGGCACTGACCCATCTGCGCTTCCGGCAGGGGCTGCGCCTGGCGCCCATGGTCGGCCTGCTGCTGGCGCTCGTGGCGCCGCTGCTGCATCAGCAGGGCGTGTTCCTGGCGGTCTTCGTCTACTGCGCCTGCGTGGCGGCGATCGCGCTGCTGACGGCGACCATAGACATCCTGCGTGGCGCTCGCAGTCCGCGCGCTTTGCTGTTCCTGGCGGCACTGCCGGCGCAGATCGCCGGCACCACCGGCCTGCTGCTGGCCGATGCCGGAGCCGGCCCGATGGCCGGCGCGGTCGGCATCGGCGGCACGCTGCTGTTCGTCGTCGGCGTCTCCGGCGCAGTGGCGCAGGCGATCGGCACCGACTACCAGCAGCGCGAAAGGGCGCGGCTCAATGCGGCGCATTCGATGCGCAAGTACCGGCACGTCTACTACTCGGCACCGGTGGCGCTGATCTC
>JBFWXS010000082.1:0-17109 GCA_050187175.1 Burkholderiaceae bacterium
GTCAAAGCATACATCGAGCGCTACCAGTCCGAAGTCGGGGGCGACGGACTGCTCGATCCTCACGCGGTGGCGGAGTGGGCCTACAAACATGGCCTTCACAAGCCCAGCATTCGCACGGTCGTCGACGCAATTGCCTCGGACATCTCGCAATACTTTCGCGAGGAGTATCGAACCAACGAAGACGGGCAGCGCTACCGTGCCAAGCATGCAGTCCGCGTCAAGAAGGGCGACCGCACCATGTCGCTGTGGGCGGACATGGATGACGACAAGGCCCCGCGCTCGCACTTCGTCCGGTCGTTTTCTCAACGGCGCCAACAAATCGTCGGCGACTGCTTCCAGCTCAAGACCGATGTGGACGTCTACAACGGCAAGAATCAGGATAAGGAACCCATCCAGGTGCCCCTCGACTTCACGCGGGACGTGGAGGAACTGCAGTTGCCGCTCAAGGGGCGGAAAGCCGCCTGAAACATCCCGCCCTGCCGATAAATCGAAGGAGGTCTCAACGTGCCATTGCCGCTGCGATTCAAGCCCGCCGCTTGCTTACCTTTACCTACGACGGGTTCCGGCGCACCGTTGAACCCCACACGTATGGCACCGACCGCAAGGGCCACAAGGCATTACGGGCCTGCATGGCATCAGCGCTTCGCCGCAGTCCTTTCATGGCCCGCGCCAGAACTACAAGCGGGGTGACCAAGCTTTTGTCCGTATCGAAGCCCAGCTTTGACGGACCGGTCCGAGCGTTCGGCTCGAGGCGCGATATCGCGGGAGTTCTGCCTGACCATCGTTCAGGTCACACACTATGCACGGCCCCGAAGCGCGCCTTCAGCGCCAAGGCATCAGCAAGGGCATGGTGCCGTTGCAGTCCGCGCAAACCGTCGGCTTCGGAAACCCGTCGGCCAGCCCTATCAAAAGCCATCAACCCATAGGTTTCGCAACTTATGGTTCGCTGTTTCTCGTCTTATGCCTCGCTCTACACTAACTCATGCATCGATATTCCTGGCCACCAGCGCATTCTGCTCGATAAACGCCCGCCGCGGCTCCACATCATCCCCCATCAGCGTCGTGAAGATCTGATCCGCCCCGATCGCATCCTCGATCTGCACCTTCAGCAGCCGCCGCACGGCCGAATCCATCGTCGTCTCCCACAACTGCTCGGCATTCATCTCCCCGAGCCCCTTGTAGCGCTGCCGCGTCACGCCGCGCTCGGCTTCGGCAAGCAGCCACTTCATCGCCGAACGGAAGTCGGCAATCGGCTGCACCTTCTGCTTGTCGCCTTCGCCACGACGGATCTCGGCCCCTGCGCCGATCAGGCTGCCGACCGTGTGTGCGCAGTCAACCAAAGCGCGGTAGTCGGCCGACACGATGAACTCGGCGTCGATCACGCTGGCCTTGACGTTGCCGTGGTGCTTGCGTTCGATCACCAGCAGCCACTTCTCGTGCTTGTCGTCGAAGCGCGGACGCACGACGGGTGATTCGATGCTGGTCGGCGGCGTGTACTTCGCCATTGCATCAGCGAGCTTCGCTGCCGAAGCCTTGGTGACCAGTTCGTTCGTCAGGTCGATCTCGCAGCCGTCGAGAATGGCGCGCAGCGCGTCGGCGTCGATGATGCGCGTGAGCCGATCGATCACGGCTTCAGCCAGCAGGTATTTGCGCGCCAGCTCGCCGAGCGCTTCACCCGCGATCGGCGAAGCGCCGGCCGACGGGAGCAGCAGCGCGCCGTCCAGTGCATGGCGCAGCATGTACTGGTTCAGCTCGTGATCATCCTTCAGATAGCGCTCGTCCTTGCCGTGCTTGACCTTGTACAGCGGCGGCTGCGCGATGTAGATGTGGCCGCGCTCGACCAGGTCGGGCATCTGCCGGTAGAAGAAGGTCAGCAGCAAGGTGCGGATGTGGCTGCCGTCGACGTCGGCGTCGGTCATCACGATGATGCGGTGATAGCGCAGCTTCGATACGTCATAGTCGGGGCCGATGTTCGTGCCCAGCGCGGTGATCAGCGTGGCGATCTGTTCCGACGAGATCAGCTTGTCGAAGCGGGCCTTCTCGACGTTCAGCACCTTGCCGCGCAGCGGCAGGATGGCCTGGAAGCGGCGGTCGCGCCCCTGCTTGGCGGAGCCGCCGGCGGAGTCGCCCTCGACGATGAAGATCTCGGACATGGCCGGATCCTTCTCCTGGCAGTCGGCGAGCTTGCCGGGCAGGCCGACGCCATCGAGCAGGCCCTTGCGGCGCGTCATCTCGCGCGCCTTGCGGGCGGCTTCGCGGGCTCGCGCGGCGTCGACGATCTTGCCGCAGAGGATCTTGGCGTCGATCGGCTTTTCGAGCAGGAACTCGTCGAGCGCCGAGGCGACGATCTCTTCCACCGCCGGCCGCGCTTCGGACGACACCAGCTTGTCCTTGGTCTGGCTGGAGAACTTGGGGTCGGCCATCTTGACCGACAGCACGCAGGCCAGGCCTTCGCGCATGTCGTCGCCGCTGGTCTCGACCTTGGCCTTCTTGGCCAGCTCGTTGACCTCGATGTACTTGTTGATGATCCGCGTCATCGCGGCGCGCATGCCGGTGAGGTGCGTGCCGCCGTCGCGCTGCGGGATATTGTTCGTGTAGCAGAGGACCTGCTCGTTGTACGAGTCGTTCCACTGCATCGCCACTTCGACGTAGACGGTCTTCTTTTCGCCGCCGACGTCGACTTCGCGTTCGCCTGTCGCATGGAACACGTTCGGGTGGACGGTGGTCTTGTTCTTGTTGATGTAGTCCACGAATCCGCGCACGCCGCCGCCGAAGGCGAAGTCTTCTTCCTTGCCCTGACGCTGGTCGATCAGCTTGATGCGAACGCCGTTGTTCAGGAAGCTGAGCTCGCGCAGGCGCTTGGACAGGATCTCGTAGTGGAACTCGACGTTACCGAAGATCGTATCGTCGGCAAGGAAATGCACTTCGGTGCCGCGCAGCTGCGTTTCGCCGGTGACGCGCATCGGAGAAATCTCGACGCCGTCGCGCAGCTCGATCAGCCGGTCGTGCATGACGCCGCGGCGAAACTCGGCGAAGTGCACCTTGCCTTCGCGGCGCACGGTGAGCCGCAGCCAGGTCGACAGCGCGTTGACGCAGGACACGCCGACGCCGTGCAGGCCGCCGGACACCTTGTAGCTGTTCTGGTTGAACTTGCCGCCGGCATGCAGCTCGGTCATCGCGATCTCGGCCGCGCTGCGCTTGGGCTCGTGCTTGTCGTCGAGCTTGACGCCGGTGGGGATGCCGCGGCCGTTGTCGACGACCGAGATCGAGTTGTCGGTGTGTATGGTGACGATGATCTCGTCGCAGTGGCCGGCCAGCGCCTCGTCGATCGAGTTGTCGACCACCTCGAACACCAGGTGATGCAGGCCGGTGCCGTCGGAGGTGTCGCCGATGTACATGCCCGGGCGCTTGCGCACCGCCTCCAGGCCTTCGAGGATCTGGATCGACGAGGAATCGTATTGCTTGTCGGCTTCGTTCATCTTCACTTCAAACCTTCAGGGCCGGATCGGCGCGACGCCGACGCGGCTTGCTATGACGAGAGAGCATAGGCCGGCGCTGCGCGGGCACCGGCCATTCGCGCAGCGGCGGCTCAGATGCGCATCGGCATGACGACGTAGCGGAAATGCTCGTCGTCGGGCACGGTGATCAGCGCGCTGGTGTTCGCATCGCCGAAGTCGACCTGCACCGATTCGGTCTTCAGGTTGCCGAGCACGTCCTGCAGATAGCTAACGTTGAAACCGATCTCCAGCGGATCGGACGTGTAGTCGATCTCCAGCTCCTCGACCGCCTCTTCCTGCTCGGCGTTGCTGGTCTGGATCTTCATCAGCCCCGGCGCCACGCTGACGCGCACGCCCTTGAACTTGTCGCTGGTCAGGATGGACGCGCGGCCCAGCGAGGCAGCCAGTCCGTCGCGCGAGACGACGGCGCGCTTGCTGTAGCCCTGCGGGATCACGCGCTGGTAGTCGGGGAACTTGCCCTCGACCAGCTTGGACACCATCTCGACCTCGCCGAAGCGGAAGCGGACCTGGTTGCCCGACACGTCGATCAGCACCGGCTCGTCGGAATCGGCCAGCAGCCGCTGCAGCTCGAGCACCGTCTTGCGCGGGATGATCACTTCCTGCCTGGCCAGCGCTGCGCCTTCGATCTCGGCTTCGCAGAAGGCCAGCCGGTGGCCGTCGGTGGCCACGACCTTGACGTGCGGGCCGTCGGTGACCAGCAGCAGGCCGTTCAGGTAGTAGCGGATGTCCTGCTGCGCCATCGCGAAGTGCACCATATGGAACAGGTGCTTCAGCTGCTTCTGCGGCAGCGAGAAGGACGCGGTGAACTGGTCGTTGACCGCTACAGTGGGGAAGTCGTCGGCGGCCAGCGTCTGCAGCGCGAAGCGGCTCTTGCCGGCCTGGATGGTCGCGCGCTTGTTCTCGACCTTGATCGAGACCTCGACGCCGTCCGGCAACGAACGCAGGATGTCGATCATCTTGCGCGCCGAGACAGTGGTGCCGCCATCTTCCTTGCCGGCGCCGAGCTGGGCCGTGGTGCGGATCTGGATCTCGACGTCGGTGGCGAGGAAGGACACATCCTCGCCGGTTTTCTGCAACAGCACATTGGCCAGGATAGGCAGCGTATGCCGGCGCTCGACGATACCGGCGACGGTCTGCAATGGCTTCAGGATCGCATCGCGGTTGGCTTTTATGAACTGCATTGCTTTTAAATTCCTGTTGCTGTTGTTGAATGTACTAAGACCAAGCCTGGGGACAACCGGGCCGGACCCGCGCCAGGCAAGGCTTGCGGGCGGTCGGCGGGCTGTGGAACGAAGGTACCTGCCCTTGTGGATGAAGATGAACAACTTGCCGCTGCCCAAAAAACAGGCAGGTTGTTCACAATCGATCCGGCGGTTATCCAGCGTTTTCCCACGTTGTTCGTCGGCATGGTCATCTCAGCTGCGCAGCGTCTGTTCCAGCACGTGCAGCTGGCGGTTCCATTCCTGATCGTGCTGCCGCAGCTCGGCGATGCGCTTGACGGCGTGCATCACCGTGGTATGGTCGCGGCCGCCGAACGATTCGCCGATCTCGGGGAAGCTCTTCTGCGTGAGCTCCTTGGCGAAGTACATGGCCACTTGCCGCGCGCGCGCGATGTGCGCGGGCCGGCGCTTGCTGTACATGTCGGCGACCTTGATCTTGAAGAAGTCGGCCACGGTTTTCTGGATCGACTCGATCGAGATCGGCGGGCGGTTCAGCTCGAGCAGGTCCTTCAGCGCCTCCTTGGCCAAGTCGGCGCTGATCGCCGTGTTGCGAAAGCGCGCGAACGCGACGACGCGCAGCAGCGCGCCTTCGAGCTCGCGCACGTTCGAGCGCAGATTCTTGGCGACGAAGTAGGCTACTTCCTCGGGCAGCTTCTCGCTGGACTGCTCGGCCTTCTTCAGCAGGATCGCGACGCGCATCTCCAGCTCGGGCGGCTCGATCTCGACGATGAGGCCGGAGCCGAAGCGCGAGACCAGCCGGTCCTCGAAGGCCGACAGTTCCTTCGGATAGGTGTCGCAGGTGATGATCAGCTGCTTGCGCGCCGACAGCAGCGACTCGAAGGTATAGAAGAATTCCTCCTGCGTGCGCTCCTTGCCGCCGAGGAACTGGATGTCGTCGATCAGCAGCAGGTCGAGCGACTGGTACTTCTTCTTGAAATCCTGCAGCGACTTGCGCTGGATGCCGCGGACCATCTCGTCGAAGTAGTCCTGCGCATGGATGTAGCGCACGCGCGCGCCGGGCTTGCGATCGAGGATGGCGTTGCCGACCGAGTGCAGCAGATGCGTCTTGCCCAGCCCTACGCCGCCGTACAGGAACAGCGGGTTGTACGAGGTGCCGGGCCGCTCGACCACTTGCAGCGCCGCCGACCAGGCCATCTGGTTGGCCTTGCCGTTGACGAAGGTGTCGAACGTCAGTTCGGGGCGCAGCCGCGTCAGCGCATCGGGGCCCGCGGGGACCGGCGCTTCGGGTGCGATCGTCGCGGTGCTGACGCCGTCGATGACGTCGAACGCGGCTTCCGGATCCATCGTCTCGATGGCGTCGGCCGAGCGCGAGCCTGTGCCGTCCGTGCTGCCGTCGACGGCGCGGCCGGCCAGCATCGACGAGAGGGGCGGTCGCGCCGCTGGTGTCGATGATTGCGACGGTGACCCGCTGCGGGCCGCCGGGTTCGCGGCGGGGTTCGCCATGGGGTTCGAGCCGGGACCGGCGGCGGCGCCGTCCTGAGCGCGATGGATCTCGAAGCGCACGCGCAGGTCGGGTTCGATGGTCTCGCGCGCGATCGTCTCGATGCGCGATTCGAACTGCGCCTTCACCCAGTTCAGCTTGAAATGGTTGGGCACGCCCAGGCGCAGCAGCCGCTCGTTCTTGTCATAGGCGAGAAAGACCAGCGGCTTGATCCAGGGTTTGAACTGCTGGGCTGGGATCTCGCTTTCGAGCCTTGCCACGCAGGCGAGCCAACGGTCCAACATGTGTCGATCGATTCCGGGGCGGCGAATACGAGAAGGGCGTCGGAGACGGGCGTCGTGTTCGGGTATGGCGGTTCGGGCGGTTTTCGCGCCGAACCCGTTATTTTACTCTTTCGCAGGGGGTCGGTGCCAGCCGCAAATTGACAAGCCCACCGGTAATGCGTTGTAATGAAAGGCTTTTCTGTTTCTCAGCCCTGTTTCGCTGATTTCCTCGAGGTTTTCCCATGAAACGCACCTTTCAACCGTCCGTCGTGCGTCGCAAGCGCACGCACGGCTTTCTGGTCCGCATGAAGTCCCGCGGTGGTCGTGCGGTGATCCGCGCGCGGCGCGCCAAGGGTCGCAAGCGCCTGAGCGTCTGATTGACCAGTGGGCGACGAGCTTGGCGTGCGCCGGCCCGAAGCCTCGAATCACGCTGGCCGCCGTTCGGACCCCAGCGTCGCAGAAGCCGGATCCCGCCGCAAGCGGATGGTGGATCGCAGGTCGCCCGCGGATCGCTCGCCCTCCAGGCTGGCGGCCGCCCTGCTCAGGACGCGGCCGGCCGCTACCGGTGAACACCTCCACGTGCACTGCAGGCCGCTGACCGATTTGCCGGGCATCTTGCTGATGGCGGTTCCGAAGCGGGTACTCGCTCGCGCGGTAGACCGCAATCTGGTTCGCCGTCTCGTGCGCGAGGCTTGGCGGGCTGCGGCGCTGCAACAGCAACCGGTGGCGCTGCTGGTCAAGCTGGCGCGTCGGCCGGCGGGTCTGGCCGCGACGCGCGCGTCGCGCAGCTCGAAAAAGCTTTCGACGGCGTCATCATCGGCCGATTCGTCGTTGCCTGCAGCGGGTCCTGCCGTCGTCGGCCGCAGCGCCGTCAAGCGTCAGCTGCGCGCCGAGCTCGACCGGCTGTTCGCGGCCGCCGTCCGCCGCCTCGCCGGAGGCCGCGCATGAAGGGTTTGCTGGCAGGCCTGATACGCTTCTATCGCGTAGCGATCAGCCCGATGCTGCCGCCGCGCTGTCGGTTTCTACCCACGTGCTCCGACTACGCGCTGCAGGCGATCGAACGCCATGGCGCGGTCGCCGGCGGCTGGCTGGCGCTCAAGCGCCTGGCTCGCTGCCACCCGTTTGCGCAGGGAGGCCTCGACGAGGTGCCGGAATCGGTACCCGGGCGCTCCCTGCGTGCCTCGCTGCGCTGCGCCTGCCACCGGCCGGGCGCGTTGCGGCGTGAAGAGCCTTATTCGGACCCTTATTCGGATCGATAGCGGACCATGCAGACTCAACGAATGATCCTGTGGATCGTGTTCTCGATGTCGCTGCTTTTCCTGTGGGATTCGTGGCAGCGGCACAATGGCCAGCCGTCGATGTTCGGTCCGTCGACGTCGCAGCAGGCCGGCAGCCCCGCGGCAGGCAGCGCCGGCGGAGCCAATCCGGTGAGCGCCGATCCGAGCATCCCGCCGCCGACGGCCGCGTCCGATGCCGGACGCGTCGAGGCTCCGGCTGCGACGCCGTCGACATCGGGCCAGACGCTGCGGCTGGCCAACGACGTGCTCGCGCTCGACATCGACCTGAACGGCGGCCAGATCCGCCGCGCCGAGCTGCTCAAGCACCGCGACCTGAGCGATCGCGCGAACAACCTCGCGCTGCTCGAGGACAAGCCCGGTCATCTGTACCTCGCGCAGACCGGCTGGGTCGGCAACGGCGCCGACGGCGCCGGCTTCCCGACGCACCGCACACCGATGACGCCGGTCGACGGCAATACGCAGGCACGCGTGCTGAGCGACGGCAGCGGCGCTGTTCAACTGAGCCTGAGCGCCGAAAGCGGCGGGCTGAAGGTCGTGCGCACGTACACGCTGGCGCGCGGCGCTTATCTGCTCGACGTGAAGGACGAGATCAGCAACGTCAGCGGCGTGCCGCTGCGGCCCACGCAGTACATGCAGCTCACGCGCGACGGCAACAAGCCGGCCGGCGAGTCCAGCTTCTACAGCACGTACACCGGGCCGGTGATCTTCACCGAAGCCGATCGTTTCCAGAAGGTCGACTTCTCCAGCATCGACAAGGACAAGGCCAAGCATTCGGTGCAGGCCAATGACGGCTGGGCCGGCATCATCCAGCACTACTTCGTGTCGGCATGGATTCCGCCGCAGGACACACCGCGCGAGTACTACACGCGCAAGGTCGACAGCAACCTGTACTCGGTGGGCATCCGCAGGACCGCGGCCGAGCTGGCGCCGGGCGCGAGCGCGACGGTCGAAGAAAAGCTGCTGATCGGTCCGCAGGATCAGCGCATGCTCGAAAAGATCGCGCCGGGCCTGGATCTGACGGTCGACTACGGCATCCTGACGGTGATCGCGCAGCCGATCTACTGGCTGCTCGAGAAGCTGCACGGCATCGTCGGCAACTGGGGCTGGGCGATCGTGCTGCTGACCATCGTCATCAAGACCTTGTTCTATCCGCTGCAGGCGGCCAGCTACCGGTCGATGGCGCGGATGAAGGCGGTCACGCCGCGGCTGCAGCAGATCCGCGAGCGCTACGGCGACGATCGCATGAAGATGAATCAGGCGATGATGGAGCTGTACAAGACCGAGAAGATCAACCCGCTCGGCGGCTGCCTGCCGATCGTGGTGCAGATCCCGGTGTTCATCGCGCTGTACTGGGTGCTGCTGGCTTCGGTCGAGATGCGCAATGCGCCGTGGATAGGCTGGATCGTCGACCTGGCCGCGCCGGATCCGTTCTACATCCTGCCGCTGGTGATGGCCGGCACCATGTTCATCCAGGTCAAGCTGAATCCGACGCCGCCGGATCCGATGCAGGCCAAGATCATGATGATCATGCCGCTGGTGTTCTCGGTGATGTTCTTCTTCTTCCCGGCCGGCCTGGTGCTGTACTGGCTGGTGAACAACATCTACTCGATCATCCAGCAGTGGCTGATCACGCGCAAGATCGAGGCATCGGCCGCCGTGGCGGCAGCCAAGCCGAAGCGCTGATTCAGGCCGAAGCGCCGATCGGCGTTCAGCAGGCCGGCGGCGGCGCGTGCGTCCGCCAGCGCGGACCGGCCTTCAGCAGCTGGCTCGGCACATCGTGGCCGACCAGCGCAGGCAGCGCCGCCGACACGGCGAGCAGCCGCTGCAGATCGACGCCGGTGTCGTAGCCCATCAGATTCAGCATGTGCACCAGCTCTTCGGTGCACACATTGCCGCTCGCGCCCGGCGCGTACGGGCAGCCGCCGATGCCGCCCAGCGATGCGTCGAAGCGATCGACGCCGGCCTCGATGGCCGCCAGAGTATTGGCCAGCGCCATGCCGCGCGTATTGTGGAAATGCAGCGTCAGATCGAGCTGCGGATGACGTTCGCGCACCTGCGCGGCCAGCGCCTGCACCTGCGTCGGATAGGCCATGCCCGTGGTGTCGCACAGCGAGATCCGGCGCACGTCCAGTGCCGCGAACGCGTCGACCCGCCGCAGCACCTCATCGGTCGCGATGTCGCCCTCCATCGGACAGCCGAAGCTCGTCGACAGCGAAACGTTGACCGCCACCGTGCTGCCGCGCAGCGCCTCTATGATGCTGCCCAACTGTGCCTGCGACTGCTCGCGCGTCATGCGCAGATTGGCGCGGTTGTGTGTCTCGCTGACTGACATGACGAGATTGACCTCGTCGACGCCGCATGACAGCGCCCGCTCGGCGCCGCGCAGGTTGGGCACCAGCACGGTGTAGATCACGCCGGGCTGCCGGCGGATCCGCTGCATGACAGCTTCGGCGTCGCGCAGCGCCGGGATCGCCCGCGCCGACGTGAATGAGGTCACTTCGATCTTGGCGAAGCCGCAGTCCGACAGCGCGTCGACGAGGCGTACCTTGTCGTCGGTGTCGACGAACTGCGCTTCGTTCTGCAGTCCGTCGCGCGGCGCGACCTCCTGGATGAACAGCTTGCGGGCTTGCGGCTTCATGTCGGCTCCGTCGGCGAGCGGTCGCGGCGTCGGACTGCGCGCGGTTTCAGATGATGCCGCGGCGGCGCAGATCGGCGCGCGCCTCGGCGTCCAGACCCAGCGAGCCGAACACCTCGTCGGTATGTTCGCCGAGCGCGGGTGCCGGGCTGCGCAGCTCGCCCGGCGTATCGCTGAGCTTGGGCACGATGCCCGGCAGCTTCACCGGCGTGCCGTCGGGCAGCGTCGCGTCGACGATCATGTCGCGCGCCCGGTAATGCGGGTCGGCAGCGATGTCGGCCACGTCGTAGATCCTGCCCGCCGGAATGCGCTGCTCGTTCAGAACGCGCAGCACCTCGTCGAGGCTGTGGCGGCCCGCCCAGTCCGAGATGGCTGCATCGATGCGCTCCACCTGCGCGACGCGGCCGGCATTGTTCTGCAGCGCGGGGTCGCTGCCCAGGTCATTGCGGCCGATCGCCGTCATCAGCCGTCGATAGATGCTGTCGCCGTTGCCGGCGATCAGCGCGTACTTGCCGTCGGCGCAGCGATAGGCATTGCTGGGCGCGATGCCCGGCAGGCTGCTGCCGGCCGGCTGACGGACCTCGCCGAACACCGAGTACTCGGGCAGCAGGCTCTCCATCATGTTGAACACCGACTCGTACAGCGCGACGTCTATCATCTGGCCGCGGCCGCTGCGTTCGCGTGCGCGCAGCGCCAGCAGCACGCCGATGACGCCGTGCAGCGCCGACAGCGAGTCGCCGATCGACACGCCGACGCGCACCGGCGTGCGGCCCGGTTCGCCGCTCAGGTGGCGCAGCCCGCCCATCGCCTCGGCGACCACGCCGAAGCCCGGCAGATCGCGGTAGGGGCCGGTCTGCCCGTAGCCGGACACGCGCAGCATGATCAGCCGCGGGTTGATCGCGTGCAGATCGTCCCAGCCCAGGCCCCAGCCTTCCAGCGTGCCGGGACGGAAGTTCTCGACCAGCACGTCGGCGTCGCGCACCAGCCGGCGCACCAGCTCATGCGCCTCGGGCTGGCGCAGGTCCAGCGTCACCGATTTCTTGTTGCGCGACTGCGAGGCCCACCAGACCGAGGTGCCGTCGTGGATCAGCCGCCAGTTGCGCAGCGGATCGCCGCCGTCGGGGGCTTCGATCTTGATGACTTCGGCGCCGAACTCCGCCAGCATGCGGGCGGCGAAGGGTCCCGCGATCAGCTGGCCGAGTTCGAGGACCTTGATTCCTTCGAGTGCGGTAGTCATGGGTCCATACAGTAGCAAGCCCTTGCCCGGAAGCGAATCAGCAATCGGGTATGCTGCCATCGCGGATCGCGATGGCCAGCGGGGAGGCGACGGTATACTGGGGATGGCCTGGAATCGACCCTGGCTGACCGCAACCGCAACCGCAACCGCAACCGCAGAACGACGCGTGCCCCCGTGCCCCGCACCGCACCGCACAACTCGTCCACACTGTCATGCATTTGGACCCGACCTCGCTGCGCTTGTTCATCCGCGCGATCGAAGAGAAGACGATCGCCGGCGCCGCCGAGCGCGAGCACATCGCCGCGGCGGCGGTCAGCAAGCGCATCAGCGAGCTGGAAGCCGCGCTCGACACGCCGCTGCTGGTGCGCACGAACAAGGGCATCGCTCCGACCAATGCCGGACTGGCGCTGTCCGGCATGGCGCGGCGCGCGCTGCGCGAACTCGACGAGATCGCGGCGTCGATGCGCGAGTATTCGAGCGGCCTGCGCGGGCTGGTCCGCGTCAGCGCCAATATCTCGGTGCTGACGCAGTTCCTGCCGCAGGATCTCGCGTCGTTCCTGGCGCAGCATCCGAAGGTGCAGCTGAGCCTCGATGAAGCGGTCACGCCGGCGATCGTCAAGGCGGTCCACGAGAACGCCGCCGACGTCGGCCTGTGCTCGGGCGTCGTGCCTGACCTCGAAGTCGAGGTGCTGCCGTATCGGCACGACACGCTGGCGCTGATCGTGCCGCGCGGACACGAGTTGACGAAGAAACGGCGGCGCTTCAGTTTTGCCGACGCGCTGGAACATGAGTTCATCGGCCTGCACGCCGGCAGCGCGATCAACCGCATCGTCGCGAACGCGGCGCTCGACCTGCGGCGCACGGTGCGTGTCCGCATGCACGTCACCAGCTTCGACACGCAGTGCTTCATGATCAGCGCGGGCCTCGGCGTAGGCGTGCTGCCGCAGGCGATCGCACAGCGCTATGCGAAGATCTTCGACATCGCTATCCTGCCGATCAACGAGACCTGGGCCGAGCGGCAGTTGCAGATCTGCATCCGTTCATTCGACGCGCTGCCCCAGGCTGCGAAGCTGTTCGTCGAGCATCTGCGGGGCGGTAAGCAATGACGGCGCGACCGAATGCCGCGCCCGAACCGTCGCCGCCGGACGACGCTGCCGCGATCCGCGTGACCGGGCAGCCGCCGATCGCCGCGATCGCCACCGCGCCGGGGCGCGGCGGTATCGGCGTCGTGCGCGTGTCGGGCAGCGGACTGGCGCCGATCATGAAGGCTGTGCTCGGCCGCGAGCCGGCGCCGCGCCACGCGAGCTTCGGGCCCTTTCTCGCCGGCGACGGCGAAGCGATCGATCACGGCATCGCGCTGTACTTTCCCGCGCCACATTCATATACCGGCGAAGACGTGCTTGAGCTGCAGGGCCACGGCGGTCCGGTCGTGATGCAACTGCTGCTGCGCCGCGTGCTCGAGGCCGGGCAGGCGCTCGGCGTCCGGCTCGCCCAGCCGGGCGAGTTCACGCAGCGCGCATTCCTGAACGACAAGCTCGATCTGGCGCAGGCCGAAGCCGTGGCCGACCTGATCGACGCCAGCACCGAACAGGCCGCCCGATCGGCGACGCGCTCGCTGGCTGGCGAGTTCTCGCGCGCCGTGCACGCGCTGGTCGACCACCTGATCGAGTTGCGCATGCTGGTCGAAGCGACGCTCGATTTTCCCGAGGAGGAGATCGACTTCCTCGAAGCCGCCGACGCGCGCGGCCGTCTCGCGGCGGTACGCGCCGATCTGGACGCGCTGATGACGCAGGCGCGCCGCGGCGCGCTGCTGCGCGACGGGCTCAACGTAGTTCTGCTGGGCGAGCCCAATGTCGGCAAGAGCTCGCTGCTGAACGCGCTGGCCGGCGCCGAAGTGGCCATCGTGACGCCGATCGCCGGCACGACACGCGACCGCATCGCGCAGGCGATCCAGATCGACGGCGTGCCGCTGAACATCATCGACACTGCGGGCCTGCGCGATACTAGCGACGAGATCGAACGGATCGGCATCGCGCGCACCTGGGACGAGGCGGTGAAGGCGGATGTAGTGCTGCATCTGCTCGACGCGCGGGACAGTGCGGCGGCGGGCGAGCAGCGCCAGGCGGCCGCGCGGGCGATCGAAGCGGAGCTGGGGCGGCGGCTGGCGCGGGCGGTGCCGGTGTTGCGGGTTTATAACAAGGTCGATCTTGTCGCTGGCACCGGCAATGACGCTCGCACTGGCGCCGGCACTGGGCGAGGCAGCGCCGATGCTAGCGTCGAACAGAACTCGAACGAGCTATGGCTGTCGGCCAAGACCGGTGTGGGCCTGGAAGCGCTGCGCCGGCGCCTGCTCGAACTGGCCGGCTGGCAGGCCGGCGGCGAATCGACATTCATCGCGCGCGAGCGTCATCTGACGGCGCTGCGCGCAGCGGCCGCGCATCTGGCTGAAGCCGACGCGCATGCGCGTCAGCGGGCGCAGCAGCTGGATTTGTTCGCGGAGGAGCTGCGGCTGGCGCAGGAGCGTTTGAATGAGATTACCGGGGAGTTTACGGCGGATGATTTGCTGGGGGTGATCTTTAGTCGGTTTTGCATCGGGAAGTAATAGCGCTAACCGGCGCTCACGATTGCAGCCAGTGAGACACCGGACGCGACAGGAAATCTTCGACCCCTACGCCGTCGCCGCCGACCAGCAAGGTGCGATGCACCTTGAACGCCTGCGCGAACGCGGCCGTGCCCGCATGGGCCAGTGGCGCCCGGCCGCTCTTGACCTCGATCGCTGTGAGTCGTCGGCCGGCCTTCACCACGAAATCTACTTCCTCGTTACGTTCGCGCCAGTAGTACAGTTCGCATTCCCCAGCCGTTGCGGCGTTGGCGAGATGCGCTCCCACTGCCGATTCCACCAGCCTTCCCCAGAACTCGCGGTCCGCACGTGCCTCGGTGAGCGACTGGCCGGTCGTGGCTGTCATCTGCGCGCGAACCATTCCCGCCCCGGCCAGCAGGTCCAGATAGTGCGCCAGCGTGGTGGTGTTGCCGGCGTCCTGTAGCTGACCCGGCATCTTGGTGTACGAAAGCACCTGACCCGAGTAGTGACAGGCCAGGTCGAACAGGCGGCGCAGCAGCGCTGGCTCGTCGATGAGCGGCGCCGCGCCCGGATAGCCGCCGTGAAAGATGTACTGGTCCAGCGACCAGCCGAAGGCTTCGCGCATCTCGGAGAACGGCCAGTGCGGCAGATGCAAGGTCTCGAAGCGACCGGCCAGGCTTTCCGTCAATCCCGACGCGATCAGCAAGGGTGCCGACCCGAGCAGCACCACCTTGAGCGGGCGTTTGGCGCGCGTATCCTCGTCCCACAGGCGCTTGACCGTTTCCGACCATCGCGGAATCTTCTGAACCTCGTCGAGCACCAGCAGGTACTGCGTTTGTTCGGCGCGGCCGCTTCGAGCCGGGCCGCCTCCCCTTGCTGGTTGATCCAGTCGGCGGCTCGCAGCGTGGGCTCGTCGGCACTGGCGTAGCGCACCGGCACGCCCAGCCCCTCCGTGACCTGCTGCACCAGCGTGGATTTGCCCACCTGCCGAGGACCTGTCACGACCTGCATGAATCGGCGAGGTTCAGCATGATCTGTCGCAAAACTTCCAAGCGGAGACACGTCGACGGACATCGGCTGTCAGGCCGACCGCATGCCTCCCTGCGCGATGTTTCACCCACCATCCCATAGAATCCTCCGCGCCAATCCCACAGGAGGAATCGCAATGTTTCGATCGCCGACCCCGAATCAAGCACCGCACCGAAGCCTGCCCGCGATTGCCGCAGCGGCGACGTTCGCCATGCTGCTGATGCAGGCCGGCTGTGGCAGTGGCGGCGAGTCAGGGTCGATCCCTGCCGAGCCGCCTTTGCCCGAGCAGTTGACGCCGATCTTCAAGGGCCACGGACTGATAGGCGGCGAGGAGCCCGCCGACGACGGTGTGCGCGTGATACGTACGCAGGCCGAGCTCGACGCCTTGCCCGCCGCGATCCAGGGGCAGTTGCCGGAGGGCTTCGTGGCCCCGGACTTCGCGAGCCGGCATCTGCTGTACATAGAGGGCTGGGCACCGCCGAAGGAGGCTTACGGCGCGGCAACCATCGGAATCGAGAGGATGTATCTCAATTCGTCGTCGCCGCCGACCTATCGGGCCACCGCCGAGTGGTGCAGTATCTTGGCGGCGCTGCCGAGCACCGATCCGAATCGGACGCGGCCCTACAGTCTGTTCGAGGTCTCTGCCTTTCCAGGCAGGGTCCTGACCGATTGGAACCAGCGAGCACACCCCGATTGTGTTGCGCAGCCGTATCCGGTCGAGACCTTGCCGAGGCAGCCGGTCGTCGGGGGCTTTCCATTGATCGCGGCCGGCGACGTCGACATCCGGCTGTCGGAAGGTGGCGGCTTGGCGATGACGGTCATACGCTCGAACGAACAGTGGGCCAAGGTTCTGCCGGAGATCGCGCACGGCGTGCCCGAGGCCTATCGGTCCCCGGATTTCAGCGCCACCCATCTGATTCTGCTGCGTGGCGGAGGCGACTGGGACATGGACTCCTACATGCGCATTCTCGACGTGAGCAGCACTGCCGATCAGTCGCTCTACCGGATCCGGGTCGAGTTCTGCGGCGACCCCGATGCAGGCGTACCCTTCCATGTGCCGTATGCGGTGTACGCTGTCGATGCCCCTTTCGGCATCGCTCACTTCGAGCTGCGCTACTCGGAACGAGGCCGCTGCGAGACGGCTCGCTAGCGCGTCAGTCCCGCACCGCCCAGGTCGCCGCCGGCTCGATCCCGAAGCGCACCTGCTCGCCGATCTGCGGCGTCGTGATCGGCGGGACTTGCGCATTCAGCAGGCCGGCTTCAGTCTCGAACACCACCGTGCAGTGGGTGCCGCGGAATATCAGCTCGCGAACGACGCCGGCCAGCTGCACCGCGTCGTCGCGCGGCGAAGTGTCGGTCTGCAGCATCAGGCTCTCAGGACGGGCGATCATGTGGATGCTGGTCCCGGCGGCCAGCGGCTCGCCTGCGCGACAGACGCCTTGCCAGCCGCGCCCGGCGATCTCGGTCTCGTAGTGCGAGCCGCAGACCGGGCGGCACGACCTCACCGTGCCTTCCAGGATGTTCGGAGAGCCGAAGAACCTGGCGACCTCGGTCGTGTTCGGATGAAGATAGATGTCGCGCGGCGCGCCGATCTGCAGGATGCGGCCGGCGCCCATGACCACGACGCGATCCGACAGCGACATGGCCTCGATCTGGTCGTGCGTGACGTAGACCGTCGTGATCTGAAGCCGCTTCTGCAGCGCGCGGAACTCGTCGCCCATCTGAGTGCGCAGACGCGCGTCGAGGTTGCTCAGCGGTTCGTCCAGCAGCAGTACGCGGGGCTCCGACACGAGCGCGCGGGCAATCGCCACACGCTGCTGCTGTCCACCCGACAGCGCGGGAGCGGGGCGCTCGGCAAAGGCGGCC
>JBFWXS010000083.1:0-16909 GCA_050187175.1 Burkholderiaceae bacterium
AATGTGCTCACGTTGATCACTCCTGACCACCTTGCTGAAAAATTCAGCAGCGTAGCCGTCAACGTGGCTCAATTTTCAGTGTGATCCACCCCAAAAATGGCCCAGTTTTCGTTGTGATTCAACACGTACATGCACTACGGCGTCATAGACCGCGACAACCGGCTGGTGCACTACGTGCCGGTCGAGCTGCCGGGACCGCGCTGGCCGCACGACATGGGCATCACGCCGAATTACACGATCCTGCACGACACCTCGATGTTCTTCGATCCCGAGGCGCTGAAGCAGGGGGTGCGGCGTGCGGCCTTCCACCGCGACGTGCCGACGCGCTTCGGCGTGATACCGCGCCGCGGGGATCCGGACAGCATTCGGTGGTTCGAGGCGACGCCGTGCCACATCATGCACCTGGCCAACTGCTATGAAGACGGCGACGAGATCGTCATGGACGGCTGCATCATGCCGGAGCCCAAGGTGCATCCGGTGGGGTCGGCGAAGAGCAAGGACATCTACGCGCGCATCCTGGCGAAGCTGGACAAGCATCAGAACCACACGCTCATGCATCGCTGGCGCTTCAACCTGCGAACCGGCCGGACCACCGAGCAGTACCTCGACGACGAGATCACCGAGTTCCCGATCTGCAGCAACGACTATGTGGGCCGTCCGTACCGCTACAGCTACAACGTGCTGTACAAGCCCGGCGACTGGCTCTTCTCGGGGCTGAAGCGCTTCGACGTGGTCGCCGGCTCGACGCAGCGCCTGGAGTTCGGCGAAGGGCGCTACGGCAGCGAACCGCATGTCGCGCGCCGGACCGGTGCCACGCGCGAGGACGACGGCTATCTGATCACGCTGGTGGCGGACGTCAACGCCGATCGCAGCGAGGTGCTCGTCCTCGATGCGTCGGACATCTCGCGTCCGCCCCTCGCCACCATCATCCTGCCCGAGCGCATTGCGATCGGCACCCATGCCTGCTGGGTCGAAGGAGACCGCATCCACGGCGAACACCGCGATCCCGCGGCGCTGGCCGGCTAAGGCGCGGCTGTCTGGTCCACGGCAGTTCTCATCAATAGTTTTCTGGAGACGAAGGTGCTCAAACGATTTATGCCGACCCTGTTCGCCGCCGTCCTCGGCCTTGCGGCGCATGCCGCACACGCGGCCTACCCGGATCGCCCCATCACGCTAGTCGTGCCATACACGCCGGGCGGCCTGGCCGACGTCGTGGCGCGATCGGTCATCGACGAAGTCTCGCGCGATCTGGGGCAGCGCGTGGTCGTGGAGAATCGCGGCGGCGCGGGCGGCAAGGTGGGTCTCGACTACGTTCGACGTGCGCCCAAGGACGGCTATACGCTGGCGGCGGTGGTGCCTGCGTTGATGGTTACCATGCCGCTCACCGACAAGGACTTCGGCATGGAGCCCTTGAAGGACTTCGAGCCGATCAGCATCGCGGTCGACACTTTCACGGTGCTGGTCGTCGGCCAGCAGGCGGCCGAGCGGGGGCGCACGCTGAGCGATTTCGTCTCATGGGCGAAGAGCCACAGCGGCAAGGTCGACTACGCCACGCCGGGCTATGGCACCAGCCGGCATTTCGACAGCGTGCTGCTGGCTCGCGCGCTGGGCATCGGCCAACTCACCCACGTCGTCTACAAGGGCGAGGCGCCGGCATTGATCGACCTGAGCGCCGGCGTCTTCCATTTCATGCTGGCCAGCCAGTCGGCCAAGGCCGGTGTCGATTCGGGGCGCCTGGTGCCGATCGCGGTCGCCGCGCGCGAACGCGTCGCCGCCTTTCCGAACGTGCCCACCTTCCGCGAGCAGGGCACGGACTTCGTCACCAATGGCTGGGTCGGCTTCGTCGCGCCCGCCGGCGTTCCCGACGATGTCCTCGAGCGGCTCAATGCGGCCTTCCGCCGGGCGCTGAAGCAGCCCGCGGTCAGCGCCAGCCTGAACAAGATGGGCTACCAGGTCGTCGGCAATACCCGCCAGGAGTTCCGGCAGGTGATCGAGAACGATCTGCGGCGCTACGGCGAACTGTGGCGCTCGGGTGCGATCCGTATCGACAAATGAACGCCGCGACGCCGCGCCGGACGGCGAGCAAGCCCCAGCCTGCGCAGCGCAGCGACTTCGTGGAATCGCTGGCCAAGGGCCTGGAGATCCTGTCGCTGTTCGCGCATGGAGATCTGCTGGGCAATCAGCAGATCGTCGAGCGCTGCGGCATGCCCAGGGCCACCGTGTCGCGGTTGACGCGCACGCTGGCCACGCTGGGCTATCTGAGGCACGACGCCGAAACCGGCAAGTATTCGATGGGGACGCGCGTGCTCGGCATGGGGGCCAGCGTCCAGCGCAACATGGGCCTGATCAGGGCGGCCCGTCCGTTCATGCAGACGCTGGCGGAGGACGCGGATCTCACGGTGACTGTCGGAACCCGCGACCGCCTCGGCATCGTCTATCTGGAAGTGGTGCGTCCCGTCAGGAACCGGCTGACGATCAACAACGACGCCGGCACGGTGCTGCCCATCGCGCAGACCGCGATCGGCCTCGCCTACATCGTCGCCGCGCCGATGAAGGAGCGCGTCAAGCTCCTCGAGAGCCTGCGGCGACGGCACGGCGCGGAATGGAGCACGCTGCGGCAGTCGATCGACCGGGCGCATGACGAGTTCCGCCGGGAGGGCTTCGTCACTTCGATCCAGTCGTGGTCGCGGCAGATCAATGCCGTCGCCGTGCCGATGCTGCTGAGCGAGAGCCGGCGGCTGTTCTCGTTCAACTGCGCGGGGCCGTCGAGCGAGCTGCCGCCGGTCCGCCTCAGATCGGAGCTGGGTCCGCGGCTGGTTGAAACAGTGGCCGCCATCCGGCGGCAGATGCTGGCTGCTCCGCTGCCGCGGCTGGCGCCTCCGTCCGTCCACGTGCCTTGAACAGAGCCCTTGCCGTGTCGCTGCCCTTTTCTCCCAATGACCCCCGGCTCAAGTCCTTCATCGACGTGGAGCCGGGGTCGCATTTCCCCATCCAGAACCTGCCGTTCGGAATATTCTCCGAGCCCGGCTCTTCAGCGCGCCGGGTCGGCGTCGCGATCGGCGACTGCATTCTCGATCTGGCGGTGCTCGCCTCGGAGGGGCTGCTGCGCACCGCGCCTCCCTCCGTATTCTCGTGCGCAAGCTTGAACGCCTTCCTGGCTTCGGGCCGGCCGGCATGGAGAGCTACCCGGCTCCGCATCAGCGAGCTGCTGAGCGACGACTGCCCGAGCCTGCGCGACGACGCGGCTCTGCGGCGCCGGTGCCTGGTGCCTATGAACGCGGCGGAGCTTCATCTGCCCGTCGACGTGGGCGGATACAGCGACTTCATGTCGTCGCGCGAGCATTCCAGGAACTGCATGGAGATCCTGGGCCAGTCGGCCGGTGCCGAGCTGTGGCCCAACTGGCATCACCTGCCGATCGCCTATAACGGTCGGGCCAGTACCGTGGTCGTCAGCGGTACGCCCGTGCGGCGGCCGTGGGGGCAGATGCGAGCGGCCGGCGACAAGGCGCCGGTTCACGCAGTGTCGACGCAGCTCGACTTCGAGCTCGAGGTCGCACTGGTCGTGGGGGTTCCCAATCAGCATGGCAGGCCGATTCCGATCGCCGCGGCTGGCGAGCACGCATTCGGCCTCGTGCTCCTCAACGACTGGAGCGTGCGCGACGTCCAGGCATGGGAGGCCCAGCCGCTCGGGCCATTCAATTCCAAGAACGTGGCCACCAGCATTTCTCCGTGGATCGTCACGCTCGATGCGCTGGAGCCGTTCCGTGCTCCCGGGCCGGAACAGCTTCCGGTACCGCTGCCCTATCTGCGCCAGGCCGGGCCGCGCGCTTTTCGTGTGCTGCTCGAAGCCGTGGTCCGACCCGCCGGCGCGCGTCTGGGGTCGGTCGTGAGCCGGTGTTCGCTGGACACGATGTACTGGAGCTTGGCGCAGTTGCTCGTGCACCAGACGAGCAGTGGCTGCAGCGTACGGCCTGGCGATCTGCTCGGGTCGGGCACGGTCAGCCAGGGCGATGCCGGCACGATGGGCTGCCTGTTCGAGATGACGCGAGGCGGCAGGAGTCCGGTCTCCCTGGAACAGGGCGGCACGCGCATCTATCTCGAGGACGGCGATGAGGTCGTTCTGAGCGGATGGTGCCAGGGCGACGGCTACCGTGTGGGCTTCGGCACGTGCGCGGGCACGGTGCTGCCGGCCTGGAGCGCGCAGGAGGTCGGCCTGAACCTCGGCAGGTAGCGTCGCTCCGCGATTTCATCCCAGTACAGCGCCACCATCTGACCGATCCGAATCTCGCGCGGATCGACGTCGGTCAGGTTGCTCACCAGCCTGACTCCCTCCATGCCGTCGAACTCCAGAACGACGACCACATACGGCAAGCGTCCGGCAAGCGCCGGATGCACGCCGTGGTGGATGACCGTGAAGCTGAAAACGCGCGCCTGCTCCGGGGCCGGCCGCCACGTGACGCGGACCGATCGGCAATGCGGGCACATCGGGATCGGCGGATGACGCAGCCGCGCGCAGTCGGCGCAGGCCTGGAAGCGCAGGACGCGCTCGTTGCACGATCGCCAGAATGCCGTGTCGTCCAACTGCGGCACTGGGACGGGCATCTGTGCGCCGAAGTAGCCGCTCATCAATGACGCCCCAGGATCAGTGCACTGGTCGGCGACACGGCCAGGCCGCCGGTCACCAGGCAGGTCTGCGCATCGGCGACCTGCGAAGTCGACTGGCCGCGCATCTGTCGTACGCCTTCGACGACCAGGTTCAGGCCATGCACGTAGGCTTCCGACAACTGGCCGCCGGAGGTATTGATCGGCAGCTGCCCATGCGGCCAGCGAATCGCGCCCGATGCGACGAACTCGCCGCTTTCGCCGGGACGGCAGAAGCCGTAGTCCTCGAGCGCCATCAGCACGAGGCCGCTGAAGTGATCGTAGATCTGCGCGGTGTCGATGTCGGACGGCTTCAGCCCGGCCGTGCCGAAGACCGTGCGTGCGAGCTCGCGCCCATTGGTCGATGTGTAGTGCGATGAGGGCATGTTGTGTGAACCCAGCGGCCCGGTGCCCCAGCCGGCGCCGGACCCGTGCGCTGCCGCGAGTACTTCCACGACGTGGCAGCGCAGGTCGCGCGCGCGCTCCAGCGTCGTCAGCACCACCGCGCAGGCGCCGTCGGTCTCGAGGCAGCAGTCGTACAGGCGGAACGGCTCGGCGATCCAGCGCGCTGCCTCGTACTGCTCGCGCGTGAGCGGCCGGCCGTGCATGACGGCGCGCGAATTGCGCTGCGCATTGTCGCGGGCGCTCAGCGCGATCTCGGCCATGTGCGCCGGCTTCACGGCCGGATGCTCGTGCAGATGGCGCTGCATCACGAGTGCCAGCATCTGGGCCGGCGTCATCAGGCCGAACGGGTCGGTGAAGCTGCCGTGAGGGCGATTCGTACCGGGGCGCCCGAAGCGCTGCGACTGTCCCTGGCACAGGCCGCGATAGACAACGACGGTCGATGCCTGGCCTGAGCTCAGCGCGGCGCAGGCCAGCGAGATCGCGCCGCACGAGCCGCCGCCGCCGCCGCCCCACAGCATGGCCGACCAGCGCAGCGTGTCGATGCCCAGCGCTACCGCCATCAGCGGCCCCTGGTTGGCATCGTTCGAGTACGAGGCGAAACCGTCGACTGCACCAGGTTCGATGCCTGCATCGCGCAGCGCTGCCACGACGGTCTCGGCAGTGAGCTGGAACTCGCTGCGATCGACGATGCCGCCCCAGCGCGTGTAGCGGCTTTCGGCAATGCCCACGATGCACGGGCGCCTGGCAGCGGGAAGCTGTTGCGGCGCTGAAGCGATGCTGGTCACGGACTGTACGGGCGAAGCCGCGCTCACTGCGGCGTGACGCCCGCGCTGCGCAGCATGCGGGCCCACAGCGCCTGCTCCTGCGGCAGCTTGACGGCCAGCTCGTCGGCCGTCGCCGCATCGCGCTCGAGTCCCTGCTGCAGCGTGAACTGGGCGAACTCGTCGCTGCGGACGATGTCGAGCACGTCGGCGCTGACCTTGTCGACGATCGCGCGCGGCAGCTTCGCGGGGCCGAGCAGATAGAACTTCGAGATGATCTCGGTGTCCTTCAGGCCGCTTTCGATCAGCGTCGGTACATCCTTCAGGCTCTGTGAGCGCCGCGGCCCGGACACCGCCAGTGCCTTGACCGCGCCGGACTGGATGTGCGGCGCGGCAGTGGCGAGGCCCACAAAGGTCATGAACACCTGGCCGCTGAGCGTGTCCATCAGCGCTTGCGGATGCGTCTTGTACTGGATCGCATTGGCCGGGACGCCGGCGGCGATCGCGAGCTGCTGCCCGGCCAGATGCGTCATGTTGCCAGTGCCGGCCGATCCGTAGTTGACCTGGCCCGGGCGTGCCTGCAGATAGCGGAGCAGCTCGTCGACCGAACCGACCGGCGACGACTTGGGCACGACCAGCACCAGATAAGACGCGCCGGCCTGCACGATGGGCCTGAAGTCGCCGAGCGGGTCGTACGGCAGCTTCGCGTAGGCAGTGGCGTTGCTGACGTGCCCGGACGATGTGAACAGCAGCGTGTAGCCGTCCGCGGCGGCGCGCGCCACGGCCTCAGTGCCGATGATGCCGCTGGCGCCGACCTTGTTCTCGATGATCACCGGCTGCTTCCACCGCGCGGACAGGCGGTCGGCGAGGAACCTGCCGGCGACGTCGAGCGCGGTGCCCTGTCCATAGGGCACGATGATGCGGACCGGCCGCTCGGGATACGGCTGCGCCAGCGCCGGCCGCGGGCTGACTGCGAACAGGAGTGCGGCGAGCAGGAGCGCGGCGAGCAGGGCCGCGGTGAACGGCGCGGCGGCCTGCGGGGCGGGCCTCGGCAGCCTGTGAATGATCGTCATGGGCATGTCTCCTCCGGTCTTGTGGAAAACGAGCCGCGGCTGCGCCGCGGCTATGGGCGCTGGAAGCGCTCGAGCAACTGCGGCTTGACCACCTTGCCGAGCACGTTGCGCGGCAGGGCGTCGACGAAGATGAGGCGGCGCACGCGTTGCGGGCGGCCGAGGCGTTCATTGACCCACGCAAGCATTTCGGCTTCATCGGCGTTCGAGCCGGCGTCGCGCACGATGGCCGCGGCAGGGACCTCGCCCCATTGCGGGTCCGGCAGGCCCACCACCGCAGCTTCGGCCACTGCAGGGTGCGTTTCGAGGATGGCCTCGATGTCGCGCGGATAGACGTTCACGCCACCCGAGATCAGCATGTCCTTCTTGCGGCCGACGATGCTCAGATAGCCCTGCGCATCGACCTGGCCCAGATCACCCGAGCGGTAGTAGTCACGTCCTTGCGCGTCGCGCCAGAGGGCTTCTTCCGTCATTGCCTCGCGCCGGAAGTAGCCGCGCATCAGATAGGGCGAGCGCCCGACGATCTCGCCTATGCAGCCAGGGCCGAGCTCGCGGTCCTCGTCGTCGATCAGCCGCAGGTCGGCGCCAGGCACCGGCCGGCCCACTGAACGCGGCCGCGCGCGCATCTCGCTGCCGTCGATGGTGGTTCCGAAGCCCTCGGTCGAGCCGTACAGTTCGGCGAAGCGATCGCCGAGCAGTTCGACGATGCGCGATTTTTCGGCGTCCGGCAGCGGTGCGCCGGCGCAGACCATCTTGCGCAGCGTCGACTGCCGCAATCGATCGACGGCGGTGTCGTCGGCCAGCAGGCGGCTGACCTGCGTCGGAACCACGAAGGTGTACTCGATGCCGTGCTGGTCGATGCATGCAAAGAAATCGGCCATGTCGAACCGTTCCATCACGTGCAGGTGCCCGCCGTTGATGGCGGCCGGCATCAGCATCAGGAAACCGCCGTTGTGATAGAGCGGGGTCGACGTCAGCAGCCGTGCGCCCAGGCCGATCCGCCATGCCAGTGCGCGCAGCACGGCGAAGTTGACGCGCGCTCCGTGCGTGTGGACCACGCCCTTCGGAGCGCCGGTGGTGCCGGACGTGTAGACGATAGTGCAGTCGTCGCTGAGCGTGGGCAGCTCCGGCAGCGCGGTGTCGCAGGCCGCGAACAGATCGCCGCTGCTGCCTTCGGCGAGCGGCGCCGAGGCCTCGGGCAGCGCGACGAGGCGCGGCTGGTGCCGCGCCAGCGCGAGCGCGTCGCGCGCCAGCCCGGCGTATTCGGGATCGGCAATGTATGCGCGCGCTTCGCAGTCGTCGACGATGCCTGCCAGCGCGGCTGCGCTGGACAGCGTCGACAGCGGCACCACCACGCCCAGTGCCTTCCATATGCCCAGGTAGCAGGCGTAGGTTTCGCTGCGATTGCCCAGAAGCAGCGCGACCCGGTCCCCGCGGGCCAGGCCGTGCTCGATCAGCCGATGAGCGATCCGGTTGGACAGACGGTCGAGTTCGCCCCAATCGAAGCGGTGCCGGCGGCAGCTCACCGCCGGCTGATCGGCACGCCAGCGACCGTGTGAATAGGCGGCGGATACCACGGTCAACGGCGCATCGGAGAAGCTGCCCGGAACCATTTCAGTGCCTTTTGCGATGGGCGATGGAAGCGATCGGTGGGTGACGACTATTCTAATACGAGAATAATTATTCGGTGTAAAGAATATTTGAGGCTCGAGGCCGCTGGCCAACCGTACTGCTATTTCCCGAGGAGAGGTCGCACAGGCAGCGGCAAGGTCTCGTGCCGAACCCGCCCGATCGGCGCGCCTATACTCGCAGCAATGCGAGCCGCCCCTCCCGCTGTCCAGCCTTCCGACGACTCCGCCGGCCGGGCCGCCGCCAAGCCGGGCGCCAGTGCTCGCGCCGGCGCCGGTTCCGGCACGGGCCCCGCTCCCGGCACGAGCAGCGCTTCCGGCGCCGGCACTCCCAGCAGCGCGGCCGGCACCAAGCCCGTCGGCGCCGTCCAGGCCGCGGTGCGCCTGCTGCGTTATCTGGCCGATGCCGATCGCCCGCTGGGCGTGAACCGCATCGCCCGCGAGACGAATCTGTACCCGAGCACCTGCTACGGCATCCTGAGGACGCTGGTGGCTGAGGATCTGGTGAGCTTCGACGAGGAAACCAAGACCTACCGGCTCGGCTTCGGTGTGCTGAAGCTGGCGTTACCGCTGCTCGACGAGAGCCGCAGCGTGGTGCAGGTGCGTCCCCATCTCGAGCGTATCGCGCGGCTGCACCACGTATCGACGGCCTTGTTCGTGCTGAAGGGCGAGCGGATGGTGCTCACGGACTTCGCGCTGTCGGGGGCTGATATCCAGATTCATCACCGCTCGGGCAGCCGCTTCCCCATCCTGTTCGGCTCTACCGGCCGCTGGTACGCGCTGCGCTCGGGCAAGAGCGTAGAGACGCTGCGGCAGGACTACGCGCAGCTGCGGCTCGAGCGCGGCCAGTCGTTCGACGACTGGTACGCCGACTGCCGCCGGGCGCACGAGGCCGGCGTCGGCGTCGACCGGGGCTGGGCGCGCGCGCATGTCACGACCATCGCCGTGCCGATCTTCGATGCCTATGGCCGCCCGGTGCTGTCGATTACGGCCAGCGACCTGAAGGAGCGCTTCACCGACGATCGACTGGCGCAGGTGGCCAGCGCGTTGATGGAGGCAGCCCGGCAGGTCGCCGGCGCCGCCCGGAAAGACGTTTCGGCCTGATCGCTCGCCTCGATCTCGCGCGCCGGGCGGCCCGAGCGGCGCCCCGCGGGCGGGCTCGCTTCCGTCGCCGGTTATTATTGGCTTCGCCCAACCCGTCGTCCCAGGAAAGGGGAACCGTGCCCGCAAGCGCGCATCCAGACCTCCGCGCAAACGATCCGTCACCGTTGCGGCCCGGTGCGCCGCCTCCGGCACCGCTCAAGCGCGGGCTGCTGGGCCTGCTGAGCGCCGGCGCGGCGCTCGTTCTGGCGGCCTGCGCCGCCCCCGGCCCCGGTCCCGGCGACGGCAAAGTGCAGCCGCTGCCGCTACCGTCGCGCGGGCCTGCCGGAGCAGGCGGACCCGGTGCCGCGGGCGGGCCGGGCCCGGTCGGACCAGGTGCGGGAGCGCCAGGCGCCGCCGCCGGGCGCAGCGTCACCGTGCTGACGCTGCCCATCGCCCGGCCGCAGCTGCGCGTCGGCGACCGCTGGGTCTACGCGGGCCGCGAGATCGGCACCGCTGCAACTTATCAATCGAATCTGGTCGAGCGCAGCATCGTCAGCGTCAATGGCGACCGCGCGCAGCTGCGCCAGGTCGCGCTCGATCCGAAGACGCGCAAGCCGACGGGCGCGCCGCGGATGCGCGCCGTCAAGCCGTCGAGCTGGCACCTCGACCCCGGCGGGCGCTCGTCGGGCGAGGTGCGCGCGCTGGCGTTTCCGCTGACGCTGGACAAGGAATGGCGCTACGAATACTCGGTGGCGCCGAACGATCGCGACGCGGTCACGCTGTACAGCTACCTGGCCAATGTCGCGGGACTGGACTCGGTCGAGACGCCGGCCGGCCGCTTCGATACCGTCCGCGTCATCCATCAGGGTGAATGGCGGCGCTCGGTGCTGGAAAAGGGCGAACCGGTCATGCGCAGCGGTCGTGTCACCCAGGTCTACTGGTACGCGCCCGCCGTGAACAGCTGGGTGCGGCTCGAAGTGGAGCTGTTCCGGCCCGACGGCAGCCGCGAGCTGGGCATCGTGCAGGAGCTGGTCGACTACAGCCGGCGGCCCTGAGGGCGGCGTGAAGCGGCGGGGGTCCGCGGCGGCGAGCCCGGACGGCGCCATGGCAGGGCGGCGGCAGCAGGGCGACCACAGCAGGGCGACCACAGCAGGGCCCGCCTCGGCAACCTGGGTAGACCCCAGTGGGAGCGACTGTCGAGTTTGTTAGGATTTTCCCAAAACGCACCATAGCGGGGAAATCCGATGCAGCCGCCGGCTTCGCCTTCATTCGTTTCGTCTTCTCCGGCCCCTTCGTCCTCGTCCTCCTCGGCATTCCGCGGGCTGGCCGCCGCCATGCTGGCCTTCTGTCTGGCTGGCTGCGGCGGCGGGGGCGGCGACGCGTCCGAAGCGCCGCCACCGGTGGAGCCGCCGCCGGCCGTCGAGCCGCCGCCGGCTGAACCGCCGCCGCCCGCCGCCAAGGAAGTCTGGCCTGCGATCGTGCGCGAGGAGTACGTCGCGACTCCGGTCACCGCTCCGTACGGCGAAACGCTGCTGATCCGCGACGGCGAGACGCTGGCACGGACGTTCCCCTGGTTCGCCGCGGAGGCGCCCGAGGAAGTGCGGAGCCCGGACTTCAGCCGGATGTCGTTCCTGCGGCTGACCGGCTGGCCGCAGCGCCTGAGCTTCTTCAACGGGGTCGGGGTGCCGCGTGTCGAGCGCATCGAACCCTCAGCCGATGGCCGGCGCCAGACGGTCCATCTGGAGTACTGCCACGTCGAGCGGGAGGTCCCGGAGCCGGGCGGCGACTTCGTGCCGGTCACGCTGTACCAGCTTCCGGCGCTCGACGGCGACGTCGCTTTCGAATGGACGGAGCGCGGCAAGACCGGCGCCGGGCAGGAGCCGTGCCTGACGAAGTTCTATCCGACCTACTGGGAGCCCCACTCGGTCACCGACGCGCCGCTCGATGCGGCGCGGCGCTGGGCGCTGCGGCTTGCCGGCGACGCCCAGCGCGGGTTCTCGTCCGGCGTTCCGCACGCGGTCATCGCCGATTCGCCTACCTACACCTGGGTCTCCGCTGCCTTTTCAGCCGAGCAGCGCGCGTCGCTGCCGGCGCCGGACTATCACCGCACATGGTGGCTCTACATCCAGGGGGCGGATTCGAGCTGGCGGCATGACGGCTACGTCCGTCTCGAGTCAATCGAGTCCAGTGCGGATGGCACGGTCCACACGCTCAGGATGGAGGCCTGCGGCGTGGATCCCTTCGATCGCTACTCGGAGGGAATCGTCTTTGCGTACTACGAGATTCCTATCCTGATCGGCGAGCGGCGCTTCGAATGGGTGCGCCGCGATCCTCCGAACTGCCTGCAGCCGCGCTGACGTCCGGACGAGAACGGGATCCTCATGCCAAGCCCCACCTCGCTTTCGTCCTTCCGCGGCCTCGCCGCCGCCATGCTCGCGGTCTGTCTGATCGGCTGCGGCGGCGGCGATTCTTCCGATGCGCCGCCGCCCGTCGATCCCCCACCCCCGGTGGAACCGCCGCCGCCGGTGGAGCCGCCGCCCCCGGTCGAGCCGCCGCCCCCGGTCGAGCCGCCGCCTCCGGTGGAGGCGGTCTGGCCGGCCGTCGTCCGCGAGGAGAACCTGTCGCTGCCGATCGACACGCCGTACGGCGAGACGCTGCTGGTGCGCGACCGTGAAACGCTGCTGAACCTTTTCCCATGGTTTCCGACCGAGGCACCCGCTGAAATCCGCAATCCGGACTTCAGCCGGACGTGGTTCCTGCGCCTGACCGGCTGGCCGGAGCGGATCAGCGACTGGTACACGGTGACGCCGCGCATCGAGCGCATCGAGAGCTCGGCCGACGGACAGCGCCATCGGGTGCATCTGGAATACTGCCGCTACGAGCAGGACATGATGTCGCCGGTCACGCAGTACGTGCCGGTGACGCTGTACGAGATCCCGGCCTTGCCCGGCGAAGTGTCGTTCGAGTGGGCCGACCGCGAGTACTACCGGCCGCTCGATGATCCCGGTCGCTGCCGGACCAAGATCTATCCCACGTACTGGCAGCCGCACTCGACCACCACCGAGCCGCTCGACGCCACGCGCCGCTGGGCATTGCGGGCGGCGGGGGACGTCTATGGGATGGATCGCAACCAGATCACGCCGCCGGCGGTCCTGGCCGACAAGGGAACCTACGACTGGATTCTCACCCGCATCGATCCAGCGCAGCGCGCGGCCTTGCGGATGCCTGACTTTCACCAGTCGTGGATGCTCTTCTTCCAGGCCGCCGACTCGCGCTGGCGGCACGACGGGTATGTCCGGCTGGAGTCGATAGAATCGAGCTCCGATGGCTCGGTCCATGTGATGCGCATGGAAGCCTGCGGCGTCGACCCGTCGACCAGGTTCAGCGAAGGAAATGTCTTCGCCATCTACGAGATTCCGATCCTGATCGGCGAGCGGCGCTTCGAATGGGTGCGCCGCGACCCGCCGAACTGCCTGCAGCCGCGCTGATCCGGGCCGTGCGGAGGGTCCGGCAAAGCCGGCCGCCCCCTCCGCCGCGCCTCCCCGGCGGGGCTCCGGCGTGCCCGCCGGGCCGTCCGCGGCGGCCCCGGCCGACGCTTGCTCTCCCGCCGCGACGTGACTATACTAGCGGGCTTTCCCGGAAAACCGGGCTTGATGCCATTGCGCCTCCGCGCCATGGCGTCCAGGCCATAGCCGGTTGTGCGGGTTGTATGAAGTTGTACTGAATTTACGAAGCGCGGCGCGATCGATCGCCGCGGCCGGTCTCCGATCGGCGGGTGCCGTGTGGTCCATCTGCGCGTCCTCGTCCTTGGCGTTCCCGGTGTCCAAGAATTCGCGAAGGATAGTCAGATGCCCACGATCAACCAGCTCGTTCGCCAAGGGCGCGAGTCGGATGTCATCAAGAGCAAGAGCCCCGCGCTGCAGGATTCCCCGCAGCGCCGCGGTGTCTGCACCCGTGTCTACACCACGACGCCGAAGAAGCCGAACTCCGCGCTGCGGAAGGTGGCCAAGGTTCGCCTGACGAACGGCTTCGAGGTCATCTCGTACATCGGCGGCGAAGGCCACAACCTGCAGGAGCACTCGGTGGTGCTCATCCGCGGCGGCCGGGTCAAGGATCTGCCGGGTGTGCGCTACCACATCGTCCGCGGGTCGCTGGATCTGCAGGGCGTGAAAGACCGCAAGCAGGCGCGCTCGAAATACGGCGCCAAGCGGCCGAAGAAGGGCTGATAGGGAATTTGCAGTCCGGCGCCCGGCGGGTGCCGGATTGAAGGGGGTGGGGCGCGAGTCGATCAAGCGGGCTCGCGCTCTTGTTTTTGTGGCGCCGAGGGCCGGCATGGGGCCGGCTCAGGCGTCGAGTAAGCGGCAGCTCCCGCTGTCGCCGGATGTCGGCCTTCCGGGCCGTTCCGGTGCGGTGAGTCGGGTTGCCACGCAGGCGGATCCGGTGGCCGGGTCCGCGGGCGAGCTGAATGAAGAGAGGTGAAACATGCCACGTCGTCGCGAAGTTCCCAAGCGCGAGATCCTGCCCGACCCGCTGTACGGCAGTGTCGAGGTCTCGAAGTTCGTCAACGTGCTGATGCTCGACGGCAAGAAGGCCGTGGCCGAGCGCATGCTGTATGGCGCGTTCGACCAGATCAAGACCCGCTCCGGCAAGGATCCCATCGAAGTGTTCTCGCAGGCGCTGCAGAACACGCGGCCGATGGTCGAGGTCAAGAGCCGCCGCGTGGGCGGCGCCAACTACCAGGTGCCGGTCGAGGTGCGTCCCGTGCGCCGGCTGGCGCTGGCGATGCGCTGGCTGCGCGAGGCCGCCAAGAAGCGCGGCGAGAAGTCGATGGGTCAGCGTCTGGCCAATGAGCTGATGGAAGCGTCCGAGAACCGCGGCGGCGCGGTCAAGAAGCGCGACGAGGTCCATCGGATGGCCGAGGCCAACAAGGCGTTCGCCCACTTCCGCTTCTGATCGGGGCTTTCGTCCCCATCTGGAGAGCCCATGCGGCGCCGGCGGCGCCGCGGCAACCGATGAAAGTTTGAATCATGGCTCGCAAGACTCCCATCGAGCGGTATCGCAATATCGGCATTTCCGCTCACATCGACGCCGGCAAGACGACCACGACCGAGCGCATCCTGTTCTACACCGGCGTCAACCACAAGCTGGGCGAGGTGCACGACGGCGCTGCCACCACCGACTGGATGGAGCAGGAGCAGGAGCGCGGCATCACGATCACGTCGGCGGCGGTCACGTGCTTCTGGAAGGGCATGGACCTGTCGCATCCGGAGCACCGGATCAACATCATCGACACCCCGGGACACGTCGACTTCACGATCGAGGTCGAGCGTTCGATGCGGGTGCTCGACGGCGCCTGCATGGTCTATTGCGCCGTGGGCGGCGTGCAGCCGCAGTCCGAGACGGTCTGGCGCCAGGCCAACAAGTACGGCGTGCCGCGCCTGGCCTTCGTCAACAAGATGGACCGGATCGGCGCCAACTTCTTCAAGGTCTATGACCAGATGCGCACGCGGCTGCGTGCGAATCCCGTGCCCATCGTCATCCCGATCGGCGCCGAAGAGAACTTCAAGGGCGTCGTCGACCTGCTGAAGATGAAGGCGATCGTCTGGGATGAAGCCTCGCAGGGCATGAAGTTCGCCTACGAGGACATCCCCGCCGAGCTCGCCGACACCGCCCAGGAGTGGCGCGAGAAGATGGTCGAGTCGGCCGCGGAGGCCGACGAGGAGCTGATGAACAAGTACCTTGAAGAGGGCGACCTCTCCGAGGCGGAGATCATGCAGGGCCTGCGCAAGCGCACGATCGCCGGCGAGATCCAGCCGATGCTGTGCGGCACCGCGTTCAAGAACAAGGGCGTGCAGCGCATGCTGGACGCGGTCATCGAGTTCCTGCCGTCGCCGGTCGACATTCCGCCGGTGAAGGGCACGGACGACGACGAGCAGGTGGTCGAGCGTCGCGCCGACGACGGCGAGAAGTTCTCCGCGCTGGCGTTCAAGCTGATGACCGACCCCTTCGTCGGTCAGCTGACCTTCATCCGCGTCTATTCGGGCGTGCTGAACTCGGGCGACACCGTCTACAACCCGGTCAAGGGCAAGCGCGAGCGCATCGGCCGTCTGCTGCAGATGCACGCGAACAACCGCGAAGAGATCAAGGAAGTTCGCGCCGGCGACATCGCGGCCTGCGTCGGCCTGAAGGAAGTCACCACCGGCGAGACGCTGTGCGATCCGTCGGCCATCATCGTGCTCGAGCGCATGGTGTTCCCCGAGCCGGTCATCTCGCAGGCCGTCGAGCCCAAGACCAAGGCCGACCAGGAGAAGATGGGCGTGGCGCTGGGCCGCCTGGCGCAGGAAGACCCGTCGTTCCGCGTCCGCACCGATGAAGAATCGGGCCAGACCATCATCGCCGGCATGGGCGAGCTGCACCTGGAGATCATCGTCGACCGCATGAAGCGCGAGTTCGGCGTCGAGGCCTCGGTCGGCAAGCCGCAGGTCGCGTACCGGGAGACGATCCGTAAGACCGTCGACGAAGTCGAGGGCAAGTTCATCAAGCAGTCCGGCGGCCGCGGCCAGTACGGTCACGTCGTCATCAAGCTCGAACCGCTCGAGCCGGGCGGCCCGAACTTCGAGTTCGTCGACGCGATCAAGGGCGGTGTCGTGCCGCGCGAGTTCATCCCGGCGGTGCAGAAGGGCATCGAGGAAACGCTGCCCGCGGGCGTGCTGGCCGGCTATCCGGTCGTCAACGTCAAGGCGACGCTGTTCTTCGGTTCGTACCACGACGTCGACTCGAACGAGAACGCGTTCAAGCAGGCCGGCTCGATCGCCTTCAAGGAAGGCATGCGCCGCGCCAGCCCGGTGCTGCTCGAGCCCATGATGGCCGTCGAGGTCGAGACGCCGGAAGACTACGCCGGCACCGTGATGGGCGATCTCTCGTCGCGGCGCGGCATGGTCCAGGGCATGGAAGACATGATCGGCGGCGGCAAGATCATCCGCGCCGAAGTGCCGCTGTCCGAGATGTTTGGCTACGCGACGACGCTGCGCTCGCTGACGCAGGGCCGCGCCACCTACACGATGGAATTCAAGCACTACGCAGAAGCACCGAAGAACGTGGCCGATGCCATCATCTCGGCGCGCTCGAAGTGAGCTTGACGTATTGACACACTGATGCAACGTTCTTTGAGAATCGGAGTCCAAAATGGCAAAAGGTAAGTTCGAGCGCACGAAGCCGCACGTGAACGTGGGGACGATCGGTCACGTGGACCATGGCAAGACGACGCTGACGGCGGCGATCACGACGGTGCTGTCGAAGAAGTTCGGAGGAGAGGCCAAGG
>JBFWXS010000084.1:0-16823 GCA_050187175.1 Burkholderiaceae bacterium
ACTCACCGCGCTCGCTGCGCGAGCTCCGTTCAAACAGACGCCGCGATACAGAAGTGGAAGCGCGCTGCGCGCGCCGCCCCCCGGCTGCGCTGCTCGGCGCCGCATACATCCCACCCGCCAGCCCCCGCCTGCCGCTCCTGCAACAGTGGTGGTAGGCCAAGAAGAACCGGGCCGCGTCGGGCTCGGTTTGCTGGTTCAGACAAGCGGCTGGTTCAGACAACCGGCGAACGCACGAAGCGCTCCCGGTTGCTGCAAGCCTCGTTACGGCGCGATCGGCCTCCCGTTGAGCGTCCCCGAAACGAGCACATCGTTGCCGCCACCCGACAGAATCCGCAAGGTGATGCCGGTGCCCCGGCTCATCCATAGCGTCGACGTCGTGGTCGACGGCGGTGAGGTGGTCGTCGTCTCGTAGGTCCACTTGCAGGCGTCGGTGAAGACGCCGGCGGGGACCGTCACCGTTTCCAGGCCTTCGAAGCGCCGCATCTGCGTGTAGGTGATCGAGCTCGCCGGGATCGGTACGGGAGTACCGATGTAGGTCGTCGTGGCCGTGTACGTCGACGTTTCGGCCTGGCCGGGCTGCAGGCTGTTGCTCATGGTGAGCGGCGGTGTGTTCACCGTCGTCGCCGTGCCGCCGATCGTCGTTTCGCTGACGCTGCCGTAGATCGTCTCCTGCAGGCCGTCGTTCATCATGTACGTGCGGCCGACCAGGCCCGACGTGACGGCTTCGGCCTCGATCGCCGAATAGCCCTGGAACGTGACTGGCGACGTGATGCGCAGGTTCACGGTGCGCGACGTGACCGTCGAGCCGGAGGTCGTGCGCATGTTCAAGGTCATGACCGTGCCGTTCTGCCAGGTCTCCGGGTTGACGCAGTCCGCGGCGGTGCCGGCAGGCGCGGGCGCCGGCGGGGGCGTCGGCGACGGGGCCGGTCCTGGCGCGGGGGCCGGCTCGGGTGCAGGGGCAGGCGCGGGCGTCGGGCCAGGTGCCGGAGCGGGGGTGGGAGCCGGCGCCGGTGCGGGTCCCGGGGCGGGTGCCGGCGCAGGTCCGGGTGCGGGGGCCGGTCCTGGCGCGGGGGCCGGTGCAGGTGCTGCCGTGGCGTCCGAGTCGCCGTCACCGCCGCCGCAGCCAGCCAGGATGGCGGTGCAGATCAGCGTCGCAAGGCCGATGCGCGAGCCTGTAGGGCGCAATGGATTCTCCCTGTCGAGTCGAGTGATGGAGGGGCGCGACAGCGGCGCCCGCAAGCCGGCGCCATTGGCGCCCGCCGCAGTATCGGAGGGGTTGTCAGAACCGTCAACCCCGCGTATGCGGGACCGCGAACGACAAGACCTATGCGGTGTCGTCGGCCCTTCGCGGCGCGCGCGCGATCTCGTCGTGCACGCGGGTCAGCTCTTCGGTGACGGCGCGGGCCACCAGCTCGTTGACCATCTGCCGCAGCGTGATGCGCAGCTCGGCGGCCAGCGCCTGCGCGCTGCGGTCGATGAGGGCGTGCAGGCCGACCTTCAACTGCTCGTCGAGCAGCGCGTTCGAGCGGTTCAGCAGGCGTTCGAGCACGTTCTCCTGCACCCGCAGCGCGAGCCGCGACCAGTCGACCTCCGCGATCGTCTCGGGCAGATCGGCCGCGTCGTAGCGCGGCACGTCGACGATCTCGGTGAGCATCGGGATCGCGTCGTCGTGCGTCGGCGCGGCCGGCGGCAGGCTCGGCGCGCCGGGCAGCTGGCCGGCGAGGCGGCGGAATTCGTCGTCCATGTCAGGGCTCCGTCAAGGCGCGCGGGCCGCCGCTCAGCCGGCGGCCGCGGCCAGGTCGTGCTGCTCCATCGGATAGCCGCGGTCGCGATAGAAGCGCCAGCGCTCGCGCGCGGCGCCGCGGTCGTCGGCGTCGGCCGCCACCACCTCGATCAGGCGGTCGAAGCGGCTGAACATCGGCGGCGGCTGCCGGCCCAGGTTGACGATGACCTCGTGATGCGGCGTGTCGACCGGGCCGCTGGCCAGCAGCACCGGCGTTTCGGCCGCGAGAGGGTCGGCGGCGTTCACGTGCGGAATGAACTCCTGCTGCGCGAACGTCCACAGCATCTGGTCGAAGGCCGACAGCCGCGCCGCGTCGTCGCTCCATACCAGCACCTTCCTGCCGGCCCGGTAGATCTTACGAACCAGCCGGCAACCGTAGTGCAGCTTGTCGGGCGCGTTGAAATGGAAGTCGACCTGCGTCATGCGTTCAGCGCTTGGCGCGCTCCTGCAGGAAGCGCGTCAGCAGCGGCACCGGACGCCCGCTGGCGCCCTTGTTCGCGCCCGATTTCCACGCCGTGCCGGCGATGTCCAGATGCGCCCAGTCCTGGCCCTTGGTGAAGCGCGACAGGAAGCACGCCGCGGTCACCGAGCCGGCGGCCCGGCCGCCGATATTGGCGAAGTCGGCGAACGGCGATTTCAGCTGATCCTGGTACTCGTCGTCCAGCGGCATGCGCCAGCACGGGTCGCCCGCCTCGGCGCCCGCCGCCAGCAGTTCGTCGGCCAGCGCCTGCTGCGACGAGAACAGCCCCGAATGATGATGGCCGAGCGCGATGATGCAGGCGCCGGTCAGCGTCGCGATGTCGATGATCGCGCCCGGCTTGAAGCGCTGCACGTAGGTCAGCGCGTCGCACAGCACGAGCCGGCCTTCGGCGTCGGTGTTCAGGATCTCTATCGTCTGCCCCGACATGCTGGTGACGATGTCGCCCGGCTTGGTGGCGCGGCCGCTCGGCATGTTCTCCGCCGCGGCGATCACGCCCACCACGTTGATCTTCAAGCCCATCTCGGCCACGGCGCGCAGCGTGCCCAGCACCGAGGCCGCGCCGCACATGTCGTACTTCATCTCGTCCATCTCGGCGGCCGGCTTCAGCGAGATGCCGCCGGTGTCGAACGTGATGCCTTTGCCGACCAGCGCCACCGGCGCCTGCCTGGGACCGGCGCCCTGGTAGTGCAGCACGATCAGCTTGGGCGGCTGCTCGGAGCCGCGCGCCACCGCGAGCAGTGCGCCCATCTTCAGCGCTTCCATCTTGCGCACGTCGAGCACTTCGACCTTCAGCTTGAACTCGCGCCCCAGCTTGCGCGCGGCATCGGCCAGGTAGGTCGGCGTGCAGACGTTGCCGGGCAGGTTGCCCAGATCCTTGGTCAGATCGATGCCGTTGGCCAGCGCGCTGGCCTGCGCCACGGCCGGACCGGCGGCCGTCGCTTCGGCGCGCTCCACCGGCAGCACGACGCGCGCGGGCCGCAGCGGCTGCTTGTCGCGCTTGCTCTTCATGCGCTCGAAGCGGTAGCTGAGCTCGCGGCCGAGCTGGACCTGCACTCGGAGCTTCCAGGCCGTGTCGCGCTGCGCCACCGGCGCCTCGTGCAGCAGCGACGCGATCTCGTCGGCCGCCAGCGTGGCGGCCGCGCGCCAGGCGCCGCGCACCGCGTCGCCGAAGGCCTTGTCGGCCGGCACTTCGGCATCGCCGAGCGAGACCAGCAGCACGCGCTTGACGGCGCCTTCCAGATGGGCGAGCAGCGCCGACCCCGCCTTGACCTGCAGGTCGCCGCTGGCCAGCAGGCGGCTCAGCGCGCCGCCGGCGGCGGCATCGAGAGCCGCGCCGGAGGCGGTGAGCTTCTTGCCCGCCAGCACGGGCACGATCGCGCACGAGGTGCGAAGACGCTGGGGGTTGGAGATGCTTGTGCTAAATTGCATCGTTTTTTTCTTTCCAGGCAGACCCCGCCGATTATACGAGGGCTCGGAGGCCTCGCAGGTCCATGCTTTTCAAGAAGGCGCTGCGACGCGACCTCGTCAATCTCGCCGGCGTCGTGTTCGCGACCCTGTTCGTCATCATGCTGACGACGTCGCTGATCCGCCTGCTCGGCCGCGCCGCCACCGGCCGGGTCGACACCGCCAGCGTGCTGCCGCTGATCGCCTTCAATGCGATCAACGTGCTGCCCGTGCTGCTCGTGCTGACCCTCTACATCGCGATCCTCATGTCGCTGACGCGGGCCTACCGCGATTCCGAGATGGTCATCTGGTTCACCAGCGGCCAGGGGCTCACCGCCTGGGTGCGGCCGGTGCTCGGCTTCGCGCTGCCGATCGCGGTCATCGTCGGTCTCGTCGCGTTCCTGATCGCGCCGTGGGCCAACCGCCAGGCCAGCGAGTACCAGCAGC
Source organism: Burkholderiaceae bacterium (assembly GCA_050187175.1). GTDB lineage: Bacteria > Pseudomonadota > Gammaproteobacteria > Burkholderiales > Burkholderiaceae_E > Zeimonas. Next base: position 4,155 of record JBFWXS010000084.1, read on the forward strand.
GCTTCTCGCAGCGCGAGGACATATCGCAGGTCGCGGCCGGGCGCTTTCGCGAATCGGCCACCGCCAACCGCGTGTTCTTCGTCGAGTCGCTGAACGAGGAGCAGAATGAGGTCCGCAACGTCTTCGTGACGCAGCAGCGCGATGAGCGGCTGGTCGTGGTCGTCTCGCGGCTGGGCCGGATCGAGAGCCAGGCCAATGGCGACCGCTTCCTGGTGCTGGAGGACGGCCGCCGCTACGACGGCGGCCAGGGCCGCGCCGATTACCGCGTCATGGAGTTCGAGCGCTACGGCCTGCGGCTGGCGCCGCGCAATCCGTCGCTGTCGGACGACCGCGCCAAGGTGAAGTCCACGCTCGAGCTGCTGGCCGATCCCAACCGGCGCAACCTGGGCGAGCTGATGTGGCGCATCAGCCTGCCGGTCTCGGCGGTGCTGATGGCGCTGCTCGCGATCCCGCTGTCGGCGATGAACCCGCGCGTCGGCCGCTCGATCAACCTGATCGTCGCGCTGCTGCTCTACGTGGTCTACAACAACCTGTTGTCTGTGGCACAGGCCTGGGTCTCCGACGGCCGCATGTCGTTCGGCCTCGGCGTCTGGGTCCTGCATGCGGCGCTGCTGGCGATCATCGCGTTCCTGTTCTGGCGCCGGCTGCGGTTGCCGCGCTGGTCCTTCGCCCGCCTCAGGCTGCGCACATGAAGATCCTGCGTCGCTATCTCGGCGGACAGATCATCGCCGCCGTCACCTTCGTGCTGATCGGCTTTCTCGCGCTGTTCGCGTTCTTCGACTTCATCAACGAGCTCGACGACGTCGGCCGCGGCGGCTACCGGATGCAGCACGCGCTGGCGTTCGTGCTGCTCGGGCTGCCGGCGCACATCTACGAGCTGATGCCGATCGCGGCGCTGATCGGCGCCATCTACGCGCTGGCGCAGTTCGCCGCGAGCTCCGAATTCACCGCCATGCGCGCGGCGGGCTTCAGCCGGCGGCAGGCGCTGGCCACCGTGGCGCGCATCGGCATCGGCATCGCGCTGATCACGGCGGTGGTGGGCGAGGGCATCTCGCCGCCGGCCGAAAGACTGGCGCAGCAGCTGCGGCTGACTTCGATCGGCGCGTCGGTCGCGGGCCAGTTCCGCTCGGGCATGTGGCTGAAGGATTCGCAGCGCGATTCGGTCGGCGACGTGCAGCGGCTGCGCTTCGTCAACATCGGCGAGATGCTGCCCGACGGCACGCTGCGGCAGTTGCGCATCTTCGAGTTCGACGCCGAGATGCGGCTGACGCAGATCGTCGAGGCGCGCAGCGCGCGCTTCAAGGGGCCCGATGCCTGGCAGCTTGCCGAGGTCGAATCGACGCGCTTCGTGCTGACCGAGGCGCCTGGCGCGGCGCCGTTGCTGCATGCCGAGCCGCGGCGCAGCGCCGAGTATCTGTGGCACACCGACCTGAAGCCCGAGCTGCTGGGCGTGCTGCTGGTGCAGCCCGAGCGGATGTCGGGCCTGAACCTGTACCGCTATCTTCGCCACCTGCAGGAGAATCGGCAGGACAGCAGCCAGTACGAGCTGGCGCTATGGAAGAAGGTGGTCTATCCGATCGCCGTCATCGTCATGATGACGCTGGCGCTGCCGTTCGGATACCTGCACGTGCGGGCCGGCGGCATCGGCTACAAGGTGTTCGCCGGCATCATGCTCGGCATCGCATTCCATTTCATGAACGGGCTGTTCTCGCATCTGGGCCTGCTCAATACCTGGCCGCCGCTGCTGTCGGTGAGCATTCCCAGCATCGCGGCCTTCGTGCTTGCGCTGGGCATGCTGGCCTGGGTCGATCGCACGCGTTGAGGTCCGGGCGGCGGCGCGGGATCAGGGTTTGTTCTGACTTCCCGGCCGGAAAAAGTCGTGGACGAGACGCCATCAATTGATTAGCATCGCCACATCTTGGTGCGTGGCCCCCCGCAGTCGGAGCTTCCGGCATCCGGTTCGGGCCATCCGGCACCAGAAAAGCGTATCGAGGAGGAGGAGAGGCAGCAATGCTGCCGTTTGGGGCGCACAGAGATGTGCGCCTTTTTTCTTTGCACCGTTGTCAGCCTGGTGCATCGAGGTCTCTTCCGATTGCCGATGATCCGGTTCATAGAACGCTCATTCGTCGATTCGCGCGCCGCCCGGCGCAGCTTCCTGCTGGTCCTGCTGCTGATGACCGCGCTGCGCGCCGTCCTCGCCGCGCGCTTGCCGATCACCGGCGACGAGGCCTATTTCCTGTACTGGGGGCGCTACCCCGACTGGGGTTTCTACGATCATCCGCCGATGGTCGGCTGGTGGCTGGCGGCGCTGGACGCGGTCTCCAGCCATCTGTTCGTGCTGCGGCTGCCGGCGCTGCTGGTCGTGCCCGTGGTGGCGATGATCGGCTGGCAGCTGCTGCGCCGCCACGGCGAGGCGCTCGCGTGGACGGGCGCCACGCTGCTGCTGCTGGTGCCGCTGAACGCCTGGAACGTCGCGATCACCACCGACATCCCGCTGATGTTCTTCAGCGCGCTGACCGTCTGGCTCTATCTGCGGGCCTGCCGCAGCGGCCGCTCGCTCGACTATCTGCTGACCGGGCTGGCGCTGGCCGGCGCGCTGCTGTCCAAGTACTTCGCCGGCCTGCTGGCGCTGGCCATCTTCGCGCATGCCGTGAGCCGGCCGGGGCGGGGCCGTTTCGTCGGCCTGGCCTGGGTGGTGGCCGGCGCGCTGCCGGCGGCGATCGTGCAGATCGTGTGGAACGCGCAGAACTGCTGGCCGAACGTGATGTTCAATCTGATCAACCGGAACGAGACCGCCGGCTGGTCATGGCAGTCGCCGCCGCTGTACGCGTTCTGCGTCGCCTATGTGCTGACGCCGGCTGTCGCGTGGCGGCTGCTGCGGCCGAAGATCGATCCGGGCTCGACGCTCGCCCCGGCTTCCGCTTCGGCCCCGCCCTCGGCTCCCGCGTCGGCCCTGGCATCGACCCCCATGCCGTCCCCCGCCGGCACGGCCGCCGATGACCGTCGCGCGCTGCAGTGGCTGGCCGCGGTGCCGTTCCTGCTGTTCGCGGCGCTGTCGCTGGTCAAGACTATAGGCCTGCACTGGCTGGCCAGCTTCGTGCTGCCTGCGGTGGCCGCCTACATGCTGGGCGCGTCGCGGCGCGCGCAGGCCCGCGCGCTGGCCTTCGCCGGCCTGTTCGCCGCGGCCCACTGGCTGCTGATCGGCATCATCAGCGTGCTGCCCACCGAGACCTTCAAGTCGTGGCGCTCGTATCCGGGGCTGGTGATGACCGTGCACGGCGACGAGCTGTCCGCCGCGCTGGCGCCGTATCGCGGCCGCTTCGCCATCGCCTCCGACGGCTATTCGCCGGCCGTGACCATGGGCTACAACCTGGGCGAATACGTCTTCGTGTTCGGGCCGGGATCCAGCCATGCCCGCCACGACGACATCCTGACCGACTTCCGCCGCCTCGAAGGCCGCGACATCCTCGTCGTGCTGCGCACGCCGCCGGCGCTGGACGAAGCTTATAGGCCGTACTTCGAGTCGGTGCAGACGCGGCGCATCGAGATCCGCGGCGCCGCCTTCCATCTGGTCGAAGGCCGCGGTTTCCGCTACGAAACCTACCGCGACCGCGTGCTCGACGAGGTCCGGCGGCGCTACTATGCGGTGCCTTCGTGGCTGCCTCCGGGGGCGTGCTATTTCTGCGATCGCTATTTCCCGGAGCGCGCCTGCCACCGCTGACCTGCGGCGCGAAGCCCCGACCCGCGAGCCCGGACGACGTCGATGAACCTGCAGCAACTCCGTTTCGTGCGCGAAACCGCGCGCCACAACTTCAGCCTGACGCAGGCGGCGCATGCCATCGGCACCTCGCAGCCTGCGCTGTCGCGGGCCATCCTCGAGCTGGAGGCCGAGCTCGGCGTCGACGTGTTCATGCGGCACGGCAAGCGCATCCTGGGCCTCACCGAGCCCGGCAAGATGATTCTCGAGCGCGCCGAGCGCGTGCTCGCCGAGATCGCCGGCATCGAGCAGGTGACCGCCGATTTCCGCGCCCGCGATGCCGGCGAGCTGCGGCTGGCCACTACGCACACGCAGGCGCGCTACGTTCTGCCGGCAGTCGTGCAGGAGTTCCGCAAGCGCTATCCCGCCGTGCATCTGACGCTGCTGCAGGGCAGCCCGAGGCAGATCACCGAATCGGTGATGAGCCGTGAAGTCGACTTCGCGATTGCCACCGAAGTGCCGGACGATCACAGCGGGCTGCTGTCCATCCCCGCGTTCGAGTGGGAGCACGTGGTCGTGCTGCCGAGCAAGCACCCGCTGGCCGGACAGCCGCTGTCGCTGCATGCGCTCGTCAAGTATCCGATCGTCACCTACGTCGAAGAGTTCGCGGGACGGCGCCGCATCGACCGGGCGTTCGCGCAGGCCGGACTCAAGCCCGACATCGTGCTCGCCGCGATCGATGCCGACGTCATCAAGACCTACGTCAACGTCGGGCTCGGTGTCGGCATCATGGCCGAGATGGCCTTCGACGCCTCGCGGGACCGGGGGCTTACGGCGATGCCGGCCGGCAGCCTGTTCGGCATGAACGGCGTCAAGCTGGCCGTGCGGCGCGATGCGTTCCTGCGTGGCTTCGCGCTCAGTTTCATCGAGCTGTTCGCCCCTGACGTCGATCGGCGCACGCTCGAGCGCTTGATGCAGAAGAAGTAGCGGCGGCGAGCAGCAGCGGCCCGGCCGAGAACGGCCGCCGTCATCGGCTGTTCCGGGCCGCCGTCGTCGGCCGGGAACAGCCGGCACGTTTGTTCCGACCGGCGGTCGGGCGCGTCGCCCGGGCCTGTGCGCCAGACCGTTCGTCCAGTCCGGCGGACGCCTGTACCCCCGTCGCATGACGTGTTGTAGTCGCCAACCTCACGCTGATCCGGTCATCGTCGACTAGAGAGAGTGAGTGATGAAGCCCATCTTGAGCAAAGTGATCGTCGCGCTGGCTGCCTTCGCGGCCGCGGCTGCCAGCCAGGCCCAGGTGTCGGGCACGATGCAGGTCCAGCTGAACCTGGTCGACGGATGCATCGTGTCGGGCTCGTCGGACCCGCTTAACGCGGTCAACTTCGGCGTCATGGATTTCGGCAGCGCCCCCACGCTGTTTGCCAACAGCCTGCAGGCGCTGGCGATGATCGGCGGCGCGCCGACGCAGCTGGTCTGTTCCGAGGGCGCTTCGCTGAACATCCGCGTCGGCGACGGCAATCACGCCGGTTCCGGCGTCCGGCGAATGAACAGCGGCGCCAACTACGTGCAGTACCGGCTGTTCACCCAGCCCGGCGGCGCCGGCAGCGAGTACGCGGTCGCCGACGCGGTCGGGCTGTCGCTGACGGTGCCGGCCGGCGGAGCGCCGTTCAACCTGCCTATCCACGGGCTCGTGGCGCCGCAGTCGGGGCTGGTCGCAGGGGCCTACAGCGACACTGTCACCGTAACGCTCAACTTCTGAGGCCATGCGCGCCGCCGCCGTGCGCGCTGCTGCCATGCGCTTCGCCGCCTTGATCGGACTCGCGTCCGCCTGCGCCGTGGCGCTTGTGCCGCTGTCCGCATCCGCACAGCCGGCCGCGCCGACCACCGGCCTGTTGCAGGCGCGCGCCTCCATCGTCAGCGGCTGCAGGGTCAGCGGCCAGGAGAGCGCAGTCACCGGCCTGGACTTCGGCACGCTGGACTTCGGCTCGCACCCGTCGCTGTTCGGCGTGCCGCTGACCGCGCAGGCGCAAGGCCCCAGCGGCGTGATCCGGCTGCAGTGCTCGGGCGTCGTCTCGGCCACCGTGACGGTCGGCGTAGGCGCGGCGGCGCTCGGCAACCAGCGCCGATTGAGCAGCGGACTTCACCGGATACCGTATCAGCTATATGCTGACGTTAACTACAACACTCCATTCATCGGGACGGCGCCGCTGGCCGTGCTGGTGCCGGGCGGCGGCGGGGCCGCACAGGTCGATCTGCCGATCTACGGCCGGATCGAACCGGCGCCGGGCGGCTATCCGGTCGGGCACTACGCCGATCAGGTGCAGATCTCGGTGAGTTGGTAGGCGGATCAGGCTGCGCGCGTGACGGCGGCCGGGGAGAAAGGAAGGAGCGCGAATGCCTGGGGAGCGTCTGCCATGAGCCTTCGGAAAATCGTCGGCCGGCTGCTTGCCGTCGCCGGCCTGTCCTTGGCCGCAGCGGTCCAGGCCGCGAGTTCGGTGCTGATCTGGCCATTGAACCCCAGCATCGCGCCGCAGCAGCGCGCGTCGGCGCTGTGGCTGCAGAACGTCGGTACGCGGCCGGTCGTGCTGCAGGCCCGCGTGCTGGCCTGGGATCAGGACGAGACCGGCGACCGTTATGCCCAGCAGGCGGAGGTGGTCGCGACGCCGCCGTTCACCACGCTCGCACCGGGGGCCAAGCAGCTGATACGCCTCACCGCCGTGCGGCCGGCCGCGCCGCAGCGCGAAACCGCCTATCGCGTGCTGATCGACGAGATTCCGTCACCCGAGGCGGCGGGCGGCGCCGCGTCGCCGGGCATGCAGGCCGGGCTGCGCTTCCAGATGCGCTATTCGCTGCCTTTGTTCGTCTACGGCGAAGGCTGGCTGCACGATCGAGCGGATGCCTCGTCGGGGACATCGTCCCTGTCGTCCTCGTCATCGTCCGCATCATCGGTGTCTGCGGCTGTGTCCGCGTCCGCGTCCGCGTCGGCGGCAGCTTCGGGCACTTCGCCCGGCGCGGCCCAGTTGTCCTGGCGGATCGTCCAGCGACACGGCGAGACCTCGCTGCAGGTGTCCAACCGCGGTCCCGGTCATGCGCGCCTGAGCCAGGTCAGCGTACTGAGCGGGGGTCGCGAACTGCCGGTGGCGGCCGGACTGCTCGGCTATGTGCTGCCCGGCCGCTCGATGCAGTGGGCGCTGCCGCCGGGCCTCGAGATTTCGAGCGGCCCGGCGAGCCTGCGCCTCCGGCTCGACAGCCGGCACGCGCCGGTCGAGATTCCGATGGGTGCCGCGCAGGTGGCGGTCTCGTCCGACTGATGCGCGGAGAGCTGCTGTTCGTTCTCCGGCTGGCTGCTTGCCTCGGATGCGCGATGTGGGCCGCGGGGGCAGGGGCACAGGACGTGCCGCCGCCGGCCGAACGAGCGACGCTGTTCCTCGATCTCGTCGTCAACGGCGCGCCGCGCGACAGTGCCGTGCGAGTCGAGTACCGCGCCGGCCGCCTGTATGTCGGCACGGACGACCTGCGCCGCGCCGGCATCGACCCTGCGCGGCTGCAGCTCGCCGCCGACCAGCAATGGGTCGACCTGCGCGCGGTGCCGGCGCTGGCGGCGGTCTACGACGCCAATGCGCTGCAGCTGCGACTGACGGTGCCGCCCGAATGGCTGCCTACGCAACAGTTGGGACGTGTCGCGGGCGGTCCCGTGGCGCCGGCCCGCGTCAGCTTCGGCGCGCTGCTCGGCTATGACCTGTACCTGGCCCGGCAGCGCCAGCAGGCCGAGGGTGCGGACCCGATGCAGACGCGGATCACCGCGCTGTGGAGCGAGCAGCGCGTGTTCGGTGCACGCGGACTGTTCTCGAACACCGGCGTCTACCGGCATCTGTCGGGCGACGTGCCGGGCGTCGCCGGCGTGGGGCTGCGCAATGGCTACACCCGCTACGACACGCAATGGAGCGGCATCGACGAACAGAGGCTGATCAGCTGGAACCTCGGCGACGTCATCTCGGCAGTGCCCGGCTGGGGTGCTGCGGTGCGGCTCGGCGGCCTGCGCATCGCCCGCGACTTCCGGCTGCGGCCCGACCTGATCACGTACCCGCTGCCGCAGTTCGCGGGCCAGGCGGCGCTGCCGAGCACCGTCGACCTGTTCGTGAACGGCGCGCGCGCGGGCAGCGAACAGATCCAGCCCGGGCCGTTCAGCATCGCCAGCGTTCCGTTCATCAACGGCGCGGGCGAGGCCACTGTCGTCACCACCGATGCGCTGGGCCGGCAGACCGCCGTGACGATGCCGTTCTACGTCAGCCATGATCTGCTGAAAGCCGGGCTCACCGACTACGCGGTCAGCGTGGGCGCGCTGCGGCGCGGCTACGGCATCGACGATTTTTCCTATGGCGCCGTCGCCGCCACCGGCGCCGTGCGCCACGGCATCAGCGACAGCCTGACGCTCGAAGCGCAGGTCGAAGGTGCAGGCGAGCTGATGCTGGCCGGCGCCGGAGCCGTCGGCCGCCTCGGCCAGCTGGGGGTATTCAATGCGTCGCTCACGCACAGCCGCCTGCGGGACGTCGCCGGCACGCAGGCGACGTTCGGCTACCGCTACAGCGCGCGCGGCCTCAGCGTCGGCTATCAGGGCGTACGGCGCAGCGCCGGCTACGGCAGCCTGGCCCAGCTCGAACTGGACCGGCGCTGGCCGCTGATCCGGCGCAGCGACGTGCTCACCTTCGGCGTCTCCTTCGATCGCTACGGCGCGCTCGGCGGCGGCTACTTCGATCTGCGCGACGGCGACGGCATGCGCAGCCGCCTGCTCAATCTGTCGTACAGCCTCGCGCTGTGGCGGCAGGCCAACCTGCAGCTGACGCTGAGCCGCGATCTGGAACGGCGGCGGCATGCGGTGATGGCCTATCTGTGGCTGCCGTTCGACGACGTAGGCGTGTTCAGCGCCGCCATGCTGCGCGACGCCGACGGACGCCATAGCGAACGCATCGGCTACTCGCGCAATCCGCCGGTAGCCGGCGGCCTCGGCTGGAACCTCGCGCTAGCGCGCGGCGGTCAAGACGGCGACTATCGGCAGGGCGGGCTTGCGTGGGCCTCGCGCCATGCGCGGCTCGACGTAGGCAGCTACGGCACTCGCCGTGCGCGCACCGACTGGGCCGGGCTGCGCGGTTCGGTGGTGGCGATGGACGGCAGCCTGTTCACGGCCGGACAGATCCACGATTCGTTCGCGCTGGTCAGCACCGACGGCGTAGCCGGCGTGCCGGTGCGCTACGAGAACCAGCAGATCGGCGTTACCGACAGCAATGGGCATCTGCTCGTGCCGTGGGTTTCCTCGCACTACCAGGCGCGCTACGAGATCGACCCGCTGGGCCTGCCGACCAATCTGAGCACGCCCGAGGTCGAGCAGCGGCTGGCAGTCAGGCGCGGCGGCGGCGCCGTGCTGCGCTTCGCGGTGCAGCGGATCACGCCCGGCGTGGTCATGCTGATCGACGCCGCCGGCCACCCGCTGCCGGTCGGCAGCCGCGCCGTGGACGAGCACAGCGGCCATGAAGCATGGGTCGGCCACGACGGCCTCGCGTACTTCGAGAGCCTGCGGCGCGAGAACCGGCTGCGCGTGACGAGGCCCGACGGGCAGACCTGCTCCGCAAGCTTCGCATTCGATACCGCCGGCGAACAACTGTCGCAGATCGGGCCGCTGCCATGCCAATGAACTTTGCTTCACGACCCGCCATCCGCCGTCTACGCTCAGCCGTCACGGCCCTGCTGCTCGGACTGCTGAGCGCGCTGCTGCCGGGGGCGGCCAGCGCATGCACGATCAGCGCCACGCCGCTGGTCACGCTGGGCAGCCGCAGTTCGTTCGACGCGCGCAGCGCCGACCTGCATGCCGGGTCGGGCGGCAGCGGCCTGAGCTGCCCGGGCCTGCTCGGCCTGCTCAGCTACCAGTACGTGTTCGTGAGCGTCGACAGCGCGAGCAGCGGACTGCTCAACGCCGGCAGCGGCGATCTCATTCCGTTCTCGATCGCCACCACGCCAGGCGGCACGCCGCTGTCCGTCGGCAGCACCTCGTCCAACCTCGCCGTCGCGGGCCTGCTCGCGCTGGGCGGCTCGAACAGCGACATCCAGATGTTCATCAGCCTCGGCGCCGCAGGCAACATCGCCGCCGGCACTTATACCGGTACGGTCGTACTGCGCTGGCACCACGCCACTTGCAGCAATATCAGTGCACTGAACATCTGCATAGGCGGCTGGTCGCGCAGTCCCGGCGTCAACGAAAGCTGCTTGCTCGGCCTGTGCACCCTGAACACGGGCACCTTGCCGGGCGCCGGCTCAGCCGTGACGCTGACGATCTCGCTGCAGGTCACGCGCGACTGCCGCTTCAGCACCACCGACATCGACTTCGGCAGCGCCCCGCTGGTCAGCGGCTTCGCGCCCGTGAACGGCACGGTCGGCGTCAACTGCACGAAAGGCAGCACCTTCAGCGTCGGACTGAGCAACGGCAACCATTTCGACGGCGGCCGCCGGCGGATGGCATCGGGCGCGAGCCGTCTGCAGTACGACGTCTTCCGGCCGGGCAATGTGCTGTGGAACGCAGGCAGCGGTCGAGCCGTGCAGGCGACCCCCGCGCCGGGGGACTCGACACAGAACTTTCCGTTCACCGCACGCATCTACGGCGACCAGCCCACACCACCGGTCGGCCACTACGTCGATACCTTGATCGTCGATGTGCAGTTCTGAAGTCGGCGCGATCTGCGGGTTATTCCTACTCGATCAACGTCGGCGTGCGCATGCCCCCGGCGTTTATACTCGATCGCCACATGGCGGCCCACGGAGGGATGGGCGATGATCGGTTGCGCTCGAGATTGGCTGCGGGCTGCCGTGCTCGCCGCATGCGCGGCCAGCGGCGCTGCGCATGCGCAGAAGGTGGTGCTCAACGCGTCGAGCTGGCTGCCGCCTTCGCATACGCTGTCGCGGTCGCAGGTCCGCTGGTGCGAGGACATAGCGCTGGCGACCGACGGCCGGGTCAAGTGCAACCTGCTGCCCAAGGCCGTCAGTGCGCCGCCAGGCACCTTCGACGCAGTGCGCGACGGCCTTGCCGACGTATCGTTCTCCGTGCATGGCTACACACCGGGCCGCTACGTCCTCACGCAGCTCGCCGAGCTGCCGTTCGCCGGCGACTCGGCCGAGGTCACGTCGCTGGCCTACCAGCGCATTTACGATCGCCATCTGAAGCGCCTGAACGAACATCTGGGCCTGAAGGTGCTCGCCGTGTTCACGCATGGTCCCGGCCAGATCTTCAACGCCAAGCGGCCGGTGCGATCGCTGGCCGATCTGCGCGGACTGAAGTTCCGCATCGGCGGCGGCATCGTCAACGAGATCGGCAAGGCCCTCGGCGTCACCGCGACGCTGCAGCCGTCGACCGAGGCCTACGAGCTGCTCGAATCCGGCGCCATCGACGGCGTGTTCTTCCCCGCCGAATCGATCGAGGCCTTCAAGCTCGAGAAGATCGTCAAGTACCGTACCGATTTCCCGGGCGGACTCTATAACACGAGCTTTGCCTTCGTCATGAACCAGGCCACCTGGAACCGCATCGGCAAGGCCGATCAGCAGGCGATCGACCGCTTGTCCGGCGAGTACGCGGCGCGACTGTTCGGCCGCGGCTGGGACCAGGTCGACCGTCGCGGCACTGCCTTCATGCAGGCCAATCACGTGCAGATGCTGCGCGCCGACAGCAGCTTCATCGAGGCGGTGCGAGCGCGCACCGCACCGGTCGAGCAGCGCTGGATCGCCGAAGCCCGCGCCAAGGGCCTGGGCAATGCCGAGCAGGTGCTGCGCGAGTACCGCGCGGAGATCGAACGCCTGCAGTGAGTCCGTGGTCCGCCATCTTCTGGTACGGTTTCGCTGTTCCACGTCACCGCTACGCACAGAGGAGGCCGCCATGGCCACGATTGGATTCATCGGCGCCGGCGCAATGGGCGCCCCGATGATCGGACACCTGCTCGACGCAGGCCACGAATTGCAGGTCTTCACCCGCCGCCGCGAATCGGCGCAGCCGGTGCTCGACCGCGGCGCGCGCTATGCCGCGTCGCCCGCCGAGGCCGCCCGTGGCGCCGAGTTCGTCTGCGTCAACGTCACCAATACGGCCGACGTCGCGGGCGTGCTGTTTGATGCCGGCGGCGTCGCAGAGGGCGCCGCGCCCGGCACCGTGGTGATCGACTTCTCGACCATCTCCGCCGTCGCCACGCGCGACTTCGCGCAGCGGCTGGCGCAGCGCTCGATCGAGATGCTCGACTGCCCCGTCTCGGGCGGCGCGGCCGGCGCCCGCAAAGCCAACCTGTCCATCATCGTCGGCGGCAAGGCCGAGGTGCTCGAGCGCGCCCGCCCGATCCTGGCGCGGCTGGGCACTACCATCACGCACATCGGCGGGCATGGCGCCGGCCAGGTCGTCAAGGCCTGCAACCAGATCGTCCAGGTGGTCAACATCGAAGGCATCGCCGAAGCCACGCTGTTTGCGCGAGCGAACGGCGTCGACCCCGCCAAGATGCTGGTCGCACTACAGGCCGGCATGGCCGGCAGCAAGATGCTCGACCTGATGGGCCCCAAGATGGCGGCCCGCGACTTCGCCGCCGGCATCGAGGCCCGGCTGCATCAGAAGGACTTCGGCCTGATCATCGAGATGACCCAGTCGCTGGGCCTGTCCATGCCGGCGGTCGCCCTCGTGTCACAGCAGCTGAACGCGCTGGTCGGCAACGGCTGGGGCCGCGACGATACCTCGTCGCTGCTGCGGGTGCTGGAAGGCGCCAACCGGGCAGCGGCGAACGACGACTGACGGATCGGTCCGGCCTGGGTGCCGGAATCGTGTATAATTCCGCTCCTTCGGGGCGGTAGCTCAGCTGGGAGAGCGTCGCGTTCGCAATGCGAAGGTCGGGAGTTCGATCCTCCTCCGCTCCACCATTCTCCAACCCAACCTTCATCGGTTGGGTTTTTTTTCGTCC
>JBFWXS010000085.1:0-10639 GCA_050187175.1 Burkholderiaceae bacterium
GGCCGCACCGTGTTTGATCTGGGCGCACGCTATGTCACCAAGCTTTCAGGCCGTCCGCTGACCTTGCGAGCCGGCGTCACTAATGTGACCAACAAGGCGTATTGGGCGAAACCGCACTTCTCGAGCCTGGCTATGGGCGCCCCGCGCACCTTCCAGCTTTCGGCCACGATGGGCTTTTGATTGCAGCTCTGCAAAGCAGAAGGGCGAGCATCCGGCGTCGGGCCCAGACCCGGCCCGCCGCCTTCGCTCGCCCCTTGCGTCGCAGGCTTAGAACTTCAGATGCGCACTAAGCAAGGCCGACCGCCCCAGCCCGGGAATGTAGCGATTGCCGTTGTTGTTCAACGCGGCAATATAGTGCTTGTCCGCCAGGTTGTAGATGTTCAGCTGCAGCGTCAGGTTCCGGTTGACCTGATAGGAAGCCATCGCATCGAACACCCAGTAGTCGGGCACGTTCAGCATGTTCGCCGTTGCCGCCGGCGCGTTCGTGACCGAGCGGATCACCGAGTCCACGTAGCGCGCGCCGCCGCCGATCGTCAGGCCGAACGGGAACTTGTAGGTGGTCCACGCGGTGAACGTCATCTTCGGCGACCAGTTCAGGCTCGCGCCCGTCTGCGTCGCCGTGCCGGCTTCCACTTCGGTCTTCATGCGCGCCAGGCCGGTGCTGATCGCCCACGCCGGCGTGATCTGGCCGACGGCCGACAGCTCCACGCCCTGCACGCGCTTCTTGCCGTACTGGATGACGTCGCCGGTGGTCGGGTCCGTCTGCGTCAGATCGTTCGTCTTCTCCGAGCGGAACAGCGCGGCCGCGACGCTCAGGCGCCGGTCCAGCAGATCCCACTTGGTGCCGACCTCGATGTTCTTGCCCTTGGACGGATCCAGGTTCGGGTTGTTGATGTTGGTGGCGGCAGAGCTCAGCGCGAAGTTGGCACCGCCCGGCGGCAGCTGCGAGGTCGAGTACGCGGCGTAGATGCTGCCGTTGGGTGCCGGCTTGTACAGCGCACCGATCTTCCACGACATCAGCGAATCCGACTTGCTCAGCTGCGTCGCGGTCTGCGTCGGCGGATCGCCGGCCGGCGCGGCGAGCGATGTGTAGTCGACCTTGTACTTCTCCCAGCGCACGCCGCCGTTGACCTGGAAGCGTTCCGTGATCTTCAGCGTATCGAAGGCGTACAGCGCGACCGTGGTGGTGCTGCCGGAAGCCGTCGCGCCGGTCCGCTGCGGATCCAGCGGCGGGAAGGCGTCATTGACGTTCGGCGAGTATAGGTTCGCGGCCGGCAGCGTGCCTGCCACCGAGTTCGCCAGCGTCGGTGTGAACTGCTTCTCGTGGATCAGCTCGAGACCTGCGCTCAGCGAGTGCTGCAGCGCGCCGGTATTGAACTTCGACGTGACGTTCGTCTGGTTGGTCAGGATCTCGTTGCGCTGGAACTTGAAGTGCCGCGAACGGCTCACGGTCCAGTCGGCGGGATCCGGCGCGGTCACGGTCGCGCCGCCGATCGAAGTCAGCGCCAGGAACTGCTCGGCTCGGCCGTAGCGAGTGGTATTGCGCAGCGTCGTACCCGGCGCGAGGTCGTGCTCGATGCGTGCGGTGAACATGTCCGCCTTGACGCGCTCGAAGTCGGCCAGCGAGCCGTAGTAGTTGCTGCTGTCGACCTCGCGCGGCACCATGCCGGCGTTGACGCCGGGAGGCGTCGTCGTGCCGTTGAAGGCTGCGTTGTAGTAGCCCGGCAGACCGACGGTCGATACACCGCCGTCGGGGCGGTTGTCCTGCTTCATGTGCAGCAGATCGAAGGTGATGCGCGTCGGCGTGCCCAGACCGAAGGCCACCGACGGAGCCACGCCCCAGCGATCATTCTGGACGTGGTCGCGGCCGGCGACACCGCTGTCCTGCTTCATCAGGTTGATGCGGAATGCATTGGTCTCGCCGAAGCGCCGGTTCAGGTCGGCGGTGGCGCGTCGTGCGTGTCCCGTTCCCAGGCTCAGCGAGCCGGCCATGAAGTTCTCGGCGCGCGGCAGCTTCGACGACAGGTTGATGTAGCCGGACGGTTCGCCGCGGCCATTGTCCGCGCCCGCAGGGCCTTTCACGACCTCGACCTGGTCGATGTAGAAAGTGTCGCGCGCGAAGTTGCCCAGATCGCGGACGCCGTCGACGAAGATGCTCCCCGTCGTGTCGAAGCCGCGCATGATGATGTTGTCCTTGGCATTGCTGTTGCCGCCTTCACCGAGCAGCAGCGTGATGCCGGGGGTGTTGCGCAGCGCCTCGGTCAGCGAGGTGGCGCCTTGCTCCTGCAGCATCTCCTGGCGGATGACGCTGATCGTCTGCGGCGTGTCGACCAGCGGCTGCGTCTGCTTGGGCGACGACACGCGCTCGGCGCGGTAGCTCTCGGGAGCGGCCTCGACCGCGACTTCCTTGAGCCGGCGCTCGGGCGGCGTGGCGCCGGGGGCGGGCTGCGTCTGCGCGATGGCGGGTGCGCTCATTGCGAGTACCAGAGCGGCGGCCAGCGCGGTCTGGCGGGGCTGGGCGGCCGTGGCGTCGGCGCGGCGCCGGCGTGCCGCCTTGGGCGCGGAGCGGGATTTGCGTTGCGGGTTCATCGAGTCCTTCCTTTTCCGGATGAGCGTGGCACTGTGTCGGCTGGCTGATCTGGTTCGGAAACGAGCGGACTCGTACCGCAGACGGGCTGGCTGCTGGATTCTTGGCCTGAATTTCAGGAGTGTGGAAGGTTAATACAAACGATTCCTATTTGTAACAAGATTTGTGAATTTGTACGAATGAGGCAACAGTGGGCGGGCAAAGGCGTGGGCCGGGCCGGGGCCGAGGGCCCACGCCTTTGCCGAAGTAGCGGGGCAGGCGAAGAAACCCGGCTCAGCGAATCAATCCTCGAACAGGTAGCCGTTCGCACTGGGGCTTTTTGTTGGCATGCCACCATCGTTGCAGGGAGCGGCAGGCGCGGGTCGGCGGCTGGGATGGATGCGGTGCCGAGCAGCGCAGCCTGGGGGCGGCGCATCACCTTCGCGGTGGGGCTCAGATACAGCGACACCGTGCGGCTATCGCCCTCGGGCCAGACCACCCGCTGCAGCCGGTAGCCTTCCCAGCCTCCTAGCGCCTGCAACAGCTTGCGATCGAGCATCTGCCTCCCCCGTAGCCCATGCCAGCCTACAGGGTACGAAATCAGGCCCGCCGCTCCACGCTATTCCGCGATGAACCAAAAAAAAGCCCTTTCTTTCGAAAGGGCCCTAACTACCGTCTGGAGATCAATCGGAAGCGTCGATCCGGCGAAGAAAAGACAAAGAAGACAGCGGACAGAGAAGACAGCGGCTCCGGGGTCGATCCAGGACGTCTTCGACGCTTCTGATGAATGATAATTATTCTTAATACGACTTGTCAACCCGGATTCGTCAATCGGGATTCGAATCGGCAGCGGTCGCCGCCGGCGGAAACTGGCGGAACAGCACCAGCGGCAGCTCGGAGCGGTCCGGGTGCGGCACGACGCGGGCCCCCAAGCGGTAAGCGCCGAGCAGGTGTTCCTCGGTGAGGACCCGCCGCGGTGTGTCGAGCGCAAGCTGGCGGCCGTCGGCGAGCAGCAGTAGCCGGTCGCACCAGGCGGCGGCCAGATTGACGTCGTGCAGCACGACGAAGGCGGCCACGCCGTGCGACCGAGTCAACGCCGACACCGTGCCGAGCAGCGTGACCTGATGCAGCGGGTCCAGGCTGGCGATGGGCTCGTCCAGCAGCAGCACGCGGTACTCGCCGGCGCTCTTGGCTGCCAGCAGCTGGACGATCACGCGGGCGAACTGCACGCGCTGCTGCTCGCCGCCGGACAGCGCCTGGAACGGGCGATCGATGAACTGCGCCGCGTCGGCCAGCTGCAGCGCGTCGGCGCTCAGGCGCGCCAGCTCGGCGGGCGACAGCTCGGCGAACGGATAGGCGCCCATGCCGACCACGGTGCGCACGTCCAGATCGAAGGCCAGCGACGGCGATTGCGGCAGCACCGCGCGCCGCCGCGCGAGCTCGGCGGCGGACAGGCGCGTCAGGGCGGTCTCGCCCCAGCGCAGCGTGCCGGCACCGGCCGGCAGCTCGCCCGCCAGCGTCGACAGCAGCGTCGTCTTGCCGGCGCCATTGGCGCCGAGCACGCCAAGCACTTCGCCGGCCGGCAGCGACAGCGAAATGTCGCGCAGGACCTCGCGAGTGCCGCGGTGGCAGCTCAGGGCTTCGCAGTGCAGCGTCATGGCTGGCGACGCAGCAGCAGCCACAGCAGGAAGGGTCCGCCGACCAGGCTGGTGACGATGCCGATCGGCAGCTCGGCAGGCATCATCACCACGCGCGCCAGCCAGTCGGCCAGCGTCAATCCGATGGCGCCCCCCAGCAGCGTTGCCGGCATCAGCCAGCGGTGATCAGCGCCCAGCGTGAGCCGGATCAGATGCGGCACCACCAGGCCGACGAAGCTGATCGTGCCGGTGACGGCGACCAGCGGCCCGACCAGCAGCGCGACCAGGACGATGAGCCGGCGCCGCAGCGGCCGCAGAGCGAAGCCGAGATGCTGTGCTTCGCGTTCGCCGAGCAGCAGCGCATTCAGCGCGCGCCATTCGCGCAGCAAGGCGGCGCTGAGCAATGCCACCCACGGGGCGAGCCAGGCCAGCAGCGTCCAGTCCGCGCCGGCCAGGCTGCCCATGTTCCAGAACGTCAGGTTGCGCAGCTGCGCGTCGCTGGCCTGCCAGGTGAAGGCGCCGATCGCGCTGGCGCAGATCGCATTGATCGCGATGCCGGCCAGCAGCACGTCGGCGACGCCGCGGCGCCGGCTGCCGAAGACGTAGGCCAGCGCCGTCGCGAGCAGGCTGCCGGCGAACGCCGCCGGTGCGATGCCGGCCAGTCCGCTGGCGCCGAGCACGATCGCTGCCACCGCGCCGAGCGCGCCGCCTAGCGAGACGCCGATCAGGCCGGGCTCGGCCAGCGGATTGCGGAACAGCGCCTGCATGGCAGCGCCGGAGATCGCGAGACCCGCGCCGACGACGATCGCCAGCGCGACGCGCGGCAGCCGTACTTCGAGCAGGACGTTGCGCCACATGGCCTCGTCACCGCCCGCGACAGGGCCGCCGAACAGCAGTGCCGGCAGCCGCCCTAGCGGAATCGACACGGCGCCGCTGGCGGCTGCCGCCAGTGCCAGGACGACCGACAGCGCGCCGAGCGCGGCAAGCGCCGCCGGAGCGCCGGAGCGCGGCATCAGTTCGAGCCGTTCGCGGCGAAGCCGGCCTGCAGCTGCCGCAGCGCCAGTCCGATGCGCGGGCCGAAGCCCAGCAGCAGCAGGTCGTCGATGACGATGACGCGCCGCGCGCGCGCCGCCGGTGTTGCGGAGATGCCGGGCTGCGCGATGAACGCGGCCAGGCCGCCATTGGCCGGCAGCGACAGCGGCGACGTGACGATGAAGTCCGGCGCCAGCGCGGCCACCGCTTCGACTGCCATCGGTTTGTAGCTGGTGGCGCTGGTGAACAGGTTCTGCGCGCCGGCCAGCGCGAGCAGGGCGTCCGCCGCGGTGTCGCGGCCGGCTGCCTGCAGCTTGCCGGTGTGGCTGCTCAGCACGAGCACGCGCGGCCGCGTGCCGCGTTCGGCGGCGGCGCGGCGCGCCTGCTCCACCTCGGTGTCGATGCGCTGCGTCAGCGCCCGGCCGCGTTCGTCGAGTGCCAGCGCGGCGGCCACCGTTTCGACGCCCTGTTGCAGCGAATCGAGCGTCGGGCCCGAGGGCACCGCGACCACCCGGATGCCCAGCCGCCGCAACTGCTCCAGCGATTGCGGCGGTCCGGCATGATCGGAGGCGAGGACGAGCTCGGGACGCAGGCTCACCACGCCTTCGACGCCGAAATTGCGGTAGTAGCCGAGCTGCGGCAGTTGCCGCACGGCGGCCGGATACAGGCTGGACGCGTCCACGCCCACCAGCCGCTCCGTCGCGCCGAGCGCCTCGACGATCTCGGTGACCGTGCCGCCGAGCGAGACGACGCGCCGGGCCGCCGCGGTCGGCGCCGGTGCTGCCGGAGCGGGCGCCGCTTGAGCCGGGACTGCTTGACCTGACGCTGTTTGACCCGACGCTGCTTGGCCCGACGCTGCCTGCGCCGCCGCCGGTCCGGATCGCTGCGCCGCCGCCACTAGCGCGGCGCCCAGGCCGACGCGCCGCAGAAACGATCGCCGCAGCATCGTGCTCAGGCCGCCAGCGGTGTATCGCACAGATCGGACAGCAGCGCGCGCCAGGCCGGCAGCTCCGGCACCCCAGGCTTGCGCGCGCCGAAGAACTGCACGATCAGCTCGCCGTCGTGGGCATAGACCTCGAGCGAGGTGACCCAGCCGTCGCTGGTCGGCTTGTTGACCACCCAGCACGAGGCGATGGCCTCGGTATTGAGATGCAGGTTGAACGTCGGATCGAGCACATTGAACCAGGGGCCGGTGCGCACCAGCTTGTCGACCGGACCCGTGTGGATCTGCACGATGCCGCGGTTGCCGACGAAGCACATGATGGGCAGCTGCGTGGCGGCGCTCTGTTGCAGCACGCGTTCGGCGGCATCGCGATCGACCGGCTGCGCCAGGTCGGCGCCGGCCGCGCGCAGCGCGGCCAGCCGCGTGACCTTGAAGCTGCGCAGCATCGAGTGGAACTGATGCGTATCGGTCATGCCCAGCCAGTGCGCGCGCAGCGCGGCCGGGTCGGCGACCGAGTCGACCGAATCGTCGGGCGCGGCCGCATGCGGCTCGGGCCAGTCGCCGTCCGGACGTCCGAAGCGGGCGACCAGTCGTTCCCAGGCCGGCGCATCGGTCCGGTCGGTGCGATAGATCTTGTGGATCGCTTCGCCCTGCCGATCGAAGAACTGCAGGCTGTGCCGGCCGTTCTCGGTGACCGCGAACGCATGGCGCCACTGCATGAAGAACAGCCGCAGATCGATGTCCGGGCCCAGCACCAGGCCGACCGGACCCTCGGCCTGGATGTCCTCGTAGACGCCGTGCCGCTCGTGCACGCACCACGCATTGCGCGACAGCGCCATGACGCTGCCCAGCGTGCCGAGCTCGCGGAAGATCGCCTGCGGCGTGTCGCCGAGCGTGGTCGATTCGACGCCGCAGCGCGCCGCTACCAGCTCGGCCTCGCTGACGCCGAGCCGCTGCGCGCGGTCTCGGATGCGCAGTTTGGGCTCGGCGGCCAGCAGCGCCGCATGGCGCGCCTGCAGCTCGCTGCGGGCGCTGTCTTGAGTACGGTCGTTCATGGTTCGATCCCTCTTCGTTCGATACCCCTTAGCGCTGCGTCCCGCGCCACCTTACTGTGCCGCCGGCTGGACGTCGAACTGAATCGTCCACGTCTGCGCACTGCTCGCATTCGACGGATCGCCGTAGGTGATGCTGGTGACGTGGAAGCGCGCATAGCTGTTGCCCTCGCCAGAACGCAGCAGCGAAGCGCCGGCGGGGTTCGCCGACAGCAGGTGCGCCACCGCCGGCTGCAGGCCGGCCGCCGCAGCCGCGGCCACGGTCGGGTGGTAGCGGTACCAGCCGTAGTCGAGCGTGTTCGGGTAGGTGCCGACGTACGGCGCGTTCAGCGTCGACGTGATGTCGTCCTTGACCCAGTTCGATGCGGCCGCCGGGACCGCGATGTCGGCCGCCGTGAGATCGGGCAGCGTCGCGGCCGGGTTGCCGGCAGCGAGGAACTTCGCGGTGATCGGCTTGCCTTCGGCATCGTAGAAGCCGGCCGGCGTCTTGCCGAGGAAGCCGGCGACGGTGCCGCTGCCCGACTTGCCGCCGTTCAGCTTGACGTTGTACCGGTTGAAGGCGATGTGCCAGGTACCGGTCTCCTCGACGGTGGTGCCCGTGATCAGGTTGAAGTACACCCAGCCGGCGCTGGCGTTCACGGTTGCCGTGCGGACGATGGCCGGTGCGGCGCGGTCGACCCAGCGCAGGCTCGGATAGCCCGAGGTGGTGCCGCTGGCCCCGCCGTAGTAGCCGGTGATCTGCAGCGCGAACACCGGGGCCATGGCGGTGCCCACCGGATCGGCCGAGCTGCTGTCCGTCGTGATCAGGAACACGCGGTAGTTCGGGTACAGCTGATGATCGTTGTTCAGCGAATACTCGAACGCGGCGACGCCGATCTCGTTGCTGCCGCTGAACACCGTCTTCGCCGAGTCGGCGAAATAGACCGCGGCCGGCATCGGGCCGTCCACTGGATCGACGGTCGCGTCCTGCCAGGTCGACAACGTGGTCCAGTCGCGGTCGAACGGCGAACCGAAGGCGCCGCCGGCGCCGCTGCCGCTGACGCCGCTATTGGTCCAGAACGTGGCCGAGCGCCCGGCGCTGGCCAGCTTCAGGTCCCATTGATTGCCGGTGCACTGCGCATCCTGGATGCGGCGGTCGAAGTCGTAGCAGATCTCTCCGCCCGCGGCCGGCAGCGTGAACGTCCAGGTAGCGGTCTGCGTGAACTTGTTCGTGACCGGGGGCGGCGGCGGCTCGCTGCTGCCGCCGTCTCCGCCGCCGCCGCAGCCGGCCAGCAGCGCCGCGGCCAGGCCGGCGGTGAGCAGGGTGTTCAGTCTGGTGTTCATGGTCGGTTTCCTCCCGTGTCGTTTGCGGTTCATCGAGTGCCGAAATCGTGGCGAATGCCGAGATAGACGAGCCGGCCGGCGATCGGACCGAAATCCGTGCCGCTGCCGAAGCTGCGTTGTCTGTCGAACAGGTTGTCGATGCCGGCGAACAGCGTCGTCTGCCGGTTCAGCTTGTGGTTGAAGCGCAGGTCCACCGTCGACCAGGCCGGCGAGCGCGCGTTCGTCGCCGAGTTGACCAGTTCGCTGCTCTGATGGCGCGCCCTTGCCGACAGCGTGCCGCCGGCATACGGCTGCCAGTCGACGCCGAGCCGCACGATGTCGCGCGGCCGGCGCGTCAGGTCCTGGCCGGTGTCTTCGTTGCGCGCGCGGGTGTGCGTGTAGGCGGCGCGCAGGTCCAGGCCGGGCCGCAGCTTCCAGTGGAAGCCGGTCTCCACGCCCGAGGTCCGGGCGCGCGCGATGTTGCGGTAGGTGAAGGACGTGATGCCGTTGATCGTCGTCGCATTCGTCTCGTCGACCTGGATCAGGTCGTCGACGCGGTTGTCGAAGAAGTTGATCTCGAAGAACGCGCGCTTGCGATAGTCGAAGCTCGCGCCGATCTGGAAGCTGTTCGACGACTCGGGCTGCAGGTCGGGGTTGCCGATGACGACGTAGCCCAGCGAGCTGTGGTCGAACAGGAAATGCCGTTCCTTCAGGTTCGGCACGCGGTAGCCGCGGCCGAAGCTGGCGCGCAGCGCGCCGCTCCAGACCGGCCCGGTGAGCAGGTGAGCGCGCAGGCTGGCCTTGGGCGCGATGTGCGAACCGAAGTCCGAATCGTTCTGCCAGCGCACGCCGAGCAGCAGCTCCCAGGTGTCGTTGAAGATGATGTCGTTCTGCGCGAACAGCTCGTGGCTGCTGCGTTCGGTGTCGCCGGTGCCGCCCAGCTCCGATACGCCGTTGCTGCGCTGGCTCAGCGTCTCGCGGTGCCAGTCGAAGCCGAACTGCCACAGCTGGCGGTACCAGGCGGGCAGGTCGACCTGGCCCGTGATGTGCGACGTATGCTGCTCGGCCTGCCGCGAGCGCAGCAGCACGGCATTGGAGAAACCGTCGGAGTGGCTGTCGTAGCGCTCCTCGAGCCCTTTCAGCTCGGCGCGCAGGCCATTGTCGGCGCGCCAGCTGCCGCCGTAGACGAGGCGCTTGCGGTCGATGCGCTCGTCCTTGCTTTGCGGCACGAGGTTAGGCGGCGCGAAATAGTCGAAGCGCTGTCTGGCGTTCTCGCGGTAGACGCTGCCGTCGAGCCACAGCCGCGACTGCTGCTGCGGCAGCCATTCGACGCGCGCGCCGTACTGGCCGCGGCGCACCGCATCGCCTTGCCGGGCCCAGACCGAGGGATCCACCGAGAAGCCCGCGTCGTCGAGCACATCGGCATTGACGCGCATGCGCCAGTGCTCGCTGCCGCCCTCGACGCGCAGCTGCGCATGCCGGACCGCCGCGTCCAGCGAGCGGCCCGATACGTTCTGGTCGCCGCGGCTGCCGACGTCGGCGGCCACGGAACCCGACAGGCCGGGTTCGATGCGGCGCGTGATCACATTGATCACGCCGCCCATCGCCGAGCTGCCGTACTGCGCCGAAGTCGCGCCCTTGACGACTTCGATGCGTTCGACTTCGGTCGTCAAGTACTGGCTCAGATCGACCGTGGAGCCGGTGCTGGGCGTGATCGGCAGTCCGTCGACCAGCACCAGCACCTGGTCGCTGGTCAGCCCCTGCAGCGATACCTCGTAGCCCGACTTGCCGTGCACCTCGCGCAGCTGCACGCCGGGAACGTTCTCCAGCGCCTGCTTCAGCGTGCGCGCATGGGTGAGCTCGAGTTCGGTCCGGTCGACGACCTCGGTGCGGATCGGCGTCTCGTCCTGCGTCTTTTCCGAACGCGTGCCGGTCACCACGATGGGCGACAGCGTGGCCTCTGCGTCCTGCTCGGCAGCGGCGACCGTGGCCGGAGCCCAATGGCCGATGCAGGCCAGAGCGAGCAGCGGCAGCTTGCGCGCCATGCTCGGAAGGGAGGAACCGGTCAAGGGCAGGGGAGAGGGCATCCGTGGCGCTCGCAAGCGAG
>JBFWXS010000085.1:10739-14482 GCA_050187175.1 Burkholderiaceae bacterium
AGCGACAACACTTAATCAAAGACAACTAAAAATCAGTCGCATTATCGTTACAATACGCGCGCTATGCGTCGCTGGCTCCTCTCCCTCTTCACTGTGCATTTCTGCATCTGCGTGGTCTGCTTCTCGATCGGCCACGTGCATGCGGACCAGATTCGCGCCCAGCTCGCGAAGGCAGAAGCCGTGCAGAACGACGCGCCGACGCTCGCCGGCGCGCTCGCCGACGCATTCGTCGAGACGCTGGCCGAGGCCGACGAGCGCGGCCACGGCCTGGTCGACGGGCAGATCGACGCGCAAGAGATCATCCATTCGGTGACGATCTTCGAATTCGGCCGCGAGGCCTCCATCCAGCATCCGTTCGCGCCGCGCGAGCGCAGCTCGCCGGTTCTGAAGGTGCTGCACCGCCCTCCTATCGCCGGCCTCGTCTGAGGCCGGCGCGCGCCCGCGGCGGACCACGTCCGCCGGGCAGCCGCCGGACGCTCGAGTTCCCTCGTCCGCGAGGGACCGGCTGACGAACCGCTATTGATGAACGCAAGAACCGGACGCCCTGCGCCCGTCGCTCGCTTTCGCTCCGCACGGTCCGTCGACGCCTGATCGAGCGCCGGTCGGCGCCAGTGCCCGCCCGCAGCACCCGTCGCGGCGAGGCCCGCGTTCCACCGCCTCGCCGCTCCGCTTTCCACCGTTCAGCCAGCCAGGCAAGACACGCGGCTTCCGAGTGTCTTGGTAGCCAGCCAGCCCCTTCTGCCATCTTTCACAGGCTCTACAAACATGACTGCGATACGCACCCATGCACGCATCCGCCGCAGGCTGGCCCGCGCGAGTCTTGCCCGCTCAAGAGGCCTCGCCCGCTCAAGCCTGGCCCGCCAGCTCACCGCGCTGGCAGCCCTGAGCGCCGGCGCCGGTTCGGCCTTCGCACAGGCGACCACGCCGCCCGATGCCCCCCAGACCTTGTCCGAAGTCGTGGTCTCGGCCTCGGGCTTCGAGCAGGACGTCAAGCAGGCGCCCGCTTCGATCTCGGTGGTCACCCGCGAGGAACTGGAAACGCGCCAGTACCGCGATCTGGCCGAAGCCTTGCAAAACGTCGAAGGCATAGACGTGCGCGGCGGCACCGGCAAGACCGGCGGCCTGGACATCAGCATCCGCGGGATGCCGAGCGACTACACGCTGATCCTCATCGACGGCCGGCGCCAGAACGTGGCCGGCGACGTGACGCCGAACGGCTTCGGCGCGGCGCACACCAGCCTGATCCCGCCGCTGGCCGCGATCGAGCGCATCGAAGTGATCCGCGGCCCCATGTCCACGCTGTATGGCTCGGACGCGATGGGCGGCGTGATCAATATCATCACGCGCCGCGTCGCCAAGGAGTGGGGCGGCCAGGTGACGGTCGAAGCCGGCATTCCGCAGGACAGCGAATGGGGCAAGCAGGGCCGCGTCAACCTGTACGCCAGCGGTCCGATCAAGCAGGACATGCTCGGGCTGACCGTGCGCGGCGGCGTCTATCGCCGCGAGGCGTCCGACTGGGTCCTGGCGCCCGGCGCCGCGCAGCCCGCCGGCGCGCGCAATCCCGCGCCCGCGAAAAGCCGCCAGCACTCGCTGGGGGCGCGGCTGATGCTGACGCCGACGCGCCAGCACGACCTGTGGCTGGATGTCGATCATCAAAGCACCTGGTACGACAACTCGGACGGGCGGCTGGGCACGCGCGACGCGCTGACCAATCTGCTGGGCAACAATCCGCCCGGCTATCGCGACGCGCTGGAGTTCAACCGCAGCCAGGTGGCGCTCGGGCATACCGCGCGGCTGGGCATCGGCCTGCTCGAAACCAGCCTGATGCGCACCGAGACCGAGACCATCGGCCGCACGATTCCGGGTGGCGCGGTGCCCGCCGGCGATCCGCGCCGCGGCACCGACCGCGAGCTGAAAACGACCAATCTGGTGCTCGACAGCAAGCTGGTGGCGCCGCTGGGCGACCGCCACGTGCTGACAGCGGGCGGTCAATGGTGGGATGCGGAGCTGGTCGACGGCCTGCTGCCGGAAACGCATGCGCAGAAGCTGTGGGCGCTGTTCGCCGAGGACGAATGGCGGCTGACGGATACGCTCACCGCCACGCTGGGCGGCCGCTATGACCACCACAGCAGCTTCGGCGGCCAGGTCAGCCCGCGCGCCTACCTGGTATGGAACGCCAACCAGGTGCTGACCTTCAAGGGCGGTATCGCCAAGGGCTTCCGCGCGCCGCGCCTGAACCAGCTGATCGACGGCGTCAGCGGCATCAGCGGCCAGGGCTCGACGATCAACATCGGCAACCCGACGCTCAAGCCCGAGACCAGCACCAATACCGAGATCTCGGCGCTGTACGACAACCAGCGCGGCGTGAACGCGGCGGTGACGCTGTTCCACAACCGGGTGAAGGACAAGATCAGCTCGGGCGGCAGCTGCCTGACCGAGTTCATCTCGAGCTGCATCGCCAACCCGATCGCCGACTATTCGATCAACGTCGACCAGGCGAAGACCTGGGGCCTGGAGCTGAGCAGCCGCCTGCAGCTGGCGCCGCAATGGGGCGTGCGCTTCGGCTACACGTGGACGAACAGCGAGGTGATCGAGAACGGCCAGAAGAACGGCCAGCTGGCCAATACCGCCAAACACATCGCCACTGTCCAGCTCGACTGGGACCCGCATGCGCAGTGGCGCTTCTGGCTGCGCGGCGAGTACCGCGGCAAGAGCCCGCGCTTCAGCGGTGATCCGGCGGCGCTGACCGGCGGCAACTTGAACATCTATCGGGCGGTCGGCGATCTGAAGGCGTATTCGCTGTTCCATGTGGGCGGCTCGTACAAGCTGTCCAAGGCCGTGACCATCAGCGCGAACGTGTTCAATCTGTTCGACAAGGACTTCCGCAAGTTCAGGCAGGTGGACGTCGGGGGAACGCCGACCTGGGTCAACGAGTACTTCCAGGGCGGTGCATCGGTCGCGGGTACGACGCCGATGGGCCGCACGCTGTGGATCTCGGCCAGCATGACGTTCTGAAGCGGGGAGGCGGCCGTCCGATCTGACGGGCGCCGCCGGCCGGGAACGCCGCTCGGCCCGGAGCACCGCCGGTTTACGGTAAAGTCTCCAGGCCATGCCCCGCCAACCCGACTCGCCCCGCGATCTGCTGCACGCCAGCTTCGAGGCCGCCGTTCGTGCGGCCGATCCGCTCACTGTTCTCGCCGATTTCCTGCCGTCGCGCGAAGCGATTGCGCGTCATCGCCGCACGCTGGTCGTCGGTGCCGGCAAGGCGGCGGCCAGCATGGCGCAGGCCGTCGAGCGGCACTGGCCGGCCGAGGCGCCGCTGGACGGGCTGGTGGTGACGCGCTACGCGCACGGCCTACCCTGCAAGCGCATCACCGTGCTCGAAGCCGGCCATCCGGTGCCCGATGAAGCCGGCGAGCGCGCCGCCGCGGAGATCCTGGCGCGTGCCGCGCAGCTCGGGCCCGACGACCTGCTGGTGGCACTGGTCTCAGGCGGCGGGTCGAGCCTGCTGAGCCTGCCGGTGTCTACCGTGCCCATGGCCGATCTGAAGGCGGTGACGAAAGCGCTGCTGGCCAGCGGCGCGCCGATCCAGGACATGAATGTCGTGCGCAAGCACCTGTCGCGGATCCAGGGCGGCCGGCTGGCGCAGGCGACGCAGGCGCGCGTGCTGACGCTGGTGATCTCCGACGTGGCCGGCGACGATCCGTCGTCGATCGCCAGCGGCCCCTGCGCGCCCGATCCCA
>JBFWXS010000086.1:0-6397 GCA_050187175.1 Burkholderiaceae bacterium
AGTTGCTCGCAAGCGCGGGCTTCGAGGTGCTGGACGTACCGGAGCGGCATTTCTGCTGCGGCTCGGCTGGCACCTACAACCTGCTGCAGCCGCAAACCGCCGCTGTGCTGGGCGACCGCAAGGCCAGACACATCGCGAGCACAGGGGCGCATCTGGCCTGTGCGGGAAATCTGGGCTGCCTGGAGCAGCTGTCGCGCTACGCCCCGATCCCGCTGGTCCATACGGTAGAGCTGCTCGACTGGGCCACCGGGGGGCCTTTGCCCGCGGCCTTGTCCGGCATCGACATTCCCGAACCGGCAGCGCCGGCACCGCTCGGCGAGCAGCCGGCCGCCGTCGCGGCCGACGACGAAGACTCGCTGTGGTGATTCACAGTCAAACACGGACGCCGATCATGGCCGATTCATTGAACAGCTTCCTCGACGAAATGCGCGATCTGCTGGGCGCCGAAGGGGTCAACGACACGCCCGGCACGCTGTACCGGTACGGCGAGAACACCATGCCCGCCGGCGACCGCCCGCCGGCAGCCGTGCTCTATCCGGCCTCCACGTCCGACGTGCAATCCATCATGCGTGCCGCCAACCGCCACCGCGTTCCCGTCCATCCGATCAGCGCCGGCAACAATATCGGCCTGGGCACGCGCTCCGCGATGAGCGCCGGGCAGGTCGTCATCGATCTCGGCCGCCGCATGAACCGCATCGTCGACGTCGAGGACCGGCTCTGCTACGCCGTGATCGAGCCGGGCGTCTCGTACCAGATGCTGCACGACGAGCTGGTACGCCGCGGCAACCGACTGATGATCGATTGCACGTCAGGACCGCCGCAAGGCTCGGTGCTCGGCAACGCCACCGACCGCGGTGCCGGTTATACGCCGTACTTCGATCATTTCGGCGCCATCTGCGGCATGGAGATCGTGCTGGCCAATGGCGAGCTGATCCGCACCGGTGCCGGCCGCGACATCGATCCCACGATGTGGCACGTATCCAAGTACACCTTCGGGCCCGCGCTGGACGGCTTGTTCGTCCAATCGAACTTCGGCATCGTGACCCGCGCCGGCATCTGGCTGATGCCGCGCCCGCCGGCGATGAAGACCTTTCATTTCAGCTTCGACGATGACGACGCGCTGCCAGAGATCCTCGAGCTGGTGCGCCCGCTGAAGCTGACCAATCTGGTGCCCAGCCTGTTCCGCGTGGCCAACGATCTGTGGCTGATCGCCGAAGAAGAGACACACCCCGAATATCAGCGCAGCGGCGGCAAGGCGCCGCTGTCGGAAGACGGCCGGCGCGCCTTGCGCGACAAGTACAGGCTGGGTTCATGGACCGCATCGGGCGCGCTGTACGGCGCGTCCGAACAGGCGCTGGAGCCGACGCTGCAGCGCATCCGCAAGCACTTCGCCAAAGCGGTCAAGCCGATGCGCTATATCGACGACGCCGAGGCCGCAAGCCTGCCCGGCCTGCCGACGGCGCAGTCGGTGTTCTACGGCGTGCCCTCGGCCGCCGAGCTCAAGCAATGCAAGTGGCGGCCGGGCGGCGGCCTGCTGGCCTTCACGCCCGGTGCGCCGCTGGTCGGCGAATCGGCGCAGAAGCTGCAGATCCTGGCCCGCGACGTTCTCGCACGCCACGGTCTCGAATACATCTCGATGTGGGTCTGCGCGGCGCGCATGGCCAGGGGCTTGCACCAGATCGTCTTCAACCGCGAAGATGACGGCGAGCGCGAACGCGCCAACCAGGCCTACATCGAACTGGCGCAGTCCTTCGCCCGCGCCGGCTACATGGTGGGCCGTTCGCCGATCGACTACCAGCGGCTTCACGCCGAGGACCTGGAGCCCGCCATGCACACCGTGCAGCAGCAGCTCAAGGCCGTCTTCGATCCGCAGCACATCCTGTCGCCGTCGCGCTACGGCCTGGACTGAAGCCATGCAGCCGAACTTCCTGTTCCTGATCGCCGACCAGCTTCGCGCCGACCATCTCGGCACCTACGGCAACACAGTCGTCCGCACGCCGCACATCGATGCGCTGGCCGCTCAAGGCACGCTGATGCAGGCCTGCTACGTCGCCTCGCCGATCTGCATGCCCAATCGCGCCAGCCTGATGACAGGCCGCATGCCGCTCACGCACGGCGTGCGTCACAACGGCATCGCGCTAGACCAGCGCGCCATGACCTTCGTCGAACGGCTCCGGCAGGACGGCTACGCCACCGCGCTGATCGGCAAGGCACACCTGCAGAACATGACCGGCCGACCGGCCTTCTACCCGCCGGCCGGCGCCAGGCTCGCCCACGAGGCATTCGCCGCCGATGCGGCGCGCTACGACCAGGAATGGATGCCCCGCTGGCGCGACGATCCGGACTTCGACGTATCGACGCCCTTCTACGGCTTCGACACGGTCCGCTTCACGGTCGAGCACAGCGATGATCTGTGGGGCCACTACCGCCGCTGGGCGCGGGCGAAGCAGCCGGACATCGATACCCTCATAGGGCCGGACAATGCGCTGCCCTCGCCCGACTATCGCCTGACCGAAAGCCGCCAGGCGTGGCGCACGCGCGTGCCGGAGGAACTGTATTCGACGACCTACATCGCCGAGC
Source organism: Burkholderiaceae bacterium (assembly GCA_050187175.1). Classification (GTDB taxonomy): domain Bacteria; phylum Pseudomonadota; class Gammaproteobacteria; order Burkholderiales; family Burkholderiaceae_E; genus Zeimonas. Next base: position 2,581 of record JBFWXS010000086.1, read on the forward strand.
AGGCGGTCGAATGCCTGCAGCGCTTCGCCGGCGACGGCAAGCCGTTCTTCCTGAAATGTTCGTTCCCGGACCCGCATCATCCGTTCACGCCGCCGGGACGCTACTGGTCCATGTACGATCCCGCCGCCATGCGGCTGCCCGGCTCGTTCCACGTCCCCTTCCGCGGTATGGCGCCGCCGCATCTGGCCTGGCTGCTGAACCAGCGCGATGCCGGCAAGGCCGTCAAGCACACGCAAGTCATGTTTGCGTGCACGGAGCGCGAGGCGCAGGAAGCAATTGCCTTGAACTACGGCTCGATCAGCTTCATCGACGACGCGATCGGCCGCATTCTCGCCGCGCTCCGGGCGCACGGCCTGGCGGAGAACACCGTCGTCATCCTGACCTCGGATCACGGCGACTACATGGGCGACCACCAGCTTCTGCTGAAAGGGCCGCTGCACTACGAAGGCCTGATCCGCGTGCCGCTGATCTGGCGCGACCCGCAGCTGGGCCCGCAAGCGCCGATCCAGGCGCTGGCCAGCACTATAGACCTGGCCCCGAGCATCCTGCAGCGCGCCTCAGTGCAGCCGTATAACGGCATCCAGGGTCGTTCGCTGCTGCCGCTGCTGCGCGGCGAATCCGCCCCGTGGCGCAGCGCGCTGCTCATCGAAGAGGAAGGTCAGCGCACGTACTGCGGCTTCGACGACCGGGTGCGCATGCGCACGCTGATCAGGCCGCCGTTCCGGCTGAGCGTCTACGAAGGCATCGCCTGGGGGGAGCTGTATGACCGCAGCGCAGATCCCGACGAGCTCGAAAACCTGTGGGACGTCCCGGCCCACGCCGGCGTGAAGGCCGATCTGCTGCACTGCCTGGCACAGACCATGATCGGGCACTCGGAAAGCAGCCCGTATCCGTCCGCCGTGGCGTAGCCTCAGTCCAGCCAGCCCCGCACGGCATCGCGGATGAACGCGGCGTCCGCCGGGTTCATCTGCGGATTTCCGGCCAGATGCCCCCAGACGCTGGGAATCGGCCGCAGCTCGGCATCGCGCAAGTACGGCAGCTCGGCCTCATTGTCGGCGACGCGGAAGTACAGGTCGGTAGCCCCGGGCATCAGCAGCACGCGCGCGCGGATCGCGCGCAGCGCGGCCGTCAGGTCCCCGCCGTAGCGCGGATCGCTGCTGATGTCGCTGTGATACCAGGTCGTCAGATGCGCATACAGGTTGGCGGCCTGCCGGCGCACGAAGCGCGGCTCCCAGGTGCCGCCGAGGTAGTCCTGCAGATTGGCCGCGCCCAGTGCCTTCATCGGCACGCCGTCGCGGTAGAAGCGCTGACTCAGCGCCCAGCCGGCGTAGACGCGGCCGAACGCGCGCAGCGCCGGCTCCGGGTTCGACGAGAAGCGGCCATTGCCGAGATGCTCGGGCGCCGCGCGCAGCACCGCCATCAGCCCGTCGATGAAGACCTGGTTGTGCGGCGCGGTGCGCGCGCTGCCGCAGTTGACGACGACGCGGTCCACCCGATCGGGGAACAGCGCCGCCCAATGGTAGGCCTGCTGCGCGCCCATCGACCAGCCGTAGACGCAGGCCAGACGTTTCACCGCGAACAGCTCGCTCAGCATCCGCTGCTGCGCTCGCACATTGTCGCCGGTGCTGAGCAGCGCGGGATAGTCGTCGTGATTTGACGGACTCGACGACAGCCCGTTGCCGAACATGTCGATCGCCACGATGAACCAGCGCGTGGGATCGAGCACGCCGTCGGGCCCGATCAGCCATTCGACATCGGGATGCTGCGCGCCGAAGCTGGTCGGGTAGACGATGACGTTGTCACGCGCCGCTGACAGCTTGCCATGCGTCTTCCATTGAAGGCGGGCATTGCGCAGCACGCCGCCTGACTGCAGCGGCAGATCGCCGAGCTCGAAGAGGCCGCTGGCCGTCGGCCACGGGGAGGCTGCGGAAGTCTGGGTCGGTTCGCTCATGGTGGCGGCAATGTTGAAGCAGAAAGGGCCGACCATCAAGGCCCCATCGGCTATGATGAGGACGGATCGACGCCGGAGCCGACGCATGTTCTCGCTCGACGCGCCGCCGTACCGCCTCAGCGGCACTGTGTACGGCGTCCTGCTGAACGACCCGGCCTCGCTGCAGGCGCTGGGCGAAGCGGTCTCGCTGCCGCCGTACAAGGCGCCCCCGCTCGGCCCGGTCCTGTACGTCAAGCCTCGCAACACGTTCTCGGCCGACGGGGCGAGCATGGCGGTGCCCCACGGCGTGGCCGCGCTCGAGCTCGGTGCCACCGTCGGCCTGGTTATCGGCCGCACGGCTTGTCGCGTGCCGGCATCGACGGCGCTCGACCATGTCGCCGGCCTGCTGCTGGCCGCCGATCTGTCCGTGCCGCACCGCAGCTTCTACCGCCCGTCGGTACCGCTGCGAGCGCTCGACGGCTCCTGCTTCATCTCCGGCCGGCTCGCGCCGCTCGCGTCGGCGCAGGCGCTCGAATCGCTGATCATCGACGTACGCATCGATGGCGCGCATACCGCCTCACTTGCACTCGGCGGCATGCGCCGTCCGGCGCAGACGCTGCTGCAGGACCTCAGCGAGTTCATGACGCTGGACGTGGGCGACCTGCTGCTGCTGGGCCTGAAGCACGGCTCACCGGCGCTGCGTCCCGGGCAGCGGTTCACGATCAGCGCCCCGGGGCTCGGTGAGCTCGGCGGCTCGCTGGTCGAGGAACCGGGCGAGCAGCTTCGATGCACCCTGGAGGCACCGTCGTCCAGTGCGGGCGCCGGAGGGTCTCTATGAAAACCGCCCGCGTCGCCTACCGCGGTGCCATCCACAGCGCCCGCCCGCATGACGAAGGCCTGCGGCTGGCCGACGGCCGCGTCGTCGCCGGGCACGAGGTCGTCTGGCTGCCGCCGTTCACGGTCGGCACCATCATCGCGCTGGGCCTGAACTACGCCGACCACGTCAAGGAGCTCGCCGGCGAGCTGACGCTCAAGCCGAAGGAGGAACCGCTGGTCTTCCTGAAAGGCGCCGCCTCGCTGCTCGGCCACGACGGCCATACGCGCCGTCCGCGCGGCGTGCGCTTCATGCACTACGAATGCGAGCTGGCAGTGGTGATCGGCCGGCCCGCCAGGCGCGTGCGCGCCGCCGACGCGATGCAGCACGTCGCCGGCTACACGGTCTGCAACGACTACGCGATCCGCGACTATCTGGAGAACTGGTACCGCCCGAACCTGCGCGTGAAGAGCCGCGACGGCGGCACCGTGCTCGGGCCGTGGCTGGTCGACGCCTCCGACATCGCCGATCCGCACGCCCTCGGGCTGCGCACGCGCGTCAACGGCCGCCTCACTCAGCAGGGCAGCACCGCCGACATGATCAACGACATCCCGGCGCTGATCGAATACCTGAGCGCCTTCATGACGCTGCAGCCCGGCGACGTCATTCTCACCGGCACGCCCGACGGCGTGGCCAACGTCGACGAAGGCGACGTGGTGGAATGCGAGATCGACCGGATCGGCACGCTGCGCAACACCATCGTCGGCGACGCTGCCTTCGGCATCACCGACCCGCCACCGGAAGGCTGACATGGGCAGACTGGCGCTGGCCGCCAAGATCACGCACGTACCGTCGATGTATCTCAGCGAGCTCGACGGACCGCGCAAGGGCACGCGGCAGGATGCGATCGACGGCCACGCCGAGATCGGCCGCCGCTGCCGAGAGCTCGGCGTCGACACGATCGTGGTTTTCGACACGCACTGGCTGGTCAACGCCGGCTATCACATCAACTGCGCGCCGCGCTTCAAGGGCCGGTACACGAGCAACGAGCTGCCTCATTTCATCAGCAATCT
>JBFWXS010000086.1:6497-14283 GCA_050187175.1 Burkholderiaceae bacterium
GGCCAGTTCTCCGATCAGACGCGCTCGAACACGGCAGCGATGCCCTGCCCGCCGCCGATGCACATCGTCTCCAGCGCGTAGCGTCCCTTGCGGCGCTGCAGTTCGTTGAGCATCGTCGCCAGGATGCGCCCGCCGGTCGCGCCTATGGGGTGGCCCAGCGAAATGCCGGACCCATTCACGTTCAGCCGGTCCTGGTCGTTCCAGCCCCAGCCCTTGAGCACGGCCAGCACCTGGCAGGCAAAGGCCTCGTTGAGCTCGACCAGATCCATCTGATCTAGATTCAGCTTGAGCCGCGCCATCAGCTTCTTCACTGCCGGCACCGGGCCTATGCCCATGTGCGAAGGCTCGCAGCCGGCGGCTGCCCAGCCGACCAGCGTCGCCATCGGCGTCAGCTTCAGCTCGGCCAGCTTGGCCTCCGACACCACCAGGCAGGCGGCCGCCGCATCGTTCTGCTGGCTCGCATTGCCGGCGGTGACCGTGCCTCCTTTGGTCAGCGCGCGCAGGCCGGACAGCGTTTCCAGCGACGCATCCTCGCGCACGCCCTCGTCGCGGCTCAGCTGCTTCGGCTCGCCCTTCCTCTGCGGCACCAGGATAGGCACCAGCTCGGCATCGAAGCGACCTTCGCGCCAGGCCGCCGCGGCGCGCTGGTGGCTGCGCACGGCATAGGCGTCGGCTTCCTCGCGGGTGATGCCGTAGTCGCGCGCCAGATTCTCGGCGGTCTCTATCATTCCCGAGATGACGCCGAAGCGCGCCACCGGCTGCGAGCGTTCGCGCCCGCGCTCGAGACGGTCGTGCAGCTTGACGCTGCCGGCCCGCGATCCCCAGCGCATGTCGGTGGTGTAGTACTCGACGTTGCTCATGCTCTCGACGCCGCCCGCTACCACCACATCGGCGGCGCCGCTCTGCACCATCATCGCGGCGGAAACGATCGCCTGCAATCCGCCGCCGCAGCGGCGGTCGAGCTGCATGCCCGGCACATCCACGGGCAGCCCCGCCTGCAGCGCCGCCCACCGGCCGACGCAGGGCGTCTCGCCATTGGCGTAGGACTGGGCCATCACGACGTCTTCGACGCAGCCGGGGTCTATCTTCGTACGCGCAATCAGCTCGCGCAGCACGGCGGCGGCCATGTCTTCGACGGGCACCGAGCGCAGACTGCCGCCGAAGGCGCCGACCGGCGTACGCAGCGGGGAAACGATGAAGGCTCTGTTCATGGACATCTCCTGGATCGGATGGAAAACCGGTCACTCGGCGGGCACACGGGGCGACGCGACCCGCCTCACCACCCGCCTTCGATCGCCGCGCGCGCCGCCTGCAGCGAACGGGCATTGCGCGCTCTGCGCTCGCGTATCCGCTGAAGGGTGCCCAGCACGGTGATTGCATAGGGTTCGCTGCCCAGCGACAGCGGCACGGCCATGGCGGCGAGCTCTGGCTCGCTCTCGCCCAGGCTCTCGAACCACCCGCGCTCGGCGCCTTCCTGCAGCTGCGATTCGAGCGCGCTGCGCGAGGACAGCGTATTGGCGGTCAGCCGCGCCATGCCGGCTTCGCGCAGCAGCTTCTGGCGCGCTTCGGCGTCCAGCAGGCTGAGCAGCGCCTTGCCGGAGGCCGCCGCATGCAGCGGCCGTGCCATGCCGACAGCCAGCGCCGGCCGCAGCAGATGAGCCGAATCGAGCACCATCAGATAGATGAGCTGCAAACCTTGCAGCTTCGACAAGGTGACGCTTTCGCCGGTCTCGGCCTGCAGCTGCACGAGCACCGGCCGAACCCGCTCGACGACCGGATCGCGATCGACGATCAGCCGCGCGCAGTCGAGCAGCTTGCGGGTCGGGTAGTAGCCGCCGCGGCGCGCGACCTCGTACAGATAGCCGTGCTGCAGCAAGGTGCGCACCAGCAGCAGGCAGCTCGAGGCGGGAATCTCCAGCTGTTCGGCCAGCTCGGACAGCACCAGCGGCTGCCCGCGCGCCGCGAACAGCTCGAATACCCGCAGCGTGCGCAGCGCCGCCTTGACGTCGGACATCGCGCAGCGCCTGTCTCAGTCGCCGCGGACCGGGCGCGGACGCGCCCGTGCCGAGGCTGCGACCGCATTGCGTCCCACTCTCTTGCCGGCCATTGGATTCAAAATATAAAATTATTCTTCATTCTATTGAAATCACTGGATCACCGTCAACGACACCCGGGCGGTCGACCGGCCCCCGACGAACACTCAAAGGAGCGACAGACATGGATCTCGGCATCAAAGGCAAGACGGCGATCGTGACCGGTTCGGCCCGCGGCCTCGGCAAGGCCGCGGCACGCCGGCTCGCGCAGGAAGGCGCCAACGTAGTCGTCACCGATATCAACGGTGAACTGGCGCAAGCCACCGCCGCCCAGCTCAAGGCCGAAGGCCTGTCGATCCACTGCGTGGTGGCCGACATCACGCGGCCCGACGACGTGAAGCGGCTGGCGGATGAAACCTGCAGCACCTTCGGCAGCGTCCACATACTCGTGAACAACGCCGGCTTCCCGCGCGACCGCTATCTGGTCAAGATGAGCGACGAGGACTGGGACCTGGTGATGAACGTGATGCTGAAGGGCACCTTCCTGATCACGCGCGCCGTCATGCCGAAGATGATCGAGCAGGGCTGGGGCCGCATCATCAACATCAGCTCGCGCGCCCACTTCGGCAATCCGACGCAAGCGAACTATTCGGCCGCCAAGGCCGGCCTGATCGGCATGGCCAAGGCGCTGGCGCAGGAAGAAGGACGCTACGGCATCACCGCCAACTGCATCGCACCCGGCTTCATGGACACCGAGATGATACAGGCGCTGTCGACGTACGAAGTCATCAAGGAGAAGGCCATCCAGGCGCAGCCGATCAAGCGGCCGGGCCGGCCGGAGGACGTGGCCAATGCGGTGGCCTTCCTGGCCTCGGAATGCGCCGGGTTCATCAGCGGCGAGGTGATCCACGTGTCGGGCGGCCGGTTCGGCTGACGACGCGCTGCCAGCCCGCTGCCACGCGAGCGGCCCGTTTCGCACGGCAGCAACAGTTGCCGCAAAGCCTACCCGTTTACGGATCGCCGGCGGACCGCCCGCGAGGCCGGCCGCCATGAAGCGATCCCTCCGAGGAAGCCGGGGACGCGCCAGGTCCACGTCCTCCCGCAAGGGCCCGCTCCTTGCTGCGCCACAAGTCAGCCGGAGAATCGGCTCATGCGGAGTGGACAATGCGCGATCAGATCGAACGCCCTTTGGCGTGGACCGGCTTCCTGCTGGGCCTGTCCATCGGAGGATTCTTCGACGGCATTCTGCTGCATCAGGTTCTGCAGTGGCACCATCTGCTGTCGAATGTCGCCGCGGTTCAGGACCTGCGCACGCAGATTCTCGCCGACGGCCTGTTTCATGTGCTGATGTACGTCATCGCCGCGGTTGCGCTCTATCGACTGTGGCGCGATCGTGCCCGGCTGGCCAAACCCGGCGCCGACAGGACGCTATGGGGTGCCGCGCTGATGGGCTTCGGCGCGTGGCATATCCTCGACGCGCTGCTTTCGCACTGGCTCATAGGCCTACACCGGATCCGGATGGACGCAGCCAATCCGCTCGTCTGGGACCTCATCTGGTTCTTCGCATTCGGCGTGGTACCGGCAATTCTCGGCTGGCTGTTCATCCGGCGACGCGGCCGCGGCCGCGGCAGCCGCGGCCGCGGAAACACGGCGGACAGTAGCGACCGCAGCGCCGCTGCGGCCCTCGCGATGGCTGCCGTCACGGCCGGCACGCTCGCAGTCGTGCCCACTGCGGATCCGGGCGATCGCGTGCTGGTCATCTTCGCGCCCGGCGTCAGCAGCAGTGCGGCTTTCAGCGCCCTGGCCGGCATCGACGCGCGCGTCCTGTGGACGGACCGCGGCGGCGGCGTTTGGGCGGTGGCGCTGGAGCGGCCCGCCGACTCATGGAAACTGCACCGGCACGGAGCCCTGCTCGTCAGCAACTCCGCGCTGGCGGTCGGCTGCCTGCCCTGGTCGCGACCCGTCGGGATCTGAGGCCGCTTCGCGGGGCACGTCGTTTGCGCCCAGCTCCACTGCGAACAGGAGCTACGCATGAACATGACTACCCGCTCTCTTGCCGTCGTTACCGGAGCTTCCTCCGGCATCGGCTATCAGCTCGCACTCTGCTGCGCCAGGGAGGGCTTCGACCTCGTCATCGCGGCAGACCAGCCGCTGGATCAGGCGACGGCCGACTGCCGGGCCCACGGCGTCGATGTCGAAGCGCTGCAGGTCGAGCTTGCCAGCCGCCAGGGCATCGAGGAACTGTGCGCGGTCATCGGCGGCCGTCCGATCGGCGCGCTGCTGGCAAACGCCGGCCACGGTCTCGGCCATGCCTTTCTCGAGCAGGACTTCGGCGCTATCCAGCATGTCATTGATACGAACATTACGGGCACGCTCTATCTACTGCATCGGCTGATCCCCAGGATGCGCGAGCAGGGCGGCGGCCGCGTGCTGATCACCGGCTCGATCGCCGGCTTCATGCCGGGCAGCTATCAGGCGGTATACAACGCCAGCAAGGCATTCGTGGATTCGTTCGCCGCCGCGCTGCGCAACGAGCTGAAAGGCACCGGCGTGACCGTCACCTGCCTCATGCCTGGCGCAACGGATACGGAGTTCTTCGCGCGCGCCGACATGCTAGATACCAAGGTCGCTTCCGATGACAAGGCCGATCCGGCAGAAGTCGCGCGCATGGGCTTCAAGGCCATGATGGACGGCGAAGCCGACGTGGTCACCGGCCTGAAGAACAAGCTGCAGGTGATCATGTCAAAAGTGGCGCCGTCGCAGGTCGTGGCGGCCCAGCACCGCAGGATAGCGGAGCCCGGAACTGCGAAGCGCTGAGCGACGGGGTCAGCCTCGCGCACCGCCGATCTGCTGCATCATCCCGTAAACATCGCTGAGGATGTGCCCCTCCGCGATCTTGTCGCCGTCGAAGCGGAAAAACGCGGCGGTGGGCCGGCGGATCTCGCGCCCCGACGCCGCGATGCCGAGCACCTCGCCCGCATGCGTGCCTTGCAGCTCGAAGCGCACGGCGACCCAGTCGCCGTCAGCCAGCATCTGCTGGATGACGAAGCGGGCGCCGGAGAACTGCCTATGCAGCGTGGCGAGCGCCGCCTTGTGCTCGGCCAGGCTGTTCGCGCTGGGCTGGCCGGCATGGCCGTGCCGCACGTAGTGCGGATGGAACGACGCGTCGACGACGCTGAAGTCCGCTTTGTTAAAGCCGTCCTCCATCACGCGGCGAACGACTTCCTTCATCTCGACCGGATTCATCGGTTTCTCCTTGAATGGCGCAGCGCGGCTCTCATTCGCTCAGCTTCAGCGACCGGATCAGGCGGCCGGCCTGATCGAACTCGCTGACCGTCTTGGCCGCGAGGTCGGGACCGGAGAGATAGGCAGTGGGCTGGTTGACACGATTGAAGGCGCTCTGGATCTCGTTCGAGTTCATGCCGGACTCGCAGGCGGCGCGCAGCTTGCGCAGCGTCTCGGGCGGCAGGCCTTTGGGCGCGAACCAGCCGTTGCGCGGCGCGGACAGCGTCGGCAGGCCCGCCTCGGAAACGGTCGGCACGTCGGGGAATGCCGGGTGCCTGCGATCGAGGAATACGCCGAGCAGCCGCACCGACTTGCCGCGCATTCCCGCCACGCTGACCACGCCGAAGCTCAGGCGGCCGGTCATGACGTCGGGCAGCATCTCGGCCTCGCCTTTGTACGGCGTTCCGGTGGCCGTCAAGCCTTGGTTGTGAGCGATGTTCTCGACGTACAGATGCGACAGCACGCCTATGCCCAGATGGCCGTAGGCAGCGCCCGGATTGGCCTTCAGGTAGGCGATCAGGTCCGACAGGTTCTTCAGCGGCGAATCCTGCGAAACGACGATGCCGAAGCCGTTCTCGAATACCTGGCAGATGTAGTCGAACGAGTCGGCACGGTACGTGACCGACTTCATCAGATGCGGTGCATTCGTGATCGGCGTCAGCGGGCCGAAGCCCAGCGTATAGCCGTCGGGCGCGGCGGATGCGACCGCCAGCGCGCCGATGGTGCCGGCCGCGCCGACGCGGTTCACGACCGTCGCCGGCTGGCCCAGCGTCTGCGAGAACACACCGGCGAACGTGCGCCCGATCGAATCGACGATGCCGCCGGGCGTCCAGGCAATGACGACCTGGATAGGCCGGGTCGGATAGGCGCTGTTCTGTCCCAGAGCCGGCGCCGCGGCCAGCGCAAGCGCCAGAGTCGCAGCGAATCGATGTCGGCGGCTGATCATGCGATGTCTCCTCGTGATTGTATTGAGCGGGTTCCGGGGCTGCCCGTCAGGCTTCGCTGATGCGAAAGTAATCGGGCTTGGGGACTGCCCAGACGTCGCCCCAGAGCTGCTGGCCGCCGTCGACGGTCAGCACTTCTCCGGTGACGAAATCGCCGGCTGGGCTGGCGAGATAGATACAGGCCTGCGCGACGTCCTCCGGCCGGCCGAGGCGGCGCTGCGGATTGGCATCGTTCGTGCACTTGCGCCGGACCACGTCGTCGTAGTTCTGCAGCCCGGCGCCGTCGACGATGCCGGGCGCCACGCAGTTGACGCGAATCCGCAGCGGCGCCCATTCGACGGCGATCGTCTTGGACAGGAACACGACGCCGGCACGCGCGGCGACCGAATGCGCCATGCCCGGTATGCCGCGCCAGACATCGAGCACGACGTTGACGATCGCGCCGCCGTGTCCCGCCTCGCGCCAATGCCGAGCGGCCGCCTGCATCATGTGCCAGGAGCCGTTCAGATTGGTATCGATGACCGCCTGCCAGCCCTTGGCCGACAGATCGATCGCGGGCTGGACGAACTGGCCGCCGGCATTGTTCACCAGCGCGTCGAGCCGGCCGAAGCGATCGACCGCCTCGGCCACCGCATCGGCGGCCTGCTGCGGATCGCGTATCGTCATCGCGAAGCTGGCCGCGCGGCCGCCCGCGTCGGCGATCTGCTGCTCGGTCTGCTGCAAGGCGTCGAGCCTGCGCCCGCACAGCAGCACGGAGGCGCCGAGCGCGGCGAACGCGCGGGCCGTCACGCGGCCGATACCCGAGCCGGCCCCCGTGACGAGTACCACCCTGCCGTCGAACAGATCGCGGCGGTAAATCGTTTCGCTGACGTCGGAGCTCATCATCGGTTCGCGCTTGCTAGCCGAGGAACAGGCCGGTGGGATCCAGCAGGCGGCACAGCTCGATCTCGTCGCTGGTAGGCGGCGCCTCGATCTCGACCTGCTCGGCGAACTGCAGATCCCAGCCGCATCCGTCGCGCGCCGCTGCAATCTGCTGCGCCAGGCTGCTGCCTTCGCCGGCCATGACGCGCGTCAGACGGAACGGTTCGTCCGCACCGCTGCGCTCGAGAACGCCCTGCGGCGTGACGATGGTTCGTACGGCTCGCCCGGGGCTGGTACGGAAATCGAGCTTGCCGACCAGGCGGTTGCGCGCATGCCCGATGGTCACCAGGATTTCCGATGCGCCGCTGGCGATGTCGTTGCCGCCGCCCGAACCGGTCAGCAGCAGATTCGGCAGCCGGCTCGTGTTCAGGTTGCCGTCCGAGTCGATCTGCGCGGCACCCAGCACGCCGATGCTGCGGTTGCGCGGGCCGCCGGTCATCACGCCCAGCACGGTCAGCACGTCGCACAGCATGCTGCCGTTGAACATGTTTCGATAATTGAACAGGAACGGATCGGCGGGCGACGGCAGGTAGCCGACCATGCCGGCTTCGACCATCAAGGGCACATGCCGGCCGGTCTCGAGCAGCCTCATGGCCGCCATCC
>JBFWXS010000087.1:0-4960 GCA_050187175.1 Burkholderiaceae bacterium
GCCATCGTCGTCATCAGGATGGGCCGGAAGCGCAGCCGGCAGGCGCGATGGATGGCCTCGCGCGGCGACAGCCCGTCATTGCGTTCGGCGGCCAGCGCGAAGTCGATCATCAGGATCGCGTTCTTCTTGACGATGCCGATCAGCAGCATGACTGCGATCAGCGCCATCAGGCTGAACTCCGTGCCGCTGGCGATCAGCGCCAGCAAGGCGCCGACGCCGGCCGACGGCAAGGTCGACAGGATGGTGACCGGGTGGATCAGGCTCTCGTACAGCATGCCCAGCACGATGTAGACCGTGATCAGCGCCAGCAGGATCAGGTAAGGCTGGCTGGCCATCGAGCGCTGGAAGCTGCCGGCCGTGCCCTCGAAGCTGCCCCACAGCGTGGTGGGCACGCCGATGCGCGACATCGTGTCCTGGATCGCCACCGTCGCATCCGACAGCGCATAGCCTTCGGCCAGATTGAACGAGATGGTCGACGCGGCGAACTGTCCCTGGTGGCTGACGCCCAGCGGCGTGGTGGTCGGCCCCCATTTCGCGATCGCCGACAGCGGCACCGGGCTGCCCTGGGCATTGGGCAGGTTCAGGCTGTTCAGGTCGCCGGGACTGGTGCGGAACGACGGCGCCACCTCGAGCACCACATGGTATTGATTGAGCGGCGCATAGATCGTCGACACCTGCCGCTGCCCGTAGGCATTGTTCAGCAGGTTGCTGACCTGCCGCGTGGCGATGCCGAGCTGCGCCGCGGCGTCGCGGTCTATGGTCAGCGTGGTCTGCAGGCCGCGGTCTTCCTGGTCGGTGTCGATGTCGACCAGCTCGGGCAGCCGGCTCAGCGCGGCCCGGATGCGCGGCTCCCAGGTGCGCAGCTCCTGCAGGTCGTCGGCCTGCAGCGTGTACTGGAACTGCGAGCTGCTCTGGCGGCCGCCGACACGGATGTCCTGCACGGGAAACATGAACAGCGAAGCGCCCGGCACGCGCGCCGTGGCCGCGCGCAGCCGCGCGATCACCTTCTCCGCCGGCTCGCGCTCGGCCAGCGGCTTGAGCGTGATGAACATCTGCCCGCTATTGACGCGCGAGCCGCCGGTGAAGCCGGTCACCGTGCTCACCGCCGGGTCGCGGCGCACGATCTCGATGAAGGAGGCCAGCTTGCCGCGCATCGCCTGGAACGAGATGCTCTGGTCGGCGCGGATGAAGCCCATCAGCCGGCCGGTGTCCTGCTGCGGAAAGAAGCCCTTGGGCACGATCGCGTACAGCCAGACGTTCAGCGCGATGGTCGCGGCCAGCACCAGCAGCATCAGCCAGCCGTGATCGAGCGCCCAGCCGAGGCTGCGCGCGTAGCCGGCGGTCAGCCGCTCCATCCCTCTACGCCCGGCGCGCGCCAGCCAGCCTTCGCGCTGCGCATGCGTCGGCCGCAGCCAGCGCGCGCACAGCATCGGCGTGGTCGTCAACGAGATGAGCATCGAGATCAGGATGGCCACCGACAGCACCACCGCGAACTCGCGGAACAGCCGCCCGACGATGCCGCCCATGGCCAGGATGGGAATGAAGACCGCGATCAGCGACAGGCTGATCGCAACCACGGTGAAACCGACCTCGCGCACGCCGTGGATCGCCGCCTGCATCGGCGGCTCGCCGGCCTCGACGCGGCGCGCAATGTTCTCGAGCACGACGATCGCATCGTCGACGACAAAGCCGGTGGCTATGGTCAGCGCCATCAGCGACAGATTGTCGAGCGTATAGCCGGCCAGATACATGACGCCGAAGGTGCCGATCAGCGAGGTCGGCACCGCCACCGCCGGGATCAGCGTGGCGCGCAGCTTGCGCAGGAACAGGAACACCACCATCACGACCAGCGCCACCGAGATCATCAGCGTACGCTCGACCTCGCGCAGCGAGGCGCGGATCGTCGGCGTGCGGTCCATGACGACGTCGAGCTCGACCGTCGCCGGCACCGAGGAGCGCAGCGCCGGCAGCACATCGTAGATGCGGTCGACGGTGTCGATGATATTGGCGGCCGGCTCGCGATTGATGATCAGCAGCACCGACGGCTTGCCGTTGGCCGAGCCCGCGTTCCGCTCGTCCTCCACCGATTCGCGCACCGTCGCGACGTCGGCCAGCCGCACCGCCGAGCCGTTGCGGTAGGCGACGATCAACGGAACATAGTCGGCCACCTGCAGCGACTGGTCATTGGCGCCGATCTGCCAGTGCCGCTCGCCGTCCGACACCGAGCCCTTGGGCCGGTTCGCATTGGCCGCCGCGATCGCCGTGCGCACGGCTTCGATGCCGATGCCGTAGCGGTCAAGCTGCGTCGGATTGACCTGCACGCGCACCGCCGGCAGCGAGCTGCCACCTACGCTGACCTGGCCGACGCCGCTGACCTGCGACAGCCGCTGCGCCAGCACCGTCGACGCTACGTCATACAGCTGGCCCTGCGTCATCGTGTCCGATGTCAGCGCGACGATCATGATGGGCGCGTCCGCCGGGTTGACCTTGCGATAGGTCGGGTTGCGCACCAGGCCGCTGGGCAGGCCGGCGCGCGCGGCATTGATCGCCGCCTGCACGTCGTTCGCCGCAGCCTCGATCTTCCGGTTCAGATCGAACTGCAGCACGATGCGCGTCTGCCCCAGCGAGCTGTTCGACGTCATCTCGGTGACGCCGGCGATCGTGCCCAGCGCCCGTTCCAGCGGCGTGGCCACGGTCGCGGCCATGACCTCGGGACTGGCGCCGGGCAGCGAGGCCGAGACCGAGATCGTCGGATAGTCGACCTGCGGCAGCGGCGAGACCGGCAGCAGACGGAAGGCGGCCAGCCCGGCCAGCACGATGGCCAGCGTCAGCAGCGTGGTCGCCACCGGCCGGCGGATGAACAGCTCGTAGCCGCTCATGCCGGCGGCTCCGCATCGTGCAGCCTAGCCTGCCGCCGCTGCGCGAACCAGCGGGCGCTGCGCTCGAAGGCCAGGTAGATGACCGGCGTCGTGAACAGCGTGAGCACCTGGCTCAGCAGCAGCCCGCCGACCATCGTGATGCCCAGCGGCCGGCGCAGCTCGGAACCGACACCGGTGCCCAGCATCAGCGGCAGCGCGCCCAGCAGCGCCGCCAGCGTCGTCATCAGGATGGGCCGGAAGCGCAGCAGGCAGGCCTGCACGATCGCTTCGCGCGGCGCCAGCCCCTGCCCGCGCTCGGCATCGAGCGCGAAGTCGATCATCATGATCGCGTTCTTCTTGACGATGCCGATCAGCAGCACGATGCCGATCACCGCGACGATGCCCAGATCGCTGCCCGCCAGCAGCAGCGCCAGCAGCGCGCCTACGCCCGCCGACGGCAGCGTCGACAGGATGGTGACCGGATGGATGTAGCTCTCGTACAGCACGCCGAGCACGATGTACATCGTGACGATCGCGGCCAGGATCAGCAGCAGCGTGCTGTCCAGCGAGGCCTGGAAGGCCAGCGCGGCGCCCTGGAAGCTGGTCTGCATGCTGTCGGGCAGCCCCAGCTCGCGCTCGGCGGCGCGGATCGCCGCGACCGCCTCGCCCAGCGAAGTACCGGGCGTCAGATTGAACGAGATCGTCGCCGCCGGAAACTGCGCGATGTGATTCACGACCAGCGACGCGGGCCGCTCGACGACGCGCGCGATGCTGGACAGCGCCACCAACTGGCCGTCACGGCCGGTGACGTACAGCGACTCCAGCGAGCGCGGACCCGTCTGATACGCAGGCGCCACCTCGAGCACCACGCGATACTGGTTCGACTGCGTGAAGATGGTCGAGATCTGCCGCTGGCCGAACGCGCTGTACAGCGCATTGTCGATCGCCAGCATGGACACGCCCAGCCGCCCGGCGGCATCCCGGTCGACCTCGAGAAAGGCCTGCAGCCCGCGGTCCTGCAGATCGCTGGCCACGTCGGCGAGCTGCGGCAGCCCGCGCAGCCGTTCGAGCAGCCGCGGCACCCACAGGTTCAAGCGCTCGGGATTGGCGTCCTCCAGCGTGAACTGGTATTGCGTGCGGCTGACGCGATCCTCGATCGTCAGATCCTGCACCGGCTGCATGTACAGCCGGATGCCCGGCACGCCTTCGAGCGACGCACGCAGCCGCTGGATCACGCCTTCGGCATTGGCGTCGCGCTGCGCCTTCGGCTTCAGGTTGATCAGCACGCGGCCGGTGTTCAGCGTGGGATTGACGCCGTCGATGCCGATGAACGAGCTGACGCTGTCCACCGCCGGGTCCTTCATGATCTCGCGCACCAGTGCGCGCTGCCGCTCGGCCATCGCCGGGAACGAGATCGACTGCGAAGCCTCCGAGATGCCCTGGATCACGCCGGTGTCCTGCACCGGAAAGAACCCCTTGGGCACGATGATGTACAGCCAGACGGTCAGGCCCAGCGTCAGCACCGCCACCAGCAGCGTCCAGGCCTCGCGGTCGAGCACCCAGTTCAGCCAGCGGCCGTACGCGGCGATCAGCCGGTCGAACATGGCACCGGTAGCGTGATACAGGCGGCCCTGCCGCTGCGGCGGCACATGCCGCAGCAGGCGCGCGCACATCATCGGCGTCAGCGTCAGCGACACCACGGCCGAGATCAGGATGGCCACCGCCAGCGTGATCGCGAACTCGCGGAACAGCCGCCCGACCACGTCGCCCATGAACAGCAGCGGAATCAGCACGGCGACCAGCGAGAAGGTCAGCGAGATGATGGTGAAGCCTATCTGCTTGGCCCCCTTGAGCGCCGCCGCCAGCGGCGACTCGCCCTCCTCCAGGTAGCGCGAGATGTTCTCGATCATCACGATCGCATCGTCGACGACGAAGCCGGTGGCAATGGTCAGCGCCATCAGCGTCAGATTGTTCAGCGAGAAGCCGGCCAGATACATGACGCCGAAGGTGCCCACCAGCGACAGCGGCACCGCCACGCTAGGGATCAGCGTCGCCGACAGATTGCGCAGGAACACGAAGATGACCATCACCACCAGCGCGAC
>JBFWXS010000087.1:5060-13879 GCA_050187175.1 Burkholderiaceae bacterium
AGCGTCAGCACCGGCGCGTCGGCCGGGTTGACCTTGCTGTAGACCGGCGGCGCCGGCAGATCGGTCGGCAGCATGGTCATGGCCGCGTTGATCGCCGCCTGCACCTGCTGCTCGGCCACGTCCAGCGACAGCGCCAGCTCGAACTGCAGCGTGACGACCGAGGCGCCACCCGAACTGGTCGACGACATCTGCTTCAGCCCCGGCATCTGGCCGAACTGCCGCTCCAGCGGCGCCGTGATGGACGAGGTCATCACGTCGGGGCTGGCGCCCGGATACAGCGTCGACACCTGGATCGTCGGGTAGTCCACCTCGGGCAGCGCGGACAGCGGCAGCAGCCGGTAGCCGACCAGCCCGGCCAGCATGATCGCCACCATCAGCAAGGAGGTGGCGACCGGCCGCAGGATGAACGGACGCGACAGGTTCATGGCCAGGCTCGCCCGGTGCGTTCAGCGCGCGGTCGCCGGAGCGCCTGCCGCAGTGCCGGGCGCTCGATCGCCTGACGCCGGGCGATCGGCCGCGGCCCCGCCGCTAGCCGACGCACCGCTAGCCGACGCACCGCTAGCCGACGCACCGCTCGCCGACGCACCGTTCGCCGGAGCGCCCGGCGAGGCGCCGTCGCGCGCGCCCGCCTGGCCGCGCGCCGCGCCGGACCCGGATGCTGCCGCGGCAGCCGCCGCGCCGGCCGGCCCGAGCCCCGCGCCCTGCCGCCGCCGCGAGACGCCCGGCTGCGTCGCCGCGCGCTCGGCGTCGACCTTGCTGATCGGATCCACCTGCAACCCGTCGCGCAGATTATCGACGCCGTCGATGACGACGCGCTCGCCCGGCGCGACGCCGCTGCGGATCACCGTGCGCTCGCCGTCGACCGGCCCGAGCTCGACCTTGCGCAGCACGGCGCGCTTGTCCTCGCCGACCACGTAAACGAAGGTGCCCGGCGAGCCGCGCTGCACCGCCGCGCTCGGCACCACCGTCGCCGCCTGCAGCGTGTCGACGCGCAGCCGCACGTTGACGAACTGGTTGGGGAACAGGCGCCCGTCGGCATTGCTGAACTCGGCCTTCATCTTCAGCGTGCCAGTGGTGATGTCGATCTGATTGTCGAGCGTCGTGAGCCGGCCCGCGGCCAGCTCGGTGCGCTGGTCGCGATCCAGCGCCTGCACTGTCATGGCCTGGTTGGCGCGATAACGCCGCAGCACCGGCGCCAGATCCTTCTCCGGCAGCGAGAAGCTGACCGCGATCGGCCGTAGCTGCGTGATCGTCACCAGGCCATTGGCGTCGCTGGAGCGGACGATGTTGCCCGGGTCCACTTGCCTGAGACCGAGACGGCCCGAGAACGGCGCCGTGATCCGCGTGTAGCTGAGCTGCAGCCGCACCGTGTCGATCTGGCCCTGGTCGACGCGCACCGTGCCCTCGTACTGCCGCACCAGCGCGCGCTGCGTATCGAGCTGCTGTTCGCTGGCCGCCTCCTGCGCTACCAGCGTCTCATAACGCTTCAGGTCGAGCCGCGCGTTCTCCAGCAGCGCCTGATCGCGCGCCAGCTGCCCCTCGGCCTGCGCCAGCTGGGCCTGGAACGGACGCGGATCGATCTCTGCCAGCAGTTCCCCCGCGTTCACCAGCTGGCCTTCGCGAAACAGCACGCGCAGCAGCGGGCCGTCGACCTGCGGGCGCACCACCACGGTCCGCAGCGAAGTGACCGTGCCGAGCGCATTGAGCACCACCGGCACGTCGGCCTGCGTCGCCGGCGCTACCGTGACCGGCAGGATACGGTTCGGCCCACCGGAGGCGCCTGGCCCCGCTCCTGGGCGTCGCGGCCCTCCCGAAACCGTTCCACCCGCCCCGCCGGGTGCGCCCGAGGCACCGGCCGGTCCGGCCGCAGAGCCGGGCCCGCCCGCGCCACCGGGTCTCGCGCCGGACAGGTCGTCCGCCGAACCTGCGGTCGTCGCCGGCTGCGGCAGCCACGGCAGTCCGCGCAGGTAACCGCCGCGCCAGGCGAACCACGCAGCCAGCAAGGCCGCTAGCAGCAGCAGCCAGAACAGCGGGCGACGGCGCAGCGGCCGGCGCTGCCGGGCCGGCGTGGCGGCCAGGTCTTTTTCTTGTCCAGGAAGGCTCATGGGGCGGGCGTACGGGAGAAATCGAGCCGAGCGTGAACGCCCGGTCTGCACGACCCGACGATTCTCCCAGAAACTCTGCCGTACCGCCGTGACAGCCGTCCGTGCCGAGGACCGCTCGTCGTGACGCCGCCCGCCGAGTTGACGCCGCAGTGCCGGCAAATGCCATGACGTCGGCAAATGCCATGGCGTCGGCAAATGCCACGACGTCGGCAAACGTCACGGCGCCGGCAAACGGCGCGGCGCCGGCCAGCTAGGGCGCAGCGCCCCTGCGGCGAAAGCGCGGCAGCATCTGCCCGCCGCCGCCCTCTTCCCAGACCAGCGTCAGCGCATCGCCGATCGCCAGCTCGCCCGGCTGCACGTCGATCACGTTGCTGACCAGACGAATGCCGGGCAGCTCCGGAAACTCGACCAGAACCACGTTGTACGGTAGAGATTCGCGCACCGATTCATGCGCGGCGGTATGCACCCAGACGAACGAGAAGACCGATGCCGTGTCGGGCGCCTGGCGCCATTGCCGATTCAATGAACGGCAATGGGGGCAGATCGGAATCGGCGGATGGGCGAGGCCACCGCAGTCGCCGCAGCTCTGGAAGCACAGCCTGCGCTCGGCGCAATGCGCCCAGAACGGCGCGCTGATCTCGTCCATGCCCGGGGCCGGCGTGCTCAGGTACGGCATTTCAGACTCCCAGGATGGCGGCGCTGGTCGGATTGATCTCCGACGCCCCGGTCACCAGGCAGGTACGGGCGCCCGCGACCTGGCTGGTCGATTCGCCGCGCAGCTGCCGAGCACCTTCGATGATGTGGTTCATGCCGTGCACGTAGGCCTCGGCCAGGCTGCCGCCGTGCGTGTTGATCGGCATGCGGCCGCTGCCCCACTCGGCCAGCCCCTGAGCAATGAAGGCCGGCCCTTCGCCGCGCCCGCAGAAGCCGAAGTCCTCGAGCGTGATGAAGATCATCGCGCCGAAGTGATCGTAGAACTGCGCCACGTCGATGTCGTCGGGCGTCAGCCCGGCCAGCTCGAACAGCCGGCGTGCGGTCTTGACCTGGCCGCCGGTGGTATAGCTGGCGCCCGGCATGTTGTGCGAGCCCATGGCGCCGGTGCCGAAGCCGGGGTCGGCGCCCTGCGTGGCCGCGAGGATGTTCACTGCCGGCTTGCGCAGATCGCGCGCGCGCTCCGGCGTCGTGACGATCACCGCGCAGGCGCCGTCGGTCTCCAGGCAGCAGTCGTACAGACGGAACGGGTCGACGATCATACGGCCCGCCATGTACTTCTCGAGCGTCAGCGGCCGTCCGTGCATCACCGCGCGCGGATTGCGCTGCGCATTGCGGTTGCTCATCAGCGCGATCGCGGCGAGGTCTTCGTCGCGGAATCCGTATTCGTGCCGATAGCGCTGCGCGACCATGGCCAGGCCTTGCGCGGCAGAGAACAGCCCGAAGGGACCGACCATGTCGCTGTGCGTGCGCTGCGCATAGAACTGGCCATAGCGGCGCGACTGCCCCTGGCACAGGCTGCGGAACACGGCGACGTAGTTGGCCTGGCCGCTGGCCACCGCGCCGGCGGCCAGCGCCAGCGCGCCGCAGGGGCCGCCGCCGCGCCCGCCCCAGACCGAGGCCGAGAAGCTGAGGTCTGCCAGCCCCAGGCCCACCTGGAACACCGAGGCATCGATCGACGTATCGGCGAAGCACGCCACGCCGTCGATCTCGGTGACAGGCAGGCCCGCATCGTCGGCCGCGGCCATGATCGCCTGGCAGGCCAGCTGGAACTCGTTGCGGTCGGTGATGCCGCCCCACCGGCGGTACTCGGTCTCGCCTATGCCGGCGATGCACGCTGTGGCCATCTGCAGTGCCCTGTGCCTATTCGATCGGGATGTTCGCGTCGCGGATGAACTTCACCCAGCGGCGCGAGTCGGCTTCGTAATAGTCCTTGAACTGAGCCGGCGACAGCTGCAGCGGGCTCAGCCCCTGCGACAGCAGATAGGACTGGATGTCCGGCTTGGCCACCGCGCGCTGAGTCGCGGCATTGACGCGCGTCACCACTTCCGCCGGCGTGCCGGCGGGCGCGAAATAGCCGTACCACGACAGGATCTCGTAGCCCGGCACGCCTTGCTCGGCCACGGTGGGCACGTCCTTCAGCGAGGGCGCCGGCGAACGCTGGCTGGAGGTCACCGCCAGGATGCGCAGCTTGCCCTGGTCGACGAACTGGCGGATCGGGATCGGGCTGAGGATAGCCACGTCCACTCGGCCCGCGACTGCGTCCAGCAGCAGCGCCGACACGCTCTTGTACGGAATGTTCGTCATGCGCGTGCCGGTCGCCTTCTGCAGCACGTCACCCGCAATGTAGTCGGTGCCGTTCGCGCCTATGCTGCCGAAGTTCAGCTTGCCGGGATTGGCCTTGGCATGAGCGATCAGCGCCGGAAAGTCCTGCGCCGGCACGTTCGCGTTGACGAACAGCACGAACGGCGTCGTGGCCAGCATAGAGATCGGCAGGAAAGCGGTCATCGGGTCGAACTTGGTCGCCGACCGCATGATCGTCGGCGCCACCGACATGGCGCTGGGCACGCCCAGCAGCAAGGTGTAGCCGTCCGGATCGGCCTTGGCGACCGCTTCCGCGGCGATGAGTCCGGCCGCGCCGCCGCGGTAGTCGGGAATGAACGGCTGCCCGAGCTCGTTGGCGATCTCGCGGCCGACGCGTTCGGACAGGTTCTGCGCCGCACCGCCCGGCCCGAACGGCACGATGATCTTGATCGGCCGGCTGGGGTAGCTCTGCGCCCGCGCCACCGGCGAAGCCAGGCCTATCGTGCCGGCGGCCAGCGCCGCCGCGCCGAAGCGTCGGCGGCTGTTATCGAAGCTCTGCGCCATCTTGGTCTCCTCGTCTGCTGGATGAACTGGGGTGCCTCGATGCTTTCCCGGACACCGGGCTGCCTTGCCTGGCACTACTGCCGCGTTTCGCGATCCGTCGCGAAACCCTTGACCGGAAAACCCTTGACGACGGTCCGCCACATCAGGCGCGGCGTTTCCGGTCCGTAGTCGCTGATTGCGCAGTGCTGGGTGCTGAAGTTGTCCCACATCAGGACGTCGCCTTCCCGCCAGTGGTGGCGGTACAGGAACTCGTCGCGCGCCACGTGCGCATACAGCTCCTCGAGCAGCTGCTCGCTGTCGGCCTCGGACATGCCGACGATGTGCCGCGTGAAGCCCTTGTTCACGTACAGGCAGGGCTTGCCGGTGATCGGATGCGCGATCACGATCGGCTGCGCCAGGCCCGGCAGCGAATCGTTCTTCTCGCTGAAGCGGAACACGTACTCGTGCCACGCGGACAGCTTCGACAGTTGCGCCTGCCGCTCGGCGGGCAAGGCGTGATAGGCCGCCACCATGTTCGAGAACACCGTGTCGCCGAGCGGGCGCCCCGTGTCGTCGCGCGGAATGCGCAGCGAATAAAGGATGGAGCTCCAGGCCGGATGCGTCACATAGGAGCGATCGGTGTGCCAGTACTGGCCCGCATCGCGCACGCCCAGCGGCCGGCCGTTCTCCACGATGTTCGACAGCACCTGGATCTGCGGGAACCCCGGCCGCAGATACTGACTCAGCGTCGACTGATACGACTCCTCCGGACCGAAGTAGCGGCTGAACGCGACCATCTGCGCTTCGTCGAGCTGCTGGCCGCGAACGACCATCACGCCGTGGTCGACGAAGGCCTGCCGCAGCGCATCGATCTGCTGCTGCGCGAGCGGACGCGACAGATCGACGTCGCGGACTTCGCAGCCCAGGCCGGCGTCCATGGGTATGACTTCCATTGCTCTGATCTCCTCCTGTCATGCCGGCGGCGACGCCGCGATGGCGCCGCCGCGCGCCGCCCGAATGCGCCACCCGGGCGCTGCGTTCAGACGCGGCGCTCCTGTCCCTGCCAGTAGCGTTCGCGGATCTCGCGCTTGAGCACCTTGCCCAGCCCGCTGCGCGGCAGCGTGGGCCAGACCTCGAAGGACTTCGGCGTCTTCATGCCGCCGAGCGCCGCGCGGCAGTAGTCGCGCAGCTCGTCCTCGGCCACCTGCGCGCCGGCCTTCAGCTCGACCACCGCCTTCAGCGCCTCGCCCCACTTGGCATCGGGTACACCGATCACGGCGCAATCGAGAATCGCCGGGTGCGCCCACAGCACCTGTTCGACTTCGCTCGGATAGATGTTGAAGCCGCCGCTGATGATCATGTCCTTCTTGCGATCGATGATGTAGAAGTAGCCGTCCTCGTCGCGGTAGCCGACATCGCCGGTGTGATGCCAGCCGAAGCGTGAGGCCTTCTCGTTCTCGTCGGGACGCTCGAAGTAGCCCTTCATCACCAGGTCGCCGCGCACCACCAGCTCGCCGGTCTCGTTCGGCGGCAGCAGCCTGCCCTCGTCGTCCATCACAGCCACGCGCGTCAGCGGACTCGGCCGGCCGCAGCTGCGCAGCCGCCGCGCGCGCAGCGCGGCATCGTCGACAGCGAGCTCACCGGGGCCAAGATAGGTGCAAATGAACGGCGCCTCGGTCTGGCCCCAGGCCTGCGTCATGACCGGACCGAAGACCTCGAGCGACTCGGCGAGCTTCTCGGTCGAGATCGGCGCGCCGGCTGAGATGAAGTAGCGCAGCGACGAGAAGTCGCGGCGGCGCACCGACGGTTCGTCGAGCAGGCTGTAGATGGCAGTCGGCGGCAGGAACAGCGTGGTCACGCGATGGCGCTCGATCGCATCCAGCGTGCGGACCGGATCGACGCGATCGAGCAGCACCAGCGTGCCGCCGCCGAACAGGATGGACAGCGCGATGTTGCCCGCGCCGTGCGTCAGCGGCGCCGCCACCAGGTTGACGTGCGGCTCCTGCAGCGGCATGCACAGATGAAAGGTCGCGAACAGCGCTTGCGCATTGCGGTGGCAGATCATGACGCTCTTCGGACGGCCGGTGGTGCCGCCGGTCGCCTTGATCCAGGCCAGATCCTCGGGACCGTGCTCGTCGTCCGGGAACGGCTCGTCGTAGCCGGCGGCCCAATCGTCGAAACCCGGCGCCTGCGGCAGCGCGCGGTCCAGGCATACCGCGCCGACGACGGCCGGCAGTCCGGCACGCAGCGCGGCCACTTCGTCGGCCACGCTGCTGTGGAAGAAGATGAACTCGCAAGCATTTTCCGCCAGGAACGCCAGGTTCTCCTTCAGCGGATTGCGCTGATGCACCGGCAGCCAGACCGCCCCGGCGCGCAGCAGCCCGACCATGGCCACGACGGTCTGCGCCGCATTGGGGCCGTACAGCGCGACGCGCGAGCCGCGGCGCAGGCCCGCCGCGCGCAGGCCGGCGGCGACGCGGTGCGACAGCGACGCGACCTGCTCATGCGTATGGACGCGCTCCCCCTCGATCACGCAGGGGCGCGTCGGCGCGAGGGCCAGGCCATGATCCAGCAGGTCGATCGCACGCATCACAACGAGTCGGTCCGGACGGAAGATGCGGCGAGGATAGGAAGCGCTGCCGGCAAGGTCCAATCACATTTTCGGAAGACGCTGATCGGCCAGGCGGATGCTGCGGCGCATCGTCCGTGCGCACCGCCGATCGGCATATAGTTCGGCCATGGACCTGCACCATCTGCGCACCTTCGTCACCGTCGCCGAAGAGCAGCATCTGACGCGCGCCGCGGAGCGCTTGCACATCAGCCAGCCGGCCGCCAGCGCCCAGATCAAGTCGCTGGAGCGCAGCTTCGGCATCGCGCTGTTCGATCGCACCAGCCGCGGCCTGGAACTGACCCGCGCCGGCCGCACGCTGATGAGCAAGGCCCGCCGCGTGCTCGCCGAAGCGCGCGACTTCAATTCGCTGGCACGCGAGCTCAGCGGCCAGACCGCCGGCGAGCTCGCCATGGGCAGCAACAACGACCCGACGCTGAGCCGCATCGCGCAAGTCATCTCCGAACTGCGCGAGACCTGTCCTCTGGTCGGGCTGAGCGTGCAGGTGCGCAGTTCGGCCGCCGCGCTGCAGGGCGTGCGCATCGGCGAACTCGACGCCGCCTTCCTGCTGTCGCAGGGTGCGGGCGAGGACATGCGCTGCGTACCGCTGCGCACGCTCGACTATCGCGTCTGCGGGCCGGCGGCCTGGCGCGAGCGCATCGCCGAGGCGAGCTGGGCTCAGCTCGCCGCCCTGCCGTGGATCACCACCTCGCCCGGCAATGCCTACGCGCGCATGCTCGATCGCCTGGTGGCCGAGCAAGGCGGCGTCGAGGTCAACTCGTCGGTGACCTCGGACAATGACATCGCCATTCGCGCCATGATCGAGGCCGGCATCGGCATCTCGCTGGTACGGGCGGACCTGGCCGAGCTCGCCGAGCGAGCGGGACGCATGGCGATCCATCCGTACGCCCGGACCAGCACGCAGCTGGTCTTCGTGCATCTGCGCGACCGCGACAACGATCCGCTGCTGCGCTCACTGGCGAGCGCGGTCAGGGCGACCTGGCCGGAGGCCTGGGCGGCCGCCTGAACGGCCCAGGCGCGCGGCATTTCCGAGCGTCAAACGCTCTATGAAACGCGTGTTATACTCCGCCCCCGTTCAAAGAACGACGGCGCCGTGTCCCGCATGGCCCCGGGCACCGGCCAGCGGCCAGTGCCGATCCAGACCGGAACGCAAGATTCCGGCCTCACCCTGGCGGGGTGGCAGAGTGGTTATGCAGCGGCCTGCAAAGCCGTGTACGCCGGTTCGATTCCGACCCCCGCCTCCATAT
>JBFWXS010000088.1:0-12898 GCA_050187175.1 Burkholderiaceae bacterium
TCGTGCAGCATGGCGCCGATCGCCTGCAGCGAACGCCGCAGATCCGCCGGCACCAGCCGCAAGGTGATCAGACCGGCATGGGCACGCGACAGCTCGAGCAGATCATTGATGATCGCCGCCTGGACCAGGATCGCGCCGCGGATCGCCTCGGTTGCCCTGAGCACCGCGGCGTGATGCCGCAGGTCGGCGCGGCGCGCCAGGATCTCGGCGTTCAGCAGCGCCAGGTTCAGCGGATTCTTCAGATCGTGCCCCAATGCCATCAGCCAGCGATCGAGCTCGCGATAGGTGTCCTTCGTATTCGCGCCGGCCGGCCAGCTGCCGCCGTCGCGCCGATGGAACCAGATCAGCATCAGGCCCGGATCCTGCACAAGGCCGGGATCCTGAATGGTCTCGTCATCGCGCCCAGCGGACAGCGGTTCCGCGCCGACAACCAGATAGCCCTCGCCGATGTCCGGGGGCAGCACCAAGGCTTCGGTCTCGATGAGGCGCCGATAGCGGCGCGCGCTGGTGAGCGCCGCCGCCACCGGCTCGGCCAACCCGGCATGCAGCCACGGCAGTGCGTCGGCAGCGGCACCGGCCGCCGACCGGACGGACTCGATACCGTCGGCCGACGGTGCCAGATAGCATGTCGCCGCAGCGTCGAGATGCAGCAGCCTATCCATGCCGTCGAGCAGCGCGCTCGGCGGCGCGCGCGCCGTGATCAGGCGCCGATGCAGTTCGGCAGCTTCCGAGCTGGTAGATGTCGACATGGGCTTTCTTGCGCCGCTTCGGCAGAGGCGAGGCGGTCAGCTGCCGCCAGTCGGCACAGCCTGCAAGACAGATGCCCCGATCGAGTGCCCCGAACCAGGCCGGGGAAGCGCGATCGCGGCGGCGCCCTGAGCGAATTTACCGATCGCTTTGAAAGAGCTTCCGTGTCGCGAGCTCCATGCTCAAGCGTCAGGCGGGTGTTTTCCCAGAGAAGCTCGCGCTGTCGCGGTCGCTCGAATCGCGACCGCCGCGCTTGGGGCACACCGTCTGCTGTAGGCACCCGCCGGCGCGGGGCCGGCGCACTTATGCCTGGAGTACCGTATGTTTCGAATCGCGCTCGTCAGCGAGCATGCCTCTCCGTTGACCACGCTGGGCGGTGTCGACAGCGGCGGGCAGAACGTCTACGTTGCCAAGGTGGCTCAAACGCTGGCGGCCGCCGGCTGCGGCGTCGACGTCTACACACGGCGCGATGGCAGCACGCTGCCCGAGATCGTGGATTGGGCCCCGCGGCTACGCGTCATTCACCTGGAAGCCGGCCCGGCGGAGCCGATTCCCAAGGAATTCCTGCTCGCGCACATGCCGGCCTTCGCGCATGAGCTGTGCCGGCACATCCAGCTGCAACGATCGCGATACGCGGTACTGCACGCCAATTTCTTCATGTCCGGCTGGGCGACGCTGCAGGCGGCGCGCCGCTTCGACCTGCCCATGGTCATCACCTTTCATGCGCTGGGCCGCGTTCGACGTCTGCATCAGGGGGACAGCGACGGCTTTCCGGATCTGCGCTTCGACATCGAGGACGAGCTCGTCCGATGCGCCGATCGCGTCATCGCCGAATGCCCGCAGGATCTCGCCGACTTGATTGAACACCACGCGGCCGACAGCGATCGCGTCGACGTCGTGCCCTGCGGCGTCGACCCGCAGGAGCTGCAGCCGATCGAGCGCAGCGAGGCGCGCCGCCGGCTGGGCCTGCCGCAATCGGAGTTCATCGTCCTGCAGCTGGGCCGCATGGTGCCGCGCAAGGGCGTGGACAACGTCATCCGCGGCCTCGCCGAGCTGGCCGCAAGGCACGAGCTGCAGCGCAACGGCGCCGGGGACGGCGACGCCGGCGGCGCACTGCGATTGATCGTGGCAGGCGGCGACGCAGCGGCGCCTGAAGTCATGCGCTGCGGCGAGATCCGGCGACTGGCCGGCATCGCTGAAACGCTGGGCATAGCCGACCGCGTGCAGTTCTTCGGTCAGTGCGAGCGTGACCGGCTGGCGCTGCTGTACAGCGCGGCCGACGTCTTCGTCACCACGCCGTGGTACGAGCCGTTCGGCATTACGCCGCTGGAGGCGATGGCCTGCGCGCGCCCCGTCATCGGCGCGTCGGTAGGCGGCATCCGCAGCACCGTCATCGACGGGCTGACGGGCTTCCTGATACCGCCCAACGATCCGTCGGCGCTGGCCGACCGGCTGACGCGGCTGCAGGCCGACCCGGCAATGAGCCGACGCTTCGGCCAGGCCGGCCGGGCGCGAGTGCTCGCGCAGTACACGTGGTCCGACGTAACCCGCCGCCTGTGCCATACCTACCTGCGCGTTGCCGCTGCGGCTCGCAATCGGCAGCGGCGCCAGGCGGCGGTCGCCGGATCCATGCATCGCAGGAGCAGCCATGCACAGCCCATCGGAATCGCTTGAAGCCGCGCTGGCCGAGCCGGCGCGGACGCTGCCTGACCGCGTCGTGCTGATCACCGGGGGCGCGCGCGGGCTGGGCGCCGCACTGGCCGAAGTGCTCGGCGGCGCGGGTGCGCGGATCGCGCTGGTCGACCGCGACATGGACGGCGCTCAGAACGTCGCCCGGCGGCTGAGCGAACGCGGCATTGAGGCCAGCGCGCATGAGCTCGACGTCGGCGATGAAGCGCAGGTGCGCGAATGCCTCGGCGTGCTGCAGCGCCGGTACGGTGCGCTGGACGTGGTGATCAACAATGCGGGCGTCGACGTCACTGCGCCGATTTCCGAGCTGAGCAGCGAGGACTGGGAGCGCATCGTCCGGACCAATCTGACGGGACCATTCCTGATGGCCAAGCAGGCGCTCACCGTCATGACGCGAGGCGGCCACATCGTCAACATCTGCTCGACCGCCGCCAAGCGCAGCTGGCCCAACGCCAGCGCCTATCACGCCAGCAAATGGGGGCTGCTGGGCCTGTCGCACGCATTGCACGCCGAGCTGCGCGGCGCCGGCATCAAGGTGACGGCGGTCGTCGCCGGCGGCATGCGCACACCGTTCCTGCTAGAGCGCTTCCCCGACCTCGATCCGCAGCTGCTGCAGGATCCGCTGGACGTGGCACGCACGGTGCGCTTCGTGCTGACGCAGCCGGCGGCCACCGTCATTCCGGAGGTCATGGTCCTCCCCATGCGAGAGACGTCATGGCCCTGAATCGCCCCGCCGTATTTCTCGACAAGGACGGCACCGTCGTCGCCGACGTGCCCTTCAATGTCGACCCTTCGGCCATCCGCCCTGCCCGACGCGCGCGCGAAGGCCTGCAGCAGCTGGCCAATAGCGGCCTGCCGCTGTTCATCATCTCCAATCAGCCTGGCATCGCATTCGGACGCTTCGACGAAGACGAACTGCGCGGCGTGCATCGCGAACTGCGGCGCCTGTTCGCGGACTGCGGCGCGACGCTGGCCGGTTTCTACTACTGCCCGCATCATCCGGACGGCGTCCGCTCTCCCTATGCCTGCTCTTGCCAATGCCGCAAGCCCGAACCGGGGCTGCTGCTGGGCGCGGCGCGCGAACACGGCCTGACCTTGCGGCGTTCTTGGATGATCGGCGACATTCTCGACGACATCGAGGCCGGCAATCGCGCCGGCTGCCGGACCATTCTCATCGACAACGGCGGTGAGACCGAATGGCGCCGCGCGCCGCTGCGCACTCCGACGCACATCGTGCGCGACCTGGCCGAAGCGGCCCGCATCGTGATGGGGACTGGGCTTGCGCTCGCGGCATTCGAGCGGCCGCGCGAGGCCGTCCGATGAAAACGAACTGGCGCGACGCGGAGAACCTGCTGTGCATACGGCTGGACAACATGGGCGACGTGCTGATGACGACGCCGGCGCTACGCGCGCTGCGCCGCCAGCGGTCGGGACGCCGCATCACGCTGCTTGCGTCGGCCTCCGGCGCGGCGGCGGCGGCGCATGTCGATGACATCGATGAGGTCATCCGCTATGAAGCGCCGTGGGTCAAGCAGGCGCAGGATGCGGCAACGCCGGCCGAGCCCGATGATGCAGGGCTGGCAGCCATCGTCGAGATCTTGCGCGAATGCCGCTTCGACGCCGCGATCGTCTTCACCACCTTCAGTCAAAGTGCGCTGCCGGCAGCCCTGCTGTGCCTGTTCGCCGGCATTCGACACCGTGTCGGCTACGCCCGGGAGAATCCCTATCGGCTGTTCACAGACTGGCACAGGGAGACCGAGCCGGCCGCCGGCATCCGCCACGAAGTCGAACGCCAGCTCGATCTGGTGGCGCCGCCGCACGAGCGGCCCGACGACCTGCGCTTGTCGTTCCGCGTCGACGATGCGGCGCGCACGTCGCTGGCGCTGAAGCTGCGCGCCGCAGGCATCGCCGCTGGCGCTCGCTATCTGGTGGTGCATCCAGGCGCCACGGCTCCGTCGCGCCGCTACCCTGAGGAGAGCTTCGCGCAGGTATTGGCCGAGCTGTCGGTACGCTGTCCGCAGACGATAGTGCTCACCGGGTCTGCGCAGGAACGCGCGGCCTGCGAGCGAATCCGCGCGGGGGCTCTCGCTGCGGGCGCGGGCAGCAGCAGCGACGCGCGAGCAGCGGGACGCATGGTCGACCTGGCGGGACGGCTCGATCTTGGCGAATTCGGAGCGCTGCTCGAAGGCGCCGCGTTACTGCTGTCGAACAACAGCGGACCGGTGCATGTCGCGGCAGCGCTCGGCACGCCGGTGGTCGACTTGTACGCATTGACCAATCCGCAGCACAAGCCGTGGCAGGTGCGTGCACGTGTGCTGAGCTTCGACGTGGAATGCCGCAACTGCTTCCGCAGCGAGTGCCCGACGGGTCACCATCTGTGCCTGCGCGGCATCGCGCCTCGCGTCGTCGCGGAGGCGGTGCTCGAACTGGGTCGCCTGGGCGCATCCCGCGCGGTGCTGCACATTGCTGCGGCAGCGCCGGATGCTGTCTGTTCTGACGAGCCATGACACCGCCGACGCAAGCGCCCGCGCTCTCGCCCATGCCGGCGTCTGCGCCCACAGCTGCGCCCACAACTGCGCCTGCGCCTGCGCCTGCGCCTGCCTCTGCGCCTGCGCCTGCCTCTGCGTCTGCGCTTGCACCCGCGACGGTGGCGGCTAAAGCAAGGGCAACGGCAGCTTCGGCGCAGGCTCCGACGAGCATCGCCGTCCTGCGAGCGCTGCAGCTGGGCGACCTGCTGTGCGCGGTACCCGCGCTTCGCGCACTGCGCCGCGCGTATCCGCAGGCACGCATCAGTCTGATCGGCCTGCCGGGCGCCGCGGACTTCGCGCGACGCTTCGCGCAGTACGTCGACGAGCTGATCCCTTTTCCCGGCGCAGTCGGACTGCCCGAGCAGCCGGTACGCGGCGCCGAGCTGCCGCGCTTCTTCGCGTACTGCCGCCGGCGCCGCTTCGACCTCGCGCTTCAGCTGCACGGCAGCGGCCAGATCGTCAACGGGATGCTGCTGATGCTGGGCGCTCGCCGCAGCTGCGGCTTCACGCCCGGGGATCCGCGGGTACCGGGACTACCCGGCTTCATACGCTGGCCCGAGCAGGGGCACGAGATCGAGCGGCTGCTGGCGCTGACCGATCATCTCGGCATTGCACGCAGCGGCACTGAGCTGGAGCTCCCCTTCAGTGCCGACGAGCGCGCCGCATGGCGCACGCTGGCAGCGGCACTGGCGCTGGACATGCGGCGGCTGGTGCTCGTCCATCCCGGCGCCCGGCTGCCGTCACGGCGCTGGCCCGGCGAACGCTATGCGGCGCTAGCCGATCGTCTGCATCGCGCCGGCTGGCAGATCGCCTTGACCGGCGCTGCCGACGAGCAGGCGCTGACCGCCGCCGTGCGCAGCGTCATGCGGGCGCCTGCGGTCGACCTGACCGGCCGTACCACGCTGGGCATGCTCGCCGCAGCGCTGGTCGACTGCCGGCTGCTGGTGAGCAACGATACCGGGGTATCGCACGTAGCGGCTGCGGTCGGCGCGCCGAGCGTGGTCGTTGCCAATGGCAGCGACGTGGAGCGCTGGCGCCCGCTCGATGCACGACGCCATGCGGTCCTGGCCGAACAGCTGCCGTGCCGCCCTTGCGCGCATCACGAATGTCCGTACATCGATCATCCCTGCGCAACAGCCATCTCCGTTCAGGCGGTCCACGAGGCGGCGCTCAGGCAGCTCGCCGGGCGGGCCTGACGCTGGCTCCGACGCTTGCTTGCCTGCCGCATGGACCTAGCCCCGCATGAAACCCGCCCCTTCCTCCTCCGGCAAGGCCGCCGCCAAGCCTGCCCATAGCGCTTCCCAGGACGCGTTTCCATCCGCCGCATCGGCGCGCCCGCTTCGCGTGCTGACCTGGCACGTGCACGGCAACTACATGCACTGCCTGAGCCATGCACCGCATGAGTTCTACCTGGTCACGCGCCCGGGCCATCCGCCCGGCCATGCCGGCCGCGTCGGCGCGCTGCCATGGCGCGACAACGTGCATGAGGTGCCGGAGTCCGAGGTGGCGGACGGCGAGTTCGACTGCGTGCTGTTCCAGTCGTACCGGCATTTCGTCGAAGATGCGCCGCGCGTGCTGTCGGCCGCGCAGCGCCGGCTGCCGACGCTGTACGTGGAACACGATCCGCCCCAGCAGCACCCCACCGGAACGCTGCATCCCGCCGGCCAACGCGGCATCCATCTGATTCACGTGACACCGTTCAATGCGCTGATGTGGGACAACGGCGAAGCCGAGGTCACGGTGATCGAGCACGGCGTGCCGCTGCCGGAAGCGCCTCTCTACAGTGGGGCGCGCGCCAAAGGCATCGTGGTGGTCAACAACCTGCGCTCGCGCGGCCGACGGCTGGGCTGCGACCTGTTCGAGCAGATGCGCCGGGAGCTGCCGCTGCAGCTGGTAGGCATGGATTCGGAAAGCCTGGGTGGCGCCGGCGAAATCGCGAACGATCAATTGTCAGCATACATCGCGCAGTTCCGCTTCTTCTTCAATCCGATCCGCTACACCAGCCTGGGATTGGCGATGCTCGAGGCGATGGCAGCCGGCATGCCGATCGTAGCCTTCGCGACCACCGAGGTACCGATGGTGATTCGCGACGGCGTCAATGGCTATGCCGATACGCGCCCGCGGCAACTGGAGCAGGCGATGCGGACGCTGCTCGATGAACCGGCCCTGGCGCGCCGGCTCGGCGAAGCCGCTCGCCAGACGGTGAGCCAGCGGTTTTCGCTGCAGCGCTTCGCGCGCGACTGGGACGGTGTGCTAAGGACGGCGGCAAGCTGCACGAATAATGGCCGACAGAGCTGATTCAGGAATCGACACTCAGGAATCCAGATCCAGGCTGTGCCGCGGCTGATACTCCTTGAGCCGGTTGTACAGCGTCTTCAGGCTCACGCCCAGCGCCGCCGCGGTCCGTTCCTTGTGATTGCCGAAATGCTCGAGAGTGGCCAGGATCAGCGCACGTTCGGCCTGCGCCAGCGAGGTACCCAGCGCGACGGTGATGTGCCCAGCCGAGGCCGGCGCGACGGCGCACTGATCGAAGACCAGCCGCTGCGCGCCGATGACCGAACCCGACTCCATGACGAAGGCGCGCAGCACGACGTTGCGCAGCTCGCGTACGTTCCCGGGCCACGAGTAGGCGCACATCGCTTCGAGCGCTTCGGCAGAGAAGTGCTTGGTCTGGCCTTCGCTGTCGCAGATCGCCTGCAGGCAGTGCTTGGCCAGCAGCGGCACATCGTCGAGCCGATCGCGCAGTGGCGGCAGCTGGATCGGAAACACGTTCAGGCGGTACATCAGATCTTCGCGCAGCCGCCCTTCGGTGACCGCGTGTTGCAGCACGCGATTGCTGGCCGCGATGATGCGCACATCGGCGTCCTGTGCGGTGCTCGAGCCGACGCGATTGAAACGGCGTGTCTCGAGCACGCGCAGCAGCTTCACCTGGAGGTCCACCGGCATCTCGGTGATCTCGTCGAGGAACAGCGTGCCGCCACCGGCGCGCTCGAACACTCCGTGATGCTGACGGTCGGCGCCGGTGAAACTGCCCTTCTCGTGACCGAACAGCTCGCTCTCGACCAGTTGCGGCGAGATCGCGCCGCAGTTGAGGGCCAGGAACGGCTCGTTGCGCCGGCGGCTCAGCGCATGGATCATCTGCGCGCCCAGCTCCTTGCCGGTGCCGCTCTCGCCGGTGATCAGCACCGACACATTGGTGGCGCCCACGCGCGCGATCTGCTCGTAGACCGGCAGCATCGCCGGTGCGCGGCCCCATAGCTTGCCGAAGCGGCCGCTGCGCCGCCACTCGGCCCACAGCTCGTCGACCTCAGCCTTCAACGTGGCTGGCCGCATCAGCCTGCTGAGGATGCCTTCGAGGTGCGCCACGTTGATCGGCTTGACCAGATAATCGGCGACCCCCAGGCGCACCGCCTGGATCGAGGTCTCGAGGCTGGCGTGCGCGGTGATCAGCACCACCTGTGCATTCGACAGCTCCGGCTCCTGCTCGAGCAGCTCGATGCCGCTGCCGTCGGGCAGCATCAGGTCGAGCAGGATCAGATCGGGCGGTTGCGCGGCGACTTCACGCCGCGCCTCCTGCAACGAATGGGCGCTGGCCACTGTCAGGTCATGCAGCGCAACGAGATGACCCATTGCTTCGCACTGAGCAGCATCGTCGTCGACGACGAGGACGTGGGCGCGGCCCCCGGTCGTGCGACGGTTTCGACTGCTGTGCTGTGCCATGGCATCCTGACCCGACAAACGCACCTCAGTGGCAAACGGCGCGCCCGTTGCCGGATGCGCCGCGCGGCGCTGATCGGCAGTTATTGCACAGGGCTGTCGTGCGGCTCGGCGCGGCGTGCGCCGGGCCACACGCTTTTACCGGCTGACCCGTTGCCGGAGAGCGCCGTTGCCGGAGTGCTCCATTGCGGGGCACTTCGTCGCTGGGATCAGGGCTGCGCCGGCCCAGTCCACTCGCGCACGAAGCGCTGCCGTGCCGGCCGCTCGGGCCGGCGCTGCTCCGGCCGCGGCGTGCCGGCATACAGAAAGCCGATCAGCCGCTCGTGCTCGCCGAAGCCGAGCGCAGTCTTCACGCGGTCGTCGCGCGCATTCAGGCCGCTCGACCAGAAGCCGCCATAGCCGAGGATGTGCAGCGCATTGAGCATGTTCATCGCAGCGGCCGCCACGGCCATCTGCTGCTCGCTGTCAGGGACTTTGTGTCCGGGCTCGATGTGCACGCCCAGCGCGATCACCAGCGGCGCGCCGAAGGCCTTCTGACGGAAGCGTTCGCCGTCGCTGCCGGGTTCGCGCGCCTGCGCCGCGGCAGCGAACAGCCGGCCGAGCGCGTCGCGCGCGCCGTCGCGGATCACCGCGAAGCGCCACGGCATCAAGCGGCCATGATCGGGCGCGCGCAGCGCCGCATCGAAGATCAGGTCGAGTTCGGCCTGCGACGGCGCAGGAGCCGTCAGCGGCCAGGCCGAATGCCGCGACAGCAGCCAGTCGAAGGCGGCGCGCTGCGGCGCCGACAGTTCGGAATCGATGGACGACATGAGGTTCCCCGCTTCGGCCCGGATCGATGGATCAATGGCGTCGACGCGACGTACGGGCCGAAGAAAATCACGGCAGTATAGATGAGAGCGATTCTCATCCATGTAAACAGGGGCAATCGCCCGCCGCAGGCGCTGCGCTCGCACGGCACTACACGCTGCACCTCTCACCGCGCCTCTCGCCGCGCCCTTCCCCCCGCGACACCGCCCGATCACGCGTAGCGCCAATCCCGCTATGCTTGCGGCTTCCATCGACGTGCCGCCAACGCGGCCGTCCCACGGTTCCCGCAGGCTTCGATGACTGATAACGACGACCGCCAGGGCGGTCGCGACGTCGACCGGACGTCGAACCGCGCAGCGCTGACGCTCGCGCTGACGCTGCCCGGCGACGTGCTGCTCTATCTGCTGCTGCCGATCTACGCGGCCGAGTTCGGCGTCAGCCTGATCGAAGCCGGCCTGCTTCTAGCCAGCAACCGGCTGGTTCGAATCGTCGGCTACGGATGGGTCGCGCGCTTCTATGAACGGCACGGTCCGGGACCGGCCTGCACGCTGGCCTGCGTCGCTGCCGCCGGCGCCACGCTGAGCTACTCGCTGGTCTCCGGCATGGCCCTGCTGCTGATCGGCCGGCTTGCCTGGGGCCTGGCCTTCGCAGCGCTGAACATCGCCACGCAGGCGCTGGCCACCGCGGAGCCGCTGCGCGCCGCCCGGCGCAACGGCGTCGCGCGTTCGATCATCGCCACCGGCCCGATGGTGGCGCTGCTGATCGGCGCCGCGCTGGCGCCGTGGTTCGGTCCGCGCCCGGTGTTCGTGCTGCTTGCGCTCGTCGCCGTGTGCGCCATTCCACTGGCGCGCCGCCTGCCAGCCGGACCCACCGGCACGGTGGTGCTGCGCCAGCCGGGGCTGCGGCTGCCGTCGCGGCTCGAACGGTGGGTGTTCGTACAGGGCTTCACGCTCGATGGACTGTTCACGATCGGCCTGACCGTGCTTGCGGTCGGCTCGCTCGGCGAGAATGCCGCGCTTGGTGCCGGAGCCGCGATGGCTCTGCGCTACGTCGGCGAGATCCTGCTGGGCCCGGTGGCCGGCAGCGCCGCCGGCCGCTGGGGCACGCTGCGGCTGCTGATCGCGCTGTCGTGGGCGGCGGCGGCGGCGCTGCTGGCCATCGGCCTCGGCTGGCTGTGGACCGGCGCGATCGTGCTCACCATCCTGCGCTCGCTGCTGCAGCCGCTGCCCGCCCCGGTGGCAGCCGCCCAGTTCCCCGGCAACGAGCGCATCGCAGCTCTCGCACGTCTGGCCACCTGGCGCGACATCGGCGCGGGCCTCGGGCCGCTCGCCGCAGGCTGGCTGCTGGGCCTGTGGCCGGCGTGGCTGCTGTATGGAATCGCCGCACTGCTGGTGGTCCTGGCCTCGCTCGGACTCGATAGAGGACTCCCCTCGCGCGAAGCTCGCAAGTAGAATGAGCGCCGCCATCGGCCCGTCATGCGCGGCCGATGGCTGAGCGAGCCAGCCTGGCCCTTTTTCGCGCGGGGCGGCTCATTTCCGATCCTCTTTCGACAGGTACCTATGGCAACCGCCAAGAAAGCAAGCAAAGCACCGCTGAAGAAAGCTGCCAAGAAAGCCGCCAAACCCGCCGCATCGCGGGCCAAGCCGGCAGCCGGCTCCGGCCTCAAGGCCGTGAAGACCACCTTCACCAAGGCATCCCTCGCAACGCATCTGGCCGAACATGCAGGCGTCGAGCCCAAAGCGGTGAAGGCCGTGCTGGCCGCTTTGGAGTCCACCATCCTGGGTTCGGTGCAGAAGAAGGGCCTCGGCGCATTCACGCTGCCCGGACTGCTGAAGATCTCGGCGCAGAACGTGCCGGCCAAGAAGCGCCGCTTCGGCAAGGATCCGTTCACGGGCG
Source organism: Burkholderiaceae bacterium (assembly GCA_050187175.1). Lineage (GTDB taxonomy): Bacteria > Pseudomonadota > Gammaproteobacteria > Burkholderiales > Burkholderiaceae_E > Zeimonas. The sequence goes on from JBFWXS010000088.1 coordinate 11,385, forward strand.
AGGAGCGCTGGTTCGACGCCAAGCCGGCGACGGTCCGCATCAAGGCCCGCGCGCTGAAGAAGCTGAAGGACGCCGCACTCTGATGAGCGAACGCGTGCGGCCGCCGACGGCCGCACGCGGCGTTCGATTCCGATGACAGACCCGCAAAGGACTCTCCGGTGAACAGCTCAACCGATCTCGGCAAACTCATCCTGCGCCTCACCCTCGGCATCCTGCTGCTGCTGCACGGACTGGCCAAGCTCAAGAGCGGTGTCGGCGGCATTGGCGGCATGCTGGCAAGCAACGGACTGCCGGAAGCGCTGGCCTACCTCGTCTACGTCGGCGAGATCCTCGCCCCGGCGGCGCTGATCCTGGGCATCTGGACCCGGCCGGCCGCGCTGATAGTCGTCATCAACATGCTGTTCGCCATCGGCCTCGTCCACATGAAGGAACTGTTCACGCTGGACCAGGGCGGCGCCTGGGCGCTGGAACTGCAAGGTTTCTTCCTGTTCACCGCACTGGCGATCGTGTTCCTGGGCTCAGGCCGCTACGGGCTGGGTGCGCCGAACACGCGGCTGAACTGAAGGCCGGACCGAGCGACGCGCTCTCCGGGCGGCGCTCTCCGGGCGGCTCTCTCCGGATGACGCTATCCGGATGACGCTATCCGGATGACGCCCTCCGAGCGCGGCGCCAGCATGGGCCGCGCCTCCGCGTGAGGCGCGAGTCGACTCCCTAGTTTCCGCGCCGGCGCGAGCGAACCGCCCAGACGCCGGCGGCCACCAGCAGCAAGGCCGCCAGCTGGCCGCCGAGTCCCTGCCAGGTCGGATGGACACCGAGCAGCGGAATCGACACGAAGCGCGCCGGCGTGACGCTCAATACACCGGCCTCCTGCAGCGCCGCCACGCCGTTGCCGACGAAGACGACTGCCAGCAGCGCCAGCAGGATCGCGGTCGCCGAGAAAAACGGGCCGATGGGCAAGCGCACGCTGTAGCGCAGGATCGCCCAGCCGATGACGGCCAGCAGCACGGCCGCGGCGGCCATGCCGGCGAGTACCGCCATCTGCCCGCTGCCGGCATCGACCTGGGCCCAGAGCGCCTCGTAGAACAGCACCACCTCGAACAGCTCGCGATAGACGGCCAGGAACGAGATGCCGGCCATCGCCCACAAGGTCTTCCTGCCGAGTGCCGCGTCGACCTGATCGCGGATGAAGCTCTGCCACGCCTGCGCGTGCGACTTGCTGTGCAGCCAGTAGCCGACGTACAGCAGCATGGCCGCGGCGAGCAGCGCCGTGACGCCCTCGGTGACTTCGCGGTTGGCGCCGGAGATCGACAGCAGCCAGCGCGCGGCGGCCCAGGTCAGCGCACCCAGCGCGACCGCGGCGATCCAGCCGGCATGGATGTAGCGGATCGCGTCGCGCCGGCCGGTGCGGCGCACGAAGGCGATGATCGCCGCCAGTACCAGGATCGCTTCCAGCCCTTCGCGCAGCAGGATCAGCAGCGCGCTGACGAAGGCCGCCGCCGGCGACAGGCTGCCGG
>JBFWXS010000089.1:0-10695 GCA_050187175.1 Burkholderiaceae bacterium
TGGTGGAAGCCGGACCGCTGCTGTTCACATCCTCGTTCGACGGCAACCGCGCGACGCTCGCCGCCCCTATCGATCCCGCGCTGGCCGGCGCCGTCGAAGCCCAATGCGAGAACTCGTACGCCGCCATCGCACAGCTGCTCGCGCAGGCCGGACTCGGCATGGACTCGATCGTGCGGCTGGACCATTTCACTGAGAGCCAGGACTGGCTGCCGCGGCGCCAGAGCGTGCGAGGCCGCCTGTTCGGCAAGCCCGCGCCGCTGGCCAGTACCGGCGTTGCCGCGCGCATGGCCGGCACCAATCTGCTGAGCACGGCGGCGATCGCGGTCCAGCCGGCCGAGGCCAAGCGAGTCGTGGTCAGCGGCCCCGACTTCGGCATGGCGAACATCTCGTCGGCGGTCGCGGCCGGGCCCTTCGTCTTCGTCTCCGGAGTGCGCGGCCGGGCCGATCCGCACTGGTATGAAGCGGATCCGGACAGCCCCGACGCCGCCCATGACCAGACCTGTATCTGCTATCAGCAGATCAAGGAAATCCTGAGGCGCGGCGGGCTCGGCGCCGATCGCATCCTGCGCATAGACGGCTTCCTGCGCGACGCCGCTCACGAAGCGGCGGAAGCCGCGGCGCGCCGTGCCGTACTGGGCTCCGACGCGAACGCAGTCACGATCGTGAGCCTGCCGCTGGGCGGACGCGGCGAAGTGGAGATCACGGCGATGGCGCTCGCTCAGGGCGACAAGAGCGTCTTCGTGATGCCCGACGAGGACGCGCCCGCCGGGGTGGGCGGCGGCGGATTCGTCTTCGTCGGGGCATGCGCGGCCGGCAAGGCCGACAGTGCCGCCGCAGCCGACGCACAGCGTGACATCGGCCTCGCCCTGGACCGGCTGGCCGCGCGACTCGCCGCGTGCGAAAGCGGCTTGAGCCAGATCGTGCGGCTCGACGTCTATCTGCGGGACTTGTCCTGGCTCGACGAGCTGGGCCGGGTCATTCGCGCGTATTTTCCGAAGGACCCGCCAGCCGTGGCCATCGCCGGCGCCGACCCGGCCGGCGCGGCCATGGTCGGCATAGGCGCGATCGCCGTGCGGCATAATGTGCCGGTTTGAACACAAGCATCGCGATGAACGACGACAGCAATCGGCCGGTTGCAGCGGTCGAAAGGGCCCTGACCATACTCGACGCCTTCCGCAGCGGAGATAGCGAATTGTCGCTGGCCGAGTTGTCCAGCCGCACCGGCCTGTACAAGAGCACGCTCGACCGGCTGGCCATCACGCTCGAACGCTTCGGGTATCTCGAGAAGTGCAGCAGCGGCGGTTATCAGCTCGGTGCCACCCCGCTGAAGCTGGCGACGCTGTACCGCGGCGGCGTGCAGCCTGCGGAAGCCATCATGGCCATCATGCGCAAGCTCGTCGACGAGACCGGCGAAAGCGCGACCTTCAGCGTCCGGCGCGGTTCGCTGCGCATATGCATCTACCGTGTCGATTCGCCGCACCGTCTGAGGGACCAGCTTTCGGTGGGCGACCCCCTGCCCTTCGACCGCGGCGCGGGCGGGCGCGTCTTCCGCACCTTCGGCACCGATGCCGAGCCGGGTGCCCGCGCGCGGCTGGGCAAGAAGCTGGTGGTTACCGCGACCGACGAGGTGGTGGAAGGCATCGCCGGCATCGCGGCGCCCGTCTTCGACGAGAACGGCGAGCTGCACGGCGCACTGGCGATCAGCGGCCCGAAGTTCCGCTTGACGCGCGAGGCGATGCGCCGCGCCGAAGCACCGCTCTTGAACGCGGCGTACACGCTGACGCACAAGCTGGGCGGAGACCTCAGCGCGTTCGAGGCGCTGACTGGAAGGGCCGCATCGCAGGCCGCGCCGTAGGCCACTTCGTAGGCCACTTCGTAGGCCACTTCGCAGGCTACTTCGCAAGCCACCCCGTAGCCCCCTCCCACGCCACCCGCACGCCGACGTCGCGTCTGCCGCAGCCTGCGAGCTATTGCGCCAATGATCCCTGCCCGTCTCCGCGCTTGACCAGCACATCGACGGCCCATGCGGAGCGGCCGTCGTCGCTCAGGATGAGCGGATTGATATCCAGCTCCTCTATCTCTCGCGCCCGCGCGACGGCCAGATCCGACAGGCGCAGCAGCAGCTCTTCGAGCAGCTCGCTGCTTACCGGGCTCAGCCCGCGCACCGCGCCGAGCAGCGCGCGGCCCGCCAGCTCCGACAGCATCTCGCGCGCATCGAAGCGCGTCAGTGGCGCGACACGGATCGCGATGTCGTGCAGGCATTCGGAGAAGATGCCGCCGATTCCGACCACGACCGCCATGCCGACCCCGGGCTCCTGCTTCAGGCCGAGGATCAGCTCGCGCCGGCCCTCGGCCATCTGCTGCACCAGCACGCCGGCGCCGGGGTCGCCCTGCCGAGCGGCGATCGCCATGATCTCGTCGAAGGCACGCCGCGCTTCATCGATGCCGCGCACGCCGAGCCGCAGCGCGCCCAGCTCGGTCTTGTGCGCGACGGCGTCCGACTCGAGCTTCATTGCGACCGGGAAGCGCAAGGACCGCAGAGCGGCTTCGAGCTCGTCGGCGCGGCGAACCAGAACCTGCGGCACGCTTGGAATGCCGGCGGAGCGAAGCAGCGCCCAGCTCGAACCGGCCGGCGCCGGCGCCGGCGTTGCAGCGGCGTCCCGGCGCGCGTCGATAGCCGCGATGCGCGCCGGCCGGGTCGTCCAGTAGCGCCGCCACTGCGCGACGGCGCGCACCGCGTCTTGCACCCGCAGATGGATGGCCTGCCCGCCGTCTCTCAGCACTTCCATTCCCGATCCCGGCGGCGCGGCCGAAGCCCAGACGTTGACCAGCAGCACCGGACTGCGCGCGCCCAGCTCGACCAGATCGCCGGCGAAGCGCCGTTCGGTGTGGTTGGCAGTGATCGACAGAATGCTCAGCAGCGCGTCCACGCCGGGGTCTTCGACCAGTGCCGCGACGCCGCGTGTCCAGCCGTCGGGCTCGTTCACGACCTGGCCGGTCATGTCCAGCGGATTCTGCACACTGGCCGCCCCGGGCAGCGCGCGGCTGAGCGCGTCCAGCGTCACCGGCGCGAACTGCACGAGCGCTTCGCCAAGTTCGTCGCAGGCGTCGGCGACTATGCCTGCCATGCCGCCGGACAGCGACGCCACCGCCAGCGCGCCGCCGCGCGGCCGTTTGCCGCTGGCCAGCACCCCGGCCAAGGCAAGCAGGCTGTCGAGATCCTCGACGATCAGCACGCCCTTCTGCTTCAGCGCGGCTGTGATCACCTGATACGAGCCCGTCATCGAACCGGTGTGCGACAGCGCGACACGCTCGCTCGACGCGGTACGCCCCATCTTCATCAGGACGATGGGCTTGCCGCGGCGCAGCGCCTGCTCGGCGACTTCGACGAAGCGCCGCGGATTCTTGAAGCCCTCGACGAACAGCAGCACGACGTCGGTGCCGGCATCGTCGAGCAGATACTCGACGTAGTCGGCGACTTCGAGATCGGCCTCGTTGCCGGAGGCGATCAGATGGCTGAACCCCAGGCCTATTTCCAGTCCGCGCGAGGACACGCAGGTGGCGATGTTGCCGCTCTGGCTGACGATCGCGATGCGGCCGGTGCGAACCGGCAGCTCGAAGGTGGGCATGAAGCCGAGCGCGATGCGGTCGGCGACGTTCATTACGCCGTTGCAATTCGGACCGCAGATGCGCAGGCCGCGCCGCGCATAGCCGGCCAGCCGCGCCTGCCGCGCCGTGCCTTCGCCGCTGACCTCGGCGAAACCGCCGCCGAACACGATGGCCGCACGAGCGCCGGCTTCCACTGCTTCGTCCAGCACGTCGAAGACGCGCTCGGCGCCGACCAGCACCAGTACCAGCTCCGGCGCCTCCGGCAGATGCCGCAGGCCGGGATAGCAGGCCAGCCCCATGATCTCGCCGTAGCGGGGATTGACCGGAAAGATCCGGCCCCGATAGCCTTGTGCCTGCAGATTGGCGATCGGCCGGCCGCCTAGCGATTCAGGCCGCGGCGTCGCGCCGACGACGGCGATGGAGCGCGCTTTCAGCAGCGCTTCCAGCCCCTGGCGCGTTTCTTCCGATGGCGGCAATTCCGTGTCCCTTTCTTCCGCGATGCGCTTAGGCAATGCGCCTGCGCCGCCGCTATCGGTCAATCGAGCTTCACGCCCGCCTTGGTGATGATGTCCGCCACGTGCCGTTCGTCGGCCTTCAGGAATTCGAGGAACTCCTGCGGCGTCGATCCGAAGGCCTGCGTCGCCGGCATCAATGTCTTGAACTGCGGATCCTTCACCGCCTGCACCAGCGCGGCGTTCAGCCTCTCTATCGCCGCCGCGGGAGTGGCGGCCGGCACCATGTAGCCCATCCACGAGCTGAACGAATAGCCGGGATAGAACTCGGCGATGGCAGGCAGGTCGGGCACCTCGGGCTGCCGCTTGGGCGTGGTCACCGCCAGGATCCGCACCCGCTTGTCGCGCAGCAGGTCCAGCGCCGTGGGCAAGGCACCGAACAGCGCATCGATGCGGCCCGCGATCAGATCGGGCATCAGCGAACCGATGCCCTTGTAGGGCACGTGCAGCATGTCCAGATTCGCCATGTTCTTCAGCAGCTCGCCCGCCAGATGGTTGACGCTGCCCGTCCCTGCCGAAGCGAAGGTCACCTTGCCGGGATTCGCCTTGGCATAGGCCACAAACTCCTTGAACGAGTTCGCCGGAAAATTGGCGCTGACGATCAGCACGTGCGCATAGCCGTGCGTCAGGCAGACCGGCGCCAGATCGCGATAGAGCGAGTACGGCAGCTTGCCCTTGTACAGCGTCTGGTTGGCCGTCGTGCTGTTCAGCACCAGGCCCAGCGTACGGCCGTTGGGCTCGGCATTCACCAGCGCCTGCATACCGATGATCGTGTTGCCGCCCGGACGATTGTCGACGACGATCGAGGTTCCCAGGCTCGCCTGCGCGTGCTTCATGATGATGCGCGTCGACGTATCGGTGCCGCCGCCGGGCGGAAACGGCACGATGGCGGTGATGGGCTCGCGCGACTGCGCAGCCGCGCGGCCGCAGACGGCGCCGGCCAGCGCTGCGCCGGCGCCCTGGATGATCGTTCTCCGATGCATGGTGGGTCTCCTCCTGGTTCGAATCGAATCGGAATCAGCCGGCAGCCGGCACCAGTGCCAGCCCGGGTGTCGCAACGCTCGCCACATAGACGGTATGAGTCTCGGCCTCGGTGATGAATAGCGAGCGCCGGTCCGGCCCGCCATAGGCGACATTGGTCGTCAGCCGGCCCTGCGGCACGCGTATCTCGGCGGCCGGGCGGCCGGTCTCGTCGAACAGCCATGCCGAGCCCATGCCGGCATGCGCGACAGCGATACCGCCGGCCTCGTCGAGCGCCAGCCCGTCAGGTCCGGTCCCGCCGGACATCTGGATCCACAGCCCGACCCGGCCCAGCGTGCCGTCCCTTCGCAGCGGGACGCGCCATATGGCATTGGCGCGTGTCGCCGCCAGATAGAGGAAGCGATCGTCCGGCGTAACGGCCAGCCCGTTCGGGCTGGGAACGCCGTCGAGAACCAGCCGTAGCTTGCCTGCCGCGGTGCGGACCCAGACTCTTCCGTCGGGCCGGCGCAGATCGCTTTCGCCCTGGTCGGTGAAGTAGAGGTCGCCCTGCGAATTGACGCACAGGTCGTTCAGACCCCTGAACGGTTCGTGCTGCGCCTTGTTCGCGACGGTCGATATGGCACCGCTGGCCGGGTCGAGCGCCACCAGGCCGCGCACGTGGTCCGCGATCAGCATCCGGCCGCTGCGATCGAACTTCAGTCCGTTGGGTTCGCCCTGGTACTCCGCCAGCAGCTCCACCGCGCCCGCCGGCGAGATTCGGAACACCTGGCCGTGCGGCACGTTCACTACCAGCAGATTGCCCTGCGCATCGAAGCAGGGCCCTTCGAGAATGCCCATGCGCGAACCGCTCTTCCACATCGACGAAGGAATGCGAGCGAACGGCTCGGCGCGGATGACGGGCGGCGCGGCGAACATCGATCGGTCTCCGGAGTATCGACGCTCAGGAGAACTGCGCGGACCGCTTCTCGGCGAACGACCGCGCGCCCTCGATCGCATCCACGGTATTGCCCATCATGCCGCCGGTGACCAGCGGCCAGAGACGCTGCGCCTCGTTCATCGGCAGATCGAGCAGACCGGCCTCGGTCGCCCGGCGGACGCCGGAGACGACCACCGGCGAATTGGCGGCGATCCGCTCGGCGATCGACCAGGCCGTGGGCAGCAGCTGTTCCGGCGTCACCAGCCGGCTGATCAGGCCCAGTTCCAGCGCCCGCTGCCCGGTGATCGGCTCGCCGGTGTACACCATGTCCATGACGACGGCGCGCGGCAGTCCCGCGCAGACCAGATCCAGCGGCATGCGCGTGCCCCGGCCGCGCGTGACCTGCGGATTGCCGAAGCGCGAGCGTTCGGTGGCGATGCGGATGTCGCAGCCGATCGCCACACGCAGGCCCGAGGCCAGGCAGTGGCCGTCCACAGCGGCGATCACCGGCTTGCCCAGCGCAAGACTGTCGGGATAGCCGTATTCGCCGGTCTTCTCGTAATCGAGACGACCGCCCGCCGCATCGACGCCGGCGGTTTCCTTGAAGTCGCGCCCGCTGGAAAAGGCCCTGCCGCCCGCACCCGTGACGATCGCGACGCGCCACTGGCCCGAGTCGCGGAACTCGCGCCAGAAGGCCGTCAGCGCCGCGCGCAGCGTGGAGTTCAGCGCGTTCATCGCGTGCGGCCGGTTCAGCGTTACCTGCACCACGGCACCGCGGCTTTCGCGCAGCAGGACGTCGGAAGCTTCCATGGTCACGATCTCCTCATTCGTTCGATGGCGGGACTCGCTCAAAGTCCCACCGACTTCGCGATGATGTTGCGCTGCACTTGCGAGGTGCCCGAGCTCACCATGTTCTGCTTGGCATCGCGCCAGTAGCGTTCCATGTCGTATTCGGCCAGCTGCGCATATCCGCCCAGCACCTGCATGCCCAGATTGGCAGCGCGGAACCCCGCTTCGGAAGCGAACAGCTTGGCCATCGAAGCTTCCTTGAGCGCCGGCAGGCCGCGACTGTCGAGCCAGGCGGCCTGGTACGTCAGCAGGCGCGCGGCGTCTATGTCGGTGACGGCGTCGGCGATGGCATGCTGCAGCGCCTGGAAACGGCCGATAGGCTGTCCGAACTGCCGGCGCTCGCCGGCATAGCGGATCGCATCCTGGATGGCGGTCTGCGCATTGCCGACATACATCGCCGCGCCGCCGATGCGCTCTCCTACCAGGAAGGCGCCGAGCACCGCCCAACCTTCGTGCAACTCACCCAGCACGTTCTCATGCGGCACCTTGACGTCGGTGTAGAAGCACTCGTAGGTGCCCGACAGATGGCGCGACAAGGTCGCGAGCTTGCGGATTTCCAGTCCGGGGCTGTCGTTCGGAACCAGCATCATCGTGATGCCCGAGTGCCGCTTGGGCTCGGCGGGCCCGGTACGGGCTGCCACGATGATGACGTTGTCCCTGGCGCCGGCCGCGGTGGCGAACACCTTCTGTCCGTTCAGGACGAAATGGTCGCCGCGGTCCTGCGCCTTCAGCGCGATGCCCGACAGATCGGAGCCCGCATTCGGCTCGGTCATCGAGATGGAGAAGCGCAAGCGCCCGGCGAGCGCCGGCGGGATCAGCAGGCTGCGCTGCGCGGACGTCCCGAAGCGCAGCAAGGCATCGATTCCCCAGCAGGTGATGCCATAGACGGCACCGAAGTCGAAGGCGTAGCGTGCCAGCGCTTCCTGGAGGATCACGCGGTACAGGACGTCGGCGCCTGCGCCGCCATACTCCTCCGGCACGCACAGGCCGAAGTAGCCCTGCTCCGCCATCCGCGCGTACGCCTCGTACGGATACTCGCGGGCCGCGTCGAGCTCCCGGGCGATCTCGCGCGAACAGAACTTCTCGACGAAGCGATCGACGGAGTCCTTGAACATCAGGTGTTCATCCGAGAGATAAGGACTCGAGTGCAACGAATGTCTCCAGCGCGTGATCAGGGGTCGCCGGCGATTGTCAGGCCCGGACGTGGTCGAAAGAAGCCCTATAATCGAAACATCTCGTTCCGAAAACGGAACGATCGCACCATGGGCGAGACACGGAGACCCGCAGGAGACCATGCCGGGCTGCAATCCGAACGACATGCTGCTGTTCGCCAAGGCGGCCGAGCTGGGCGGCATCAGCGCAGCGGCGCGCGCCACCGGCCGCCCCAAGGCCACCATCAGCCGCGCCATCGCACGCCTGGAGAACGCGCTGAACGCGCGGCTGCTGGCGCGTGCCTCGCACAGGATCACGCTGACCGACAGCGGCCAGGCCCTGCTCGACCACTGCCAGCGCATCGCCGAGGAAGTCGAGGACGCGCAGACCCGCGTCGGCGAAATCCAGGGCTCGGTCGCCGGCCTGCTGCGCGTCGTGGTCCCGGTCACTTTCGGGCGGGCTCAGCTGGGTCCGCTTCTGCCGAAGCTGCTCACGCAGCATCCGCTGCTGCGGCTGGAGGTCCGCGTCAGCGACCGCATGGTCGATCCGATCAAGGAAGGCTTCGACGTCGCCGTCTTGATGGGGCCGCTGGCCGACTCTTCGCTCGCGGCGCGCGAGCTCGGACGCGCATCCTATGGCCTGTATGCGAGTCCCGGCTATCTGGCGGCGCGAGCGCCGGTCGCACGTCCCATGGACCTCGCCGCGCATCCGCTGCTGACCTCCAGCCAGCCGCCGCTCGCGTCCTGCTGGTCCTTCGAGCGCGACGGGATCAAGGAAGACGTCGTCTTTCCGTTCACGGCCCGGCTCGAATCGAACGATGCCTCGATGCGCCGCGATGCCGCCGTCGCGGGCCTCGGCATTGCGCTGGTGCCCAGCTCGATCTGCAAGGAGGCCGTCGAAGCCGGGCTGCTGCTGCGCGTCCTGCCCGAATGGGCGGTAAAGCGCAGCGTTCCTATCTACGCGGTATGGCCGGGCCGGCGCCACATGTCGCCCCGGCTGCGCGCCTTTCTCGATTTTCTCGACGCCGAGATTCCGTTCGAGCACGGCGTCGTCGATCCGCACGACGGCAACCTGCTGCATCGGTCCTGATCGCGTATCGCCGCGGCCGGAACCGGAACCGCGCTCACCGCTCGACGCCCATGAACCCTGCTTCGGGATACCGCTCGCCTGCGATGCCCGCGGGATCGAACAACCGGTCCAGCTCCGCGATCTCCGCGGCATCGAGCCGGATCTGCGCTGCCGCCGCATTGCTGTCGAGATGAACGACGCGCCGGGTGCCGGGGATCGGAATCACATGCGGCTGCTTGTTCAGCAGCCATGCCAGCGCCAGCTGCGCGTTGCTGCAGCCGCGCGCCTGCGCCCGTTTACTGAGCGCGGCGACGAGCCGCCGGTTGCTGGCCTCGGCCGCGCCGGTGAAGCGCGGGTGGTTCTTGCGGAAGTCGTCGTCGGCCAGCTGCAGTGCGTCCACCGACGCGGTCAGGAAGGCCCGTCCCAGCGGACTGTAGGCGACGAAGGCCGTGCCGAGTGCAGCGCAGGCCGCCAGCATGCCGGTCTCGGGCTCGCGGCTCCACAGCGAATACTCGCTCTGCATCGCGGCGACCGGGTGCACTGCACTGGCCCGCCGCAAGGTCTCGACCGATACTTCGGACAAGCCGATGGCGGCCACCTTGCCGGCAGCGACCAGCTCGCCCATCGCGCCCACTACTTCCTCGATCGGCACGGCCGGATCGCGGCGATGGCAGTAGTACAGATCGATCCGCTCGACGCCGAGCCGGCGCAACGAAGCCTCGCAGGCCTCGCGGATGTAGGCCGGCGAGTTGTCGATACGCCGCTCATACTGTCCAGGGCGGCGGACGATACCGAACTTCGTCGCGATCACCATCCGGCGGCGTCGCTCCGCGCCGCCGGCGGCGATGAAGCCTCCCAGCAGCGACTCGTTGCGGCCGAGCCCGTACGTGTCGGCGGTATCGAACAGCGTGACGCCCAGATCGAGCGCGCGCGCCAGCGTGCGCAGCGATTCGGCATCGTCGCCGGGGCCGTAGAACTCGCTCATGCCCATGCAGCCCAGGCCCAGTGCGGAAACCAGCGGGCCCGAAGCACCCAGTCGACGTTGTTGCATGCCCTTCCCCTTGATCGAACACAGTGAACGCGGCGAATCGACCGCCGCTGCGCCAGCCTACCGAGGCGCCGATGATGCAACAATCCGGCTGCCGCAGAACGACTCATTGAAATCAGCTCATCAATGCCGCCGAACGCCACGCTGAATGACCTGCAGGCCTTCGCGGCCGTCGCGCGGACGCGCAGCTTCCGGCGCGCTGCCGCCGAGCTCGGCGTATCGCCGTCGGCGCTCAGCCATGCGCTGCGCGGACTCGAGGAACGGCTCGGCGTGCGGCTGCTGAACCGGTCGACGCGCAGCGTGGCGCCGACCGAGGCCGGCGAGCGGCTGCTGGCGCGGCTGGCGCCGGCGCTGCGCGAGATCGGCGGCGCACTCGATGCGATCAATGAATTCCGCGATTCGCCGATCGGCACGCTGCGCATCAATGCGCCGCGCGCGGCCTGCGAATGGGTGCTGGCGCCGCTGATCGTGCGCTTCCTTGCCGCGCATCCGGGCATGCGCGTCGAACTGGTCGACGACGATTCACTGGCCGATATCGTCGCCGACGGCTTCGATGCCGG
>JBFWXS010000089.1:10795-12145 GCA_050187175.1 Burkholderiaceae bacterium
GACCGCGCGGCTCGTCGAGTCGAACCCCTCTGGAGGAGACACCATGGACCGCCGTTCCTTCGTGCTTGCAGGCGCCGCGCTGCCGCTGGCCGCCCGCGCGCAGAGCGACTACCCGAACCGCCCGATCCGAGTCATCGTGCCGTACGCCGCGGGCGGCGGCGTCGACAACTTCGCGCGGCCGCTGGCGCAGAAGATGGCCGAGCAGATGGGCCAGCCCGTGGTGGTCGAGAATCGCGGCGGCGGCGGCGGCATGATAGGCAGCGCGCAGGTCGCCAAGGCGCCGCCCGACGGCTACACGCTGCTCTGTCATGCACAGACCTTGTATCTGGCGCCGCTGATGACCAAGAGCCCACCGTATGACGCAGTCAAGGAATTTACGCCCATCGTCCGCGCGGTCACCACGCCGGTGGTGGTGGTCGTGCACGAGTCGCTGCCCGTGCGCAACATGAAGGAGCTGATCGACTATGCGCGCGCGCAGCCGGCGGGGCTGGACTACGTCACCGCCAGCGTGGGCTCTCAGCAGCACCTGACCGGCGAGACGCTGGCCGTGCGTACCAAGACCAAGCTGGTCCACGTCGCCTACAAGGGCGGCCATCAGGCGCTGGTCGACCTTGCCGCCGGCCAGGTCAAGATGGGCATCCTGATCATGTCGACCGTGCTGCCGTTCGTGCAGTCGGGCAAGCTGCGCGTGATCGCCGCCATCGAAGGACAGCGCAGCACGACCTTTCCCGACGTGCCCACGGCGGCGGAGAACGGCCTGCCCGGCTTTGCCATGCCCGACACCTTCATGGCGCTGTACGGACCCGCCGGCATGTCGCCGGCAATCGTGCGCCGCATCAGCGACGAGACGAAGAAGGCCGTCGAGTCCGCCGAGGTGCGCGCGGCGCTGAAAACGATCGGCTACGAGCCGGCGGTGACCACGCCGTCCGAATTCGCCGACATCGCGCGCAAGACGCATGCGATGTACGTCGACATGCTCGCCGAGACCAAGCTCACCATCTGACGCCGCCGCGGCTCGCAGGAGACGAACATGGCCGACGCCAAGAAGCCGCCCGGCGCCGGGCAGCGCAGGCAGCCCTACTCCGGCTACTACAACCGCCCGCCCGCCGGCGACGATCCGCTGCTGACTTCGGTCGGCCCCGAGACGCCCGGCGGCGAGTACCTGCGCCAGTACTGGCATCCGTTCATGCTGGCCTCCGAGCTGGGTTCGCTGCCGGTCGCGTTGCGCCTGCTCGGCGAGGATCTGGTCGTGTTTCGCGACGGCTCCGGCCGTCTGGGGCTGCTGCACAAGCACTGCGCGCATCGCGGCGTATCGCTGGAGTTCGGCATCATCGCCGAGCGCGGCATCCG
>JBFWXS010000090.1:0-12004 GCA_050187175.1 Burkholderiaceae bacterium
CTGCGGATCGGCCCAGGTGGTCACGCGCAGGCCCACCGTGCCGATCAGCAGCGCCAGGCCGTCGCGCACGGCGGCGTCGTCGTCGATCAGGTGGATGGTGGGTGACAGCGTATTCATGCGGGCTCCTTCAGCGGCAGCCGCAGCGTGAAGACCGCGCCGCCCTGGGCTCGGTTGGCGACGCTCAGGCTGCCGCCCAGCCCCTGCGCCAGCGTCTCGCACAGCGACAGGCCCAGCCCGAGGCCGCCGTCGCGCGTAGAGAAGAAGGGCTCGAACACGCGCGGCAGCGTCTCGGGCGCGATGCCTGGACCGCCGTCGGCGATCGACAGCTCGCCCATGCCGCCGTCGCGCCTCACGCTCAATGTCAGCGCACGCCGCGCGGGCTCGACCGCTTCCATTGCCTGCAGCGCGTTCATGACCAGGTTGTGCACGATCTGATCGACCGCCACCGGATCGGCGGCCACTCGCACGGGCGCATCGGCCTCGACACGCGGCTGTACCGCGTGGCGGCGAAGTTCGGGTTCCAGCAGATCGGCCGCATGACGCGCGGCATCGGCGAGATCCAGCGCAGGGATCTGCAAATCAGAAGCCGGACGTTCGACGGTGCGTCGCAGGCGGCCCAGCACGTCGGCGGCGCGGCGAGCCTGCGTGGCGGCCTGCGACATGGCGCCGCGTGCCGTGCCCAGATCAGGCGGGTCGTCGGCCAGCAGGCGCTGCGCGGCTTGAGTATTGGCCAGCACCGCTGTCAGCGGCTGATTCAGTTCATGCGCCATGCCGGCGGCCAGCTCGCCCAGCGTGTTAAGGCGCGCCACCTGACCCAGACGCAGCAGTTCCTCTGCACGTCGACGCGCGGCGCGCTGGCGCCGCCATTGCGCAGCCAAGGCCAGCACCGCGGTGACACCCGCGGTCCAGAGCAGCATGCGGGTCCAGGGTAGTTGTGCCCAGCTCAGCCGCTGCTCGGCCAGCACATCGAACGGCTGGCTGGCGGCGGCCAGCTGCTTGCGGAAGTCGACGCGCCAGCCATGGCTGCTGCCCAGTGCCTGCGCGTCGCCGGGCTGCAGCTCGAAGCGCTGCCCGCCGTGTTCCAGCACGACACGTACGGGACTGGCCTCCGGCGACATCGGCCACTCACTCCACGGCACCATGCCGCGCAGATCGATGGTCAGCGCGTAGGCAATCGGTTGCGAAGCCTGTACCAGACGATAGCGGCCGGCAGCGAAATCGCTGTCCACCAGCGCGGGCCGCCGTTCGACAGCAGAGCGCCGCTCGGCTGCGGACAGCGCAGGATCGGGCCAGGCGCCGTCGCGCTCGCGCCGCTGCACCGCCAGGATGTGCGGATAGAGAGACGGCAGCCGCTGTTCCGGAGCCGCGCCGACGGCGGCCGCGGCGGCGGGCTGCAGTAGGGCCAGCGTGTCGAGGATGGCGTCGTGCTGGACTACCTGTTGGCTCAGCAGGCGGTGCACGATCCGCGCATCGGTCTCGAACTGCGCGCGCTGGACGTCGAGCGACTGGCGCGCGATGAGCACGGCGCCGGCCGCGGACAGCAAGGCGCCACCCAGCACCCACCAATACCCCGATCTGCTGCTTGTCCTCATGGCGCCGATTCTGTCACGCGCGGCGCGGTTCGAGCGCCGGCGGCGAACCCGCCCGCATTCCCGCCGCGATATACGGGATCATCTGACGCAGCGCCTCGCGATAGTCCTTGCTGCTGCACCGGCCGCCGGAGATGTACTCGAGACGTCCGGTGCTCGACAGCGCGTACTGGTACGTGCCCAGCATGAAGGTGAAGCGCCAGCTGACCTCTTCCAGGCTGTGTCCGGCCAGGCTGCGCCGGAAGGCGTCGAAGTAGCGCCGCGAGGATTCATCGTAGAGCGCGCTGCGCAGCCTGACGCCCACCGGCGATGCGTCGAGCTGCAGACGCGATTGCATGCGCAGGAAGCTGCGTCCGCTGGCTCCCCGCATCGCCAGCTCGATGGCAGGGACCAGGAAGATCTCTATGAGCCGCTCCAGCGGGATCGGTTCGCCCTGACGGGCCGCCTCCTCTTCATCGAGCAGCCGTAGCCGCTGTTCGACCATGGAGCGGCCGGAGTTCAGATAAGCCTCGAAGAACAGCGTCTCCTTGCTCTTGAAGAAGTAGTGAATCATCCCCTGGTTCACCTTCGCGGCGGCAGCGACGGTGCGCAGCGAACATCCGTCGAATCCGTGCTCGGCGAACAGTCGTTCAGCGGCGCGAAGAATCTTGTCGCGGGCGTCCGACCTGTGGCGCGCCGGCTCGACGGAGGCGGAGCGGCGATCGGTCGTCGAAGTGCTCTTGGCTCGCTGCATGGACTGAGGGGCCTGAATGGATGGAGGTTGCCCGAGCCCCAGATCTTAAGAGATCCGGGCGACGGCGATCCGATTGCAATGCGGCCGCACCCGTCGTATCATCGCCCATGATTTAGTCATTCGACTAACTAACAAACCCAACTGGCAACACATACCGAGGGGAGGCAAACACATGTTCAGGCCGTCAATCCTTTGTGCGCTCGCGATCGCCTGCAGCCTCGGCTTGCCGGGAGCCGGCGCGTCGGAGGCGCCGTATCCGAGCAAGCCGGTCCGGCTGGTCGTCCCCTATCCTCCAGGCGGCGGAACCGACATCGTCGCCCGGCTGCTCGCGGACAGGCTGCGCGAGAGGCTCGGCCAGACCGTCGTCATCGAGAACAAGCCGGGCGCGAACGGAATCATCGGCGCCGACATGGTTGCCCGCGCCCCCGCCGACGGCTACACGCTGCTGCTCGGTGGAATCGGCCCACTGGCCGTCAACCCCAGCCTCATGCCGCAGACACCTTATGTCCCCGATCAGGCGTTCACCGCCATCGTCAAGGTCTCGTCGGTGCCCTTCGTCCTGGTAACCGGCCCGTCCGCGCCGGCCACGGAACTCCAGAAACTGCTGGCGTATGCGCGCTCGAACAGCGGCAAGCTGACGGCGGCAAACGCAGGCGAGGGATCGCCCCAGCATCTGTGCGTGTCGCTCCTTGCCAGGAGGGCCGGCGTGAGCTTCGTCGACATCCCGTACAAGGGCGCGGCGCCGGCTATCAATGATCTGCTAGGCGGAAGCGTCCACGTCATCTGCGAGAACGTCGGCACCATCCGCCCGTTCGTGCAGGCCGGCAAGGTGCGGCCGCTGGCCGTGTCGACCAGCGAACGCGTGAGCCTCATGCCCGACGTCCCCTCCTTCAAGGAGCAAGGCATCGCGGACATCGACTTCTCGGCCTGGTTCATGCTGGTAGCCCCGGCGCGTACACCCGCCGCCGTCGTCGAGCTGCTGAACAGGGAGGTCAATGCGGTACTGCGCCAGCCCGACTTCGTCGCCAGGATGCAGGAAGTCGCCAACCAGCCGCTGGGTGGCTCCGTGCAGGCCGCTTCGGACTTCCTGGCCAGGGAGAACCGCGAATGGCCGCCTATCCTGAAATCGATCTACCCCGGCCGCTAGCCGGCACGACCGTTGCCGGTCGCCAACCCGATCCAAACACTGTTTCAAGCCCGGTTTCAAGCCTGATTCCAAGCCCAAGGAGTGCTCCTCATGTTCGTGCTCTATAACAATGCCTATTCGACGTGCAGCCTCAAAGTGCGACTCGTCCTCGCCGAAAAAGGCATCGAGTGGAAGGATCAGCAGATCAGCTTCGCGCTGAACGAGCATCTTTCGCCCGACTACCTGCGGCTCAATCCGAACGGCGTGGTTCCCACGCTGGTGCACGATGACGATGTGATCATCGACTCGTCGGTGATCATGGAGTATCTGGACGAAGTCGTCCCCTCCCCGCCGATGTCCGCCGCTACGCCGCTCGGACGGGCCCGACTGAGAGCGTGGCTGCGCTACTTCGAGGAGGTCGCCACGCCCGCGGTGCGATTTCCGTCCTTCAACCAGGGCATGCTGCGCCGCTTCACGTCCTTGTCGGAGGAGGAGTTCGCGGATGCCGTCAACCACCGGCCGCTGCGCAAGCGCTTCATCGAGAAGATGGGCAAGACGGGCTTCTCCGACAAGGATCTGCTGGTCGCCTACGAGAACATCGCGCAGACCTGCGGCCGGATGGAAAAGGCCTTGCAGGGGCGCGACTGGCTGCTCGGCGGCGATCGTCCATCGATCGCCGACTGCTGCGTGGCACCGCTCATCGACAGGATGGACGATCTGGGGCACAGCTATCTGTGGGCCGACGACACGGCCGTGAAGGCCTGGCTGCAGCGCTTCCGCGCCCGGCCCTCGTGGGCCGCCACCTTCTACGAAGGTTCGCGGCTGTCCCACTTCTACAAGGATCTCGATCTGCGGAAGCGGGAGCTTGCCAGCCTCGTCGTTTGCTGATCGGGGCCGGAAGACACCAAACATGCAATACATCGATCTTTCGGTATCACTGCAGAACGGGCTGCGCGTCGACCGGCCTGGCAACGGTCCGCGCATCGACTACCACGGTCACAAGCAGACTTTCGACGCGCTGGCGAAGCCGTTCGCCGGACTGTCGCCCGAAGACCTGCCCGACGGGGAAGCCTGGGCCGTGGAGCGTATCGACCTGTCCACGCACAACGGCACGCACATGGATGCGCCCTGGCACTACGCGTCGACGATGGACCAAGGCAGGCCCGCGGCGACCATAGACGAAGTGCCGCTCGACTGGTGTCATCGCCCGGGCGTGAAGCTCGACTTCAGGCACTTGCCCGATGGGCATGTGGCGACCGCGTCGGACGTCGAAGCCGAACTGAATCGGATCGGCTGCGAGCTGCGGCCGCTGGACATCGTGCTGGTCAATACGGCAGCCGCTGCCCGCTACGGCTGCGACGACTATCTGGATTCCGGCTGCGGCATGGGCCGCGAAGCCACGTTGTACCTCACCTCGCGCGGCGTACGCGTCGTCGGCACCGACGCCTGGTCGTGGGACGCGCCGTTCTCGTTCACGGCAAGGCGCTACGCGCAGAGCAAGGATGCATCAATCATCTGGGAAGGACACAAAGCGGGTCGGACCGCCGGCTACTTTCAGATGGAGAAGCTGGCCAATCTCGATCGCTTGCCCGCCACCGGCTTTCAGGTCATCTGCTTTCCGGTCAAGATCCATCGCGCATCGGCCGGGTGGGTTCGCGCGGTGGCGGTTCTGCCATGAGCGAGCGGCCAAAGGCTCAACAGGCCCTGATCGCCCGGCTGCCAGGCACCTGGTATCTGCGCGAGGCCTATGCCGTCGATGCCGGCGGCACGCGGCTGTACGACGTATACGGCCCGCAGCCCAGCGGGATCATCCATTACGGCGAGGACGGCCGCATGATGGCGCTGATCACGCACGACGGCCGCCCGCCGCTGAGCGGCGACCGCCAGGCCGCGCCGGCGCATGAGCGGGCCGCCGCCTACAAGACCTCGATCGCCTATTCGGGATCCTTCGAGCTCGACGGGGACTGGATCCTGCACCGAGTCGATGTATCGACCTATCCGAACTGGGTCGGCCAGACCCTGCGCAGGCAGGCTCGAATCGAGCTCGACAAGGTCGTTCTTCTGACTGCGCCGCAGATGCAGGATGGCATCGAGACCGTCATCAAGCTGGTATGGCAGAGATCCCCGCACCTGCCAGGCAGGACTTCTGAACAAGGCTGGGCATGAGCACCGACCGAAAAGTGATCATCACCTGCGCCATTACCGGCGCGATCCACACGCCGACCATGTCGGACGCACTGCCCTACCGCCCGGAAGACATCGCCCGGCAGGCGATCGAGGCCGCCGAAGCCGGGGCCGCCGTGCTGCATCTGCATGCCAGGCATCCGATCAACGGAGCCGTCTCTATCGACCCCGAGCATTTCGCAGCCTTTCTCCCCGTCATCAAGGCCTCCACCGATGCCGTGATCAATCTGTCGACGGGCGGCAGTCTGCTCAATACGGTCGAAGAACGGATCGCGCCCGCGCGCCGCTTCTCGCCTGAGATGTGCTCGCTGAACATGGGCAGCATGAACTTCTCCATGCATCCGCTTGCTGCGCGCTACAAGGAGTGGAAGTTCGACTGGGAGGAACGCTATCTGCGCGAATCCGACGCCTACATCTTCCGCAACACCTTCCGCGACATCGCCACAGTGGCCGATGCGCTCGGCGCAAGGCATCGCGTCCGCTTCGAGCACGAGTGCTACGACGTCGGCCACTTGTACAACCTGAAGTTCTGCATGGATTCAGGGATGTTCGAGGCGCCGATCTTCATCCAGTTCGTGCTGGGCATCCTGGGCGGCATAGGCGCCGACCTCGACAATCTGGTGTTCATGAAGAAGACCGCCGACAAGCTCTTCGGAAACGGCTACCGATGGTCGGTGCTGGGAGCGGGCGCGAGCCAGATGAGCCTGGCCTCGGCTGCCGTCACCATGGGCGGCAATGTGCGCGTCGGCCTGGAGGACTCACTGCACATCTCACGCGGCCGGCTGGCGCAATCCAATGCGCAGCAGGTCTCCAAGGTCCGGCGGCTCGTCGAGGAACTCGGCTATGAGATCGCGTCCCCGGACGAGGCTCGCGCCATGCTGAATCTGAAAGGATCGACCGGCGTGGCGTTCTGACGCGGCCGGCGTCTCGCTCTGCGTGCCGGAGGCGAAGGTCTCTACGTTGCGGGCCCGAGACTTGCTCGGGGATGCACGATGGGCTCGACTCTCGTCCGGGCGTCGTATAGCCTGATTCGCAGGCTGGAGACGTCGACAGACTCGTCAGTAGAACTCGGGATCCGGGACACACGATGGCAAACAAAGACGGCAAGGCGCCGACCTCCACGCGGACCATGTGGAAAGGGGCGATCAGCTTCGGCCTCGTCCACATCCCCGTCGGACTCTATTCGGCAACGGTGAGTTCGGGCATCGACTTCGATTGGCTCGACAAGCGGTCGATGGAACCGGTGGGCTACAAGCGCGTCAACAAGGTGACCGGCAAGGAAGTGGCGCCGTCGGACATCGTAAAAGGCGTCGAATACGAGGAAGGCCGCTACGTGGTCCTCAGCCCCGAGGAGATCGCCGCGGCCTTCCCCAAGACCACGCAGACCATAGAGATCGAAGCCTTCATCGACGCGGACGACATTCCGTTCGTCTATCTCGAGCGTCCGTACTACACGGCGCCGCTGAAGCGCGGCGAGAAGGTCTATGCGCTGCTGCGGGAGGCGCTGCGCAAGAGCAACAAGGTCGGCATCGCCACGGTGGTGATCCAGACCAAGCAGCATCTGGCGGTTCTCATTCCCTGCGGCCGCGCGCTGATCCTGAACCTGCTGCGCTGGGGTGGCGAGATACGCTCGTTCGAGCAGCTCGATCTGCCGCCGCTGGATGCCAAGGCGGCCGGCATCAAGGAGCCGGAGATGGCCATGGCGCTGCAGCTCATCGACGACATGACGCAGAAATGGGACGCGGACAACTTCCGCAACTCGTTCGCCGATGAGATCAACAAGCTGATCGAAGCCAAGGCCGAGGCCGGCGACATCGCCGACGTCGTCAAGGTCGAACGCGAGGCTCGCGCGCCGGTCGGCGCCGAGGTGCTTGACCTTACCGCGCTGCTCAAGCGCAGTCTGGGCGCCGGCAGCAGGAAGCCGCCGCCAGCTCAGGGCGAGTCCGCCTCGGTGACCCGGCTACCTACCGCAAAGCGCGCGGCCGGCCAAAGCCCGGCAAGCCGGAAGACCGCGGCCCGCAGAGCGCCGGCAGGCAGCGAAGCAAAGGGCTCCTCCGCCAGAAGTTCATCGGCAAAGAGCTCCGCGGCGAAGAGCTCGTCCCCAAGGAGCTCACCGACCAAGGCTTCCTCGACGAAAAGCCCGTCGGCAAAAGGCCCGCCGTCGGGGACCACCGCGGCGAGAAAGAGCAGCCGTCGTACGGCTTAGGGCCACCCCGAAGCGGACGCTGAAGCATGGCCGACTCGCTGGCGCTCTACAGGAAGAAGCGCAACTTCGCCGTCACCCCCGAACCCGCCGAAGGCGGGGCGCCCGGCGCCGAGGCGCGGCAGTATGTGATCCAGAAGCACTGGGCGAGCCGGCTGCACTACGATTTCCGGCTCGAACTGGACGGCGCGATGAAGAGCTGGGCGGTGCCCAAGGGACCGAGTTTCGATCCCGCGGACAAGCGCATGGCGGTGCAGGTGGAGGATCACCCCATCTCCTACAATGCCTTCGAAGGCCAGATTCCGGCCGGACAGTACGGCGCCGGCAAGGTCATCATCTGGGACCGCGGCTACTGGGTGCCCGACGGCGATCCTTCCGAAGGCTATCGCCAGGGCAAGCTCAAGTTCGAGCTGCGTGGACACAAGCTGAAGGGCCGCTGGACACTGGTGCGCATGCATGGTCGCGGCAGCGAAAAGCAGCCGCCGTGGCTGCTGATCAAGGAGCATGACGACTTCGAGCGGCCGGCCTCTGAGTTCAGCGTGATCGACGAGATGCCCGACAGCGTCGCGGCGCTGCCGCCCGTGGCCGTCCCGCAGATCCCGCGCGTAGCGCGCGGGCCCCGCGCCTCCGCATCGACCGCCGGCGGTCTGGAGTCAAGCCCGACGGCCACGAAGGCCACGAAGGCTGCAAAGGTCGCAAAGACCGCGAAGGCAGCAAAGGCCGCGAAAGCAAACCTGCCAGCGGCACTTGCACCGCAGCTGGCCACGCTCGTCGACGGCCCGCCGGCGGACGTCTCGGACTGGATATGGGAGCTGAAGTTCGACGGCTACCGATTGCTGGCCCGTATCGAAAAGGGCAAGGTGCTGCTGATCACGCGCAACGGCAAGGACTGGACAGCGAAGATGCCCGATCTGGCCAAGGCCCTGAAGCAGCTGCCGCTGCGGTCGGGATGGCTGGACGGCGAGGTGCTGATGCTGGATGCGCACGGAGTTCCCGACTTCCAGTCACTGCAGAACGCCTTCGACGGCAGCTCGACTAAGGGCCTGGTGTACTACGTCTTCGACATGCCCTATGCCGACGGCCATGATCTGCGCTCGCTGCCCGTCATCGAACGCCGCGAGCTGCTGCGGGCGATCGTCGAGCAATCGCCCAGCGACCGCATCCGCCTGAGCGAGGCCTTCGAGGCCCGGCCCGAAGACCTGGTCGCGTCGGCCTGCAAGCTGGGCTTCGAGGGCGTGATCGGCAAGCGCAAGTCAGCCCCGTATGCATCGCGGCGCAATGCGGACTGGATCAAGCTCAAGTGCAGCCATCGCCAGGAGTTCGTGATCGGCGGCTATACCGATCCCAAGGGCTCGCGCACCGGCATCGGCTCGCTGCTGCTGGGCGTTCACGACGAGGACGGATCGCTGCGCTACTGCGGCAACGTCGGCACTGGTTTCAGCGAACGGACGCTGGCTGAACTGCAGCAGAAGCTCGCCGCGCTGGCCACCGACACGAGCCCGTTCGCCGACCCGCGCGCGATCGACAAGAAGGCCCACTGGGTACGGCCCACGCTGGTGGCCGAAGTGTCCTTCGCCGAATGGACCCAGGAGCACCGGATCCGCCATTCGGTCTTTCACGGCCTGCGCGACGACAAGCCGGCCAGGCTCATCGTCCGTGAGAAGCCCGCGCATCTGGTGGACGCCGACAAGCGAGCACCGGCGGCAACCGATGCGCGCACGCTGCCGGCATCGCTGCGCGTCTCGCATCCCGAGCGCGTCATCGATCCCTCGACGGGCATCACCAAGATCGAGCTGGTGCGCTACTACGCGAAAGTGGCGCCCTTGATGATGGAACATCTGAAGGGACGTCCTGTGGCGCTGCTGCGCGCTCCGGACGGGGTGAACGGCGAGCTGTTCTTCCAGAAGCATCTGGAGGCGGGCAGCATCGCCGGCATCGAGCAACTGGATCCAGCCCTGTACCCGGAACACCCTCCGCTGCTGACCGTCGCGCGGCCCGAAGGCCTGCTTGCCGGCGCCCAGATGAACGTCATCGAATACCACACCTGGAACGCGAGGAAGGACAGGATAGCCCGGCCCGATCGAATGACCTTCGACATCGACCCGGGCGAAGGCGTAGCGTGGACGCAGATACAGGAAGCCGCCAGGCTCGTTCGCGTGCTGTTGACGGAGCTAGGCCTGCCGGCCTTCCTGAAGACCAGCGGCGGCAAGGGCCTGCACGTGGTAGTGCCGATCAAACGCCTGCACGACTGGGACGCGGTGAAGGGGTTTTCGCAGGTCATCGTACAGCATCTGGCGCGCACGATTCCGCAGCGCTTCGTCGCCAAGAGCGGGCCCCGCAACCGCGTCGGCAGGATCTTCGTCGACTACCTGCGCAACGGGCGCGGCGCCACCACGGTCAGCGCCTGGTCGGCGCGCTCGCGGCCGGGCATGGGCATCTCCGTGCCGGTGGCATGGACCGAGCTGGACAAGCTCACGGGCGGCGCGCACTGGAACGTGCGCACGGTGGACGATCGCCTGCGGCTGGGCAATTCACCGTGGGACGGCTACGACAAGGCGGCCGTATCGATCGCGCAGGCGATGAAGCAGATGATGTCGTCGTGAAGCAGGCGAGGACCGGCCGGCAGCCTCGTCCTAGCCCTTGCCCTGCTCTCGCGCCCCATGCGGTTTCCAGGCCTCGCCGGGCTTCTTCGGATGGCGGTACATGTGCCCCGACTGCATCTTCGGGAATTCGATCGCCCGCGCTTCCGCCATCGCCGCCTGGTACGCATCGATGAGCCTGTCCTCGGCGTCGTAGGCGAACGGATCGCCCAATTGCTGCTCCACCTCTCCCCCCCGCTGCAGGGGATTCTCGATCAACCAGTTGATTGAGCGAGTCAAGGCTTCCTTCGGCGAAACCAGGTCGCGGTAGCCCAGCTGGGACTGGATCTTGCAGATGTCGAACTCGAGCACGCTCTCGGGCTTGCCGGCTCTGTCGGCCAGTTCAGGGGGCAGCTCCACGATCTCTATCTCCCGCCCCAGCAGACCGGCGATGAACTCGATTCGCTGCCTCTGGCTGAACTGGCTCTCGTCTCGCAGGTTGTAGATCTGTCCCGCGCTGAGCTCGGGATGGTCGGCGACGAGAAGCATCGCGTGGGCGACGTTCTCGGCGTAGCCGCGCCGCCCCATGGTCCCGTTCGTCGACGCGATGATGCGGCGGCGCCCGTCGAGGATCCGGCGCACGGTGCTCCAGTCCGGGTTGGCCGGCGCATTGGGTCCGAAGACCAGCGGATAGCGAACGATGGTGGCGGCGAAGTGCCCTTCCCGGTGGGCTTTCATGAGGGTCTCTTCCGTCGCCCACATGCGGTTGCCGAACGCGGAGCGGCTTTCGGATTCATGACGGGGGCCATCCTCGCGGATGAGGATGGGACGACCCAGCCCACCCCAGCGGGGATCGGATCGATCCGCGAAGACCGCCGCACCGCTGACGCCGACGAGACGCTGCGTCTTGCCCTTCAGCACATCGGCGATGATGCGGAGCCGTCCATAGGTCGCGATCACCAGATCGAAGGTCCGCCCGGCCAGCGCCGGCGACAGCGTCTCGGCGAAGTGCGGATCCGTATGGATGTGTTCGATCTCCTGAACGAACTCGACCTCGTGCTGCCCGCCGTGCAGGATCACGACTTCATGGCCGCGCTGGATAAGGCCGTTAACGATATGGGGACCGGTGGGCCCGGTTCCGCCGATGACGAGCACTTTCTTGCGGGCTTCCTGCGTCATAGATTCGGCCTCCTCGATTCAGGAAGGCAGTTTAGGCACAGCGCGCCGATATGGTCAACTTAATTGTCTAATAAAATCGACGCAGCCGCGGACCTGGACCGGAGCCCCGGACGGGCGGAGATTCGGCTAAACTTGCGGCTTTTGGGAGACCGGCTTCGGAGCGCCGTCTCCCCGGGCCAAACGCCCCCTCACCGCCGCTTTAGCTCAGTTGGTAGAGCAACCGCCTTGTAAGCGGTAGGTCATCTGTTCGAGTCAGATAAGCGGCACCAACAAGGCTCTCGAGCCCTCTCAGATAGTCTAACGAACAAGAAAAATCAAAGACTTAGCCACGGCTCGATCCTCTAAGGTAGTCTCGTAAGGTCTTTTGATATACCGCCATAAGCGACTCAAACAGATACCGTCATGGCGCCG
>JBFWXS010000091.1:0-3677 GCA_050187175.1 Burkholderiaceae bacterium
AGCACCAGATAGCCGACGCTGAACACGCAGGTGATCAGGAACAGCCCGAGCCACCAGCGCGGCAGCGGATTGTTGAACTCCTCCAGCGTTTCGTCCCATTTATGGCCGGTGGTGTCCACCGGCTTGCCGCGAACGCGGCCGCGGGCCATCACCAGCGCCAGCCATACGCAGAACGCGATGCTGAGCAGCGTGACGATAGAGATGTACAGGCTCCATCCGGAACTGAGAAAGTCGGCCATGTTCTAGTCCTTGTCGGCGAACGGCAGGTTCGCGGCCTCGTCGAAGCGGGCTTTCTTGGCTTTGTCCCAGGCCCACAGCACGATGCCGAGAAACAGCAGCAGGCTCACTACGGCGATCACGCCGCGCAGCACGTTGACGTCCATCTGCGCTTCCTCCGTTCAGCGCGGCGCGTTCGCCGGGTTGGCGGTGCCGCTCAGCGCGGTGCCAAGGCCTTGCAGATAGGCGATCAGCGCATCCATCTCGGTGCGGCCCTTCAGTGCCTCGGGGGCCGCCGCGATGTCTTCGTCGCTGTACGGATGTCCGAGCGTGCGCAGCACTTCCATCTTCTTGCGGATGGTCGCCGCGTCGGCCGGCGTCGCGGCCAGCCACGGATAGGCCGGCATGTTCGACTCGGGCACCAGGTCGCGCGGATTCAGCAGGTGCACGCGATGCCATTCGTCGCTGTAGCGTCCGCCGACTCGCGCCAGATCAGGGCCGGTGCGCTTGCTGCCCCACTGGAACGGCCGGTCGTAGACGAACTCGCCGGCCACTGAATAGTGGCCGTAGCGCTCGGTCTCGGCGCGGAACGGCCGGATCATCTGCGAATGACAGTTGTAGCAGCCTTCGCGGACATAGATGTCGCGGCCGGTGAGCTCGAGCGGGCTGTGCGGCTTCAGGCCGGCCACCGGCTCGGTGGTCGATTTCTGGAAGTACAGCGGAACGATCTCCACCAGGCCGCCGATGCTGATCGTGATCACGATCAGCACGATCATCAGCCCGATGTTCTTCTCGATCAGCGAATGAGAGAGCTTCATGTTCGTCGTTCCGTGGTATCAGGCGTGGGCCGGCACGGCCTGCGGGATCGCCGCATCGACCGCCTTGCCGGCGCGAATCGTCATCAGGCAGTTCCACAGCATGATGCCCATGCCCACCAGATACAGGAGCCCGCCGAGGACGCGCACCATCCAGTACGGATAAGAGGCCTTGACCGACTCGACGAACGCATAGGTCAGCGTGCCGTCCTCGTTCGTGGCGCGCCACATCAGGCCCTGCATGACGCCGGCGATCCACATCGACGCGATGTACAGGACCACGCCGATCGTGGCGACCCAGAAGTGGACTTCGATAGCGCGGCGGCTGTACATCTGCGTGCCGCCGAACAGGCGCGGCATCAGGTAGTAGATCGAGCCCATCGTGATGAAGCCGACCCAGCCGAGCGCGCCGGCGTGGACGTGGCCCACCGTCCAGTCGGTGTAGTGGGACAGCGCGTTGACGGTCTTGATCGACATCATCGGACCTTCGAAGGTCGACATGCCGTAGAACGACAGCGAGACGATGAGGAACTTGAGGATCGGGTCTTCGCGCAGTTTGTGCCAGGCGCCCGACAGCGTCATCATGCCGTTGATCATGCCGCCCCACGACGGCGCCAGCAGGATCAGCGAGAACAGCATGCCGATGCTCTGCGCCCAGTCGGGCAGCGCCGTGTAGTGCAGGTGGTGCGGGCCGGCCCACATGTACGTGAAGATCAGCGCCCAGAAGTGCACGATCGACAGCCGGTACGAGTACACCGGGCGGTCGGCCTGCTTCGGAATGAAGTAGTACATCATCCCGAGGAAGCC
Source organism: Burkholderiaceae bacterium (assembly GCA_050187175.1). Classification (GTDB taxonomy): domain Bacteria; phylum Pseudomonadota; class Gammaproteobacteria; order Burkholderiales; family Burkholderiaceae_E; genus Zeimonas. The sequence continues at coordinate 1,839 of JBFWXS010000091.1, forward strand.
CGCGGTCAGGAAGAAGCCGACCGCATTGTGGCCGTACCACCACTGCACCATCGCGTCCTGGACGCCGGCGTAGGCCGAGTACGACTTGGTCCAGGTGACCGGCAGCGCGGCGCTGTTGACGATGTGCAGCACCGCTACCGTGATGATGTACGCGCCGAAGAACCAGTTGGCGACGTAGATGTGCGGCGTGCGCCGTTTCGCGATGGTGCCGAAGAAGACGATCGCGTAGGCCACCCAGACCAGCGTGATCAGGATGTCGATCGGCCATTCGAGCTCGGCGTATTCCTTGCTGGTGGTGATGCCCAGCGGCAGCGTAACGGCGGCGGCCACGATCACCAGCTGCCAGCCCCAGAACGAGAACGCCGCGAGCTTGGGTGCGAACAGCGGCACCTGGCAGGTGCGCTGCACGACGAAGTACGAGGTGGCGAACAGCGCACAGCCGCCGAAGGCGAAGATCACGGCATTGGTGTGCAGCGGCCGCAGGCGGCTGTACGTAGTCCACGGCAGATCGAAGTTCAGCGCAGGCCAGGCGAGCTGCGCCGCGATCAGCACGCCGACCAGCATGCCGACGAACCCCCAGACCACCGTCATGACCGAGAATTGCCGGACCACGGTGTAGTTGTAATTCCGGCTGGCCAAGTCAGAACTCATTCGTTCCCCCATTGAATACGTGGCGATTATCGGTAGTAGGCCGATCGACGTATTGCGTTGCGTCAAATGCGCGGGGTATGGTGACAACGGCGCAGCCGGCTGTCCGGTGAGCGTGGCGGCGGGGGCGGCTGGAGCGGGTGCGGGTGCCCCGCCGGCGGGTGGCCGGCGGCGAACGCTAGCGCGTGTCGTGTCGACCGCTGCCGCGCTCGGTTTCGCCGGGCGTTGCAGCGGGTCGCGCTGCGGCGCTTCTGTTCGGCGGCTGCGGCGGCTGCGGCTGCAGCGGCGGCGACTGCGGCGGAGGATACGGTTGCTGCTGCTGCGACACCGACGTCTGCGACGGCGTATCGTCGTCGAGCAGAATGCTGTGCGCCGGCCCGTCCAGGTCGTCGAACTGGCCGGAGCCGGTCATGCGCAGGAAGACCCAGATCGCCAGCGCGGTGATCAGCAGGCTGACCGGGATCAGCAGGTACAGCGCTTCCATCAGGCCCTCTGCTGCCGCGGGATCAGCCGCAGCGCGTTCGCTACGACGAACAGCGAGCTGGCCGACATGCCGAGCGCGGCCAGCCAGGGCGGCACCCAGCCGAGCGCCGCGGCCGGGATCGCCACGGCGTTGTAGAACATCGCCCAGCCGAGATTCTGCCGTACGATCCGCCGCGTCGAGCCCGCCAGCCGGCGCAGCGCCAGCAGCTCGCGCAGCGAGTCGCCGAGCAGCACGACGCCGGCCGCGGTGCGCGCCAGCGTCGTCGCCTGTCCCACCGCCACCGAAACGTCCGCGGCGGCCAGCACCGGCGCATCGTTGATGCCGTCGCCGACCATCATCACGCGGCGGCCGGCGCGCCGCAGCTCTTCGATGTAGGCCAGCTTGCGGGCTGGGCCGGCCTCGCCCGTCCAGTCGGCGATGGCCAGCGCGTCCGCCATCGCCCGCACCGCCGCGACGCGGTCGCCCGACACCAGGTGCACGTGCAGTCCCTGTTCGCGCAGGCTGTCGACCACTTGACGAGCCTCGTCGCGCAACTCGTCGCGCAGATGGAAGCAGGCCAGCGGGCCGTGCTCGTCGGCGAGCCAGACCTGAGCGTCGCCGTCGTCGCCGGCATCGCGCGGGCGGGGCGGCGCGCCGGCCCAGCCGTCGACGAATGCTGCCGCGCCTAGCCGGTAGCGGCGGCCGTCCAGTGTCGCTTCGACGCCGAG
>JBFWXS010000091.1:3777-11831 GCA_050187175.1 Burkholderiaceae bacterium
ACGAACACGCGCGCCACGCGGTCGGACAGGCCGACCAGCCGCGGACGGTCGGCGGCGGCGCGCCCGGCCAGCCGTTCGATGGTCGAGATCGCGCTGTCCTGCGCGCCGCGCAGCGCGCGCAGCAGCACCGGGTTGCCGGCATTGATGGCGCCGCCCGGCACTTGCTCGCCGGTGCGCCTGGCGACGGGCACCGATTCGCCGGTCAGCAGCGACTGGTCGATTGCCGTCTCGCCATCGACCACCTCGGCGTCGACCGCGATGCGTTCGCCGATCGCGGCGCGAAACAGATCGCCGGCGACCAGCCGCGTGGCCGGCACGCGTTCGCTGCCGCTGCCGTCGGCGAGGACCCGCGTCACCGCGTCGGGCAGCGCGGCGGCCATCGCGTCGACGGCGCGGCTGGCGCGGCTGCGCATCGTCCATTCGAGATAGCGCGCGCCGAGCAGCAGGAACACGAACATCGTCACCGAGTCGTAATAGACCTCGCCGCGGTCTGTGACGGTGGCCCAGACGCTGGCCATGAACGCGGCCAGCAGGCCGATCACCACCGGCACGTCCATGCCGACCGAGCGCGCGCGCAGGTCGCGCCAGGCACCGGCGAAGAACGGCGTGGCGGAATAGCCGATCACCGGCAGCGTCAGCGCCAGGCTGGCCCAGCGCATCAGCGACGCCCATTCGGGTTCCAGGTCGCCGGGCGCGGAGAACCAGGCCGGCGCGGCGTACATCATCACCTGCATCATGCCCAGCCCGGCGACGAACAGCCGCTTCAGCAGCTGCCGGCTGGTGCGGCGGATCTGGTCCTCGCGCTGGCGCACGTCGAACGGACGCGCGCGATAGCCGATGCGCAGCAGTGCTCCCAGCAGGCTCGACAGCGCCACGCGCGAAGCGTTCCAGCGCACAGTCGCGCGGCCGGTGCTCAGATTGACCTGCGCCGATTCGACGCCGGGCTGCGCCAGCAGCCGCTGTTCGAGCAGCCAGACGCAGGCGCCGCAATGCATGCCGTCGACCAGCAGCGTCGCCTCGCACTGCTCGCCGTCGCGGCGCACGAAGCGCTGCTGCAGCTCGGGGTCGTCGTACAGCCGCAGCGAGTCGGCCGGCGCGCGCTGCGTGGTGCCGGGTTCCGGCGCCGCGGACTTCGACCTTGCAGACTCCGAGCTCGCGGACGCCGACTTCGCGGACGCCGCCGCGGGGGCCTCCGGCTCCGCGCCCTGTGACGCGAGCTCGCGCCGCGCGGCATCGAGCTCGTCGGCTTCGAGCTCGATCGGTGCGCCGGCGCCGCTGCGCTGCCGGTAGTAGCGCTCGAAGCCGGCCGCGACGATGGTCTGCGCGACGGTCTGGCAGCCGGTGCAGCACATGGGGCGCAGTTCGCCGTCGATGCGCGTCTGCCAGCGGCCGGCGTCGCGCGCGGGGACAGGCGTGCCGCAGTGATAGCAACTCAGCGCGGCGCGTTGGCCGGCAGCGATAGCGCCGGCGGCGGCCGTGTCGGCAGCGGCCGCGTCGGCGGCGGTCACGTCGGCGGCCGCCGCGCCGCGGACAGCCGTGTCGACGGCAGTCATCGGGCTGCGCACCGCGGCTGCCGCAGCGCGCTCATCGAAGCCAGCTGACACAGGCATCGACCACCGCATGCAGGTGGCGGGTCGGATCGAGCCGCAGCAGCCCGGCCACGCCGAACAGGACGATCAGCGCTCCGCCGGCCCGCCGCAGCACCGGCCGGTCGAGCCCGCCGGCGACACGCTGCGCGAGCCAGCCCAGCAGCAGCAGGTTCGGCAGCGTGCCGAGCCCGAAGGCCAGAGCCAGTGCCGCGCCGTCGCGCGGGCTGCCCGACACCAGCGCTGCGACCAGCACCCCGTAGACCATGCCGCAGGGCAGCCAGCCCCACAGCGCGCCGGCCAGCAGACTGCCGCCGATGCCGCCATGCCGGGTGGCGCGAATCGCCAGCGGCTGCACGCGGCGCCAGACGCCGGTTCCCAGCGGTTCGAGCGCGCGCAGCAACCGCGTCCAGCCGAGCAGATGCAGGCCCAGCGCGATCATGACCAGGTTGGCCAGCACGAAGCCGGCCTGCTGCACCGGCAGCAGGTTTCCGGCCAGCCACGCGGCCGAACCCACGCCGCCGGCCAGCGCACCGGCAGCGGTATAGCTGCCGATCCGGCCGGCGTTCATGGCGACGCGCGCCGTCCACGCCGGCAGCGCCCCGGCGCCGCTCGCCGACAGCAGCGCGGCGCCGCTGCCCGGCGCCGGCTGGATCGGAATCACGCGCGCACGCGCACTGGTGAGAGCGACCACTCCGCCGCACATGCCGGCGCAGTGGACGCCGCTCAGCAGTCCGAGGAGGAACACCGAGGTCAGCGACAGTTCGATCACGCAAATGCCCGCGGCGCTCCGCCGCTGTTGGAAGCTCCAATCATAGTCAAGCCAGGGTCAATCCGATTGCAGCAGATCAAGAACGAAGTCTGCGGTTAGGATTCGGGCATGTCACGAACCCTGTGGATCGACGCCGCCGGCTGGCCGGCCACCTTCGATCAGACCCGGCTGCCGCACGAGTCGGTAACGCTGCGGCTGTCGTCGTCGCAAGTCTGCTTCGACGCCATCCGCGCCATGCAGGTGCGCGGCGCGCCGCTGATCGGCGCTGTCGGCGCCTACGGGCTGGCGCTGGCGCTGCGCGACGATGCGTCGGATGCGGCGCTGGCCGCCGCCTGCGACTGGCTGGCGTCGGCCCGGCCGACCGCGGTCAATCTGCGCTGGGCGCTCGAGCGCGTGCGCCGCCGCGTCGGCGACGCGCCCGTCGAGGCGCGTGCCGAGCTGGCCTGGCTCGAGGCCGGCGCCTTGTGCGACGAGGACGTCGACTGCAATGCCCGCATCGGCGAATACGGCGCCGAGCGCCTGCTGGCGCTCCCGCAGGCCGGCGACGATGCTCGCGAGCGACCGCTGCAAGTGCTCACTCACTGCAATGCCGGCCGGATCGCCACCGTCGACCATGGCACCGCGCTGGCGCCGGTCTATCGCCTGCACGAGGCGGGCATCCCGGTTCACGTCTGGGTCGACGAGACGCGGCCGCGCAACCAGGGCGCGCTGCTCACCGCCTGGGAACTGGCGCAGCGCGGCGTGCCGCACACGATCGTGGTCGACAATGCCGGCGGCCTGCTGATGCGCCGCGGCCAGGTCGATGCCGTGATCGTCGGCTGCGATCGCGTCGCTGCGAACGGCGACGTGGCCAACAAGATCGGCACCTATCTGAAGGCGCTGGCCGCGCACGACAATCGCGTTCCGTTCTACGTCGCGTGTCCGCTGTCGACCATAGACCCCGACACACCCGACGGCGACGCCATTCCGATCGAAGAGCGCGATGCGCGTGAAGTCACCGAGATCACGGGCCAGGCTGCCGATGGCCGCGTGCTCACGGTCCGCATCGCGCCGCCCGGCAGCGATGCGGCGAATCCTGCCTTCGACGTGACGCCGGCGCGGCTGGTGACGGCGCTGATCACCGAGCATGGCGTCTGCGACGCCTCGGCGCCCGCCATCGCGCGCCTGCTCGCGGCGGCCCGCCGATGAGCGTCGTCTCGTCGCCCGGCGCCATTCCGCCCATGGGCGCCGTCCCGCCGGGCCACGCGTATGCCACCGAGAACGACGCGCGCGCCGCATTGATCGACGCCGCGCGCCGGATGAATGCGCTGGGCCTCAATACGGGCCGGGCCGGCAACCTGTCGCTGCGCTGGCATCGCGGCGGCAGCGACGGCATGCTGATCACGCCGACGGCGCGTCCCTATGAGTCGCTCGTGCCCGACGACATCGTGTGGGTGGCATTGCTCGATGCCGACGGTGGTGCTCCTGCCGATGTCGCAACCGCGACCGCAACCGTGACCGCAGCCGCAGCCGCAGCCGCAGCCGCAGCCGCAGCCGCAGCCGACTGGCCGGCGCAGACTGACGGCCGCTGGCATCCGTCGTCGGAGTGGCGGCTGCACCACGATCTGCTGGCAACGCGTGCCGATGCCGGCGCGGTAGTCCATACGCATGCGCCGTACGCGACGACGCTGGCCTGCCTGCCGCAGGTGCAGGCGGACGGGATTCCGTCCTTCCACTACATGCTCGCGGTGGCCGGCGGCATGACGCTGCGCTGCGCTGCGTATGCCACGTTCGGTACGCAGGCGCTGTCCGATGCCGCGCGCGGCGCATTGGCCGATCGGCGCGCGTGCCTGCTCGCGCAGCACGGCATGGTGGCTCTGGGTGCCTCGCTCGATGCGGCGATGGAGTTGGCCGCCGATGTCGAGGCGCTGTGCCGCATCTATTGGCAGGCACTGCAGATCGGCGCGCCGGCGCTGCTCGACGACGCCGAATGCGCACGCGTGATGACGCGCTTCGAGCGCTACCGGCGCGGCGCCTGAACCACGGCGCCTGAGGCACGGCGCCTGAGGCGCGCCGGCTGGCCTGTGCAGCGGACAAGAGCGTATCAGGCGACGCAGACGGCTCAGGCCGCGCGCTCGCCGCGCTTGCCGCGTCGCGTCGCGGGCGGTGCCGTCGGGGAACCGGCCGAGGCTGTAGTCGCGGTCGAGCGCGACGTGGATGCCGCGGATGCAGCCGATTCCGCGGAGGCCGCCGATCGGGGCGGTGCAGCCGGTCGGACCGAAGCAGCCGAACCCGCGGATCCCGCAGACCGCGCCGGCCCCCCCGACCGTGCCGACGCCTCCGACTTCTCCGACCGCGCCGACGCCTCCGCTGCCCGCTGCCGCGCGCCGGCCCGCGCGCTCAGCAAGCGGGCCAGATGGCGTCCGGTGTGGCTGGCTTCGCAGGCCGCGATCTGTTCCGGCGTGCCGGCGGCCACGATGGCGCCGCCGCCGTGTCCGCCTTCAGGCCCCAGATCGATGACCCAGTCGGCGGTCTTGATGACGTCGAGGTTGTGCTCGATGACGATGATCGTGTTGCCATGGTCGCGCAGCGTATGGATCACCTTCAGCAGCAGCGCGATGTCGTGGAAATGCAGGCCGGTGGTCGGTTCGTCGAGGATGTACAGCGTGCGCCCGGTATCGCGCTTGGACAGCTCCTCTGCCAGCTTGACGCGCTGCGCCTCGCCGCCCGACAGCGTGGTCGCCGACTGGCCCAGCCGCACGTAGCCCAGCCCGACGTCGAGCAGCGTCTGCAGCTTGCGCCGGATCGACGGCACCGCGGAGAAGAACGCTGCCGCCTGCTCGATCGTCATGTCGAGCACCTCGGCGATATTGCGGCCCTTGTACTGGACGTCCAGCGTCTCGCGGTTGTAGCGGCGGCCGTGGCAGACGTCGCAGGGCACGTAGACGTCGGGCAGGAAGTGCATCTCCACCTTGATCACGCCGTCGCCTTCGCAGGCCTCGCAGCGTCCGCCCTTGACGTTGAACGAGAAGCGGCCCGGGCCGTAGCCGCGCTCGCGCGCCGCCGGCGTCTCTGCGAACAGCTCGCGGATCGGCGTGAACAGGCCGGTGTAGGTGGCGGGGTTCGAGCGCGGCGTGCGGCCGATCGGGCTCTGGTCGACGCTGATCACCTTGTCGATCTGCTCGAGCCCTTCGATCGCCTCGTGCGGCGCGGGTTCGATCGACGCGCGGTTGATCGTTCGCGCCGCCGCCGCATACAGCGTGTCGTTGACCAGCGTCGACTTGCCCGAGCCCGACACGCCGGTGACGCAGACCAGCAGCCCGAGCGGAATCTCCACCGACAGATGCTTCAGATTGTTGCCGCTGGCACCGCGGATGCGCAGCATCTGCTCGCCCGGCTGCTTGCGTTCGGCCGGCGGCTCGATGCGCAGCGCGCCGGCCAGATAGCGGCCGGTCAGCGACTCGGAGTGAGACTCGATGGCCGCCGGCGGACCCTCGGCGACCACCGTGCCGCCATGCTCGCCGGCGCCGGGGCCCATGTCGATGACGTAGTCGGCGGCGCGGATCGCGTCCTCGTCGTGCTCGACCACCAGCACCGAATTGCCCAGATCGCGCAGATGCTTCAGCGTCTCGATCAGCCGGTCGTTGTCGCGCTGATGCAGTCCGATCGACGGTTCGTCGAGCACATACATGACGCCGGTCAGCCCCGAGCCGATCTGCGAGGCCAGCCGGATGCGCTGCGACTCGCCGCCGGACAGCGTTTCGGCCGAGCGGTCCAGCGACAGGTAGTCGAGCCCGACGTTGTTCAGGAAGCGCAGCCGGTTGGAGATCTCGCGGATGATGCGCTCGCCCACTGCTTGCTTGGTGCCGGGCAGCTGCAGCGATTCGAACCAGTGCAGCGCCTGCCGCAGCGTCCAGCCGGAAACCTCGTAGATCGGCCGGTCGCCGCCGCGCGGGCCGACGCGCACGAAGCGCGCATCGACGCGCAGCCGCGTGCCCTCGCAGGCCTGGCAGACGCGCGAGTTCAGGTACTTGGACAGCTCCTCGCGAATGTGCGGCGAGTCGGTCTCCTTGTGCCGCCGCTCCAGGTTCGGCAGCACGCCCTCGAACGCATGCGGGCGCACCGTCGTGCGGCCATTGTCGCTGGCATAGGTGAACGGGATGATCTCGGCACCGGATCCGTACAGCACGACGTGGCGCACGCGCTCGGGCAGTTCCTCGAACGGCGTGTCGATGTCGAAGCCGTAGTGCGCGGCGAGGTTCTGCAGCAGCTGGAAGTAGAACTGATTGCGCCGATCCCAGCCCTTGATCGCGCCGGAGGCCAGGCTCAGGTTGGGGAACTGCACGACGCGCTTGGGGTCGAACACCTGGACCACGCCCAGGCCATCGCATTCCGGGCAGGCGCCCACCGGGTTGTTGAACGAGAACAGCCGCGGTTCGAGCTCGGGCAGCGAGTGATTGCAGACCGGGCACGCGAACTTGCTCGAGAACAGCAGCTCGCCGCTGCCGTTGCCACCGCCGCCGGCCGGCTCGCCGTCGAGCAGCTGCACGATCGCGCGGCCGTCGGCCACGCGCAGCGCCGTCTCGAACGATTCGGCCAGCCGCTGCCGCAGCGACGGTGCGACCTTGATCCGGTCGACCACCACGTCGATCGAGTGCTTCTGGTTGCGCGCCAGCTTCGGCGCTTCGCCGCCATCGAGCTCGACGATGCGCGGCGCGCCGCCGTCGGCGCCTTCGGTGCGCAGGCGCACGCGCACGAAGCCCTGCGCCTGCAGGTCGGCGAACAGCTCCAGATGTTCGCCCTTGCGGTTGGCCAGCACCGGCGCCAGCAGCATCAGCCGCGTGCCTTCGGGCAGCGCGAGCACGCTGTCGACCATCTGCGAGATCGTCTGCGCTTCCAGCGGATGCTGCGGATGGTACGGGCAGTACGGCGTGCCCGCGCGCGCATACAGCAGCCGCAGGTAGTCGTGGATCTCGGTGACCGTGCCCACCGTCGAGCGCGGATTGTGGCTGGTCGCCTTCTGCTCGATCGAGATCGCGGGCGACAGGCCTTCGATCAGGTCGACGTCGGGCTTCTCCATCAGCTGCAGGAACTGCCGCGCATAGGCCGACAGCGATTCCACGTAGCGCCGCTGCCCTTCGGCGTACAGCGTGTCGAAGGCCAGCGAGGATTTGCCCGAGCCCGACAGCCCGGTGATCACGACCAGCCGGTTGCGCGGCAGATCGAGATTGACGTTCTTCAGATTGTGGGTCCGGGCGCCCCGGATTCGGATCGAGTCCATCCGCCTCTCATGTCTTGCGCGATGCCGTACGCGGGGCGTCGATCCTGACCCGGGCCGCGCAGGCCAATCGGCTAATATACCCGGTTGCGAATGTCCACGTGATGCCCTCTTCCACCGCCCCTAATCCAGCCTCCGGCGAGCCTTCGGCAGCGGCCCCGCGCGGCATGACGCCGCTCGAGCGGCGCGCCAGCGGCTGGCTGGCGTCGATCTTCGCGCTGCGCATGCTGGGTCTGTTCCTGATCCTGCCGGTGTTCGCCGTGCATGCGGCCACGTTGCCCGGCGGCCATGACGCAATGCTGGTCGGGCTCGCGCTCGGCATCTACGGCCTGACGCAGGGTCTGCTGCAGCTGCCGTTCGGCGCCGCCTCCGACCGCTACGGCCGCAAGCCGGTGATCATCATCGGACTGCTGATATTCGCCGCCGGCAGCTTCCTCGC
>JBFWXS010000092.1:0-11703 GCA_050187175.1 Burkholderiaceae bacterium
TGCTTGAGCGATTGCCCACGCAGCCGAACAGCCGGATCGAGGAACTGCTGCCGCATCGTTGGATGCCCAGCGCAGCCTCCTGACACGGATCAGCCGACGGGGCAAGGTGACATGCCCGGGCGCTTACCGAAAAATGTATATTTATTTCGGACATTTGACAGAATTCTGTCAACGAACTGGGAAGTCGCAGCGCAATGTGCTCTTGCGGATCCGAGAACGAACGTCTGGCGGGCCATTGGTCACTATCCGCGGATCAGACCCCCCTCACAATACGAATAGCAGTGACGGGGGAGGCTCCTGCAGCCTCCTGGGATCAGCAGCGGCGCCGGGCTGAATTGGTCAAAAGGACAAGCCAGTCAGCTGGTCACCATGGAATGGTTGACCCGGGCGGGGATCGCCCTCTGTCGGATGCTATCCGTTGCAGCGATCACTTAGAAGGCGCTGTCGTCATACGCGATCTGCACGTCACGATTCAACGGAATGACTCCGTTCAGGATTACAAGGGCGGCCTGGATCAGACGCTCGTCTCGCACTCGATTTCCGTACTCAGCGGACCAGACCTTAGCGCCGTGGAACATGTTGTTCCGCACACGACGTACCATCATCAATACGTGATGCGCTTTTGTCTGGGTAGCATCCGGAGGAGAGTCCCGCCAAGTGAGGCGGCCGCTTTGCAAGACCTGCTTGCGGGGCGGCTCAGTTAGCAAGAATGTCGCTGCTTCCTGGAACGGGCCATCTTTCACTCGAGCAAAGTGCCACCCGATGGCTTTGGCGAACCCATCCCAATCAGCCTCTACGGATTTCGTTCCGCCTCTCGCAAACCCCGCCGCCTTGAGCGCGTACTCGGCACGAGCGAATGTTCCCAAGAACTCGAAAGCCAGATCTGGCGATAGCGGAAGCTTCGGAAAGAGACGGTTCACTATTGAGCCTTCCAACTCAGACGCTCAGCGGCGCATGAAGTAGACGACGCCGTGCCACGGCGCGAAAGCGGCCATTAACTGCCCGCTTTAGTGAAATGTTGAACCGGTTGAACATTGTCTTCAATTGCCTGATGAACCGCCCATACGTGACTTGTGTGAAACAGCAAAGAAGCTGCTTTCGTGATCGGTAGCCATTCCAGTTTGTGCTCGCATGAGCTAGAAATCCGATGTGAGAGATTTGCAGCGTAGAACATGGCCTCCATCTTAAAATGTAGATCGTCTGACGCGGCATAGAAATACTGGTACGCACGTCCTAGAGGTTTGGCCCCAACAATCGCCATCCCGATTTCTTCCCGAACCTCGCGTTCAATCGCTCGCTCGAATGTCTCTTCCGCTTCGCAACCTCCGCCCGGCAGAAAGTATGTGAACGGACCTCGAACAGCAGCGAAGTCGGTGTCACGCTGAACAACAACGTATGCAGAGCGCCTTGGCGTATACATTTCCGAAGGTCGGAAGGCGTTCGGTCGAGTGCTCCATTCGGTTTGCCTTGGATAGCAGTGAGCGCGTTCGGGTAATGCGCCGTTCGTGGTTATTGCTGCAATGCAACGTAGTCGAGCGAAGGCCAAGCAGTTTGCATTGTCGCCTGCAGCGTCCACACGGCCTAGTGAAAATCCCGGCTCACCGTCCTCAAGGTGCCCAGTAAAGGGGTCAGATCCTCCAGCCGGCCGGCGATCAGATTGCAGACGTCGCCTTCGCGCTGCCAGGTGCCGTGGATCGCCAGCAGCCGGGCTTCCAGCAGGGTGCGGCGCTGGTGATCGCGCACCCGGCGCCAGATGATCGCTTGGACGACGCCGGTTTCATCCTCGAGTGACACGAAGATCGTGCCGTTGGCGGTTTCAGGCTGCTGCCGCAGTGTCACGATGCCGCAGTAGTGGACGACGGCGCCGTCGCGCGCTGACTGCAGATCGGCAGCGCTGGCCAGCCGCCGTGCGGTGAGGGCAGGGCGCAGCAAGGCCAGGGGATGACGACGCAGGGTGAGGCCCGTGGTCGCATAGTCGAACTCGATCTCCTCGCCCTCGGGGGCGGCCGGCAGCTCCAGGAAGGATTCGTCCACCGTCGCGCCGCGCAGCACCGCCGGCATCGTCTGCCAGCCGGCCGCATCCCAGACCTGCTGTCGCCGGTGGCCGGCCAGGCTGCGCAGGGCATCGGCGCCGGCGAGCAGGCGTATCTCGCGGGTATCGAGCGCCGCGCGCTGCGCCAGATCCTCGACCGAATCGAAGGGTTGCTCGGCGCGGGCGGCCATGATCCGCTGCGCGGCCTTCGACGACAGGCCCTTCACCATTCTCAGGCCCAGCCGCACCGCATGGCGGCCCCGCCGTCGCTCCAGCGTACAGTCCTCGTCGCTGGCCATGACATCGGCAGGGCGCACCTCGACATCATGGCGCTTCGCATCCTGGACCAGCTGCGAGGGGGAATAGAAGCCGAGCGGTTGCGCGTTGAGCATGCCCGCCAAAAAGCACTCCGGGTAGTGGCACTTGATCCACGAGCTGGCGTAGACTAATAGCGCGAAAGAGGCTGCATGGGATTCCGGAAACCCGTATTCGCTAAAGCCCTTGATCTGCTGAAATATGCTCTCTGCAAAGGCCGGGTCGTAGCCACGCGCAGTCATGCCATCGACCAACCGGGCGCGGTATTTCTGGAGCTGGCCTTTTCTCTTCCACGCGGCCATCGCGCGACGCAGTCCGTCGGCTTCGCCCGGTGAGAAGCCCGCGGCGAGAATCGCGATCTGCATAACCTGTTCCTGAAACACCGGCACACCGAGCGTCCGGCCCAGCGCAGTGCGCAGCGCCTCACTTGGATACGTGACGGGCGTCTTACCTTGCCGGCGCTCCAGATACGGATGCACCATGCCGCCCTGTATCGGGCCAGGACGCACGATCGCGACCTCGATCACCAGGTCGTAGAAGCAGCGCGGCTTCAGGCGCGGCAGCATGCTCATCTGCGCGCGGCTTTCGATCTGAAACACGCCCACCGTGTCAGCACGACAGATCATGTCGTAGGTGGCCGAGTCCTCTGTGGGCACATCCTGCATCTCGAAGCTGCGGTCCTCGACCTCGGCGACGAACGCAAATGCTTTGCGCAACGCGGTCAGCATGCCGAGCGCCAGGACATCTACTTTCAGTAATCCGAGCGCATCCAGATCGTCCTTGTCCCACTCGATCACAGTGCGATCGGCCATTGCCGCGTTCTCCACCGGCACCATCCGCGTGACCGGTCCTTGCGTCAGCACGAAGCCGCCAGGGTGCTGCGACAGATGGCGGGGCATCCCCATCAGTTGCCGCGACAAGGCGATCCATTGCTGGACACCGAGATCTTCCGGCGACAAGCCTGCGGCCTGCAGGTGCTCGGGCAGCACTTCTCGGCCATCCCACCACATCTGCGCCTGAGCGAATGCCTCGATCGTCGGCACCGGAAATCCCAAAGCCTTGCCGACGTCGCGTACTGCCGAGCGCGAGCGATAGCTGATTACGTTGGCGGTGAGCGCGGCGCGATCACGGCCGTACTTTCGATACAGATACTGAATCACCTCTTCGCGCCGCTCGTGCTCAAAGTCCACATCGATATCGGGTGGTTCATTGCGCTCGCGGCTGATGAAGCGCTCGAAGAGCACGGACATCCGTGCCGGATCCACCTCAGTGACACCGAGGCAATAGCAGACGACCGAGTTGGCCGCCGAGCCCCGGCCTTGACACAGGATGTGCTCGCCGCGTGCGAACTGGACGATGTCCGCCACGGTCAGGAAGTAGTGCTCATAACCCAGATCAGCGATCAGGGCGAGCTCATGCTCGATCTGCTGATGCACGGTGTCGGGGATTCCCAGCGGCCAGCGCCGGCCGGCGCCTTCATAAGCGAGGCGGCGCAGGTGCGACGCGGCCGTCTCGCCGTCGGGGACAACTTCACTGGGATAGCGATACTTCAACTCGTCGAGCCGGAAGTTGCATCGGGCGGCAACCTTCAGCGTCTCGGCCAGCAGATCGGGCGGATAGGTATTGGCGAGTCGCAGCCGCGTGCGCAAGTGCCGCTCGGCATTCGGCTGCAGGGCCAGGCCGCAGTCGGTCAGCGGCTTGCCCAGCCGGGTGGCGGTCATCACGTCCTGCAGCGGCTTGCGCGCGCGCACATGCATGTGGACGTCGCCGGCGGCCACCAGGGGAATCTCGGACAGGCGGCTGAGCTCGCGCATCCGGTGCAACCACATCTCATCGCCCAGCACGCGTTCGAGAAGCACCGCGAACCAGCAGCGTCCAATAAATTGCGACAGCAGCCACTGAGCGGTCTCGACGAGCTGCGTCGGCGTGGCCGCTCTCGGAGGGGCTGCCAGCACGACGCAGTCGGCCAGCGTCGCACCGTCGATCTCGTCACGCTGCAGCCGATAGCTGCCTTTCTCCGAGCGGCGACGCAGCCGTGTGATGACCTCGCATAGGTTGCCGTAGCCGTTCAGATTGCAGGCGATCACCACCAGCGTGAACGGCGCGTCGCCTTGTACCTCAAACTGCGAACCGACCAGCAAGGTCAAGCCCTGTTCTTTGGCGGCAACATGCGCGCGCACGATGCCGGCCATCGAGCACTCGTCCGTGATTGCCAAGGCGTGATAGCCCATCTCCTTGGCGCGGGCCACGAGCTCCTCGGGCATGCTCGCGCCGCGCAGAAAGCTGAAGGCCGACAGGCACCACAGCTCAGCGTAGTCGGGGAGGCCCGGACGCACCGGGCCACTGGCCGTGTCAGCGGGCGTATCCATCGGTGCCCATTCTCAGGCAAAGCTGCCGTGCAGGTACCAGGCTGCATCGTCGCCGGCGCCGCGCGTCTGAAAAATCCACAACACACCCGCATGGCGGCTCAAGGCAACCCAGTAGTCGCGCTGCACATGGTGAGTGCGCTGCTTCGATTTGCCGTCGACGTCCTCGGCCACGCGATGCCACCAGCCACCCTCGACACGGTGCGGGCCAGTCAGCAATTGCAGCGGCCCCTGATAGATTGGCCGCTCCCCGCGGCAGGCAAGCCGCAATGGCGGATCCAGTACGAAGGCCGGCTGCGGCAGGCGTGCGTCGACCGGCGGCTCCTTGCGCCGGGCCCGGCTCGGTGGCTGCGGCGCCGGCGCCCATCGTTGCATCCACTCCATCCGGTGGTCGGCCTGCAGAACGGGTTGCAGGACGCGCTCTGCACCGAGTCGCGCGGTAACCCGCTCCAGCGCCACCTCGAACGGTTCGCCGTCGCGCCCTTCATCGAGCAGCAGTGACGCACTTGTTTCGGTAAGCAGCTGCGTCTCGTCGGCGGTGAGCGTCAGTGCGTCCACCGGCGCAGGCAGGGTGATCTTGGCCAGGTGCTCGGCCAGCAGTCGGCACAGCCTCTCGACGTCGCGGGTGGCCGACGCGGTGCGCACGGTCAGTGCATCGCTCGGGCCCACGTCGCGGCCGCGCATGTCGTCGTAGGACCAGCGCAAGGTCATGGCAGTGACACCGGCATGGCGTGCGGTGAGCCAGCCGCTCATCTGCAACAGCAGCCGGCGAGCGCCGAACAGCAGCGCCGGGGCCAGCTCCACGCGGGCCATCAGCTCCAGGTGCGCGCAGAAGGTCTCGGGCAGCGCGAACCACTGATGTGTTTCTGGACGCAGACCATAGGCTTGATCGAGTGCCGTCAGCAGAGCTTTGTCGAAACGGCGGGCGATGCCGGCACGCGGCAGGCCGCGCACGTCGCCCAGCGTCACGCAACCGATCTGCGCGAGCGTCGTCCGATGTGGGTGCGCCGCCGAAAGCGCATCGAAGGGAAGTTTGTCGAGCCGGTCGATAAGCGAGGCCGCATTGCTGCCGGCCTTGCCGGCGCGTGCGAAGGCCAAGGCCGCAAGGCTGTTCGGTGCCCAGGCTACCGCGCCGACATCGAGCTCACGGGACTCCTGCTCCACGCGCTCGCGCAGCGCCCGCCAGCCGCCGAACAAGCTCACACTGCCATGAACCTCCATGACGACGGCTTCCTCGCAGACGGCGACACGGGGCGTGAACTGCAGCGCCCAGCTCGCTATACCTGCGAGTGCACGATCAGGAGGTGACCGGTCGGCCGCTGGTAAGAGCAGGGCGGCCCACAGCATCGCTGGCCCCCTCCCGTGTTGCGATCCATCGACTGGGTTGCCGCAGCCGCGGCGTCAGCACCGCGTCCAGGCCACCGGGCACCGACTCGAGTTCGATGACGCCGTCGTGAGCGGCGCCACGGCGCTTCAGGATCTGGACGTGCACAGTCCAATCCACGCCGAAGCTGGCCAGCATCCGTAGAGGCGCGGCTGAGGACTCGCGCTGCGCAGCGGCGGGGCGGCACAGGAACACCGGATACGGTGCATCGGCGGCGCGCACCTGCAGGCGCCGGATCTGATCGGCACGGGCATGGTCCAGCCACGCGACAATAGCGCCGCAGCGGTCGGTTCTGAGCAACTGCTCGATGGCCCACAAGCGCTCTGCGGGTGTCTCGGCGCGCACCCACACCAGCTGGCGTTCGTCGATCCCGGCATGCCGCAGACCGGGCAGATGGGGCTGCCGAGGCGGCGCGATCACCACAACGGGCAGGCCGGAGGACATCGCGTCCCGCAGGCTTGGAGCCAGCAGCCGCCATTCCAGCACCGCCGGTTGGGCTTGCAGGATCTCGGTCACCGCACCGCATGGCCAACCGCCGCCGGGCAGCTCCCGATCGAGCGCCTCGAAGCCGCTGGGCCGCACCCGTCCGAGCGGCGCGGCAAGCGCGCTGGCCGGCCAGACCTGCGTGCGCACATGGTCGGCAAGAGCAGACGAGTCCAGGACGGGCATACCAAAATCAGTGGGGAAAGTCAGGTTGAACTGTATGAAAATACAGTATAGTCCCGTGACCTGAAATTCCGGTAAGGCCCTGCACGGCGATCGGGATCGAGGCGGACCGGCACATCGGCCGAGCTGCAACGGGGCGCGTCATTGGTTGGGCCCAGCAGGAGCCGAAAACGGCTCGACCCGCTGGCCATTGACCCAGACGCTGCCGTCTTGACGGACTTCGATCTCGATTTCCGCGAACGACAAAGCCCAGCGGTAAGTCTGCCGGGCGTCCTTTGCGTCATCGGTTTCGGTGGCGATCAGCACGGACATCTCTGCATCGCGCTTCATTTGAATGCCTGCTTCTGTAACTGGATATATAGCCAGTATACGCGCGTGAAACGCAGTTGCAGTGGTGTAACTATCGGTAACTGATAATCAAACATAGGTGACTCTTGGTTTATGCTGACGTCAACTTGACGCCAGATGGAGGCACCCCATGAGCACCTTGAAACCTAAGCCACGCACGGCCATCACGCCAGGCGCGCGCAAGACCGGCGCATTCCTGCTGGGCGGAGCGCTCCTGTGGGCAGCGCCTGCCCTGGCGGAGCCGACAGAGGCAGAGATGCGCGCGGCCGTCGAAGCGCAGTTCGAGAACGCCAACGCCGAAATGCGCTCGACCGCGGAGCGCTGCTCAAACCGCGAATTCAATCGCGGGCAGGGCGATCCGGTGCTGGCGATGCAGTGCATCCAGTACGCCATGACAGGTGGGATGACGCAAGGCGGCCAGGGCGTGCGGGCGCCCCAGTTCAAGCTCAGCCGCTTCGAGAAAATCGGCTGCGAGAAAGCGCAGGGCAAAGTCGGCTACCTGTGCGACTACGTCGCAGGCTTCGGGAGCGACATGCGCAACATGCCGCCCAGTCTGCAGCGCATGACGAACGACGGCAGCTTAAGCCAGGGGCGGTTCGTCAAGCGAGGCGACCGTTGGCTTCGTCTTCCCGAGTGATAGACGGATCCCGACAGGGCGGGCTTGCAGCCGCTACCGGCGCGCGACGGGGTGCTCAAGCAGCAACCTGACCAGATCCTCCACGGTGCGCTGCGCCCGGGGTGGCAGACGCGCGATCTCCGAGGCCAGCGATTCCGCGCGGCCGGGCGCCGCATAGTTCTCCGGGTCGGGTTCCCGCGCTATCAGCCGACCACGCTGCGCACTTCTGTCTGGCGTCTGTTCGACGGTGGGGCCGAAGCGCAACCACTGGGCCGATACCCCCAGCCACTCCGCCAGCACGCGCAGCTTGCCCTGCTCCGGTATCGCTTCGCCACGCAACCATTTGCGCGCTGCATGCACGGAGACTGTCGTCGACGAACTGCGCTTGTTGAACTCACGCGCCAGGGCGGCGGGCCCGATCACGCGCCAACCCGCGGTGTCCAGCGCCGACCTCAGCCGCTGGCTAAAGGCCTCACGTTCAGTCGTGGGGTTCATGCGCGAATGGTGACAATCATTAAACCGATAGTCAGTTACCATTTGGTAACTCTTGGGCGTCGCGCGCGGCAATGCTCACTCAGCAAATCGACGGCCTCGCCCATCAATGACAAGGAATAAAACGAGATGAGACACGCGCAGACCGCCTTGGTTGTCGCCCTATTCGTGACTTCGCTGGCCGCTTGCGGCGGAGGCGATTCCGGCGCTGACCCGTCGGCGGGGCCGGCTCCGGCTCCCGCGCCTGGCCCTGCGCCCGCACCGGATCCCGATCCTGCACCCGGTCCCGCGCCGGCGCCCGCTCCGTCCCCTGTGGGCGGTGGCTCATCGGGCGATTGCTTCAATCCGGAACTCAGCACCGTCGGCTCGACGGCCAAGCTCGACTATCGCATCTCCGGGCAGACGACCGCGGGCGAGAACAAGCAGGGGACTTCCATCGTCGAGTGGTCTATCCCGCGACGGACGGACTTCGAGTCGTACCGCAACGTCCTCGAACGCGCGATGACCACCACCACCACGACTGTCACGCCGGCGAGCCAGGCCGGCACCCTAGTTGGCACGCAACGCAACTATCTTGACGTCGATGGAAGGGACTCGCTGCGCTACGGCGATGTCGTGGATCTGCCCGACATAGGCCAGACCGCGGTGATGCACGTGGTCAACGCACCGCCGCTGCGCTCCAAGGAGTTTTCGCTGTCGCCCGGGCAGACCGACGTCTCGACTGAAACCACCGCCACCACGACGATGCGCGTCAACGGCGCACAGGTCGGACCCGCGACGACCACGACGTACACGCAGACGATGACGTATCTCGGGCAGGAGTCAATCACGGTCGATGCCGGGACTTTTGTCACCTGCAAGTTCCGATCGGTCGAGACGGGTCTGGGGCAGACCACTGAAAACCTCTGGTGGTTCGGCAATCCCTCCGGCGTAACCATTCGCTACGCCTATACGACCACATCGCCCGCCGGCATCGATAGCCAGATCAGCGAACTGCAGGCGACCAGTCGCTTGAACGGTTCGCCGATTCAGTAGGCACGGTCCGATCGACGCTGGCTAGCCGCGCCAGGCCGGCGGCTAGCGTCGACGTCAACCCATCACCGGAGCTCAAGATGCATGGAACTCGAGCAGCTGCTTGCCAAGGAGCAAGGCGGCGCACCTTGTCGGCCATCGTGCTGATGCACGTGCTGGTAGGCGTGGCGTTTGCCCTGTCGGCGCTACCGGCTTCTGTCTCGGCGGCGCAGCCCGCCGCGGAAAAGGCCCTGGGCCGACACGTCCTCAGCTGCGATCGCCAGGGCAAGCCAGAAGCCGTCTACGCCTGCGCGCTCGAACGCGCGACACAGGCCGGCGGCGGACTGGCGCCCGAGGTGGTCGCCGCTTGCCGCCAGGAAATTCCCGCCAACGTCCGCAATCCCAATGCCCAGATCTGGAACTGCGCCAAGCGGCGCCAGTTCGCCAGCCAACGCTCGCCAAGCGACTGGTGGTATCAGACGGGCAATGAATGCGATGCCCGCTCGCGCAGCGCCGGACACCGCTACGAAGGGCGCGTGCACGACTGCGTGATCGATGCGGCGATCGCTGAGCAGAAAGTCACAACGGCCCAGGTGCAGGCCTGCCGCAGCTCACCGGAGGGAAAGACGGCGCACCGGATGCGCAACTGCCTTCAGAAGGCGGCGGGCGGACGATCGAGCAGCACGCGATCTGCGGCGCCCATCCCCGTGGCGACGCCGGTGGCGGCCGGCAACAACACCGATGCCGAATGTCGCGCGTATCTGCAGCAGCAACCGTTCGCCGGTCTCCGAACCGCCGCAGACGCGGGAGACCGGTTCCTGCGGGAATGCCGCAGGACGAACCGGCCACCGGCACAGGTCGCGGCCGAGATCCGGGACAAGCGCCGGCAGATCGAAGCAATGGATAGCAAGCTGGGAGGTCAGCACGGCGTCGGTCCGCCAGGGAGCCATGATCGCCTCCGCGATCGTTCGGTAGGCCTGCAAATGGATGTGGGGCCAGCAGCCGGAGTAACCCCCCGGGATGATCGTGGTGAAAATGACCTGCCCGTTGCAGTCGGTGACCTGCAGGCCGCGCAGGTAGTTCTCGTTCGTGATACCCGTGCTGTACAGCGAATAGGCGCCTTCGCGCGTGCAATGCCAGATGTAGATAGCCGCGCCAGCCGGCACGGTGCAGGCGTTGCTGGAACTGACGAGATTCAGCGTGAGTGTCAGTGGCACGCCCCCGGCGGTGGTTGCTGCTTGTGCCGAAGCTGCTACGGATGTTGCTGCGCTCTATGCCTGTCAGATTCAGCGCATTGAGGGTCTGGTTGCTGGCCGTCCCGCCATCCGCGGGGTATGGACCCACGATCTCCTGCGCAAACTCGGTGCAGGAATCGGTCGAGGAGGAACCGCTCGATGACGACGAATTGGTCGATGAGGACGAACCGCTCGATCAGGTGCCGTCGTCGCCGGCTCCGCCACAGGCGCTCAGGAATGCTGTCGCGCCGATGGCACCAGGCATCCGGCGCCGCTGACGTGCAAGGGCGGACAGGGTGAGCAGGTCGTACTGCAATGGACTCTGGGGCAGCTGCCATAATACCCTCCGGTCGGCGGACGCAGCGGAGTGTTACAAGTGTTGCACACGACGAGTATCTCCCCGGCCTCACCGGGCTTCGGGAAGGCGGTGCGGCGGTCGATTCTGGAGTGTTTGGCGCTCGCCTTCAACCCGGTCGAACTGGCTGGCGGTGACTCCCATGCCGCTGAGCGCCTGCTTGGCAGGGCCGGTTTGTACCCGATCGACCGCGGTGCGTGGCCTACCCGAGTGAGTGCCTGCCACCGGATCGTCCAGCGGCGCGGTCGTATCGAGCGGACGTTGTGAGCGGCGCGCAGCTCGGTCAGTCCTGCGGTTTGCAGCGACGCCTGGCAAAGGCCATTTGTGATGCGCGCTTGTCGCGGCGACTGAATGGTCGCTGCGAGATCCGCTAGCTCCTCTCCGTCAGTGCGTCTGCTTCGTCAATCTTCAGGAAGTCGATCAACGCGCGTAGTGCCGGCAACATCTGGCGTCTGCGCGGAAAATAGATGGCGAAGCCAGCAAATTGCCGCGCGTGGGGCTCCAGGAGTGGCACCAGCTCTTTATTTAGCAAAAGGGGCTGCAAGAGCTCATAGAGAGAGTAACAGATGCCCTGTCCCTGAATTGCTGCCTCCAGCATCAACGTTATGTCGTTCGTGACCAGATCGCAGTCGGCGGGCACCGCGAGCTCGTTCTCGCCTTGGCTGAATTGCCAGGGGAGCAGCTCGCCGCTCACCTGCCTTAGGAGAATGCAGCTGTGGTGACGAAGTTCGGCGGGTGATTGCGGCGTGCCGAAGCGCGTGAGATAGTCCGGCGACGCGGCAGCGAGATAGCAGGATGGGGCGCTCACTGGAACCGAAACCATGTCCCTGGCGATGAAGCTGTGGTCGCGTATGCCCGCATCAAAGCGACGTTCGGCGAGATC
>JBFWXS010000093.1:0-4943 GCA_050187175.1 Burkholderiaceae bacterium
CGGCGGAAGAAGCGGCGGCCCAGCGCCGGCGTGCCGTGCGCGCGCGCGTTCTCGGCATACAGCTCGAAGAAGCGGTCCGCGTCGCGCCCGACTTCGGCCTGCAGCCCCATCGACACGGCGCGCCGCACGACGTTGCGCCGCTTCTGCGGAATGCCCTTCATGCTGTCGAGCTCGGCCGGAATCGGCGCGCGGAACGTGAAGTAAAGGTCCTGGCGCGGCGCATCGGCCTGCTGCGGCTCGAGATGCCGCAGCTCGACGTGGCGCGCCTGCAGTTCCGCGCCCAGCCGGGCCGCGGCCGCGATCAACGCGTCGCGGCTGGCCGCCTGGCCCGCCAGCACGCCGGCATACGAGCAGAACGGCAGGCTGGTGAGGCTGGCGCCGAACAGCCGGCTGCGTACGTGCATCAAGGGCAGGACGCCGGTCAGCCGTCCGGCCTGGTATGCGCACAGGTAGCGCGGCTCGTAGCCCAGCGCTTCCGACAGCAGCGGCTGCCACGCGAAGCGATGGAAGAATGTCGATTGCTCGGCGTCCGATACGAACGCATCCCAGGCCTGCGCATCGTGGGCGCCGGCCGTCCTGATCTCGATATCAGCCACGGCGGGTCTATGGAAGTCCAGGGCGCCAAGGCTATCACGCAGGTCCATCGGGGCCCGGGGCACTCGCCTGGACGGCTCCCTCGGGGTGATCGGCGGAGCCCCACGCGGGCGCTGCAACTGGATAATGCGTACGGATGTCGAGACCGAGTCCTCCCCTGGCGTTCGTCTGCCCCCCGATGAGAGAAATCTCCCCATCCGTGGAGTGCACAGACGCCGGCCGGCTGCTCGCCGAGGTCGTCGAGCGGACGGCCGCAGCGCCGGCGGAGTCGTTCTTCCTGTCGGCACCGTGGCTGCGCACCTGCCTGCAGAACTGGCAAGGCAAGGCCCGCTTCCGGGCGCTGCGGCTGGAGGCCGCGGCGGCGGCCGGTGCGCCCGCCTATGCGCTCATCGGCGAAGGCACGCAGCTGCGCCACCACTGGCTTCCGGTAAAGGTCCTGGCACTGAATCAATCGACGATCCAGGAGCTGGATCAACCCTGGATCGAACGCAACGGCTTCTTCTGCGGCCGCGGATCGGACTTCGGCGCCAACCTGAATCGCCTGCTCGATCAGCTAGAACCGCTGCGCGACTGGGACGAGCTGCGGCTGAGCGGCCTGATGAGCGAGGACGCGGCCCTGGCGCAGGCCACGGCGCAGGCGCGCGGTTTCGCGCATCGCATCGAGTTCGACGAACCGATCTACTGGGTCGACCTGGATCGCATCAGGACCCAGCACGGCAATGACTACCTGGCCTCGCGCAGCACGAATACGCGCCAGCAGCTGCGGCGCGCGCGCCGCATGGCCGAACGCGAGCTCGGGCCGCTGCGGCTCGAGCAGGCCAGCGATACGCGGGAGGCGCTGGAATGGTTCGACATCACGGGTCCGGCGCATCGTTCACGCTGGGGCGATGCGGAAAGCCCCGACAATTCAAGCGGCTTCGACAATCCCGCGTTCGTGACTTTCCACCGCGCGCTGATCGAGGCCGGCATGCGGGAATCATCGATCCAGTATCTGCGGCTGAAGGCCGGCGATGTTCCGCTGGCCTATCTGTACAACTTCGTGTCGAACGGCCATGCCTACTTCTATCTGAGCGGCATCGACTACTCGGTCGACAAGAAGTTCAAGCCCGGCATGCTCGCGCACTGGATGGCGATCGAGCATAACCTGCAACTCGGCCACCACACGTATGACTTCCTCGCCGGCGGCGCGCGCTACAAGCGCAGCCTGTCGACCGACCAGGGGCGGATGCTGTGGGTGGTGCTGCAAAGGCGCCGCTGGAAGTTCGCCGTCGAGAATCTGGCGCGGCGGCTGAAGCAGACGTTGATCCAGCCGACCGAGCCGCGCCGGCTGTAACAGCCGGCCGTAGCGGGCCGCCGAGACGATCGGCGGAAACGGTCGGCCGAGCCGCGCTGATCGCTGCCGCGATCGACGGGTCGCGGCCGCCCTCGGCGGCTCAAGGTCGGGCGGGCCTCAGGGCCGGCCGACCGAGAAGTACTCGAATCCCTTGCCGCGGACCAGCACCGGGTCGTACAGATTGCGTCCGTCGAAGATCACCGGATGCTTGAGCCGCGCATGCATCTCGTCGAACGACGGCGAACGGAACTCCTTCCATTCGGTGGCGATCATCAATGCGTCGGCGCCGCGCACGGCTTCCAGCGGCGATGCGGCCAGCACCAGGTCGCGGCGATCACCATAGATGCGGCGGCATTCGTCGGCCG
This sequence comes from Burkholderiaceae bacterium, assembly GCA_050187175.1. Lineage (GTDB taxonomy): Bacteria > Pseudomonadota > Gammaproteobacteria > Burkholderiales > Burkholderiaceae_E > Zeimonas. The sequence goes on from JBFWXS010000093.1 coordinate 2,293, forward strand.
CGATCGGATCGTAAGCAACCACCGACGCGCCCTCCGCCCACAGCGCTTCCATGATCGCGCGGGCCGGCGCCTCGCGCATGTCGTCGGTGTTCGGCTTGAAGGCCAGGCCCCACAGCGCGAAGGTGCGGCCCGCCAGCGAACCGAAGCGCTCGGCCGCCTTGCGCACCAGGACGCTCTTCTGGTCGTGATTGACCTCCTCGACCGCGCGCAGCACGCGCAGCGGCGAACCATGCTCCTGCGCGGTCCGCTGCAGCGCCTGCACGTCCTTCGGAAAGCAGCTGCCGCCGTAGCCGGTGCCGGCGTACAGGAACGAGTAGCCGATCCGCGAGTCCGAGCCTATGCCGCGGCGGACATCCTCGATGTCCACGCCGACGCGCTCGGCCAGCCGCGCCAGATCGTTCATGAACGAGATGCGCGTGGCAAGCATCGCATTGGCGGCGTATTTGGTCAGCTCGGCCGAACGCCGGCTCATGACGATGGTGCGCTCATGGTTGCGCTGGAACGGCTGATACAGCTCGCGCAGCAGCGTTTCCGCGCGTTCGTCGGCCACGCCCAGCACGATGCGGTCGGGCTTGAGGAAATCGTCGACGGCGGCGCCTTCCTTGAGGAACTCCGGATTGGACGCGACCGAGAACTCGATGTCCACGCCGCGCTGCGCGAGCACCTCGCGGATGCGGGCCTCGACACGATCCGCGGTGCCCACCGGCACCGTACTCTTGTCGACGACCAGCCGGTATTCGGTCATGTGCTGGGCGATGGTCGATGCAGCGGCCAGCACGTATTGCAGGTCGGCCGAACCGTCCTCGCCCGGCGGCGTGCCGACGGCGATCATCTGGATCTCGCCGAAGGCGACGCTTTCCTTGGCGTCGGTGGTGAAACGCAGGCGTCCGGCGTCGGCATTGCGGCGCACGATTCCCTCGAGCCCGGGCTCATAGATCGGGATGATGCCGTCCTTCAACCGCTCGACCTTGGCGGCATCCACGTCCAGGCACAGCACCTCGTTGCCCATATCGGCCAGGCAGGCACCCGTCACGAGCCCCACATAACCGGTTCCGATGACCGAAATTCTCACTCTATGCTCCCGTTTGCGAGATCTGCGCCGTCGCCCGGCGCTCCGCGAGTGTCGCGCAGGCGCCGCCGCAGTGCAGCGAACTATGCCACTTGAGCGGCATTACAACCGAGCCGTGTTGCGGCAATCAGCGTGTCGAGCTGGCGCAGATGGCTTTCCCAGCTGAATGATTGCACCACCAGTGCGCGCGCCCGCTCCTGCACGCCCGCCTCGAAGGCGCGGGCGGTAGCGTCGGCGAAAGCCTGCGGCGAATCCGCGATGCCGTGGATGGCCTGCCCTTGCGGGTCGATGCCTTCGGCGGCGGCGGCCGTGCTGACCACCGGGCGCGACATGGCCATCGCTTCGAGGACCTTGTTCTGGATGCCGCGCGCGATGCGCAGCGGCGCCACCACCGCTTGCGCATGGCGAAGATAGGGCCGCACGTCCTCGACCCGGCCCGTGACCGTCACGCCGTCGGCCTCGGCGAGCTGACGAACGGCGCGCGCCGGGTTGCTGCCCACGATGTAGAAGCGCGCCTGCGGGCTCGACCGGCGCAGCAGCGGCAGGATCTCCTCGGCGAACCACTGGACGGCTTCGATATTCGGGCGGTAGTCCATGGCGCCGGTGAACACGGCCACCGGTCCGCCGGCCGGATACGGATCGGGATCGGCCTGCGCGATGGCCGGATCGAAGTAATCGGTATCGACGCCGTTCGAGAAATAACCGACCCGGCCCGCGCATTCGGGGGCCCGCTCGACGAACAGCTGCGCCTCGGCGGCGCTGACGAACAGCGTGCGATGGAAACGCGCGGCAATGCGGCGTTCATACGCCAGCAGCGTCCTGGCCTCGCGGCCGTAGATCCATGAACCGGGCCACCGGCTGGTCCTGGCGTACTGGGCCCATTTCTCGGAGTCGACGTCGATGAAATCCGCGATTCGGTTCAGCGATTCGTACGCGGGACCGGCCACGAAGCGCGCCATCGTCGACGAATAGGTGACGACCGCGTCGAACGGCTGGCGCGCCAGCGTCTGGTCGACCCAGGCCTGCAGACGGCGATCGGCGAAGAAACGCAGCGACAGCGGCTCTCTGCTCAGCAGTGCCGACAGGCTCGCGAGCCGCCGCCAGCGAGGATCGATCGGCGCCAGGAACAGGTCAGTGCACAGCTCGCGAAGGCGCCCTTCGTGCCGCCGGTCGCGCGGATCGTCGACGAAGGCGGCCAGATGCACGTCGTAGCGCCGGGCCAGGTGCCGCAGCAGGTGATAGGAACGGATCTTGTCGCCCTTGTCGGGCGGAAAAGGGATCCGATGCGCCAGCAGCATGACGCGGGGGCGGGGATGACGCGGCTGGACGGGACTATGCGGCGGAGCGGCCGGTTCGGGACGAGCTTGGTTCACCGTGATCGATTGGCTGCGTGGCGGATTGGCTGCGTGGCGGACGGGCCGGACGCTGCGAGGCTATCAGCAGTCGCCGTGGCGGGCTCCTTTGAGCGGCTGAATGGCATATCCGATTCCCTGCCCGGTCGGTGCCTCGGAGGCTGGCACTACGGCCACCGGTGCGCCGGCGATCGGTGCGCCGGCGATCGGTGCGCCGGCGATCGGTGCGC
>JBFWXS010000093.1:5043-11489 GCA_050187175.1 Burkholderiaceae bacterium
CGGTGCGCCGGCGATCGGTGCGCCGGCGATCGGTGCGCCGGCGATCGGTGCGCTGACGATCGGTTCGCCGACAGTCGGTGCGCCGGTCCGGCACGCCAATATGACGGCGGCCCGCGACCGGCGGTCGGGCGCCGCGGCAGTGCCGGCCGTACCGGCGGGCGGCGCGTCAGGCATGACGTTCGTCGGGCTGAAGCCGGAATCCCTCCGGAAATGAGCGAGAATGATACCGCTCCTCCATCCAATCGATCCGTTTGCACAACGGTACGCTCGCCTGATGAACGATCCAGTGCTGGTTACGGGGGCGGCAGGCTTCATCGGAATGCACGTCTGCCGGGCCCTGCTCGAGAACGGCGAATGCGTCGTCGGTATCGACAACCTGAACGACTACTACTCGCCCGCGCTGAAGCGCGCGAGGATCGACGAGATCGGCCGGCATCCGCGCGCCGACGGGAATTTCCGTTTCGAGACCATCGACGTCTCCGACGATGCCGCGATCGGACAGCTGTTCGCACGCGCGCCGTTCCGGCGCGTCGTGCACCTGGCCGCCCAGGCCGGCGTCCGCTATTCGCTGCAGGCGCCGCTCGCGTATGCGCGCTCGAATCTGCTGGGCATGACCGTCATGCTCGAGGCGTGCCGGCACGCGGGCACCGAGCATCTGGTCTACGCGAGCAGTTCCAGCGTCTATGGCGCCGACGCCGAGGTGCCGTTCGCGGAGACGCACCGCATCAACCGTCCGATCAGCTTCTACGCCGCAACCAAGGTGGCGAACGAAGCCATGGCCTACAGCTACAGCCATCTGTACCGGCTGCCGGCGACGGGCCTGCGCTTCTTCACTGTCTACGGTCCTTGGGGCCGGCCTGACATGGCCGTATGGCTGTTCACCGAAGCCGTTCTCGCCGGCCGCCCGATCCGGGTCTTCGCCGGCGGAGAACTGCTGCGCGACTTCACGTACATCGACGACATCGTGCAGGGCGTGGTGCGCGTGCTGCAGCGTCCGCCCAGCGCCGACGGGCAGCCGCCGCACGCGCTGTTCAACATCGGCAATCACTCGCCCGACACGGTGAACGAACTGATCTCGCTGATCGAGCGTCACACCGGCCGGCACGCGGTCCGCGACGAACAACCGATGCAGCCCGGCGATGTCGCCCGCACGTTCGCCGACGTATCGCGGCTGGCCGCTGCGGTCGGATTCCAGCCGAGCACACCGCTGGACGAAGGCGTACGCCGTTTCGTCGACTGGTATACGAGCCACTACCCGCAGGCGGGCCGCTGATGCCGCTTGGCGTGCCGGCCCAGGATTTCACAGACATGTCCGATCGACTGTGTCATACAGGGTCTTTCGGCCGGTCGGAAGCTTGACTTTCAATGACAGCATCTCCCCTCGCCTACGATGACGATCCGGACCGCACCGCGCGGCTCGCGAGCGTGGCGTTCTTCGTCGCGGGCCTGCTGCTGCTGTTGTGGGCGTTCCGCGACACCTGGGCCTCGATGGAGCGCGTCTGGCGCGGCTCCGACACTTTCGCGCACGGCTACCTGATCCCGCTGCTGTCGCTGTGGATGGTCTGGAAGAGCCGCGCGGCACTGGCGCAGGTGCCGGTCAGCAACGGCTGGCTCGGCATTCCCTGGTTGATCGGCTGCGCGCTGGTATGGCTGGTGGGTGAACTGAGCGGCGTCAACGTCGTCGCGCAGTTCGGCGTCGTCGGCATGATCCCCGGCGTCGTCCTGCTGATGCTCGGATACCGGATGGCGTGGCGCCTCGTCTTTCCGCTCGCCTTCCTGTTCTTCATGGTGCCGTTCGGCGAGGCGCTCGATCCGATCCTGATGGAATGGACGGCGGACGCGACAGTCGCCGCCCTGAAGCTCAGCGGCATTCCAACCTATCGCGACGGCCTGCACTTCACGATTCCCACCGGTCGCTGGTCGGTGGTCGAAGCCTGCAGCGGACTGCGCTATATCATCGCCGCGCTGGTTCTCTCGCTGCTGTTCAGCTACTTGAATTTCAACAGCTGGCGCAAGCGTCTCGTCTTCGTGCTGGGCTCGCTGGTGGTGGCCATCATCGCGAACTGGGCGCGCGCGTATCTCGTGGTGATGATCGGTCATCTGAGCCACATGCGCTACGGCACCGGCGACGACCACGTCTGGTATGGATGGGTCTTCTTCGGCATCGTGATGATGCTGGTGTTCTATGCGGGCCAGCGCTGGCAGGATCCCGAGCCTTCGCTTCAGCCGGCGCGCGCGCGCGCCGGTGCATCCGCGACGACGGGCCGGCTCGCGCTCGGCGGCCGGCTGGCGGCGCTGCTGCTGCTGGTGGCAATCAGCGCCGTGCGGCTGCTGCCGGACAGCCTGGCCCATACGACAGCGACTCCCTTCGCCGGACAGGACCTGACGGTTGCCATCGGCGGATCGGCTCGCAATCAGCTCAGCTTCACGCCGGGCTTCCACGGCGCGCACACGCAATGGCGCGGCGCGGTCGGCTCACGGCCGCCGGTCGAGTTCTATTCGGGCTACTTCGTCGATCAGCGCCAGAACGTCGAAGTGGTTGCATACAACCAGCACGTGCTGGCCCCGGACGACCGGCGATGGCTGGTCTCGAGCACGCGCGTTCTCGGTGCCACCGATGCCGGCGGCAAGCCCTTCCAGGTGGTCGAGTACCGGCTGCGGGCCGGCACCGACGACGCGCTGCTGTGGCACTGGTACACCGTGGCCGGTGAACGCGTCACCAGCCCGTATCGCGTGAAACTGGCCACGCTGCAGGCCATCCTGCTCGGCCGCGGCGATCATTCGACCGTCGACATCCTGTTCAGCCCGATCGAAGGCGACGAGGCAGCGACGCGCCAGCGGCTCTCCGAGACAGCCGCTCGGCTCGCCACCGCGACTCAGCGCCTGACGCGCGGCGAACGGGCGAACGACTGATGGAGAATCTGGAGCTTCCGCTGTCGTCGCGCATCGCGGCACCGACGGCGCGCGGCAGCATGGTTTCGGTTGCAGGCGGACGCATGGCCCCGGATCCGGGCGGGCTCTTGAATTCGGGCCGGCAGCGCGATCGCTACCACCGACAAGTCGAGTATCTGGACGGCTTCGATCAGGGGCCGCGCTTCGCGAGCTGGTGGCTGCCCGCGCATGCCGAGCCTCGGGGAACCGTGCTGTCGATCCAGCCTCTCGGCGAAGAACGCCACCTCGCCCGCCGCACCCTTGCCACGCAGGCGCACCGGCTCGCGGCGCGCGGCTGGTCGGTGCTGATGCTCGACCTGTTCGGCACCGGCGATTCGCCGGGCGATGCAGCCGATGCCACGTTGGCGCTGTGGCGCGCAGACCTGCTGCGTGCCGCGATGCTCGCGCGCCGCCGCAGCGACGGACCGAACGTCCTGTGGGGCGTACGCGGCGGCGCGCTGCTGACAGCCGACATCGCCGTGGCGCTCGATCAGCTGGTCGACGCCTACGTGTTCTGGCAGGCGCCGGAGGACGGCCGCAACATCGGCGCATCGATGCGCGTGGACGGCGAACGGCTGGCATCGGCGACGATGGACGAGCTGAAGCTGCTGCGTATGCAGCCGCCCCCGACGGCTGAACACGGCGTACAGCCGATGGCGCTGTTCGTCGAAGTGCAGGCGGCGCAGGGACGCGACGCACCGGTCTCGCCGCTCACCTGCGCGCTCACCGAGAGCTGGCTCGAGGCAGGCTATCTCGCGTCGCCGCGTGCCGTATGCGGCCGCCCGTTCTGGCGCAGCGCGCGAGTGCCGCCGCCGGCGGATATCTTCCGGGCGACCGAGGAGTTTCTGGAGGGCGTCCGGTGAGGCGGGTGCGGGTGAGTGGGGAAGCCCGGGCGGCTCGCGATGATGCGGATGCGCGCGCGCCGGCCGCTGCCGCTGCGGCAGCCACCGCCACCGCCACCGCCACCGCCACCGCCACCGCCACCGCCACTGACACTGACACTGACACTGACACTGACACTGACACCGAGCAAGTCATGGTGTTCGAGGCTGCCGCGGGACCGCCCTGTGTGGCGGTCCTGACTGCGACGCCGTCCGGCGCTCGCCGCGCGGCGCTCTTCATCCCGGCGGCCGGGCAGGCGCGCACCGGGCCGGAACGCCTGCATGTCCGCCTCGCCCGCGAGTGGGCACGGCTGGGAATTCCGTCCTTGCGCTTCGATGCGGTGGATGGAGGCGACTCGGTGGACGGAGAAGACTCGGTCAACGGAGAAAACTCCGCGCAGGCTGCCGATCCGTTGGGCGGAGACGGCGCCGCACTGGTCAGCGCTCAGGCCGCAGCCGAGGCCTTGCGTCGCCGGTATCCGGACGCCCGCTTGATGCTGGCTGCATTCGGCCGGGCCGCGACGGCTGCGGTGCGAACCGCAACGGTCTTCGGCGAGCGAGGGCTGCCGGTCGATTCGCTGTTTCTGATTCATCCCAACATCGGCAATATCCCGCCGGCGGCTCGCGCGTCGTGGTGGCGGCGGATGTTGGGCATATCGACGGCGCGCGGCGGCTTGGCGGCGACGGGCGCGGCGACGACTGGCCCGGCGGCAGCAGGCACAGCGGCCGCAGGCACGGCAACCGCGGACGCGGCAGGAGCCGGGGCAGCGGCAGGGGCAGCGGCAAGCGTCGCGTCAGCTGATCCGGCAGCGCTCTGGCGAGCGCTGCCCGGCGTGCTGCGCGGGCACGGTGCGCGGCTGCTGATCGTGACCGGCGGCAGCGATGGGGCTCATGCGACGCTTGAAGCGCTCGCTGAGGCCGATCGCGGCTGGCGCCGCGCGCTGCGCGATGGATCGACGCTGAGGCTCGAGGCAGCCGACCGCTTCCTGATGCGGCCCGCGCACTGGGACGCGGTCAGCGGGTGGCTGCGGCGATACGCGCTGGAGAGCTAGCGGGGCGGCCTACGATAGCCGCAGCGGCCGCTGCGGCGGCTCTGGCGGCTTTTCGCGATGGACGCTGACCTTGACGGTGGCACAGGCGCCCTCCACTACTTCGGGATGACCGGCCATCCCGCTGCCGGATCCGAAGATGCCCTGCAGCATCGCGGGTACTTGCAGGCTGGTGCCGATCAGCGGCCAGCGCAGTGCCTGCCCGCCATCGACAATCTCGATGTAGCTCAGCTGGCGTTCCGATGCGGCGGCCAGCCCTTCCGCCATCCGGGGCGGGAACGATACGCGGATACCGCAGGCCAGCTGAACGACGACGCGATGCCGGGCCTGCTCATAGCAGGCCGACACGGCCCGGTCGCAGCGCTGCTCGGCATCGGCGAATTCGTTCGGGTGCTGCTCGAATTGGGAGTCCGCGATGACCGGCAAGCGGCTGGCTGGTGGAGACACTTTGTTCGCCGTGCGATGCGATAGTTGATTCCAGATAATACTTAGAACTCAAGCAGTTGGGGGACCCGCGCCCATCGCATCAGTTCCGGCTGACGGAACCTCCACCAGAAAATAATCCACGAAAGCACAGAGGGCGTTAGTAGCAGGCTCCAGCGGTGCTGAAGCTGCGATCAGCACCGATTTGCAGACGCGCGGGGCCGGCCGCGTCGCCGCCGCTCACAGGAGGCTGAGGCAGCGATCCGCCGTCCGCCGGCGGATCGACGCCGCGGGGGCGATAGCCGATCGCCTGGAAGCCGTCGGGCGGATCGACGTGGCCGGTGCCCAGCGAGCCGCCGGAAGCCGGCGTCTGCGTATGCGGCACCATGCGCTCGCTGGGCCGGGCGGGCGTCTGCATCCGAAGCGTGACCGCGGCGCGTATCGGCCATCGCGGTACCGGCCGCCCCGTTTCATCCGGCGCCAGATACATGTCGCAGGCCCACTGCCGAGGCTGCGCCTGCGGTACCGGCGCGTCGAAGTCGATCAGGCCCAGCCGCCAGCGTTGCGCCGGCTCGCATCCGTCAACGCTGCGCATCACCCAGACCGCGAACCGTCCGATCAGAGGCACGGTCATCGGCACGCCATATCGCAGCTCGAGCTTCAGCAGATTGACGTCGCTGAGCGTCTGCAGCGATTGCGCGCCCACGACATCGTCGTGCCGCGGCTGGCGCACGGCCTGCTTCGGCAGCCGCTGTCCGTGCCAGCGCAGGTTGTCGTTCGGAATTTCGATCAGATCAGGAATCGGCATGCCTGCGGCATCGCGCGCCGGCTCGCCCCAGTCGGCAAAGCTGTCGGCGGTCGGCGACAGCTGCTGCCAGAAGATCCAGCCCGCCGCGCGGCCGGCCGCCAGCCGCGCCCTCGCCCGGTTGAACGCCGCATCGGGCGAGGGCTGCGGACCAGGCTGCGCCCAATAAGGGGCGAGTCCGCGCGCCAGGCCCGCATCGATGCTCACCGGCCGCGCATGCGCGACGCTGCCGGCGCGCGCCGCCTCGATCAGCGCATGATCCAGCGCAGCACGCGCGTGAAACAGCAGCGCCCATTGCAGCACGCTGAATCCGAGCAGCAGCACGATGGGGATTGCGATCAGCGTCTCCAGCATGGA
>JBFWXS010000094.1:0-11470 GCA_050187175.1 Burkholderiaceae bacterium
AGGTCACGCTCGACGAGCTCGGCCGGCAGTTCGGCGAGGCCGCGCAGCGCACGCCGAAGCCGGAGCTGCTGCTGCGCGCCGACAAGCTGACGCACTACGAGAAGCTGGCGCAGGTGATGTCGCTGGCGGCCAGCAACGGCCTGTCGAAGATCGGCTTCCTGACCGATCCGCGAGAAGGGCCGTGAAACCCTTTTCGCCGGTGGATGCAATGAAGCAACTGCCTGATGTGTTCGAGCCGCTGTCCAGCGGCTCTTCGTCGTCGGTCGCCGCGGCGCCGAACGGGACTGGCGTGCACGGTGCCATCGTGGGTGCCGGTGTCGGTGCTAGTGCCCGTGCCGAAGCCCGCGCCGGCACCGTGAGCATCGCTGAACCGGCTGCACCGACCGCACCGACGGCGCCGACGGCACCGGGGGCATCGGCGCTGAGCCTGCCACTGCTGCAGACTGACCGGCCCGGACACTGCGTCGACAGCGCCCCGCTGCTGGCGCCGCATGGGCGCCTGACCATCCGGCATCGCGGGCGGTTTTACGAGCTGCGAGAGACGGCGCAAGGGAAGCTGATTCTGACGGCTTGAATGCGGCGGAGAGTCCTGGGAGATCGGACGGCAGCTGCACGATCTGCTCAATGGACCGTGCAGCCGCTTTGTCTAGAACGGGGTTCCGAAACTACGATCGTAGGCTGCGTGCTCTTCTAAGATCGAGCTGCCCCCTCCATTGGGTTTCATGCTCAACGATCCGCTATACACGCCCAAGCCGTTCACCTGCAGGTTGCCCGCGCGGTAGGTGCCGCTCGTCGCATCATCGCAGTTGTAAATGCCCTCAGAATTGACGCCGTTCGCAGTTGCAGTCCACAGGCCCTGAAAGACACGTACCCCGACGGCCTGGCCCTCCCGTACGAATCGAAACGATCCGTTGAGCTCTGAGAACGAGATCTTGATCGGGTCACCGCCAAGGGGAAGGTTCTGCCGGAAGGCGCTACCGTAGAAGGGTCGGTAAAGCAGATCGGCAAGCTTATACGCGTAATCGAGAGGCATCCTGCTCCTGCGCGATGCTTCCGTTGAGCCGGACTACTGAGCACCTTCCTCCAGCATGGCCAGTGCACCGACGATGAGCGCGTGCATGCCTTGAACAAGCTCGACTTCCATCTCGGCTTCCTCCGCCGCGCGGTCTGCGTTCACGACGGGTTCTCGGCCTGCCACCGAATACACCGTATCGGCCACGGCAATACAGTGGAATGCCACCGTCGCGAGCAGCCAGCGCGCTTGTTCCTTTGAAATGCCGTAAGCGCGTGCGATGTGGCTCTGATGCCCGTCGATCTTGGCGAGCATGGGCTGCGTCGCGGCCAGCCTGCGGATCACGTAGGGCGTCAGCCCGGGATGCGCCTTGACGAACTCCCGGACCGATGTGGCGAACACGATCAGGTACTCCTTCAATCCGTCACCTCCATTGCCGCAAGCCTGAGGAATCTGCCACCGGCTGAAGATCTCCTCGGCGACCAGGCGTTTGAGCGCGTCGAGACTCGGCACGTGCTTGTAGAGCGCCATATGGCTGACACCCAGCGCGGCGGCAACGCCGATGAAGGTGATGTTCGGCAGGCCGATTTCGATGCCGGCGTCGGCAATCCGCTCGCGTGTGATCGTGCGGGGACGCCCGCGCGCGGCCGGGCGCTCTGGCGGAGTCATGACGGTTCCCTGGTTCTTCTGGAGGTGGCTACGCCTCCACTTTAACCCGCCCCTTATCTATTTAGTTTAGCCGCATTCAACTAATTCGCAATTTAGTTTATAGTAATGCAAGTAATTCTCACCTGCATTTGACGATGCGAGCGGATGAGGTCGTTCATGGCCCTGGAAATCAAGTAGCCGAGCACTGAGTGTTTCCTTTCTATGAGCGCTCATGACGCCTCTCCAGTTGAGCCCGGTCCGATAAGCCGGGTGCTGAACCCCATACGGGGGCGGCTGACCGCGGCTGCCGTGCTGGCTGCCGTGGGCACCATGCTCACGCTGGTGCCGCTGGCCGGTATGGTCCACATCGCCCGGATCATCCTGGGCGACCCCGGCCCCGGCCCCGGCCCCGGCCCCGGCCTTGCCGAGGCTGCGCCCGCGGAAATCCGGTGGACGGTCATCGTCTGCGTGGCCTGCATGTTCGCCGGCATGGCGCTGGTGTCGGCGGGCGAGTTGACCGCCCACCTGGCCGACGCCCGCCTCACCCACCATCTGCGCCTGGCCGCCGCGCGGCGGCTGGCCCAGGTGCCGCTGGGCTGGTTCACCAGCCGGGCGTCAGGCGAGGTCAAGCAGGCAATGCAGGACGACATCGCCACTCTGCACAGTCTGACCGCGCATTTCTATACGGCCGTCGGGCGTGCCGTCGGCGCGATCCTGATTCTGGTCGTCTATTTGTTCGCGCTGGACTGGCGCATGGCCGTCGTCGCGCTGCTGCCGTTCCCGGGTTTCTTCCTGTTCCTGCGCCACGCCATGAAGTCCGGCGGGGCGAACATGCAGGCCTTCGTCGCCCGGCTCGGGCACATCAACGGCGCAACGGTCGAGTTCGTCAGCGGCATTCCCGTGGTCAAGGCCTTTGGCGCAGCAGGCCAGGCGCATCGAGGCTACCGGGAGGCCGTCGACGCCTTCGCCGATGCCTTCGTAGGCTTCACCCGCTCGCTGGTCGCGGCCATGGCCCATGCCCACGCGATGATCGCGCCAGTCACAGTGCTAGGCGTAGTGCTGGCCTTCGGCACGTTGTTCGCGGGCCAGGGCTGGATCGCCCCTGCGGATGTGCTGCCGTTTGCCCTGGTGGCGCCGGGCATCTGCGCCCCGCTGCTGTTGCTGCACACGCTGCTGCACGACCTGGGAAGCGCCACCGGCGCTGCGCAGCGCGTGCTGGCGCTGCTGGAGACGCCGCTGCTGGAGCCTGTCGCCCCAGGCCGGCAGCAAGTCCCCACGGGCCATGAGGTCCGGTTCGAGAACGTCGGCTATGCCTACGGCGAGGGCCATCCGGTGCTGTCGAACGTCAGCTTCACGCTGGAGCCCGGCACGGTCACCGCCGTCGTCGGCGCGTCCGGCGCGGGCAAGTCGACGCTTGCGCGGCTGCTGCTGCGCTTCTTCGATCCCAGCGGAGGGCGCATCACGCTCGGCGGCGTGGACCTGCGGCATATCGAAACCTCGCAGCTCTACCGACGCATCGGCTTCGTGTTGCAAGAGGTGCGGCTGATCCATGCCAGCGTGCGCGACAACATCGCGCTGGGCCGGCCTTCGGCCAGCCAGCAGGCGATCGAGGACGCCGCGTGCGCCGCCAACATCCATGAGCGCATCCTGGCCCTGCCGCGCGGCTACGAGTCGGTGGTCGGCGAGGACGCGCAGCTTTCCGGCGGCGAGCGCCAGCGCATCAGCATTGCGCGGGCCGCGCTGCTCGATCCGCCGGTGCTGGTGCTCGACGAAGCCACGTCGGCAGCCGACGCCGGCAATGAAGCAGCGATCCAGGATGCTCTGTCGCGCTTCGCTGAGGGCCGCACGCTGCTGGTCATCGCGCACCGGCTCGACACGGTGATGCACGCCGACCGCATCCTCATGCTCGAAGACGGCGCCCTCGTCGAACAAGGCACGCATGAGCAGCTGCTGGCGCAGGGCGGCAGCTATGCACGGCTGTGGGTTCAGGGCAGCTACGGCCGCGGCGACGCCGCCGCCGCAGCGCCGGCGGGCCGCTCATGCTGAAGACCTTCGTTCAGCTGCTGGGCGAAGATTCGCCCGTCTTCCGCCGCTACGCCTGGATGGCCGTCGTTTATGGCGTGCTCTGCGGCTTGACCATCACCGCGCTGGTGCCCGTTCTTGCCCACCTGCTGAGTGGCGACGTGCAGCGGACGATTCCGTGGCTGACCGTGCTGCTGGTCGGCTTGACCGTCTGCTGGGTCGTGCGGCGCTATGTTGAGCAGGCCGGCGTGCGTGTCGGCGTCGCCATCCTGCAAGGTGCCCGCCACCGACTCGGCAGCCATGTAGCGCGTCTTCCCGTAGGCTGGTTCACGCCGTCGAACACGGCCCGGCTCAGCCACGTCGTCACGCAGGGCATGATGGCCGTGGCCCAGCTTCCCGCACACGTATTCACCCCCGTCATCGCCGGTGTGGTGACGCCGGTGGTTCTCGTCGTCGCGCTGCTCGTGCTGCACTGGCCGCTGGGTCTGATCGGATTGGCGGCGCTGCCGCTGCTGGCGGCTGTCCTCGCGCTCACGGGCAGGCTTTCGCGGCGAGCCGACGATGCTTTCCATCGGCGCTTCGCCGAGGCGAGCCAGCGCGTGGTGGAGTTCGCCCAGGCCCAATCGGTGCTGCGCGCCTTCCATGGCGAGGGTGGCAGTACGCGCTGGCTGGAACAGATCTTCGAGCAGCAGCGCCAATCGGGCATGCGGCTGATCTGGCTGTCCGCGGGATCGACCGTGCTCAACGTCTGGGCCGTGCAGGCGGTGTTCGCCGCCTTGCTGGTCGCGGCTGCGCTTTGGGTGACCGGCTACCTGGGCGGCGTGATGACTTCGGGGCAGGCCATAGGCATCATCGCCGCGCTGCTGCTGGTGAGCCGCTTCATCGACTCGCTGCTGGAGGTGGCCGGCTACGGCGAAGTGCTGCGCAGCGCGCGCGGCCAGCTCGATGCGATACGCGAGCTGTTCGACGTCGAACCTCTACCGGAGCCCGATGCACCGCAGGCACCGCGCGATGCGTCGGTCGAGCTGCGCGACGTGCATTTTCGCTATGCGGCGGATGAGCCCGAGGTGCTGCGCGGCGTGAGCCTGCAGATTGCCCCGGGCAGCATGACGGCGCTGATCGGTGAATCCGGCTCGGGCAAGACCACGCTGGTCCGGCTGATCGCGCGCTTCTTCGACGTGAGCCAGGGCAGCGTGCGCGTCGGCGGCGTGGACGTGCGGCAGATGTCCGATACGCAACTGGCCGGCCAGTTGAGCCAGATCTTCCAGGACAGCTATCTGTTCGCGGGCAGCATCGCTGACAACATCCGCATCGGCAAGCCCGATGCCGGCGATGCCGAGATCATGGAGGCGGCGCGGCAGGCCGGTGTCGTCGAGATAGTCGAGCGCTTGCCGCAGGGGCTGGACACGCCCGTCGGCGAGGGCGGAGCGCGCCTGTCCGGCGGCGAGCGTCAGCGCATCGCCATCGCTCGCGCGCTCATCAAGGACGCGCCCATCCTGCTGGTGGACGAAGCCACTGCCGCGCTGGACGCGGAGAACCAGGCCGTCGTTGCCGAGGCGCTGGCGCGGCTGCGGGGCCGGCGCACGCTGATCGTGATCGCGCACCAGCTTTCCACGGTGGCGATGGCCGATCAGATCGTGGTGCTGGAGGGCGGCCGGATCGTCGAGCAGGGAACGCCTGCGCAGTTGCGCGACAGCCCGGGACGGTACGCGCAGTTCCTTGGCCAGCGCAGGGCCGCCAAAGGCTGGCGCATTGCACCCGCGGCATCGAGCGGAGTGCACTCCTGATGCGTGCAAGCCTGTTCGGCCTGTTCATCGTGCTGTGCGGTGTCTCGCTGCTGGTCGGCGCGCGCCAGATGGCCTGGTCGCAGCTGTTCTCGCTGTCGGGCGAGGCCTGGCTGACCTTGACGGCCAGCCGTCTGCCGCGACTGGCAGCGCTGGTGCTGACCGGCGTAGGCCTGTCCGTCTGCGGCGTGATCCTCCAGCACATCGTCCGCAACCGGTTCGTCGAGCCGGCCACTTCGGGCGGGCTGGATGCCGCCAAACTCGGCATCCTGGTGTCGCTGACGCTGGCTCCTGCCGCCGGCGCGGCGAGCCGGATGCTGTTCGCGCTGGTCTTCTGCTTCGCGGCCAGCCTGATCTTCGTCGCCATCGTTCGCCGCATCCGATTCAAGAACACGGTTCTCATCCCGGTGATCGGCCTGATGTATGGCGGCGTTCTGAGCGCCGTTGCCGAGTTCTATGCCTACCGCCACAACATCCTGCAAAGCATGCAGGGCTGGCTGCTGGGTGATTTTTCCAAAGTCGTACAGGGCAACTACGAGATCATCTATCTGATCCTGCCGATCGTTGCGCTGGCCTATCTGTATGCGCACCGCTTCACCGTGCTCGGCATGGGCGAGGGGATGGCCACGAGTCTGGGACTCAACTATCCGGCATCGGTGGCGCTCGGCCTGATGCTGGTGGCCGTCACCGTAGCCGCCACTGTCATCACCGTCGGGGCGATTCCATTCGTCGGGCTGGTCATTCCCAATCTGGTCGCGCTGTACTACGGCGACAACCTGGGCCGCACCTTGCCTGTCGTGGCGCTGGGCGGCGCCTCGCTGCTGCTGGCCTGCGACATTCTCGGCCGCCTGCTCATCCATCCGTTCGAGGTGCCTGTCGGTTTGACCGCAGGCGGCGTGGGCGGCGTGCTGTTCGTCGCGCTCATTCTCCGGCGGAGCCGATGATGCGCGCGCTGGCTGCACGGGTTTCCCGGCATGCCGTCTGGCTGACGGTCGCTGCACTGGCGCTGAGCTTCGTGTTCGTGCGCTCCGGCTTCGACTTCGATTACGTCGTTCCCAAGCGGCTGGCCCGGCTGGGCGCCATGCTCATCGGTGGAGTATGCATCGCCTGGTCTTCGATCGTGTTCCAGACCATCACCGGCAACCGGATACTGACGCCGGCGATCATGGGCTACGAGGCGGTCTACCTGCTGCTGCAATCCCTGCTGATCCTGGCGCTGGGGACGCAGAGCCTGGTCGTCCTGGGCACGAACGGCAACTTCATCCTGTCCTTGGTGCTGATGCTCGGCTACTCGTGGGCCGTCCATCGCTGGTTGCTGCGGGACGGCAGCAAGGACGTGTACTTCCTGCTGCTGCTGGGGCTGGTACTGACGATGGTGATCGGCACCTTCACGCAGTTCGTCCAGCTCAAGGTCAGCCCCGGTGAGTTCTCGGTTCTTCTCGGTTTCAGCCAGGCGTCTTTCGGCAAGGCGGAGCCCGGCCAGCTGCTCATCTCGGCCGTCCTTGTCGCGGCGGTTTGCCTTGCGGGTCTCAAGACCTTGCCGACGCTCGATGTGCTTTCGCTGGGCCGCGAACAGGCCGTCTCCCTGGGCGTGGACTACCGACGTACCGTACAGCTGCACCTCGCGCTGATCGCTGTTCTGGTGGCGGTCTCGACCAGTCTGCTCGGACCCACGGCCTTCATGGGCATATTCGTGGCCAACACCGCCTATGCAATGGCCCGCAGCTGCCGGCATCGGGTCACGCTGCCCACCGGCTGCGCTATCGCCATCGGCATCTTCATCCTGGCGCAGCTCGCGGTCGAGCACGTCTTCAATTACCGGACGACCGTCGGCATTCTCGTCAACCTGGTATGTGGCGCCTGGTTCCTCGCGCTGATGGTTCGCACGCGGGGAACTGCATGATCACCGTCGACAAGCTCTCCAAAGCCTACGGCGCCAAAGTCGTCGTTTCCAATGTCAGCACCCGGTTTCCGGCAGGGCAACTGACTTCGCTGATCGGCCCCAACGGCGCGGGCAAGACGACGCTGCTGATGATGATCGCCCGGCTGCTGGAGCCGACGCGGGGCGACATCCTGATCGACGGCCGCAGGGTCACGGATATCCGCATCGGCGACTACGCCAGGCGCGTGGCCACGCTGCGTCAGTCGCCGGACTTCGATCTGCGCCTGACGGTCGATGAGCTCGTCGCCTTCGGGCGCTTTCCCTACAGCCGCGGTGCGCTGACCGCCGTGGACCGACGCGCGATCGACGAGGCCATCGCCTTCCTGTCGCTGGAGCCGCTGCGCCGGTCTTACCTCGACGAACTCAGTGGCGGTCAGCGCCAGATGGCGTTCCTGGCCATGACCATCGCCCAGCAGACGGATTGCCTGCTGCTCGACGAGCCGCTGAACAACCTCGACATCAAGCATGCCGTCCAGATCATGCGCGCGCTGCGCCGCCTGTGCGATGAGCACGGCCGCACCGTGATGCTGGTGGTGCATGACATCAACTTCGCCGCCAACTATTCGGACCACATCGTCGCGATGAAGGGCGGCGCCATCCATTGCGCCGGTCCGGTGCCGGAGGTCGTGACCGAGGTCCGATTGACGGAGCTGTATGGACTGGACTTCGAGATCACGCACAGCGAACGCGGACGCCTGTGCAACTACTTCAACCCGTCAGGAGAACTGCGATGACCCGCCATCACAGGCGCAGGCGTTGGACATTGGCCCTGCTGATCGCCGCAGCGGCCGCCTTGCAGGGCTGCGATCAGAAAGCGGCCGAATTGGCACAGGCATCGACCTCGCAAGGCGGCGGCCAGGCCGCACAGCCGGCCTACGCAGCCGTCACGGTTCAGCATAAGCTGGGAACGACCGTCATCGAGAAGCTGCCGCAGCGCGTCGTCGCTCTCGACATGAACGAAGTCGATTTCCTCGACCAGCTGGGCGTTCCGGTCGCCGGGATGCCCAAGGACTTCGTTCCGCAGTTTCTTGCCAGGTACAAGGACGCCGCGGAGGTTCAGGACACGGGCGCCATCGTTCAGCCCAATCTGGAGCGGGTTCATGCAGCCAAGCCCGATCTGATCCTGATCACCTCGCTTCAGGCAAAGCACTACAAGGAACTGAGCGAGATCGCGCCGACTATCCACTTCGACGTGGACTACCGGGACAGCCAGGTCAAGCATATCGAGCTCATCAAGGACCACCTCCTGACTCTGGGGCGGATCTTCAAGAAAGAAGACCTGGCCCGCCAGAAGATCGCCGACCTGGATGCCAGGGTCGAAGAGGCCAGGCGCATCACCCGAAACCGCCTTGAGAAGGCGCTAGTCGTGCTTCACAACAACGGCTCTTTCAGTTCATTTGGCGTGCGGTCCCGCTACGGCTTCGTCTTCAACGCCTTGGGCGTGAATCCGGCTAGCCCGACCACCGAGACGGGCTTGCACGGTCAGCCGGTTTCCAGCGAGTTCATTCAGCAAGCCAATCCAGACGTGATCTACGTAGTGGACCGCACTGCCGTGATGGAGCGCCGGCCGGCTCTCAATGCCGAGACCTTGAGCAATCCGCTGCTGCGTCAGACCAGCGCCTGGAAGAACGGCCGGATCGTATTCGCCGAACCCTACGCCTGGTACGTCACTGCGGCCAGTCCTACTTCCGTGAAGCTCGTGATTGATGACGTTGTCAGTGCTTATCGGCACTGACTGATTTCGATCGCCCGAGCCGGACTCCGAGAGCATCAGTTAACGAGTCTCATTCCCGCAACCAGTGGCGCCAATCGCCTCGACCTCCACCGAAAGGGTGTATCCCATGATCAAGCGTCGTCAGCACCACCGACTCACGCCTTCTGCGAAGGCAGTGCAGTCACCCTCTGCCTTACAGAAGAGCCGCGCTGCCCTTGCCGTCCGGAAGACGATGCTGTTGGGTTTGACCTTGAGTGCGCTGTCAGCGCTTGCGCCTCCGGTGAGGGCGCAAACGACGGATACGGCGGCTGCCGCGCATGAAAAGCCATCATCGTCGCGTACGGCCGAGGGCGTGACGACGCTGCCGGAAGTGAGGGTTCAAGGGGAGGCGGCGACGCCTCCCTATTCCGGCGGCCACGTGACCACCGGCGGCCGGATGGGATTTCTCGGCGACAAGGATTTCATGGAGATCCCGTTCTCCACGATCACCTATACGGACGGATTCATCGCGGACCAGCAGGCAAAGGACATCCAGGAAGTCATCTCCAGGACCGATCCCACGGTGTTCATGAGCGGGATTCCCGGGGAGAGCAACGAAAGCTACTCGATTCGCGGTCTGGCTTCCAACGTCGGCGATGTGACAGTCAACGGCTTGGCCGGCATGGCCGGCTACTACCGCAGCTCGCCCGAGATGTTCGAGCGCGTCGAGGTGCTCAAGGGGCCATCGGCCCTGCTCAATGGCATGCCGCCCAAGGGGTCGGCGGGGGGCACGGTCAATCTCGTGACCAAGCGCGCGGGCGACGAGCCATTGACGCGGCTGACGGGGACCTACATGTCGAACTCCCACTTCGGCGGCCACATCGACCTGGGCCGTCGTTTCGGCGAGAACAAGCAGTTCGGCATCCGCTTCAACGGCGTCTATCGCGATGGCGAGACCGCCGTGCGCACGCAGGACAAGAAGGCCACGCAGGCTGCGCTCGGGCTGGATTGGCGCGGTGAGCGCGCTCGCCTATCCGCGGATCTGTATCACAGCGAAGATCGCGCGTACGGCATGACGCGGGGGCTTACGCTTGCGCCGGGCCTGCCCCTGCCCAAGCCGCCGAAACCCGATGTCTCGTGGAATCCGCCGTGGGCCTTCTACGACACCACCGACAAAGGCGCCATGCTGCGCGGCGAGTTCGATCTGACCGGCCCGCTGACGGCCTATGCCGCGGCGGGCGTCAGCAGGACCGATTTCCGTTCCAATATGGCCACGCCCCAGGTGTTCAACCAAGCCGGAGACTTTCGGACCAACTTCAGCGGCGTGTCCGACAAGGTGGAACGGAAATCCGCCGAAGTCGGCCTGAAGGGCAAGATCCGGACGGGCGAGGTAGGCCATCAGTTCGCCATCAACGCCACGTCCTACAACGAGGACTACGCGCTCAACGGCTTCAGGAACCTGCTGCCTCAGGCATGGGAGTCCAATATCTACAACCCTGTCTGGGGGCCGGAGCCGGCACTTCCTTCTCCCGTCCCGGCGATCAGCAGGACGAAAACCCGCCTGACAAGCTTTGGCGTGGCAGACACGCTTTCTTTTGCACAAGACAGAGTGCAGCTGACGCTTGGCGTGCGTCATCAGGAAGTGGTCAATGAAAGTTTCAATGGCGTGACCGGGGCGCCCATGGGCGAACGCTACAAGGAAAGCGCCACGACACCGGCGGTGGCGCTTCTGGTCAAGGCCACCGACCGCGCGTCCGTGTATGCCAACTACATCGAGGGCTTGAGCCAGGGGGCCATGGCACCCAACACCGCAGAAAACGCGGGCGAAGTCTTCGCACCCTACAAAACCAAGCAGAAGGAAGTAGGCGTCAAGTTCGACCTCGGCGAATTCGCCCACACGCTCAGCGTGTATGAGATCGAGCGTCCGAGCAGCTATACCGATCCCGTGACCAACGTCTTTTCGTTCGGGGGCGAGCAGCGCAACCGTGGCGTGGAATGGGGCTTCTTCGGTTCGCCGCTGCGCGGTGTGCGCCTGATGGGCGGCATCGCCTATTCGGACGCTGAGGTGACCAAAGCCGCCGTCGCCGCCAATGAAGGCAAGCAAGCCACAGGCTTGCCCAAGTGGCAGGCCAAGATGGGCGTTGAATGGGACGTGCCGGCCATGCAAGGCCTGACGCTGACGGCCAATGCGACCGCAGCATCCAAGCAGTATCTCAGTGCCGACAACTCGCTATCGGTTCCCGGCCGCACCGTGTTTGATCTGGGCGCACGCTATGTCACCAAGCTTTCAGGCCGTCCGCTGACCTTGCGAGCCGGCGTCACTAATGTGACCAACAAGGCGTATTGGGCGAAACCGCACTTCTCGAGCC
>JBFWXS010000095.1:0-10641 GCA_050187175.1 Burkholderiaceae bacterium
AAGGGCGGCGGCGGCTTCGTGCACGAGCTGTTCTCGGCGCCGTTCGGCGCCAAGTGGTTCCTGGCCCCGTTCAACCTGCTGCTGCAGCTGATCGAGTACGCGGCCAAGACCGTTTCGCTGGGCATGCGGTTGTTCGGCAACATGTTCGCCGGCGAGCTGGTGTTCATGCTGATCGCGCTGCTCGGCGGTACGGCCGCCTGGTGGGGCTTCGGCCTGCACTTCCTCACCGGACTGGGCTGGGCGATCTTCCACATCCTGATCATCACGCTGCAGGCATTCATCTTCATGATGCTGACGCTGGTGTATATCGGGCAGGCTCACGAACACCACTGATTCCGCGCTGCGCGGGCCCACTTCTCGCCGTACCACTACAACTTCACTCGTTCATACTAGGAGTCATCTCATGACCAACGTTGCTCTCGTCGCGCTCGCTTGCGGTTTGATCATCGGCCTCGGCGCCCTCGGTGCCTGCGTCGGCATCGGCATGATGGGCGGCAAGTACATCGAAGGCGCGGCGCGTCAGCCCGAGCTGATGGACAAGCTGCAGACCAAGATGTTCCTGCTGGCCGGCCTGATCGACGCGGCGTTCCTGATCGGCGTCGGTATCGCGATGATGTTCGCGTTCGCCAACCCGTTTGCGGGCTGATCGGTTCGTCGACTGCATCTTTTCGCTCCCGTCGTTGCGGCGCCCGCGGGTGGCCGGCCGACGTGGCTCGACGTCGAACATTGAGATAGAAGGGAGTCCGTCGTGAATCTGAACGCGACGCTCATCGTCCAGATCGTCGTCTTCCTCGCGCTCTGGTGGTTCACCGCCAAGTTCGTCTGGCCGCCGATCACCAAGGCCCTGGACGAACGCTCGAAGAAGATCGCCGACGGCCTGGCCGCCGCCGACAAGGCCAAGGCCGACCTGGTTGCCGCCGAGCGCCGGGTCGAGCAGGAGCTGCTGCAGGCCCGCGCCGGTGCCGCCGAAGTGCGCTCGGGCGCCGAGAAGCAGGCTGCCGGCATCGTCGAGAAGGCGCGCAGCGAAGCCGCCGCGATCATCGCCGCGGCGCGCAAGTCGGCCGAGGAAGAGGCTGCGCTGGCCGCCCAGAAGGCCAAGGACCAGCTGCGCGAGCAGGTGGCCCAGCTGGCCGTCGCCGGTGCCGAACGCATCCTGCGCAAGGAAATCGATGCCGGCAAGCATGCCGACATCGTGTCCAACCTGAAGAACGAGCTGCGCTGAACGCCATGGCCGAGTCGCTCACGATCGCGCGGCCCTACGCCGAGGCCGCCTTCAAGCTGGCGCAGGAGCAGAACGCCTTGCCGTCGTGGTCCGATGCGCTGTCGCGGTTGGCGACCGTGGCGGGCACCGACGTCGCGCGCGATCTGATCGGCAATCCCAGGCTGAACACGGCGCAGATCGCCGGCGTGCTGGCCGACGTTTCCGGGCAGCTGTCGCCCGAGCAGAAGAACTTCGTGCAGGTGCTGGCCGAGAACGAGCGGCTGGCCGTGCTGCCGGAGATCGCTGATCTGTTCGAGGCGCAGCGCAACGGCTTCGAAGGGCTGCTCGACGCGCAGATCGGCTCCGCGTACCCGCTCACGCCGCAGCAGGTCGACGAGATCGTCGCCGCGCTCGCCGCGAAATACGGCCGCCGGATCAAGGCCGCCGTCCATGTCGAACCGGAACTGATCGGCGGTGTGTCGATCCGTGTCGGCGACGAAGTCATCGACGCTTCGGTGCGCGGCAAACTGGCCCAGATGGCCGGCGCACTGAAGATCTAAGGAATCACAGGGGAATCTCATGCAACTGAATCCGGCTGAGATCAGTGAACTGCTGAAAAGCAAGATCCAGAACCTGAACATCGCGGCTGATACGCGCAATCAGGGGACGGTGGTGTCGGTGACCGACGGCATCTGCCGCATCCACGGCCTGTCCGACGTGATGCAGGGCGAGATGATCGAGTTCCCGGGCGACACCTTCGGCCTGGCGCTGAACCTCGAGCGCGACTCGGTCGGCGCGGTGGTGCTGGGTGCGTACGAGCACATCTCCGAAGGCATGACCGTCAAGGCCACCGGCCGCATTCTCGAGGTGCCGATCGGCCCCGAGCTGCTGGGCCGCGTGGTGAACTCGCTGGGCCATCCGATCGACGGCAAGGGCCCGATCAACGCCAAGCTCACCGACGTCATCGAGAAAGTGGCGCCGGGCGTGATCGCGCGCCAGTCGGTGTCGCAGCCGGTGCAGACCGGCCTGAAGGCGATCGACTCGATGGTGCCGATCGGCCGCGGCCAGCGCGAGCTGATCATCGGCGACCGCCAGACCGGCAAGACCGCGGTGGCGATCGACACGATCATCAACCAGAAGGGCAAGGACGTCTTCTGCGTCTACGTCGCGATCGGCCAGAAGGCCTCGACCGTGGCCAACGTCGTGCGCAAGCTCGAAGAGACCGGCGCCATGGCGTACACCATCGTCGTCGCGTCGACGGCGTCCGAATCGGCCGCGATGCAGTACATCGCCGCCTACTCGGGCTGCACGATGGGCGAGTACTTCCGCGACCGCGGCCAGGACGCGCTGATCGTCTATGACGATCTGTCGAAGCAGGCCGTGGCCTACCGCCAGGTCTCGCTGCTGCTGCGCCGCCCGCCGGGCCGTGAAGCCTTCCCCGGCGACGTGTTCTATCTGCACAGCCGCCTGCTCGAACGCGCCGCGCGCGTGAACCCCGAGTACGTCGAGAAGTTCACGAACGGCGAAGTCAAGGGCAAGACCGGTTCGCTGACGGCGCTGCCCATCATCGAGACGCAGGCCGGCGACGTGTCGGCCTTCGTGCCGACCAACGTGATCTCGATCACCGACGGCCAGATCTTCCTGGAAACCGACCTGTTCAACGCCGGTATCCGTCCCGCCATCAACGCCGGCATCTCGGTGTCGCGGGTCGGCGGCGCCGCGCAGACCGACATCATCAAGAAGCTCGGCGGCGGCGTGCGTCTGGCGCTGGCGCAGTATCGCGAGCTGGCGGCGTTCGCGCAGTTCGCTTCCGATCTCGACGAGGCCACGCGCAAGCAGCTGGAACGCGGCCGCATGGTCACCGAGCTGATGAAGCAGCCGCAGTACCAGCCGCTGCAGGTCTGGGAAATGGGCCTGACGCTGTTCGCGGTCAACAACGGCTACTTCGACGACATCGAGGTTGCGAAGGCGCTGGACGCCGAGCGCGCGCTGCGCGAGTTCACCAAGACCAAGTACGCGTCGCTGGTGGACACGATCGAGCGCGACAAGAAGTTCAGCAAGGAAGTCGAGGCCCAGCTGCATGAAGTCGTCAAGGACTTCAAGAAGACCGGCGCTTATTGAGACGACTTGCACCGAGGTCTGCGGCACCTCGGCTTCTGATCGAGCCGAGTTTGATTGAGCCGAGGCGCAGCCCCACGAGGAACCGATATGGCCGGCAGCAAAGAGATCCGGACTAAGATCAAGAGCGTGCAGAACACGCGCAAGATCACCAAGGCGATGGAAATGGTCGCCGCGTCGAAGATGCGCAAGGCGCAGGACCGCATGCGCCATGCCCGCCCGTACGCCGACAAGGTGCGCAACATCGCTGCGCACCTGGCGCAGGCCAATCCGGAGTACCGGCATCCGTACCTCGTTTCGCGCGAGACGGTGAAGGCCGCGGGCGTGATCGTCGTCACCACCGACAAGGGCCTGTGCGGCGGCATGAACACGAACGTGCTGCGCGCCGTCACCAACCGCCTGCGCGAGCTGGAGAAGAGCGGCGTCAGCGTGCAGGCCACGGCGGTCGGCAACAAGGGCTTCGGCTTCCTGTCGCGGATCGGCGCCAAGATCGTCTCGCACGTCACGCAGCTCGGCGATACGCCGCACCTGGAGAAGCTGATCGGGCCGATCAAGGTGCAGCTCGACGCCTACGAGCGCGGCGACATCGACGTCGTCTACCTGGCCTACACGCGCTTCATCAACACGATGAAGCAGGAGCCGGTCCTCGAACAGCTGCTGCCGCTGCCGGCCGACCGGCTGCAGGAAGACTCGCGCGACTACTCGTGGGACTACATCTACGAGCCGGACGCGCAGGCCGTGCTCGACGAGCTGCTGCTTCGCTACATCGAGTCCATCGTCTACCAGGCGCTGGCCGAGAACATGGCCTCCGAGCAGAGCGCGCGGATGGTTGCGATGAAGGCCGCTTCCGACAACGCGAAGAAGGTCATCGACGATCTTCAGCTCTCGTACAACAAGGCGCGGCAGGCTGCGATCACCAAGGAACTGTCCGAGATCGTCGGCGGTGCCGCCGCGGTCTGACCGCGATCGAGCAGATCAGCGCGAAACAAGCTAAACGCATATCAGGAACAGGAAGGCTGCAATGGCACAAGGTCAAATCGTTCAGTGCATCGGCGCCGTGGTGGACATTCAATTCCCGCGCGAGTCGATGCCCAAGGTCTATGACGCGCTGAGGCTGGAAGACACCGGCAACAGCCTGGCAGAGAAGGGCCTCACGTTCGAGGTGCAGCAGCAGCTCGGCGACGGCGTCGTGCGCACGATCGCGCTGGGCTCGTCCGACGGCCTGCGCCGCGGCATGGCGGTCAGCAGCACCGGCGCGCCGATCTCGGTGCCGGTCGGCGCCGGTACGCTGGGCCGCATCATGGACGTGCTGGGCCGTCCCATCGACGACGCCGGCGACATCGCCACCGACGAGCGCCGCGCCATCCACCAGGCAGCGCCGAGCTTCGAGGAACTGAAGCCGTCGGTCGAACTGCTGCCCACCGGCATCAAGGTCATCGACCTGATCTGCCCGTTCGCCAAGGGCGGCAAGATCGGCCTGTTCGGCGGTGCCGGCGTCGGCAAGACCGTGAACATGATGGAGCTGATCAATAACATCGCCAAGAGCTACGGCGGCTACTCGGTGTTCGCCGGCGTCGGCGAGCGCACGCGCGAGGGCAACGACTTCTACCACGAGATGGAAGAGTCCAAGGTTCTCGACAAGGTGGCGATGGTGTTCGGTCAGATGAACGAACCCCCGGGCAACCGGCTGCGCGTGGCGCTGACCGGCCTGACCATGGCCGAGAAGTTCCGCGACGAAGGCCGCGACATCCTGTTCTTCGTCGACAACATCTATCGCTACACGCTGGCCGGCACCGAAGTGTCGGCGCTGCTGGGCCGGATGCCGTCCGCCGTGGGCTACCAGCCGACGCTGGCCGAAGAAATGGGCCGCCTGCAGGAGCGCATCACGTCGACCAAGACCGGCTCGATCACGTCGATCCAGGCCGTCTACGTGCCCGCGGACGACCTGACCGACCCGTCGCCGGCCACCACCTTCGGCCACCTGGACGCGACCGTGGTGCTGTCGCGCGACATCGCGGCGCTGGGCATCTACCCGGCCGTGGACCCGCTCGATTCGACCTCGCGCCAGCTCGATCCGCACGTGATCGGCGAGGAGCACTACAACACGACGCGCAAGGTGCAGGCGACGCTGCAGCGCTACAAAGAGCTGCGCGACATCATCGCCATTCTGGGCATGGACGAGCTGTCGCCCGAGGACAAGCTGGCCGTGGCGCGCGCCCGCAAGATCCAGCGCTTCCTGTCGCAGCCGTTCAACGTGGCCGAGGTGTTCACCGGTTCGCCGGGCAAGATCGTCGCGCTGAAGGACACCATCCGCGGCTTCCAGATGATCGTCAACGGCGAATGCGACCACCTGCCCGAGCAGGCGTTCTACATGGTCGGCACGATCGAGGAAGCGTTCGAGAAAGCCAAGACCCTGCAGTAAGGGCTAAGGAGCCGGAATGGCACATACCATTCACGTCGACGTCGTCAGCGCGGAAAGCTCGATCTTCGAAGGTCAGGCCGAGTTCGTCGCGCTGCCCGGCGAAGCCGGCGAGCTGGGGATTTATCCGCAGCACACGCCGCTGATCACCCGCATCCGTCCGGGCGCGGTGCGCATCAAGGTGCCGGGCCAGGCCGAAGAGGAATTCGTCTTCGTCGCCGGCGGCATTCTCGAAGTGCAGCCGAACCGCGTCACCGTCCTGGCCGACACCGCCATTCGCGGTCACGACCTGGACGAAGCGAAGGCCGAGGAAGCCAAGCGCGCGGCCGAGGAAGCGCTGGCCAATCGCGACGGTGCCATCGACTACGCCAAGGCGCAGGCCGAGCTGGCCGCGGCCATCGCGCAGATCGCCGCGCTGCGGAAGTTCCGCAATAAGAAGTGAGGATGCAGGGCCCGCCGATACCGATATCGGCCGGTCCCGCACCGGCGGGGCAACCCGCAGCAGACGCCCGCCTCGCGCGGGCGTTCTAGTTTCTTCCGCCGCCAAGTCTTTCGCCGCTAAGCGATGAACGTCATCGGCCTGCTGCTGCCGGACCTGCTGCTCGTGGCCTGCGGCTGCGTGCTGTTCCGGTTCATGGGCTGGGGCCGCGAGTTCTGGTCGGGACTGGAGCGGCTCGTCTACTACGTGCTGTTTCCGGCGCTGCTGTTCAACAGCGCGCTGCATTCGACGGTCGACCTGCAGCAGGCGCTGCCGACGCTGAGCGTGGCGCTGCTCACCGCCGCGATCGGCGTGTCACTGGCCTATCTGGCTCGGCCGGTGCTGAGGCCGATCCGCGTGCTGTTCGCGTCCGGCGCGCAGTGCGCGTTCCGCTTCAATTCCTATGTGCTGCTGGCCCTATCTCAGCGGCTGGCCGGCGAGAGCGGGCTCACGCTGGCGGCGCTGCTGATGGGCGTCTGCATTCCGCTGTTCAACGTCGCCGCCGTGTATCCGTTGGCGCGCAGCGGCGGCCATGGCGTGTTCGCCGCGCTGATCCGCAATCCGCTGATCGTCGCCACGCTGGCCGGCATCGCAGGCAATGCGCTGGGACTGCAGTTGCCCGAGGTCGCGACCGCCACGCTGTCGCGGCTGGGCGGCGCATCGCTGGCGCTCGGCCTGCTGGCCGCCGGCGCGGCCCTGCGCTTCGAGCATCCCGCCGCGCGCGACGCGGCGGCGCGGCGCAGCGCCTGGCAGCTGGCGGTCTGGTTCACCAGCGTCAAGTTCGTCGCGACGCCGCTGGCGGCATGGCTGCTGGCCGGCGCATTCGGCCTCGATCCGGTAAGCCGGCTGATCGTCGTCATGTTCGCCGCGATGCCGACCGCGCCCAGCGCGTACATCCTGGCGAGCCAGATGGGCGGCGATGGTCCGTTCACCGCGCAGTTGATCAGCCTGTCGATGGTGACCGCCGTCATCGCATTGCCGCTATGGCTGGCGGTGGTGCTCTGACGATTCAGGAGGCGTTGATGACGAATCGCGCGTGGATCGTGATTCCCGGTGCGTTCGTGCTCGGCTATGCGGCGGGTGCGCTGCTCGGCTACGGCCTCGTGGTCAGCCTGTCGCCGAACACGCACGACAAGGCGGTGGAGGCCGCGATGACGGGGGCCTTCGTGACGGGGCCGCTGTGCGCGGTGGCGGCGGTGATTCTTGCGGCGTGGCGGCTGCGGCGCGCGCCGCGGCGCTAGGCGGTGGCAGGTACGTCGATGCGTGCGCGCGGCCGCGCCAGCTCGCGCGGGCTCATGCCGAGCGTGCGCCGGAACATGGCCGTGAACGCGCTCGGACTGTCATAGCCGAGATCGAGCGCGACGCGCGCCACGCTCGATCCGCTGCTCAAGGGATCGATCGCTGCAAGCACGCACGCGCGCTGCCGCCACTGGCCGAAGGTGAGGCCGGTGTCGTCGATGAACCAGCGCGCGAATGTGCGCTCGCTGACGTCCAGCGATGCAGCCAGCGATGCCGCCGTAGCCGTGCTATCGGGCGCTGCCAGCCAGCGCTCGCAGAACTGCATCAGCGGTTCGCGCCGCGGCAGCGGCAGCCACAGCGGCAGCGTCGGCAGCCGTGCGACCTCGGCCAGCAGCAGACGCACGACCAGCCCGTCGATGCTGTGCTCCTCGTACAGCACCGGCGCCTCGCTGGCGCGGATGATCAGCTCCTGCGCCAGCGGCGTGACGTCGAGCGCCGCGCAGGTCTGCGGCATGCCGCCGGCGTGACCGGGTTCGAGGTACAGCGTGCGCATCTCGACGCGCCCGCGCATCGTCACCGAGTGCCGCAGGCCCGGCGGCACCCACAGCGCGCGCCGCGGCGGAATGATCCAGCGCCGGCTCTCCGTATCCACCGCCATGGCGCCGCTGAGCGCGAACAGCAGTTGTGCGCGCCGATGCGAATGCCAGCCGGTGCTGGCCCGGTCCGGGAAGGCCTTGGGCATCGCGGCCAGCGGCCGCGGCACGTGCTGGTAATCGTCGGCATTGGTGGAGCGCCGCGGCGGAGCGGGCGGACGGCGAGCGGGGGCCTTGACCGGGGACATGGCTGTTTCGCGACGATTTCTGTCAGTTTAGCGGAAGACAGCCGGATCGGGCTGCGCGATGATGCGCTGCATCGGTGCATCGGTGCATCGGTGCATCGACATCGGTGCAGCGCCGCGCCACCGCACCACCGCCTCACGTCACATCCGGTTTGCCATGTCCGCCGTCTCCCGCCCGACCGCCCTGCTGATCAACGTCGCCCATGCGCTCGATCATCTGTTCCTGCTGATCTTCGCCACCGCCGTCGGCGCCATCGCCGCCGACTTCGGCATCGAGCGCTGGGAGGACCTGATGCCGTACGGCGTCGGCGCGTTCTTCCTGTTCGGCATAGGCTCGCTGCCGGCCGGCCGGCTCGGCGATCTGTGGGGCCGGCGCAGCATGATGCTGGTCTTCTTCTTCGGCATCGGCGCGGCGGCGCTGCTCGCCGCTTGCGCGCGCACGCCGTGGCAGCTGGCCGGCGCGCTGACGCTGCTCGGCGCGTTCGCCGCCATCTATCATCCGGTCGGCATTCCCATGGTCGTGCAAGGTGCCGCGCGGCCGGGCTGGACCATAGGCGTCAACGGGCTGGCCGGCAATCTGGGCGTGGCGGCCGCAGCGGTCGTCACCGGCATGCTGGTGCAGCTGGGCGGCTGGCGCAGCGCCTTCATCGTGCCCGCGCTGGTGTCGATCGCCGCCGGCTTCGTGTTCCTGCGCGTCGCCCCGCGCGAAACCGAGCCGCCGGCGCGGCGCTCGAGCAAGGCCGCCGTGCAGCTGTCGCCGGCAATGCTGGCGCGCGCCTTCGTCGCGATGACCGCTGCCGCCGCCAGCGGCAGCCTGCTGTTCAACTTCACCACTAACGGCAACGCGCAGCTGCTGGCCGAGCGCATGGACGCGATCGTGCGCGACCCCGCGCGGCTCGGCCTGCTGCTGGCGCTGATCTACGTCGTCGCTTCGTTCGCGCAGCTGGTGGTCAGCAAGCTGATGGACCGCTTCTCGATCAAGCGCCTGTACCTGCTGATCGTGCTGGCCCAGATCCCGGTGCTGCTCGCCGCCATGCAGGCGCAGGGCTGGCTGCTGTACGGACTGCTGCTGCTCGAGATGGCCCTGATCTTCGGCGCGATTCCGTTCACCGACGCGATGATCGTCCGCTACGTCGACGACCGGCTGCGTTCGCGTGTCGCCGGCATGCGCCTCACGGTCGCGTTCGGCCTCAGCTCGATCGCCGTCTGGCTGCTCGGCCCGCTGGTGAAGTCCGGTGGCTTCGGCTTCCTGCTGGCGCTGCTCGCCGGCATCGCCGCCTGCACGGCGCTGGCCGTCAGCTGGCTGCCGTCGGAGCGCGTGGTCAGCATGCCGGCCGCGCAGCCGCTGTGAGCGGCGGGCGTGCCGGTGCGCTGTGCGCCGGACGCACCGGATGCACCGCATACACAGCACGCACCGCACGCACCGCACGGCACCGCATCGCATCGCATCGAGTCGACTCGCCTCGCCTCCCTTCGAGAGGCCCGCGAGGTGACGAACGACAACAGGGTTTGAGCTGGCGCAAGAGAAGCGTCCGCCGCCCCTGTCGCGCCTGCCCGGCCGGCGATATCGTGCAGAGTCTCCGCCCTGACACGAGAGGAGACGCGCCGCCCGGCGGCGCTCCACCGCGGCCATGTACTCGAACATCCTGGTACCCCTCGATGGCAGCTCGACTTCCGAGCGCGCACTGCTCGAAGCGATCCGGCTGGCCCGCCTGTGCGGCGCCCGGCTGCGCCTGATCCACGTCGTCGACCCGACCCGGCGCATCACCGGCTTCGAGCGGCCCGAGGTCTACGTGCACGACATCCTGCCGGCGATCCTGAAGGCCGGCACCGCGCTGCTGACGCGCGCCCGCGACGCGGTTGCCGCCGAAGGCGTGCCGGTCGACGCCACGCTGCGCGAAAGCCTGGGCGAACGCGTCGCCGACGTCATCGTCGAGCACGCCGCCGGCTGTGGCGCCGATTTGATCGTGATCGGCACGCACGGGCGGCGCGGCTTCAATCGCGCCATGCTGGGCAGCGAGGCCGAGCAGGTGCTGAGAACGGCCAGCGTACCGGTGATGATGGTGAAGGCCGAAAGCGCGGCGCTTGCCGAGCTCGACGCAGGCGTGGCGGCCTGAGCGGTTCAGCCCTTATCGCTCAGGGCGCATCCAGTTTCGCTCAGGGCGCATCCAGTTCGGCAGGCAGATCGTGGCGGCCGCCCCATTCTTCCCATGAGCCGTCGTAGATCTTCACGTCACCCTCGCCGATGACTTCGCAGGCAAGCGCCAGGATGCATGCCGTGATGCCCGACCCGCAGGTCGAAATGATGGGCCGGTTCAAGTCGATTCCGTGCGAGCGAAAGATCTCGC
>JBFWXS010000096.1:0-9816 GCA_050187175.1 Burkholderiaceae bacterium
TCGATCGCCTCGTAGCTGCCGCGCGAGGCTCCGGCTGGCGCGATCCCGCGCCCCACCGCTCCGCCTTGCAGATGGACCTCCGCCTCCACCGTCGGTCGGCCGCGTGAATCCCAGATGCGGCGGCCCACGATCTGCCGAATGGTGGTCGTGCTCATTGAACGCGCTTCACTCCGCCACGACGCGCACGCTGAGGCGGCCGAAGTCGGCGATCTCCGCGTCGATCCGGTCGCCTATGCTCAGGTAGCGGTTCTGCTCGACGCCGGTGCCGGCCGGCGTGCCCGTCAGCAGCACGTCGCCGGGTTCCAGCGTGATGAGCCTGCTGATGCCGGCGATCTGCTCCGCCGTCGACCAGATCATGTGTTCGGTATTGGAGTCCTGCTCGATCTTTCCGTTGAGCCACAGCTTCAGCGACAGCTTTTGCGGATCGCCGACGAACTGCGCCGGCACCACATAGGGGCCCAGCGGGCAGCTATCGTCGAAGGCCTTGCCCAGGCACAGATCCATCTTCGCGAAGTGGCGCTCGTTGCGCTGCAGGTCGCGCGCCGACATGTCCAGCCCCACCGCATAAGCGGCCACGTGATCGAGCGCGCGCTCGACCGACACCCGCCGCGTGTTCCGGCCGAAGATCGCAGCCAGCTCGATCTCCCAGTCGAACTTCTTCGATTCGGTCGGGTAGCGGATGTCGCCGGGCCCGACCAGCGTCGTGCTCGGCGGCTTCATGAAGAAGGCCGGATCATTGTCGGCCTTGCTGAAGCTGGTACGGCCGACCGCGCGCAGATGGTCGTAGTAGTTGGTGCCCGTCAGCATCACCTTGTTCGGATACTGCAGCGGCGTGAGGAAGCGCAGCGATGCGCCGCCGTCGTCGACCGCCTTCCCAAGACGGTCGACGCGCTGCGCGATCGACGCCAGCGCGTCGAAGCTGCGGTCCCAGTCGGCGAACAGATCGATCAGGCCGCGCGGCGCCTTCTGCAGCAACTGCGCGTCGGCGACGTCCTTCAGCAGCCAGTGCCTGCCGCCGACCTGGATGACGGCAGCGGGAGAGCCTTCATGCGCAATCGTGGCAAGGGAGAAAACAGTACTCATTGTCAATCGCCTCAATCATTCGTCGCTTCCGGCACGGCGCGGAAACGACACAAGTGGTAGGGTTCCGCAGCCTTGAGGGCGTCAATCCAGTTTGAGACCGATCGCCGACGCGACGCCGGCGAACTTCGTCAAATCATCCTTGATGCGCGTCGCGAATTGCTCCGGGTTCAGCGTCAATGGGGTGCAGCCGAGCTTGCGGGTCGCCTGCCCGATCGTCGGCGAGCTCGAGATGGCCGTGATCTCCTTCGATAGCGTTGCGATGATGTTCGCCGGCGTACCGGCGCGTGCGACGACACCGTACCAGAAGCTCTCGTTGAATCCCGACAAACCCTGTTCGCTCAGCGTCGGCACGTCAGGCAGCTGTTCCAGGCGCTTGGCAGTGCTCACAGCCAGCGCCTTGAGCTTGCCGGATTGAACCAGCGGAACGATAGGCGGGGGCGTGCCGAAGTAGATAGCGGCCGTCTGGTTGCCCAGCAGATCCTGCAAGGCCAGTGCTTCGCCCTTGTACGGCACATGGGTCATGCCGCCGCCGATGCGGCTGTTAAGAGTCTCCGACAACATGTGCGAGAACGAGCCGTTGCCGCTGGAGGCAAAGAAGATCGACTTCGGCTTCGCCTTGATCTGTGCCACCAGTTCGGACAAATTGGTGGCCGTCACGCTGGCGCTGGCCACCATCACCAGGCTCATGTCGCAGATCGTGCCGATCGCCCGGAAATCAGTGTTCGGATCGTACGGGGTCTTCGAGTAGATCGCCGGCGTGATGGCCACCGTCGAGGCGGCAACGAACAGCAGCGTATGGCCGTCGGCGGGGGCGCGCAGCATGACGCCGGCCGCGATGTTGCCGTTGGCTCCGGGGTGATTCTCGACGACCACCGGCTGGCCCAGGCTCTGCGCCAGCGCATTGGCGGTCAGCCGCGCGATCGTATCGGCGCCGCCGCCGGCGGCGGTGGGCGCGATCAGCCGGATCGGCCGCTCCGGCTGCCAGTTCTGCGCCACTGCCATCGAGCAGAAGCTGGCAGCGATCAGTGCCAGTCCCCATCGCCTGGGTTTCATGTCTACTCCTTCTTGCTCGCGTGAAAGGAAACGAACTTCCATCCATCGGGCCGACGCCTCGCCACCTGCGTCACCATGGCGCGAATGATCTCGGGCTCCGGCTTGCCGGGCCTGAAAACGGTATTGATGATCTCGCCGGTCAGCACGGCCACGTCATTTCCGTAGACGCGTACGTGCAGGCTCTCGCGTGTCGGACTGCGCGGCAGCGACTGCAGCCCTGCCACGAACTGCTCGTAGTTCTCCGTTCGCCCGGTGGCGTGGATGTGAATCAGGTCCTCATCCATCAGGGCCGCCACCGCTTGCACGTCATTGCGCTGCAAGGCGTCGACGCGGGCTGCCTCCAGCGCGCGAATCTCGTTCTCGATCGTGGACATGGTGTGGCTCGTCGTCATAGTTGTCTGGCTATCGAGGCAGACCAGTCGGCGAGCGACCGGAAGCTCGGGTCGGCGCGCACCGCTGCCTCGGTACTGCGTTCGATTTCTTCATCGCTCAATGACAGGTCGAGCGGCCTGCCGTGCGGCTGCGTCACATACCACGGCGTATCGATATAGATTTCGATGCCGTTGCCATCCGGGTCGAACCCGTAGACCGACCAGGCGCAGCCGTGGTTGATCGGCATGACCTCGCCGACGCCGGCAGACACCATCTTCTGGTGAACCGCTTTGAGTTCGGACAGCGTGCGCACGCGAAACGCGATCTGGTTGACGCAGCTCGGCCCCTTCTTCTCCTTGACGCCCACCAGCGCTATCTGGTGATGGACCTCGGGATTGGCGCTCATGAACACCAGCTCGACGTCGCCCAGGCGGGCCGACCGGCCGCGATCGGTGACGATCAGGCCGATCACTTCCGAGTAGAAGCGCTCCATGGCTGGCACGTCGGCCGTATAAAGCCCCATATGGGTCAGTTGCGGATGACTGCTCATCTGTCCTCCTTCATGAACCGAATCAGCTCGCGGCGTGGCTGCGTCACTGGCGCTCCATCTTCCGGCCATCGACGATGGAATTGAACTTGGCGACGTCCCGCTGGACCCGATCGCGGAACTCCTCGGGACTGCTCGGCGTGGGCTGCCCCCCGAGCTCGACCAGTTTCTGCTGGACGTCGGCTTGCGCCAGCACCTTGCGCAACTCGGCGTTCAAGCGCTCGACGATCGGCCGCGGCGTATTCGGCGCAGCGGCGATCCCCAGCCAGGATTCATATTCGACTCCGGGCAGTGTTTCCTTCGCGAGCGGAACGTTCGGCAGCAGCGGGAACGGCTTTGCGGACGTCACCGCGAGCGCGCGGATCCGGCCTGATTGCACCTGCGGCAGGGCAAAGGTCATCGTTTCGAGCAGCAGATCGACGCGGCCGGACGCCACTTCGATCAAGGCCGCCGAGCTTCCCTTGAACGGAACGTGCGTCATCTCCGCCTTCGCCTCGGCATTGAGCAGTTCGCCCAGCAGATGGTGGCCCGTCCCCACCCCGAGCGACGAGTAGCTCAGTCGGCCGACGCTCTCACGCGCCGTGCTGAGCAGCTCCGAAAAGGTCTTGTACGGCGAATCCGGCTTCACGCCGATCACCATGGGATACGTGGTGATGGTCGAGATCCACGAGAAATCGCGAACTGCATCGAACGGAAGCGTTTTCCGCATCGCTGCCAGCGTGGCATGCCCGCTGGGCACGATCAGCCAGGTGAGCCCGTCCGGCGGTGCCTTGGCGACGAGCTCGGCGGCGATGACCCCGCCCGCCCCGACGCGATTCTCCACGACGACAGGTTGGCCGAGGGCGGCCGACAGTTTCGGAGCCACCAGCCGGGCAACGATGTCCGAGCTGCCGCCGGGCGTGAAGCCGACGATGAACTTTATGGGTCTGTCCGGATAGGTGCTTGCCGGCGATTGAGCGTTGGCCGCCATCGAGGCGCCAGCCAGAGCGGCAATGCCCAGCCTTCGGAGTGCGATGAGCAGATTCATGTGTCTCCCCTCGTGTGGATGAGGCGTTCAGGATGTTCGCGCTTCCCGTTCCTGGTCAGCGGCCATGCGTTGGGCGATCTCCCGGTTCCATTCCTCTCGTGGACGGAATCCCTCCAGCGTCCTCGCATGGGCTTCCGCCCATCGCATCAGCTCGTCCACCGGCAGCTCGATGGGCAGCGGGGCGCGCGACGGCTGCGTGACGTACCAGGGCGTGTCGAAGTAGATCTCGATGCGGTTGCCGTCGGGATCGTTGAAATAGAGCGAGAACGAGATGCCGTGCGTGACCGCGACCAGCGCATCGACGGATTCGCTTTGAAGGCGCTTGTAGAACCGCTGCATCGCCTCCACCGACGGGACGGTGAACGAGATCTGGTTGATCACGTTGAAGGACACGTCGCGAGGACGGCCCGAGGCCAGTGCGATCTGGTGATGATGTCGGGGATCACGGCTGAGAAAGACGAGCTCGATCGGGCCGGAGGGGGTTGCGAGCTGACCTCGGTCCGCCACGGTCATGCCGAGGACCTCGGTGTAGAACCGCGTCATCGCCTCGATGTCGGTGGTGAAAATCCCCATGTGCTGGAAGGTCAAGCCGTCGGTCCGATTCATCTGCTGTTCCATCGTAAGAAGGGTTTCGGCCATCTACGCCTGAGCGAATACGTGCGACACCCGGCGGTGCTTGAAGCGCCACCCCGACGCGGTTCTGACGTACTCGTCGTGATACTCGACGACGCGCAGCGGCGGCGTCGCGAGCGGATAAGCCGCGCCGGGTTCCGCGCTCGTGCGAAAGACGAGGCAGTGGCAGGTACCGGAAGCGGTCTCGGCTGAGCGCGGATCGATGCGGACGCCGACGGAGAGATGCCGCGTCACCATGTCCGCCGGACGCTCGATCAGGAACCGCTCGATTTCGGCGCGGCCTTGCGAGGCCTGCGCGCCGCGTTCGAAGATGCTGTCGTCCGCGAACAGATCGAGGAACTCGGCGTGGTTGCGGTGATCCACGTGCCAGCCGAAATCATGGCAAAGCCGTTCGCATGCCATGACACAGTCGCGTCCATCCTGGGCGAGCATTGCCTTCTCCTCTCCGAGCTTTCTTCGCAGCCTGATTCAAGATGCTAGAAGCGCGGATACCGATATGCAATGTCATGGAAGGTTATATTTACTGTTCCTTAAAGTATGAGTCACGAGGCGCGGCATGAAGATCAAGTCGGACCTGGCGACGCTCCGCTATTTCCTGGCCGTCGTCGAGAGCGGCAGCTACTCGCGGGCAGCGAGCGCCATGCGCGTGACGCAACCTGCCGTGAGCCGTCAAGTGCAGTCGTTGGAGCGCTCTTACAATACGCGGCTGTTCCGGCGCGAGGGCCGGCGCCTGGAGGTCACTGAGGCGGGCAAGCAGCTGGTCATCGAGTCCCAGGCGATCCTCGCCCGCTTCGATGCACTGCACGATGTGATCGGGATCGCGTCGAGGGAGCCGAGCGGCCTTCTGTCCGTGGGCTCCCCGTGGGTCACCGGGGAGTCGATGCTGCCGCAGGTACTCGGGCGGTTTCGACAGAAGTACCCCAAGGTCTTCGTGCGGCTGGTTCAGGACAGCACGGACCGGCTCGCCGACGCGCTGGTCGCCAGAGACCTGGACATTGCGGTGCTCTATCACCGGCCGCGCCGCAGCGAGCTCGAGTTCGTCCCGCTGATGGAGATCGAATTGGGCCTCATCGCTCCCACGGCCGAGCAAGGCCGGCTGGCCAGGAGGCTGGCGGCGCGCGAAGAGATGACGCTGCTGGAAGTGTCCCGCCTGCCGCTGATCCTTCCGCAGAAGGGGCAGGTATTGCGCGACCTGATCGAAGGCCACTGCGAGCGACAAGGGGTTGCCGCCAATATCGTGATGGAATCGGACAGCTTTCCTTTGTCCAAGTCCCTGGTGCTGGCCGGGCACGGCTACACGATCGTGGCCTTCGCCGGCGTCTACGACGAAGTCCGGCGATCGGAGCTTCGCTTCATCCGGATTCGTTCGCCGTCGATTCCGTGGCGCATGTGCATCGCCACCTCGAAGCATCACCTGCAGACTCTGGCGCTGAAGGCAATGAAGCGGGAGTTGACCGACTTCGCCCGCTCGAGCGCCCCGGCCGAGCGGTGGAAGGGGCGCGCGGCCGGCTGATCGCGGGGCACGCGGCCGGCTTGATCGCGCCTCCCCCCCGTCAGAGCCCCAGACGCTGGATCGTCGCTTCCTTGCTGCGGCTGTCCTCGCGCAGCTTGCGGGCGAAGCTCTCCGCCGGCTGGTAATCGACCACCTGGCCGGCCTTGGCCGCCCACTCCGCATAGGCGGGCGACTTGACCGCGCGTTCGCAGCCCGATTGCAGCTTCTCGAGCACCGCAGGCGGTGTCTTGGCCGGCGCCAGCACGCCGCCGAAGCTCAGCTGAGCCACCGGAACACCGGCTTCCTTGAGCGTAGGCACGGACGGAAAGTGCGGATGACGGCGGTCCGAGTAGACCGCCAGCAGCCGCAGCGTACCCGCCTGCACCTGGCCGGCGAACGAGCTCGCCAGCACCGCGCCGAAGCCGAGGCGGCCGCCCAGCAGGTCGGGCATCATCGTCCCGTCGCCCTTGTACGCCACATGGTTGAGCCGCACATTAGCCGCGGCCTCGATGTCCGCCGTTCCCAGATGAGGGATCGAGCCTATCCCCGACGTGCCATAGCTCACGGCGTCAGGCTCCGCGCGCGCCTTGGCGAGGATGTCGGCAAGGCTCTTGTACGGCGAATTCGCCATGACGGCGATCGCGAAGATATTGTCGAACACCTGGCACACCGGCGTGAACGAATCCAGGCCGTACTTGATGGTCTTGACGCGGTGCGGTTGAGCGGTCAGCGACACGGCCGGCGCGAAGGCAAGGGTCTGGCCGTCCGCGCGCGCGCCGGCCAGCATGGTCAGCCCGATCGCACCGGTCGCGCCTTCCCGGTTCACCACTGCGACCGGCGTGTTCAGCGCTTCCGACAGCGCCCTGCTGAACGCGCGCGCGTTCTGGTCCAGGCCGCCGCCGGATGCGAACGGCACGATCATCTCGATCGGTCCTTGAGGGAAGTCGGCCGCCGACGCTGACGGCGCCAGGCAAAGCATGGCTGAGGCGCACGCGGCCGCCACTACTGCGGCTCGGACGCGCGCGGGGATCTTCCGCTCACGAACCCCTTCGGCCCGCTGGATCTTCGTTGCGCTGTTCACTGTCTTGTCTCCTGAGTTTGAAGCGTCTTGCGCGACCGCTGCCTTCGCGTCAGTCCTCGTCCACCACCGGGTTGCGCAGCACCCCGATGCGGTCCACCTCGATCTCGACCACGTCGCCGGCCTTCATCCAGACGGGCGGATTGCGGCGCGCCCCCACGCCACCCGGTGTGCCGGTGACGATCACGTCGCCGGGCTGGAGCGGCGCAACGGTGGACACGTAGGCGATCTGGCGCGCAATGCTGTGGATCATCATGTCCGTCGTGGCCCGCTGCATCTCCTGGCCGTTGAGCCGGGTCACGAGGGTCATGCTGGTGCCGAACGGGATCTCGTCCGACGTCACCATCCACGGACCGAAGGCGCCGGTGCGCCAGAAGTTCTTGCCCGGCTCCCACTGCGACGTGTGCCTCTGCCAGTCGCGGACGCTGCCGTCGTTGTAGCAGGCATAGCCGGCCACGTGCCGCGCAGCATCCGCCTCGCGGATGCGGCGGCCGCCCTTGCCGATGATCACCGCGATCTCTGCCTCGTAGTCCAGCTGCGTGGACTCCTTGGGGCGCACGATGGGCTGGCCATGGGCGACCTGCGAGTCCGCCACGCGCAGAAAGAACGTGGGCTGCTCGGTCACCTCGCGATTCGTTTCCCGAACGTGTTCGCCATAGTTCAGGCCGCAGCACCAGATCTTGCCGGGTTCGGGAATGACCGGCAGCAGCGACACTGCCGACAGCTCGAAGTCCGGCTTGCGCGCAAGCGCCAGCTTGCCGGCTTCGGCCAGCGCATCATCGGCCAGCATGGCCTTCAGGTCGGCGTAGCGGCCGCCGAAGGCCGCTCCCAGATCGATGATGCCATCGCCGCTCACAGCGCCGAAGCCGGAGCGGCCGCCCCGCGAAAAACTGACCAGTTTCATGGAGTGATTTCCGGTATGAGTACTGTATTGGGTTCATGCATGATAGCGACAAATCAGAAATATAACCATAAAATACAAAAAAATCGATATTATCTGCAGACGCCCTGGTTGCGGACGTACCGGTAGCCGGCTATCGCATTGCGCGGCATCTGCCCGGGTTCCGATCCCGGCGCGAAGTTCAACGAATAGGAGTCGCCATGAAGCGCCCTGGATTCTCATTCAGCCACTTCGGCATGTTCGTGCACGACATCGCCGCACTCGAGGCCTTCTACACGGAGCTGCTCGATTTCACGGTGACCGACCGCGGCCAATTGCCGGGCCCGCAAGGGCACCGCGATCTCGTGTTCCTGAGCCGCGATCCCGACGAGCACCACCAGATCGTGCTCATCTCGGGCCGGCCGAAGGAACTGCCGTTCAATCCGATCAACCAGATCTCGCTGAAGGCCGACAGCCTGGATACACTGTGCCGGATGCACCGCACACTCAAGTCCACGGGGGCCGCGAACGTGGCCCCGATCACGCATGGCAACGCCGTCTCCATCTATCTGCCTGATCCGGAAGGCAACCGGCTGGAGCTGTACTTCGATCTTCCCTGGTACGTCTCGCAGCCGATGGCGGTGCCCATCGACCTGGACGATGAATCGACGCTGATGCAGAGGCTGGAGGCGCATGCCCGCGGACTTCCCGGGTTCCGGCCGCGATCGCAGTGGCGCGCCGAAATGGCGCAGCGCATGGGGGTCGACAGCCCGGAGCAGCACGCGCGCTAGCATGCATCCTCACGACATTCCCATCGTCCGCTCTGCCGCGGCCGACAACGAGGGATCGCCGCGCAGCCTCACCACGCTGGCCTTCGAGCGTCTGCGCAGCGACATCCTCGCCGGCGAGCTGCGGCCCACGGAGAAGCTGCGCATTCATCAGCTGGCCGAACGCTACGACATCGGTCCCACAGCGATCCGCGAAGCGCTTTCACGGCTGGTCACCGAGGGCATGGTCACCTCGGAAGATCAGCGCGGCTTCTGCGTTGCCGGTGTTTCAAGGGACGAGCTGCTGGATCTGACACGCACCCGGCTCTGGGTCGAGCAGACCGCGCTGCGCGCATCCATCGAGCACGGCGACGTCGAATGGGAAGCCACTGTCCTTGCAAGCATCCACCGCTTGTCGCGGATCGCATCCCCGAATACGAATCCGGCAAGCGCAGAGGCATGGCGCCAGGCGCACCGCCAGTTCCACTTCTCCCTGATCCAGGGCTGCGGTTCACCGTGGACCGTGAAGCTCTGCGCGATGCTGTACGACCAGACCCAGCGCTATCGCAGCCTCTCCTCGAAATCCCGCGACGGGGTCAGCCGGGACGTGTCCAACGAACATCGGCAGATCGCGGATGCCGCCCTGGCGCGTGATGCCAGGCGCGCATGCGCCTTGCTCGCGGAGCATTTCGACGAGACGACGCGGATCATCCTGGCGCTGGATGGGATGGTTGGGGCAAGCGGAGGGGGCACGGGCGTGCCGGCGCCGCGACGGCGCGGGCAGGGTAATTTCAGGGACGAAAAAAAACCCAACCGATGAAGGTTGGGTTGGAGAATGGTGGAGCGGAGGAGGATCGAACTCCCGACCTTCGCATTGCGAACGC
>JBFWXS010000097.1:0-9787 GCA_050187175.1 Burkholderiaceae bacterium
GGGCGGCCACGCGGATGAGCGCGCAGTCCGCCGCGCTCATCCTTCACTCGTCTTCCCGCCGGCTGCCAATCGCTCGAAGATCGCCTGTGTGTCCTGTCCAAGCGCTGGAGCAGGACCGGGATCGAACTCCCCATCGGTGCCGGGAATCCGGACCACCGGAATTGCGCCGAAGCCGGGCTGCGGCTGCTCCTTGAGGACACCGGTGCTCACCACCTGCGCGTTGCCGACCAGATCGTCGAAGGAATTGACCCGTGCAGCCGGCAGTTTCGCTCGATTGAGGATCTCCAGAGCATTGACCAGCGTCAGGGCCAGGAACTTCGGAGCAAGCACCTCATACAGTTCGCTCTTGTTCTGCATGCGCAGATCGCGGCTGCCGAACCGGGGGTCTTCGGCGATCTGCGGCTGACCGAGTGCCGCGCAAAGAATCTCGAAATGCCCCTGCCCCTTGATCGATATCGCCACCGAGCCGTCGCTGACTCGCCATACGCCGGTCGGCGGCGTCACCGCATCCTGAAGCTGCCCGTCCGACATGATGTGCTCGACCAGCCGCGGCGCCAGAAACGCCATCGAGGCATTCATCAGGCTGACGTCGACATGCGCCCCCTTGCCGGTCTTCTCCCGAGTCATCCACGCCACCAGCAACGACTGGAACGCGTACAGGCCGGTCAGCGTATCGATGCTGATGTGATTCATCAGCACCGGTGTGCCGCCGACATCGCGATTCAAATGCATCCACCCCGTGAACGCCTGCATCGCCGTGTCCATCGCGGCGTCATGCCGGGCAGGCCCTTGCTGGCCAAAGCCGGACAGTGAAAGGTAGATGACGTTCTCGCGCCTGCTGCGAGCGGCTTCATAGTCCAGGCCGAGCCGGGACATGACGCCGGGGCGAAAGCTCTCGACGACGACGTCGCAGCTCGCCATCAACTGCCTGGCACGCTCCAGATCCACCGGATCGTGCAAGTCCAGGACGACGCTCTTCTTTCCGCGGTTGTAGGTGAGGAAGTAGGCGCCCAGGCCGTCGAAGGACTGGCCGATATGCCTGCCCCAATCGCCGCCGGGCGGCTCGACCTTTATGACCTCGGCGCCGTACTGCGCGAGCAGTGAAGTGCAGTACGGTCCGGCGACCCCCATGCTGGCGTCGTAGACGCGCATGTTTCTCAACAGGCTGTGCATTGCATCTCCGTTTCGGCTCCGCGGCGGCCTGCCGATGGCTCAAGCCCGGTGGCGCCTCGCCATTAGATTATTTCGGCTGCCGGACGTAAAGCGAAAACGCCGCGCCGCTATGGCAGAAAGGCCGGCGATAGCAGCCGCAAGCCGATGGAGAACCATCGCTGCTGCATGTCGCTGCCGGTCTGGTTGCCGTAGGTAGCGTCGATCTGGACATGGCCGGGCACCAGCCAGTAGCGCAGGCCCAGCTGGTAGGACGGCTTTCCCCGGCTCTGCCCGAACGTTTCCACGATCAGCCAGGTGGAGGCCGACAACTGGGCTTCCGTACCCACCCCCCAGGTCAGGCGATGCCTGCTCGCTTCCTTCTCGCGCAGCCAGCCGAGATTCGTGTGCAGCAGCACGCGATCCGCCTGGAACGAAAAGGTGGCCGGCGCGTAGACGTACAGATCGCCGATGAGACTGCCGTTGCCGTGCAGCGGCGCACGGCGCAGGTTGCCCGCGGCCAGGCCCCATGACCAGCCGTCCGGTTCCAGGGACTTGAACAAGGCCTTGCCCTGAAGCATCAGCTCCGAGGTCCGGGTGCCGGCAGCGTCCTTCCCGCGAGCACCGCCGAACGTGAGCTCCAGATTGCCGGTGAAGTTGCACCCCGGCAGCGCCCAGTATTCGGTACTGTCGCGATTGAACTTCACCCAGCTTTCGACCTGGCAGGCCTTGGCATCGACGATGCGGGCATCGTCGGTGACCATCGGGCGCGCGGCTTTCGCCTGGCCAGCGGCGAGCATGGCGACGGCAGCCACGCAGAAGCACAGCGGCAGCAAGGCCGGCGCGCCGGATCGGTTCTGCCGCTCGCCGCGCCGCGTGCGTACGACGCGCCGCGCGCGTACGAACGTCCGGTCTGCATTCATCTTCGACTCGTCCCATGCTTGCGATGTCGCGTCGCTCCGGCACTGGCTGCCCGCGCACATGACATCGCGCAATGATACGAGGCCTATCGCTACGGGATCACGAGCAGAGCCTCCGACAGGTGTCATGACCGCCGCTGCTACAATTCTCGAATGCGTCGCTGGCTCCTCGCCCTGATGTTCATCGTTCTGCCGCTCCAGGCCAGCTGGGCCGCGGCAGCCGCGTACTGCGCGCATGAGTCCGGAGCGGCAGCTCGGCATCTCGGCCATCATGAACATGAGGGCCATCTGCACGATTCGGGTGACGCGGTGCGGGGCACCTCCGACAAGGTCGCCGACAAGGCTCCGGACAAGGCGCCCGACAGCCCGGAGCGCGGCGACTCTGGTCATTGCTGCAGCCACTGCTGCGGCCAGTTCGCTGCCCTGCTGCCAGCCTGGGCAACTCCGCTCGTCGACGCCGGCCCGGCTCCTCCGGCGCCCGGCACACCGGACCAGGCACTGGCGCCCTCGCCTGCCCGCCCGGAACGCCCTCAGTGGGTGGCGCTCGCCTGATCGGCGAGCGCGGCCTCTCCACTTCCCGAAACCGTTCACGCCCGTGAACGCGCGGTGACACCGCGCGGGTCCGGCGCGATCCATTCGGTCGCTGCTTGCCGATCTCCTGCGGATGACGATCAACCCTGGAGCATCGGATGTACCGAACCACTCGACGATCGCCCGTCATGCGGCGATCGGCTGCCCTGCGGCAGGCGCTGGCGATCGGCCTCGCCCTCGCCTGCTCGGGAACGACATTTGCCCAAGCAGCCCCGACCTCG
This sequence comes from Burkholderiaceae bacterium, assembly GCA_050187175.1. Taxonomy (GTDB): domain Bacteria; phylum Pseudomonadota; class Gammaproteobacteria; order Burkholderiales; family Burkholderiaceae_E; genus Zeimonas. Next base: position 2,882 of record JBFWXS010000097.1, read on the forward strand.
GAACGCGGCGGGCTGCGCCGGGCATTCGAGGCCGCCTGGGCACGCCAGCCCGAGGCGCAGTCGCTAGCCTCGCGCGCCGAGGCCGCGCGTGCGCAGATGGACGCAGCCGGGCTCTGGAACGCCGGAGCGCCGGCGCTCGAAATCGCCGCTACCAGCGACCGCCTGCTCCGCAACCAGGGCGCACGTGAATACGAAGTCGGTCTTTCCGTGCCGCTATGGCTGCCCGGCGAGAAAGACCGCAGCGCCGCCCTCGCCGAAGCGGAACTGAACGCGCTGGACAGCCGTAGTCGTGCCGCGCGGCTGAGAGTCGCCGCCGAGGTACGCACGGCCTGGTGGAACTGGCAGCGCGCGCGAAGCGATACCGCGATGGCACACGACCAGGCCGAGAACGCCCGCCGGCTCGCCGCCGACGTCGCCCGGCGCGCCAGCGCCGGCGATCTGGCCCGGGCGGATCAGCATCAGGCCGACGGTGCTCTCGCATCGGCCGAATCGAACCTGGCGCGCGCGCAGGCGGAACTCGCGTCGACCGCACAGGCATTCCGCGCGGTCACCGGATGGCTGCCGGCCGATACGGAAGCCACGCCCGAGCCGACGCCCGACGAGCGCGATGCTTCGTCCACTTCGCCCACTACGCACGCGGCGCTGTCGGCCTTGCAGGACCGCGCCGCTGTCGCCGAGCGCGCTGCGGCGCTCGCCTCGCTGCAATCGCGTGCACACCCGGAGCTGAGGCTGGCTGCGACGCGCGAGCGCGGCGCGTTCGGCGACGGCTACGGCCAGACCGTCACGGTCGGTGTACGCATTCCGTTCGGCGACGGCAGGCGTCATGACGCGCGCGTCGCGGCGGCCGCCGCCGAAGCCACGGAAGCACGGGTGCTGCTCGACCTCGAACGGGCCCGCCTCGACACCGAACGCGAAGCCGCCCGGGCCCGCGCCCAGGCGGCACAGGCGCAAGTCGCGGCCGCCGAGCGGCGCGCGCGGCTGGCGCTCGAGTCGCGGGGCTTCTTCGACAAATCGTTCCGACTCGGCGAAACGGACCTTCCGACGCGGCTGCGCATAGAGGCCGAAGCCGTCGAAGCGGAACGCCAGGCGGCTCGCAGCCGGATCGAGCTCGCGGCCGCAATCTCGGCCTGGCGCCAAGCCCTGGGGCTGGTGCCGCGGTGAGCCGTACCTGTGTCGCTGCCCTTGCGCCTGCTCTTGCGCCTGTGAACCTCTCCTGCATCGGAACCTCATCATGAAACGCTTTCTCCGGCTGCTGCTCCTCGGCGCCGCGGCTTCGCTCTCGATGCCCGGCTGGGCCCATGACGGCGACGACCACGGTGGCGACGCGCGCCCTGCGACCGGCACGGCACAGCCGCGCTTCGAAGCCGTCTCGGAAGTCTTCGAGATGGTGGGCGTGCTGCGCGGCAGGCGGATCACGCTGTACCTGGACCGCGCCGACAGCAACGAGCCGGTCGCCGGTGCCCGCATCGAGCTCGACATCGACGGCACCCGGCTGGAAGCCGAGATGCCAGGCAGCGACGAGTACCGAGTGGAACTGCCCGCAGACCCCAAGCCGGGCGTACTGCCGATCACGGCCACGGTGACGGTGAGCGGCGAGGTCGATCTGCTGGCCGGCGAGCTCGACATTCATGAAAATGAAACCGAAGCCGGCAACGCCGCCGCGCCGGCGCGGCAATGGCTGTCATGGGCAGGCTTCGGTACGGCAGGTGCGGTCACGCTCGCGGTCGCGCTCGCGGCAATGGTGGCCACCGGCCGCCGCCGGAACGGCAGGAAGTCGAAGCTGATGCTGATGCTGCCGCTGATGCTCGCCGTGACGCTCGGTGCAGCCGCCGCGACGGCGAACGCCCACGACGGCCACGACCACGGCAGCACACCGGCAGCGACGACCGGCGACGGGCCGCAACGTCTTCCCGACGGTAGCGTCTTCCTGCCCAAGCCCGCGCAGCGGCAGCTGGGCGTGCGCACGCAGCCTGCCGCACTCGCGGAATTGTCGAGATCGGTCGAGCTCAATGCGCGAGTCGCGATCGACCCGAACGCCGGTGGCAAGGTGCAGCCGCTGAACGCCGGCCGCATCGAGCCCGGGCCGCGCGGCCTGCCCGTCCCCGGCCAGTCGGTGCGCAAGGGAGAGGTGCTGGCCTATGTGACGCCTTCCGCCGCACCGATCGAGCGATCCAACCAGGCAGCGCAGCTGGCCGAGCTGCGAGCGGCCAAGACGCTCGCCGACAAGCGTGTCGCGCGGCTGAAGGAGCTGGTCGACACCGTCCCTCGCAAGGACATCGAGGCAGCGGAAAGCGAAGCGCAGAGTCTCGCCGAGCGCATTGCGGCGGTGGGCGTGGGCTTGACGACGCGCGAAGCCTTGACCGCGCCGGTCTCGGGCGTAATCGCGTCGGCGTATGTCGTGAGCGGCCAGGTCGTCGACGCGCGCGAACTGGTGTTCGAGATCGTCGATCCGTCGCGGCTGCGCATCGAGGCGCTGGCTTTCGATGCCAGCCTGGCAGCCGACATCGGCAGCGCGACGCTGGCCATCGGCCAGCAGCGTATTCCACTCAGCTTCGTGGGTGCCGCGCGCAGTCTGCGCGAGCAGGCCCTGCCGCTGAACTTCCGGGCGCAAGGGCCGGCGCTGCAGCAGCTCGCCGTCGGGCAGCCGGTGCGCGTCTTCGTGCAGACGAAGGCGCGAGTGAAAGGTTTTTCGGTGCCCATCGCTTCGCTGATGAGAAGCCCAGCCAACCAGACCATCGTCTGGGTCAAGGTCTCGCCCGAACGATTCGAGCCTCGCCTCGTGACGACGGAGCCGCTGGACGGTGTGAACGCCGCAGTCACGTCGGGCCTGCGCGCCGGTGACCGGATCGCCACCCGGGGCGCGGCGATGATCAATCAGGTACGCTGACATGTTCAAGTGGCTCCTCGAGAACAGCCTGGCGAATCGCCTGCTGGTGCTCATCGCCGGCCTGCTGCTGATGATCTACGGCGCGTTCACGCTGTCGCGCACGCTGGTGGACGTGTTTCCGGACCTGAACAAACCCACCGTGACGCTGATGACCGAAGCCGGCGGCATGGCGGCCGAGGAAGTCGAACAGCTGATCACGTTCCCGCTCGAGACCGCGATGAACGGCCTCCCCGGCGTCGAATCGATCCGGTCGACATCGTCGGCGGGACTGTCCTTCCTCTACGTCACATTCGATTGGAGCACCGACATCTTCCGGGCGCGCCAGCTGGTCTCGGAACGGCTGTCATCGATGGAGGAAGGCCTGGCCCAAGGCGTGGTGCCGAGGATGGGGCCGATCAGCTCGATCATGGGCGAGATCATGCAGATCGCCATCCCGGTCGACCCGCAGAAAATCTCCGCGATGGCAGTGCGCGAATACGCCGACTGGGTGCTGCGCCCCCGCCTGCTGTCCATCCCCGGCGTCGCGCAGGTGATTCCGATCGGCGGCGAGGTCCGCCAGTTCCAGGTGCAGCCGAGCACGGCGCGAATGGCTGAGCTGGGCATCACGCACGAGCAGCTCGAAGGGGCGCTGCAGGGCTTCTCGGCCAATACGTCCGGGGGTTTCCTGGAACTGAACGGACGCGAGTACCTGATCCGGAACCTGGGCCGCACGTCGCGGCTCGACGATCTGAAGGACCTCGCCCTGACGGCGAGCAACGGCCAGCCGATCCTGCTGCGGCAGATCGCCGACGTCGCGTTCGGCGCGGCGATCAGGCGCGGCGACGCCGGCTTCGACGGCAAGCCGGCGGTGATCCTGGGCATCCAGAAGCAGCCGACGGCCGATACGATCGCGTTGACGCAATCGATCGAGAGCGCGCTGGCCGGCCTGCGGGCCTCCCTACCTTCCGGCATGGAAGCGCCGCGCGTCACGTTCCGGCAAGCGAGCTTCATCGAGGCTTCGATCGAGACGCTGCAGGGCAAGCTGATCGGCGCATCGATCTTCGTGGCGCTGGTCCTCATGTTCTTTCTCGGCACGCTGCGTCCCACGATCATCGCGCTGACGGCGATCCCAGTGTCGATCTTCATCACCGCGCTGGTGTTCCGCTACTTCGGCATGTCGATCAACACCATGACGCTAGGCGGTCTGGCGATCGCAATCGGCGGCCTGGTCGACGACGCCGTCGTGGGCGTCGAGAACGTGCTCAGACGCCTGAAGGAACAGCGTGCGCTGCCCGACGCGCAGCGCCGGCCCACCATCGAGATCGTGTCGCGAGCCACGATGGAGGTGCGCTCGGCGATCCTGTACGCCACGGTGATCATCGTGCTCGTCTTCGTCCCGCTGCTCGCGCTGCCGGGGCTGGAGGGCAAGCTGTTCGTGCCGCTCGGCATTGCCTTCATCGTCTCGACGCTGGCATCGCTGATCGTCTCGGTCACCATCACGCCGGTGCTCAGTGCCTACCTGCTGCCGGGAATGCGCAAGCTGGATCACGGCGATACGCGGATGCTGACCTGGCTGAAGAACCGCTACGGCACGGCGCTGCAATCGGTGCTGAACCGCCCGGCGGCCGCGCTGGCGGCTGCCGGCATCGCCGTTGCCGCGGCCCTGGCGGCGGTGCCGTTCTTCCCGACCACCTTCCTGCCGCCGTTCAACGAAGGAACCCTGCTGATCGGCCTGCGGCTGAATCCGGGCGTCACGCTGACCGAGTCGTCGGCGCTCGCCGCCCGTGCCGAACTGCTGGTCAGCCAGGTGCCGGAGGTCACGCATGTCGGACGGCGCAGCGGCCGTGCTGAGCTGGACGAACATGCCGAGGGCGTACACGTCAGCGAACTCGACGTGGGCCTGAAGCCGAGCTCCGCACTGACGCGCAGCATGGACGAGATCAGGGCGGACATCCGCGCCCGGCTGTCCAGCCTGCCTGCAGCCGTCGAGATCGGCCAGCCGATCTCGCATCGCATAGACCACATGCTGTCGGGCGTGCGCTCGCAGATCGCCATCAAGATATTCGGCGACGACCTCGATTCGCTGCGGGGCCAGGCCGACGCACTGCGCGCCCGGCTGGCCGCCATCCCGGGCATCGCCGATCTACAGATCGAGAAGCAGGTGCTGGCGCCGCAGATCAAGATCCGAATCGATTACGCGGCCGCCGCCCAGTACGGCGTGCCGGCGCCACGCATTCTCGCAGTGCTGCAAAGCCTGATCGAAGGCGAGCGGGTCGCACAGATCGTCGAGGGCAGCCGGCGTTTCGCACTGGTCGTGCGCCTCGCTGAACCGGCACGCTCCATCGATGGCCTGGCGAACCTGCTATTGGAGACGCCCGGCGGACGCATCCCGCTATCGAAGGTCGCCACGATCGAGGACAGCGACGGGCCGAACCAGATCAGCCGCGACGACGGCAAGCGCCGCATCGTGATCTCGGCGAACGCATCGGGCCGCGCGCTGTCAGAGATCGTCGCGGACATCCGCCGGGCGACGGCCCAGGCCACCCTGCCCGAAGGCTATTTCATCACGCTGGGCGGACAGTTCCAGGCTCAGGAGGAGGCCTCACGGCTGGTGGGCCTGCTGTCGATCATCTCGCTGTCGCTGATGTTCCTCGTACTCTACAGCCGCTATCGATCGGTCACGCTGTCGGCGCTGATCATGGCGAACATTCCGCTTGCGCTCGTCGGCGCGGTGCTCGGCCTCTGGCTGTCGGGCCAGCCGCTCAGCGTGGCCGCGCTGGTCGGCTTCATCACGCTGGCCGGCATCTCGGTCCGCAACGGCATCCTGAAAGTCAGCCACTACATCAACCTGATGCGCTTCGAGGGAGAGCGGTTCGACCACCGCATGATCGTCCGCGGTTCGCTCGAACGACTCAGCCCGGTGCTGATGACGGCGCTCGTCACCGCCCTCGCGCTGGCCCCGCTGCTGCTGGAGGCCGAGCAGCCGGGCACCGAGGTCCTGCATCCGGTGGCGGTAGTGATCTTCTCCGGCCTGATCAGCTCGACGCTGCTCGACACCTTTCTGACCCCGGCGCTGTTCTGGATGTTCGGACGCCGGGATGCCGAGCGGCTGCTCGCCGACCAGCATGCCGAAGCGCTGTGACGACGGCTGCCTTAGCTGACCCATGGCCAACCCCATCGCCAACCCCAAAGACAGGACCATCATGACCTTGCGCCCATTGATCGTCGCCATCGCCCTTGGCTTGACGAGTACCGTCCATGCCGCCGGCGGAGCGCACAAGCACGCTGCCGGCCACACGCACCAGCCGCTGCACGGCGGAGTGGTGGCCGAAACCCGCGACGTCGATCTCGAACTCGTCGCCGGCCCGGCAGCCATCCAGCTCTACGTTCGCGGCCACGGCAAGCCGGTCGACCTTTCCAAGGCCAGCGCACGGCTCACTCTGCTGTCCGGAACCGAGAAGCAGGAGGTCGAGCTGAAGCCTGCCGGCGACAGACTCGAAGCGCGTGGAGCGTTCAAAGTCGGTCCCGGAACGCGTGCGGTCGCGGTGGTGAGCATCGCGGGCAAGGCGACGACGGCGCGGTTCGCGGTGAAGTGAGATCCGCCCGGCTGGAGGCTGGCCTTGTTGCCCGACGGTGCCGTCACCTCAGCGTCGTACCGGTAGCACTAGCAAGTTCGGCCAGCAACGAGTCCTGGAAGCGGGTGTCATTGACGGCGGGATGCGGCTTCTGTCGCCGCTGGTGATGCCAGTAGCCTGCGCTGGTCAGCGCCTCAGGGTCGTCGCTGGTAGCAAGCCACTCCTGCGTCAGATGTCCCAGCCGCAGGTCGTCGGGCGCGCTCGGGCCCCCCATCCTGGTTGGCACCCAGCCCGGATCGACGGCATTGCTGAGCACGTCCGGCCACAGCCGTGCCACCGCCATGGTCAGCGCGGTGACGAACAGCTTGCTGTCCGAGTAGCTGCCTGTCGACGTCCGGCCGGTCCAGTCCATGCCGGCCAGGCTTGCGCGCCCGCCCCTGTGCATGCTGCTGCTCAGGTAGATCA
>JBFWXS010000098.1:0-9414 GCA_050187175.1 Burkholderiaceae bacterium
AGGGCCCGCGGCGCCAAGCGACCGCAATACAGGCCGGATATAAGATCGCAATGAACCCGCCCAGCCAACTGCACATCTTGCTTGCCACACGGGAGGCGTCCATATAAGTTACGCCGCGCCAGCCCCAAGACGAGCAGCGCAGGGAAGCCGGCCCAAAGGGCCGACCGCCGCATCATCCCCGCCGCCAGCCCATGCCCCCCGGCCCGCCGCCGCCTCATCGCATCCGCCCGCCCGTGCCTGCCGATCCCCCACCCCGCAACATCTGCAGCCGCGAACAAAGCTCCTCAACCGTCAACACCGTTTCGCCAGGATCCGTCCTGCCGTGATCGTGCGTCAGCGGCGCATCACCGCTCGCCGCCAGCGCATCCCTGAACGACGCCGACTGCTCGAACAGCGCTTGATAGGCGCGATCGAGCAGGCGCTGGTAGCCGGGGGAGCGGCGCTCGATGGCACGGCCTTGCCACCACAGCAGTCCGCTGGCACGCCAGTCATGCTGGCGGCCTGCGCGATTGGCCTCCGCGCCGACCAGGCCGCAGACCTGCCGCTGCGCCGCGGCATCCGACAGCTTGAGCCCCTGCAGGAAGCCTTCCATGGATGCGCAGGCCACACCGTCAAGCGTGAAGGCATGCGGCGCGAAATTGCTCAGTGCGCCGGAGGGGTACGGAGCATCGGCGCGGATGTCGATCGGTGCGGATTCACTCATGTGCGTAGCATCGGTTCATAGATCGCGGATCTCCTTGACGCGCCGCAATCCCGGCGTGGCTTCGAGCCGCAGCCGGATCGCCTGGAATTCTTCCGGCGCGACGCGGCTCAGCACGATCGAGATATCGTCGAGCTCATCACCGTCGTCGGAGCGTTCGGTGACGAACTGCTCGACCCGTGCGATATTGGGCCCCAGCAGCCCGTGCAGGCGCGCCAGCGGCAGGGCGCCGCGCTCCACGGTCAGCAGCAGGCGGCGGCGCAGCTTGCTTGCGATGAAGCGGCGCTCGATCGGCTTGATGCCGGCCAGGATGATCAGGATGATGATGGTCGCGGCGACGGCCGGCGTATAGAGCCCGCCGCCGACCGCCAGCCCGATGGCTGCCACCGACCAGACGCTGGCCGCGGTGGTCAGGCCGCGCACCACCTCGCCGCGCGCGATGATCGCGCCCGCGCCGAGAAAGCCTATGCCTGATACGACTTGCGCGGCAACCCGCGACGGGTCGAGCGCCACGTGCTCGTGCGCGAGCATGTCGTCGAAACCGTACGTGGACACGATCATGATCAGCGCAGATCCTACGCAGACCAGCATGTGCGTGCGCAAGCCGGCCGCCCATGACAAGCGTTCGCGCTCCAGGCCGATGGCGCTGCCCAGGATGGCCGCGAACAGCAGGCGGCCGACGAGTTCCCATTCGCTGATCATCGCGGGCTCCGTCTCGACACTACCCAGCAAGGCTGCATTCTAGCGACAGGGCGCTGTCCGGTAGCGGCGAGTGCTGCCGCAATAGCGACAGCGCGTGGCCTCGGAAGCAGCAGACGCCACCTCAGGCAGCGTCGGCCGGCCTCTTGCGCTTCATGACCGAAATGCTGCCATCCGGTTCCAGCAGCGCCAGCCGCAGATCGCCGAGCTCGCAGTCGGCTTCGCGCAGGGCCTTCTCCATGTCCATGGCTCCTACGCGCTCGCGGCGCAGCACGTCCGTGAAGATTCGCCCATTCTCGCCGAGAACCACCGGACGTCCGTCGAAGAAGATTTCCAGCCGGCGGCTGCGCGCCGTCAGGTTGGCGACGACGGCATTCAGGCCGATCAGCGTGCCGGCTGCGAGCAAGCCGCCGAGCAGCGAATTGTCGTTGCCGGTCATCGAGCTGCCGGCGGCTTCGCCAAGCAGCAGCACCACGAGCAGATCGAACGGCGTGAACTGGCCGATCGTGCGTTTACCGGACAGGCGGACCATCAGCAGCAGCAGCGCGTAGACGCAAGCCGCCCTGAGAATGAACTCCCACCATGGCAGATCGGGTTTCAGCATCGATGCACCCCCTCGGACCACGCGGCGCTGCCGCGCGCTCGGCCAGGGTCGGAAACCGCGTACCGGCCCGGGTCCGAACGATCGCCTGCTGCAAGCAGGGTGCCTGCAGGCAGTATCGAGAGGGTTTCGCGATCAGTGCCCGGCGCGAGCACCGAGGTGGATCAGCAGGCTGCGCGTCGACGCCGACAGATCCGACCAGCGGCGCAGGCAGACGCACAGCTGGCGCCGCGCCCACGGGTCGCTCAGCGACAGCGCATGACACGGATGGCGGCGCCGGTGCCGGCGGGCAATGCTGTGCGGCACGATGCCGATGCCGACGCCGCTGGCGACCATTTCGCACAGGCCGTCGAAGCTCTTCATGCGGATGCGGAAGCGCAGCGGGCGGCCCGCGTCGCGAGCATGCTCGTCGATGTGTTCCTGCAGGGCGCTGTCCGGCGTCAGGCCGACGAAGGCTTCATCGAGCAGCGCCGAGAACCGGATGGCGGTATTGCCGGCCAGTCGGTGGCCGCGCGGCACGATCGCGACCAGCGGATCCGCTGCGACGGGCTGGCGCAGCAGGCCAGGCGCCGCGACTGCGTCGGAGACGATGCCGGCCTGCGCCAGTCCGGCGCCGATCAGGCGGATGATCTCGGCGCTGGTCCGCTCCTTCAGGTCGATGCTCAGCCGCGGGCGGCTCGCCAGCCACGGCGCGAGCCGAGAGGGCAGGAACTCGGTCAGCGCCGCGGTATTGGCATATAGATGGATGGTGCCGAGCGCGCCGCTGGCGAAATCGCGCAGTTCCTCCTGCAGCACGGACTGCTGGCGCAGCATCAGCCGTGCATGGTGGGCCAGCGCCTCGCCGGCTTCCGTGGCCACCACGCCGCGTCGCCGCCGCTCGAGCAGCGGTACGCCGGCTGCCTGTTCGATGCTGCGCAGCCGCTCGCTCGCGGAGGCCAGCGCCAGATGCGCCTTGACGGCGCCCTGAGTGATGCTGCCGGCATCGACGATGGACAGGAACAGGCGCAGGTCGGCAAGATCGAATCGCATGGGGGGCGCGCTTTCAGCCTTCGGATGATCCGAAGGTAGTGATGACGAATCCGCATTGTGCCGATGATGCGGCGCGATTCCAATGGCGGTATGGACGAACTATCGATGGCGAAGGTGTCGTGGCTCGCGGCGACCTTCGTGCTTGCGGGGCTGGTCAAGGGCGTCACCGGCATGGGCCTGCCGACGGTAGCGATGGGCTTGCTGGGCGTGATCCTGCCCCCCGCGGCCGCGGCGGCCTTGTTGCTGATCCCTTCGTTCGTCACCAACGTCTGGCAATGGCTGTCTGGTGCGGCCGCCGCACGTCTGTTGCGCCGGCTGTGGACGATGATGCTGGGCGTGGCGATCGGCACGCTGCTGAGTTCGGCGCTGCTGGTCCGCGCGGATCCGCGCGCATCGGCATTCGGACTGGGCCTGGCCTTGATCGCCTACGCCGTCTATGCGTGGCGTTCGCCCGCGTTCGCGCTGCCGTCCCGGCTGGAGCCGTGGCTGGCGCCGCTGGTCGGCATCGCGACCGGCGTCGTCACCGGCGCTACCGGGGTGTTCGTGCTGCCGGCCGTCCCTTATCTGCAGTCGCTGCGGCTCGACAAGGACGAGCTCGTACAGGCACTGGGCATGTCGTTCACTGTCTCGACGGCGGCCCTCGCTGCCGGATTGACCACGCAGGGCGCTCTGCACACAGACCGGCTGGGGGCCTCGGCACTGGCCCTGATTCCCGCGCTGGCCGGCATGTGGCTGGGCCAGCGGATCCGCGGCCGCATCCGCGCCGCGACCTTCCGCCGCTGCTTCCTGCTGTGCCTGATGCTGCTCGGGCTGCAGCTGGCCGCGCGGCCGCTGTTCTGATCCGCGCCGGGCGGAAGTGGAAGTCTAGCCGCACGGATGCAGCAGCTCGGCGAAGCGGCTCGACGTCTTCGCCCAGCCATGCGCCAGCGCGTGCCGGCGCGGCCGCTCGCGTCCTATGGACAGGGCCGCCAGGCAGGCGTCGCGCAGATCTTCGTTCAAGACCCCGGCGCCCGAATCGCCGACCACGTCGAGCGGGCCGGCCACGGGATGGGCGGCGACCGGCAGGCCGCAAGCCATTGCTTCCAGCAAGACCAGCCCGAAAGTGTCGGTCAAGCTCGGAAAGACGAACACGTCGGCCGCTCGATAGAACGCCGGCAGATCCCGGTTGGCGCGCGCACCGAGAAAGACCGCATCGGGAAAGCGCCGCTGCAACAATGCGCGGCGCGGCCCGTCGCCGACGATGACCTTGCTGCCCGGCAGCCGCAGCCGCAGGAAGGCGTCGAGGTTCTTCTCGACCGCCACGCGGCCGACCGACAGGAACACCGGCCGAGGCAGACCGTCGAATACGCCGGATCCGCCGGGACTGAACAAGTCGGTGTCGACGCCGCGCCCCCAGATCGCGGTGCGCTCGAAACCGTAGTGCCGCAGCTGCTGCTGCACCATGGGCGTCGGAACCATGACGCATTTCGAGGGGCCATGGAAGTGCCGCAGCATGCGATATCCGGCCGACAGCGGAATGCCGGTTCGGGCGCGCAGATACTCGGCGAAGCGCGTGTGATAGGCGGTCGTGAAGGCAAGACCGGCACGCAGCGCATGACGGCGCGCCGCCCAGCCCATCGGTCCTTCGGTGGCGATGTGCAGCGCATCGGGCCTCAACGCATCCAGCCGGCGCGCGATCTCGCGGCCGGGCAGCAGCGCCAGCCGGATTTCCGGATAGGTCGGGCACGGCAGGCTACGATGTCCTTCGGGCGACACGACCGTCGGCTCGATGCCCATCGATTGCAGGCAGGCGCAGGTCCGCTGCAGGGTCTGCACGACGCCGTTGATCTGGGGAGCCCATGCATCGGTGACGATCGCGACGGTCTTCATGTCGGATACTCGAGCTCGAGCGGCGGATGCTGCTCGAGCTGGCGCGTCAATCGATCCCAGAACAGCAGCTTCAGCTCGCCGTCGCAGGTTTCCACCAGCGCGGACAGGCTCTCGACCCAGTCGCCGTCGTTGCAATAGAGGATGCCGTCGATGTCCCGTATCTCGGCCTTGTGTATGTGGCCGCAGACGACGCCGTCCAGACCCCGGTGACGCGCTTCGGCGGCCAGCGCGGCTTCGTAGTCGCCGATGAATGCGACGGCGTTCTTGACTCTATGCTTCAGATACTGCGACAAGGACCAGTAGCCCAGCCCCATGCGGCTGCGCAGTCGATTGAACCAGTGATTCAGCCGGAGCGTGAACGTGTACAGACTGTCGCCGACGAAGGCCAGCCAGCGTGCACGCTGGATCACTGCATCGAAACGGTCGCCGTGCGTGACGAGCAGGCGCCGCCCATCGCGAAGCCGGTGAATCGCTTCGTCCATGACCTCGATGTCGCCGAATGCAAGGCCCGCGAACTGTCGCGCGAACTCGTCGTGGTTGCCGGGGATGAAGACGACGCGCGTACCCTTGCGCGCCTTGCGCAGCAGTTTCTGCACGACGTCGTTGTGCAGCCGATGCCAATACCAGCCTTTGCGCAGCTGCCAGCCGTCGACGATGTCGCCGACCAGGTACAGCGTGTCGCTGTCGTTGCAGCGGAGGAAGTCGAGAAGGTACTCGGCCTTGCATCCGGGCGTGCCCAGATGCAGATCGGAGATCCAGATCGTTCGATAGCGGACAGGCCGGCTTCTGCCCGCTGATCCACCGTCCGGATCGTGATGACCGTCATCTCGTCGCATCTAGGACCGCTATGGTGCCGGCCCTCGATGACAGCGCCTTGAATGGCGGATGAGGAAACGATGACGGGACGCCGCCTCCGTGCCGGCGGCACCGGACCGCGGCAGGCTACTTCGAAAGCTCCGCCTCGAACCCTTCTTCGGTCAGCACCTTGCGGGCGCTGGGGCGCGCCTTCAGCGCCGTATAGTGCTTGGCGAGCCGCTCCGGCAGCGGCTGCTGCAGGCGGGCCGATGCCCAGAACGAGATGTAGAACAGCGCTCCGTCGGCGATCGTGAAACCGCGCGGGCTGGTCGGCAGCCGGGACAGCGAGGCGTCGACGATCTGCAAGCCCTTCTGAAAGATTTCCCGGCCGCGCGCCTTCACCTCTTCATGTGAATTCGGATCGGGCGAGAAGTTCGCCGGCCGGAAGATGCGCGTGAAGCCTTGCATATGCATCGTCGCCACGATGTAGTCGATCATCTCGATCGAACGCGCCATTCCCTCGGCGTCCGCGGGCACCATCTGCCGCTCGGGGAAGCTCAGGCCGAGCCACAGCGCGATCGCCGGGAACTCGGTCAGCACCGATCCGTCGTCACGGACCAGCGTGGGCACCTTCGATTTGGCGTTGATCGCGACGAAGTCGGCGCCCAGCTGCTGGCGTCCCGCCAGATCCAGCTTCTCGCAGGTGAACGGCGCCCCGGTTTCTTCGAGGATCAGCCGAATGCCGATCGAACATGCACCGGGGGAATAGTAGAGCTTCACAGTGGTCTCTCCTGAACGCTGCTTCTTGAGGGGCGTGCGCCCCGGATCGGGGCGCGTTCGGATTTTGCCAGCGCTGGAGATTTGCCGCAGAGCTCAGTGCCGCTTCGACCGGGGCAGCATCTCGTCACGAGCCTGCTCGGCCCGCGAAGCGCCGATCGCCGTTTCGACGTTCTTGACCTCCTCCGGGGGCGGCAGGACGGCCGGATAGCCCAGCGCCTCGATCGCCAGCTCGCGAGCCCATCCCTTCGTGTGATAGAGGTGATGGTCTTCCTGCTTTTCGACCGCTTCGTGGGCCTCCTTCAGCACTTCAGCCATGTGCCCGGAGGCCTTCTCCGCGATCTTGCCGAGCAGCTCCCAGTTGGCATGATCCTTGGTCTCCGCCAGCACGACGCATTCGGCGGCGACGAGCTGCGCGGCGATGGGATCGCCGGCACTCTCGGCCATCTTCATCGCCTGCACCAGTGACGCGCCGATATGCGCGACCACTTGGCGCGACGGAGTCTGCGCATTCGGGTCCAGACCGAGCTGCTCGAAGACGGCCAGCAGCACGTCGCGATGCGTACAGGTTTCGTTCAGGTATTCCTGCCATTCCTCCTTGAGCTCATCGTTGAGCGCGCATTGCACTGCCGACTCGTAGACCTTGATTCCGCCCAGTTCGGTCTCCAGGGCCTGGTAAAGAAGGTCTTCGATCTGCGCGGCGTTTCCGGTACTTCTTGCCATGACGGGTCCTCTCTGTGTTGCGTCCGATGGGCGGCTCCGCGGGATGGGAGCCGGTGAAGGCTCAGTGGCAAGGGAGGGGCCCGGAAGCGTGCCGGCGCGGCGCCGGTCGCTTGCCGCTGCGAGAAGGGCCGCCCTGGAGAGGGGCGCGCCTGGAGAGGGCTGCGCCTGGAGACGGCCGTGCCTGAAGACGGCTGGTGCCGCCGTTAACCCGGCTCGCGACGCTCGTCAATTCGCCGCCGCCGAGCGGCGGCTCCTACCTGATCAGCGTTATCCCCCGCCGACGCCGCGTCGGATTTCGCTGACGCACGGCCCGTGTTTGATGAATGGATGGCCAACAGTCCTGTCAGGAAGCGACCTATTCTCAAAGAGCGCTTCGAGCAGGAGAGGAAGCGATGAGCGTTGCCTCCAACCGAAGGATCTAGACAATGAAAGCCATTCTTCGTCGCATGCTGCACGGCCCCCTGGTTCTTGCCTGCGCTGCCGGCCTGGCGCTGCACGCGCCCGGCTGGGCAGCCAGCGCCGGCAGCGGCACTGCCAATGGTCTGTACGTGGACCTGGAGCTGCTGCCCTTGATCGGCGCACCGGTCCCCGCCGCGCTGGGTCCGCTGCCCTCCGTGACCGGCAGCGCGCCGCCCGATTTCAACGAGACCGATACCGAGCTGACCGCGAACGTGTCCATCCCCGGCGCCGCTTCGGTCGGCACCGGCGTGATCCAGGTGCAGACGCAGAGCGCGCTGCAGCTGAACTCGGTCACCAGCCAGGCCAGCGTCGACGGCCTGTCGCTGAGCCTGATCAGCCTGCTCGGGCTGGGCGCGGACTCGGTGATCTCGACGGCCACGGCGAGCTGCTCGGGCAGTACGCCCAGCTTCGCCGGCGGCACCACCATTGCCAATGGCGGCGGCACCGGGCTGCTCGGCGGCGTGTCGATCGACAGCACGCCGGCACCGAACACTCAGCTGCTGCCCGGCGTGCTCGGTCCGCTCGGCATCTCGATCACCTTGAACGCGCAGACGCTTGCCGGCAATACCTTCACCGTCGATGCGATCCGGGTCAGCCTCGGCAATACGCTGCTGGCGCTGATCGGCGTGCTCGACGGCGAGATCTACGTTTCGCGCTCGGTGGTCTCCATGGCCGACTGCCTGGTGTCGCAGCCGGATCTGACGGTCGCCAAGACCGGGCCGGCAGCGATCAACGTCGGCACGCCCTTCGACTACACGATCAGCGTGAGCAACCTCGGCAGCGGTGCGAGCTCGGGCACGGTCACCGTCACCGACACGGTGCCGGCCAACCTGAGCATCAGCGGCGTCTCCGCCGGCCCGGACTTCAGCTGCGGCGTGGCCGCGCAGACGGTGACCTGCACCCGGAGCACGCCCATTCCCGGCAATACGAGCGGCGCCTTGGCCATGACCATCCATGCGGTGGCAGGCAGCGTCGGCCCGGCCGTCAATACCGCCAGCGTGTCGGGTGGCGGCGATTCCAATCCGGGCAACAATACCTCCCCGCCGGTATCGACGACGGTGGTGGCCACGCCGTTCGCCGATCTGGTGATGACGCTGACCGGTCCCAGCGAGACTATGGTCGGGACGCCGTTCGACTACACGCTGTCACTGGCGAACATCGGCACCGGTGCAAGCAGCGGTACGGTGACCGTGACCGATACGATTCCTGCGGGCGCGACCATCCAGTCCGTCACACCGGGTCCGAACTTCGTCTGCGCGCCGCCGGCCGGCCAGACGGTGAGCTGCAACACGTCGACGCCCATCACTTCGGGCATCAGCGGCGTGCTGGCGGCGGTGATCCGCGTGATGCCGACCGCGCCTGGGCCGCTGACGAACTCGACCGCCAGCGTCTCCGGCGGCGGCGACACGAACCCGGCGAACAATACGGCGCCGCCGCTGACGACGCAGGTCGCCGCCTTCTCGGCGACGATCATCGGCAATCCCGACAGCGGCTCCGCCTCCGGCGGTGTGCCCAGCGTCGTCATTGCTTCGGTCGTCGCCAACGATACCGTGGACGGATCGCCAGCCATGCTGGGCCCGGGCGGCAATGCCGCGATCTCGCCGTGGGGCGCCTGGCCGACGGCCTACTATCTGGACCCGAACACCGGTGAGGTGCGCTATAACGGCGCGCCGCAGCCCGCGGGCGTCCGGGTGCTGGAGTACCGGCTGTGCAGCCAGTCGATGACGCCGACCTGCGGTGCGCCGGTGCAGATCCAGATCCT
>JBFWXS010000099.1:0-9311 GCA_050187175.1 Burkholderiaceae bacterium
TCGAAGGAGGCTTGGGCGGCATAGGCCTTCAGCGAATGGAGCGAAGTCGAACATTGCCGAGGTGGTAGGGCGCTGAGGTGAGCTGAGGTTGGCCTCGGTGGGCCGTTTATTGGCAACTGGACATTCCGGAGGACGCTAGCGTCGATGCAAGCTTGATCCCTTCCGTGAGCATCGGAAGCGACTATCCGTCATCACCCACCGCGATGCTATCCGCGCGCTTCATCATCGGCCCCGCCCGGTGTCATGGGCTGCGGCAGAGCGCGGCGGTGCCGCTCTTACGCGGGGGCGCGTGAAGGCGATGCAGCCACCCGGCAGGCGGGTGCCGGGCCGCACTCGGTATTGCACAAACGCTGCCGCAGTGCCGATGTCCGTACGGCCTGTCGGAGCCGCGAAAGCGATCGCTACGAGCGCGCGCTTAGGCCCGTGGGCGAAGAAGCAACGGCCTCATGCGCGCGGGTTGCGTGGGGCGCCCTCCACCTACAGAACTCACAGCCGGCACAATGCCTTTGGTCCAGTCCATGCCTGGCACCTGTTCGTACCGGAGCCGCATGGGGCTAGCGTCCTTTGCGTCGACGTCGTTCCCATCGACCTTGGTGGCGCATCATCCTTGAGGCACCGGCCTTTAGCCGATGGCGGACGACGCGGCGGGAACAGCGAAATGATAGAGCCCTTGCTTGAAGACGGGCAAGCCCTGCTCCTTCGTTGACAAGGACTTCGCATCGCAGGTGACTCCGACTTTGTGGCCTCAGCCCGCCGGGGCGCCCTCCCGCCGTACTGGCCTGGAGAAGTGGTTGCCTTTGCATCGACCAAGGACCACCCGCTGTCAGGCTTCGCCCGTTCGCTTGCGGCGCGCCTTTGCTCAGGTCCAGCGTGCCGCTACCGTAAGAGCGGGGACTCAGCGTGGGCGCATAGATCAGAGCGCCCAATCAATCCTCCCCACGCGAACTGCCCACTAAACAGACTGTTTCACGTGAAACACCGTCTAGGCCACATGCGTACTTCATGTTTTCCCCGCCGGAGCCTATAATCCGCTCCCTTCACATTGCGCGCTTACCCGCAATGCCCTGAGCCTCCTGCCCGGTTGCGCCGCTCCGGCAAGCCTTCCTCTCCGGCGTCACTCGGCAGGTGCTGGATGGTCATCATCATGGATTTTCCGAAGCGATTTGACGTCATTGTGGTCGGCGGTGGACATGCCGGCACTGAAGCAGCACTGGCCGCGGCCCGCATGGGCAGCCAGACCTTGTTGCTGACGCACAGCATCGAGACGCTCGGACAAATGTCGTGCAACCCGTCGATCGGCGGTATCGGCAAAGGGCATCTGGTCAAGGAGATCGACGCGCTTGGCGGTGCGATGGCGGCTGCGACTGACGAGGCCGGAATCCAGTTTCGGATCTTGAACTCGAGCAAAGGCCCGGCCGTGCGTGCCACCAGGGCGCAGGCCGACCGTGTTCTCTATCGCCAGGCCATCCGCCACCGCCTGGAGAATCAAGCGAATCTCTGGCTGTTTCAGCAAGCGGTCGAGGATCTGCTACTGGATGGTGACCGCGTTGTCGGTGCCGTGACTCAGCTCGGGCTGAAGTTCCACGCCTCGGCGGTGGTACTCACCACGGGAACCTTCCTGAATGGTCTGGTGCACGTCGGACTGGCCAACTATTCGGCAGGCCGTGCGGGTGATCCGCCAGCCATCCGGCTCGGGCAGCGCCTGAAGGAAATGCAGCTACCGCAAGGCCGGCTGAAAACGGGTACGCCGCCGCGTATCGATGGGCGAACCATCGACTTCTCCAAATGCGAGGAACAGCCCGGAGATCTGAATCCTGTGCCGGTCTTCTCGTTCCTGGGGGACGCGGCACAGCATCCGCGTCAGCTACCGTGCTGGATCACGCATACGCAGGCGCGGACCCACGAAATCATTCTCGGCGGATTGGACCGCAGCCCGCTCTACACCGGCGTGATCGCCGGCGTCGGCCCCCGCTACTGCCCGTCGATCGAGGACAAGATCAAGCGCTTTGCCGAGAAGGCATCGCATCAGATCTTCCTCGAGCCGGAAGGGTTGACGACGAACGAGTTCTACCCGAACGGCATCTCGACGAGCCTGCCGTTCGACGTCCAACTCGATCTGGTGCATTCGATCCCTGGCCTTGAGAGCGCTCATATCCTGCGCCCAGGCTATGCCATCGAATACGACTACTTCGATCCACGCGGCCTCAAACGCTCCTTGGAAACACGCCAGATTCAGGGCCTGTTCTTCGCCGGTCAGATCAACGGCACCACGGGCTATGAAGAGGCCGCCGCGCAGGGCTTGCTGGCCGGCATCAACGCCAGCCTGCGAGTACAGGGCAGGGACGCCTGGTGCCCGCGGCGCGATGAGGCCTATCTCGGTGTCCTTGTCGATGATTTGATTACAAGAGGTGTCAGCGAGCCGTATCGGATGTTCACCAGTCGCGCCGAGTATCGGCTGAGCCTGCGTGAAGACAATGCCGACCTGCGATTGACGGCGATCGGCCGCGAGCTCGGTTGCGTCGACGATGATCGCTGGGCTGCTTTCTGCCGCAAACGTGATGCGATCGAGCACGAACTTCGGCGATTGCGCTCGATCTGGGTCAATCCGAAGAATCTGCCCGCGGAACGCGCTGTCGCACTGATCGGTCAGGCGATCGAACGCGAACATTCGTTGGCGGATCTGCTGCGGCGCCCCGACGTAAGCTACGACGCGATCCGCGAGCTCAGCGGCGGAGAAGGGCCTGCTGATCCGCAGGTTGCGGAGCAGGTCTCGATCCAGCTGAAATACGCCGGCTATATCGCGCGGCAGCAGCTGGAGATCGCGCGGCACGAGCACAATGAATCGCTGCGCATCCCGGAGGATTTCGACTACGCGCAGGTGCGCGGCCTGTCGTTCGAGGTACGACAAAAACTGTCGCAGCTTCGCCCCGAAACGGTGGGACAGGCCGGCCGCGTCTCGGGCGTCACCCCGGCGGCAATCTCGCTGCTGCTGGTTCATCTGAAGAAGCGGCGGGGCACGGCTGGGGCAGCCGGCGACGGCCAGCAGGCGGCCTGAGTGAAGCCGGCTCCGCGCCAGGAAGCCGCGGCCGACGCAGGCCTGGCCCGGCAACTGTCCGCCGGCCTGGATGCGCTGCGGCTGCCGCTGAGCGCCGCCGTGCAGGCCCGGCTGCTTCAGTATCTGGCCTTGCTGGCGAAGTGGAACGGTGTCTACAACCTCACTGCGATCCGCGATCCCGAGCAGATGCTGCGCCAGCATCTGCTCGACAGCCTGGCCATCGTCCAGCCCTTGGTGCAGCGGGCCGGCGGATCGCCGCCTGCGCGCGTGTTCGACGTCGGCAGCGGCGGTGGCTTGCCGGGGGTGGTGCTGGCCGTCGTCTGGCCGCACAGCCAGGTGCTGCTGATCGAACCAGTCGGCAAGAAGGCGGCTTTTCTGCGGCAATGCCAGGCCGAGCTGCAACTGCCCAATCTGTCGGTCGCTGCATGCCGGGTTGAGCAGCTGCCGGCCGCCAGCCGCTTGCCGGTGCCCGACTTGATCGTCTGCCGGGCCTTCGCGTCGCTGGCCGATTTCACCATCGCGATTGCGCCCTTGAGCGGCCCCGAGACGTTGGTGGCAGCCATGAAAGGCCAGCGCCCCGACGATGAGATCGCGCAGCTGCCGGCCGGCTGGACGCCGACCGAGACGCTTGAATTGCAGGTGCCTGGGCTCGACGCGCATCGCCACCTGATACTTTTGCGACAAGAAGCGCCCGCCGACGTCCCGAGCGGCGGCCCTGACCTGCGAGCCTGAACGATGGCCAAGATTTTCGTGATCGCCAACCAGAAAGGCGGTGTCGGTAAGACCACCACCACCGTCAACCTCGCCGCGGCCCTCGCGCGGCACGGCCAGCGCACGCTGCTGGTCGATCTCGACCCGCAGGGCAACGCGACGATGGGCAGCGGCATCGACAAGCGTGCGCTGAAGCGCTCGGTCTATCAGGTGCTGATCGGGATGGCCGATGTCCCCGAATCGACGCTGTGGTCGGAGGCGGGACGCTATGGCGTGCTGCCGGCCAATCGCGACCTGGCGGGCGCGGAGCTCGATCTGGTCGATTTCGAGCAGCGCGAGACGAGGCTGAAGGACGCGCTGACCGAGGTCGACGCCCAATACGACTTCGTGCTGATCGACTGCCCGCCCTCGCTGTCGCTGCTGACGCTGAACGGCTTCTGCGCGGCGCATGGCGTGATCATCCCGATGCAATGCGAGTACTACGCGCTCGAAGGCCTGTCGGATCTGGTCAATACGATCAAGAAGGTCCACGCTAACTTCAATACCCGGCTGCAGATCATCGGACTGCTGCGAGTCATGTTCGATCCGCGGATGACGCTGTCGCAGCAGGTCTCGGCGCAGCTCGAGCAGCACTTCGGCGATAAGGTGTTTCGCACGATCATTCCGCGCAACGTGCGGCTGGCCGAGGCGCCGAGCTATGGCCTCCCCGGCGTGGTGTTCGATCCGCAAGCCAAGGGCGCGCGCGCCTATCTCGAATTCGGCGTCGAGCTGATCGAGCGCATGCGCACGCTCGACGATTCGCGGCGCGCCGATGCGCCGGCGCCCGCAGGCGTCGCGACCGACGCAGCGCCTGCCGCCGCCGCGCAGCCTGCCGCCCCGCAGCCTGCCGCCACCGCCACCGCCACCGCCACCGCCACCACCACCACCGCCGCCACTGCCGCAGTGGCGCCTGCTGCGACGGCATCGGTACCCACGAAACACGCCGCGCCGAAGCGCCAAGCCTGATCCGGCCGCAGGCCGCAGACCGCCGCCCGCACCGTGAACCCATCCCTCGAAACCGCCCGCACGAGTCATCCGCTCACATGATCAAACCGAAGACCAAAGGCCTGGGCCGCGGATTGGAAGCCTTGCTTGGCGCCGAGCCCGAGCAGCCGATCGCCCGCGAGGGCGAATCGATCACGGCCCTGCCGCTGTCGGCGCTCCAGCCGGGGCGCTATCAGCCGCGCACGCGGATGGACGAAACGGCATTGCAGGAGCTGGCGGCGTCGCTCCGTACGCACGGCTTGATGCAGCCGATCGTAGTGCGGCCGATGGCGGCCGGACGATGGGAGATCATCGCCGGCGAACGCCGATTCCGCGCAGCGCATCTGGCCGGCCTGACCGACGTTCCCGTCGTCGTCCGCGACGTGCCGAACGAGCAGGCGCTGGCGCTGGCGCTGATCGAGAACATTCAGCGCGAAGACCTGAACCCGCTGGAGGAAGCGCAGGCCATTCGCCGATTGATTGACGAGTTCAATTACTCGCATGACCAGGCGGCCGACGCGATCGGTCGTTCGCGCAGCGCCACCAGCAATCTGCTGCGGCTGCTGAACCTGGCCGAACCCGTGCAGACCATGCTGCTGGCCGGCGATATCGACATGGGTCACGCTCGGGCGCTGCTGGCGGTCGACCGCGCCACGCAGATCATGCTCGCCAATGAAGTCGTCGAGAAGCGTCTGTCGGTACGTGATACCGAAAAGCTCGTTCAGCGCACGCTGGCCGGCCAGGACGCGTCCCGGCAGCCGAATCGCGCCGGCTCGAGCGCTCGAAACCATAGGGATCTGACGCGCGTCGAGGAGCGTCTAGCCGATGCCTTGGCCACGCCGGTCTCGATCCGTGCCAACGCGCAGGGCCGCGGCAAGCTGACGATCGACTTCTCGAGCATCGAGCAGTTTCAGGGACTGCTGGAGCGGCTAGGGCTGCAGGAGGAGTAAGACTCCGCCGCAGCCCCGTGGCGTCCCCCGTGGCGTCGCTCAGATGCCGCGCGGCTTGCGCAGGAACTCCATGCGGTCCATCGAGCGCACCGGCACG
The DNA here is from genome assembly GCA_050187175.1 of Burkholderiaceae bacterium. Taxonomy (GTDB): domain Bacteria; phylum Pseudomonadota; class Gammaproteobacteria; order Burkholderiales; family Burkholderiaceae_E; genus Zeimonas. The sequence goes on from JBFWXS010000099.1 coordinate 5,837, forward strand.
TCCCGCACGTCGCCGTCCTTGAGGACGCGCAGCGGAACCGTGGTGCCTGCCGGGCCGGTCCGCCACAGGTTCTTGTAGAAGTCGGCCTGACCGCTGACCTTCTCGCCGTTCACGCTGAGGATGATGTCGCCGGCGCTCAGTCCGGCACTGTCCGCCGGGCTGTCGGGCGTCACGCGCACCACGATCAGATGACCGCGCACCTGCTCGGTAGCTACGCCCAGCCACGGCTGCGCCGGCGCTGTGCGCTTGCCTTGCGCCATGAGCTCGCCGAGGATCGGCTTGATCAGATTGACCGGCACGAACAGATTGCCCGGTACCCCGCGCTGGCTGCCGGCCGCGTCATTGACGATCAGCGAACCTATGCCGATCAGCTTGCCGTCGGGCGTCATCAGCGCCGCGCCGCTCCAGTTGTTGACCGGCGGAAACGTGAAGATCGGCCGTTCGATCAGGTATTCCCAGCTGCCCGCGAACTGCTTGCGCGACAGCACCATCAGCTCGGTGGCCTCCGGTTCGCCGTGGCCCAGCGTCAGCACTTTCTGCTGTTCCGAGATCGAGTCCGAATCGCCCAGCTCGACCACGCGGCCATCCAGCGGCACGACGGTGCGAACCAGGCCGAAGCCGCTCTGGTGATCGTAGCCGGCCACCGATGCCGGGATGCGCTTGCCGCTGGCGGTCACCACTTCGACCTGCTCGGCCTCCATCAGCAGATAGCCTATCGTCAGCACCGTATCCGGGGCGATGATGACGCCCGATCCGCTGCGCCGCGGCCCGAGCGAGCCGACCGTCTGCCCGTCGGCGACGATCTCGGAGTTGATCCGGACCACCGTACCGACGAGGCTCTTGCGGAACTCAAGGCTGGCGGAGGGACCGGTCGGGCGTGCGCCGGGCGGCAGCGCCTGCAGGCCCGGTGGCGCCATTTGCGGACCCGGGCCCTGCGGCCCGGGGATCGGCGGCGTCTGTTGCGGAGCTTCCTGCGGCGGAGCTTCCTGCGCGGGCGAGGGGGCCGTGAATGACAGCACCGCCAGGCACAGCGCCGTCACCAGCGTCGCCTTGCGGGCGGCGCTGACGGGAGGACGAGGAGAGAGGGCGTTGCGACGCATCAGTTCCTCCGTCGCGAATTGTCAGAAACATTCTTTCATGCGGCTACCGCTGTAGCAAGCGCCGACAGGCGGCTGTTCAGGGGCGCCCGTCGTTTGGAGCAAGCGGCTTGCCCGAACGGAGGGCGTGGATGTGGAACCCCCGGCGGATTCGCCGCTGGACTCCGGCCCGGTTCTGACGCAGGCTGAAAAAGAAAGCGCCCGGCGGGGGCGCTGTTCAGCAGAGAGGGAGAGTGCTGGTCGCTCGAGATGGAAGGTGGGCGCCGGTCACCCCCGGCGCGGAAACACCTCTCCCGGCCTCAGCGCTTCAGCTCGCCGTGCTTGCCCAGCTCGATCTTGGCGATCGCCCTGCGATGCACTTCGTCCGGGCCATCCACCAGCCGCAGCGTGCGCGCGTTCGCGTACATGTAGGCCAGCGGAAAGTCCTGGCTCACGCCGCCGGCGCCGTGCGCCTGGATGGCCCAGTCGATCACCTGGTTGACCATCTTCGGCGCGACCACCTTGATCATCGCAATCTCGGCCTGCGCGACCTTGTTGCCCACCGTGTCCATCATGTAGGCCGCCTTCAGCGTCAGCAGGCGCGCCTGCTCGATCAGGCAGCGCGCTTCGGCGATGCGTTCCTGCGTGACGCCTTGCTGCGCCAGCGGTTTGCCGAACGCGACGCGCTTGAGCACGCGCTGGCACATCAGCTCCAGCGCGCGTTCGGCGACGCCGATGGCACGCATGCAGTGGTGGATGCGACCCGGGCCGAGCCGGCCCTGCGCGATCTCGAAGCCGCGTCCTTCGCCGAGCAGGATGTTCGACGCCGGCACGCGCACGTTCTCCAGCCGGATCTCCATGTGGCCGTGCGGCGCATCGTCGTAGCCGAGCACGCTCAGCGGCCGCACCACGGTGACGCCCGGGGTGTCGCGCGGCACCAGGACCATCGACTGCTGCGCGTGCCGCGCCGCGTCCGGATCGGTCTTGCCCATCACGATGAAGATCTTGCAGCGCGGATCGCCGGCGCCCGACGACCACCACTTGGTGCCGTTGATCACGTACTCGTCGCCCTGGCGCTCGATCCGGCATTCGATATTGGTCGCGTCCGACGAGGCCACGTCGGGCTCGGTCATCAGGAACGCGGAGCGGATCTCGCCGCGCAGCAGCGGGTCGAGCCAGGTGCGCTTGTGCTCCTCGGTGCCGTAGCGCTCGATCGTTTCCATGTTGCCGGTGTCCGGCGCCGAGCAGTTGAACACTTCAGAGGCGAAGTAGACGCGGCCCATGATCTCGCACATCGGCGCGTACTCGAGGTTCGACAGCCCTTCCGGCACGCGCGGCGAATGCGGCAGGAACAGGTTCCACAGGCCCGCAGCCTGTGCCTTGGGCTTCAGTTCGTCGACGACCTTGGTCGGTACCCACGCGTTGCCCTTGGCCCGGTTGGCCTCGACCTCGTCGTGATGGCGCGCTTCATTCGGATAGATGTGCTCTTCCATGAACGCGAGCAGCCGCTTGCGCAGGTCCTGGACTTTCGGCGTGTAGTCGAAATGCATGATGCTCTCCTGTAAGTGGGGACTAGCCTAGAGCGTGCAAAGACATTAGTAAAATGAATGTTTTGAATCGAGCGAAATAAAAATCGTGCATCTAGCCAGGATCAATCTGAACCTGTTCGTGGTCTTCGATGCCATCGTCACCGAAGGCTCCGTGACGGCCGCGGCCGACAAGCTCAATCTGTCGCAGCCCGCGGTCAGCCACGCGCTGGCGCGGCTGCGCGAACTGCTCGACGATCCTCTGTTCGAGCGGCGCGGGCAAGCGCTGCTGCCGACCGCTGCGGCGCGCGCGCTGGTGCCTTCCGTGCGCGGCGCGCTGCGCACGCTGGAGCGCGCGGTGCGCGAATCGGCTTCGTTCGATCCGGCGCGCAGCGAGCGGCGCTTCACGATAGGCATCCGCAACGTCGCCGAGGGCCTGGTGCTGCCGCGGCTGATGCGCATCGTCGCCGCCGAGACCGCGGCGATCGACATCGTCGCGGTACGCGTCGATGCCGCGCAGCTCGAGGCGGAGCTCGCGTCCGGCCGTCTGGACGCTGCGCTGGAAGTGGGCGTGCCCGCATCGACAACCATTCGTCGCGAGCTGTTCTGGTCCGATCCGCTGGTGGTGCTGGCGCGCGACGGGCATCCGGCGGCCGGCCCGGCCGGTCTCGACCTGGACGGCTACCTGGCGCATGAGCACGTCCAGATCTCGTCGCGTCCGCGCGGCGCCGGCCTGGAGGACACGGCGCTGCGCCGGCTGGGGCTGGAGCGCCGCGTCCGCCTGCGCTGCAAGGACTATGCGGCCGCCTGCCTGATCGTGGCCGGCACCGATCTGCTGGCGACGCTGCCGGCCCGCTACGCGGAGGTCGTCAA
>JBFWXS010000100.1:0-1658 GCA_050187175.1 Burkholderiaceae bacterium
GGGATGCGGGGCAGTTCAAGGTGGGGTCGTTTGCGCGGTCGGAGCGGATGGCGAAATGGAACGAGGGGCTGCGCATCGAGGCGTCGATGGGAGCGGGGGCGGTGTTCGCGGGGCGTGAGGCCTTGCCGGTCAGACAGGTCGAGGGCGCATGAAAGCCGTTCTGCAGTACCGTGCCAGTCCGGGATTCGCGGCAAGCCTCGCGGCGCTGTCGCCGCCGTGGTTGTCGATCGTCGTCGTCGATGAAGCAGACAAGGCGGCGTTCGGCCGCGAGATGCGCGATGCCGATGTGCTGCTGCACGTGCTCGAGCCGGTCACCGACGCCGCCATGGCGGCGGCGCCGCGGCTGAAGCTGATCCAGAAGATCGGCGTCGGCGTGAACACGATCGATCTGGAGGCGGCCGCGCGCCGCGGCATCCGTGTAGCGAACATGCCGGGCACGAACAGCCAAGCGGTGGCCGAGCTGACGCTGGCGCTGATGCTGGGCGTCCTGCGCCGTGTCACTTTCCTCGATGCGCAGACGCGGCAGGGGCTGGGTTGGCGCCTGCCGCTGGACACGCTGGACAGCGTCGGCGAGATCCACGGCAGCACGGTGGGGCTGGTCGGATTCGGCGAGGTGCCGCGCCGGCTGGTACCGGTACTGCAGGCGCTCGGCGCGCGGGTGGTCTATACGGCGCGCACGAGGCGCGAACAGCCGGGTGCAGGGCCGAGTGCGGAAGCGGGCACGGAGGCCGAGTACCGGCCGCTGCCGCAGCTGCTGGCCGAATCCGACATCGTTTCGCTGCACGTACCGCTGACCGAGGACACGCGGCACCTGATCGATGCCGCCGCCTTCGCGCGGATGAAGCGCGGCAGCGTGCTGATCAACACGGCCCGCGGCGGGCTGGTCGACGAAGCGGCGCTGGCGGCCGCGCTGCGCGAAGGCCGGCTGGCCGGCGCGGGACTGGACGTCATGGGCAGCGAACCGCTGCCGGCGGACAGCGCGCTGGCGGGGCTGCCCAACCTGATCCTCACGCCGCACGTCGCGTGGCTCACGCCGCAGACGCTGCGCCGCAGCCTGGGCGTGGCGATCGACAACTGCGCGCGGCTGGCCGCGGGCCAGCCGCTGGTCCACCAGGTCGTCCCGTGAAGGACTCTGCGGCCGTCACCATCCGCGACATCGCGCGCGAGCTGGGCATCTCGCACGCCACCGTATCGCGTGCGCTGGCCGGCCATCCGAAGATCAATGCGCTGACCAAGGCGCGCGTGCGCAGCGCCGCGGACGCGATGGGCTACGTCGCGAATGCGTCGGCGCGCACCATCCGCAGCGCGCACAGCTCGCTGGCGGGCCTGGTCATTCCCGACATCCAGAACGACTTCTACGCGTCGGTGGCCAAGCGCGTGGCCGACATGCTGGCCGCGAAGGGCTATCAGCTGGCGCTGTCGGTGACCGAGGACGACCCCGAGCGCGAGATGCGCGACGTGCGTGCGATGCTCGAGGCGCGCGCCGCCGGCGTGATCGTCACGCTGACCAGCGCGCCGCGGCCCGAGACGCTGGCGATGCTGCGGCAGGTGCGCACCGTGCAGCTGGTGCGGCGCCATGCGGAGCTCGATACCGATGCGGTCACCATAGACGACCACAGCGGCACGCATGCCGCGACCCATCACCTGATCCAGTACGG
>JBFWXS010000100.1:1758-8150 GCA_050187175.1 Burkholderiaceae bacterium
TTCTTGGCGTCGCCGAACACCATCATCGTCTTGTCCATGTAGAACAGCTCGTTGTCCAGGCCCGCATAGCCGGACGCCATCGAGCGCTTGTTGACGATCACGGTGCGCGCCTTGTGCGCTTCCAGGATGGGCATGCCGGCAATCGGCGACTTCGGATCCTTCGCGGCGGGGTTGACCACGTCGTTGGCGCCGAGCACGAGCACCACGTCGGTCTGGCCGAACTCGCTGTTGATGTCCTCCATCTCGAACACCTGGTCGTACGGCACCTCGGCTTCGGCCAGCAGCACGTTCATGTGGCCCGGCATGCGGCCGGCCACCGGATGGATGGCGTACTTGACGGTGACGCCGCGCTCGCCGAGCTTCTGCGCGAGTTCCTTCAGCGCGTGCTGCGCGCGCGCCACGGCCAGGCCGTAGCCCGGCACGATGATGACGCTGTCGGCATTGGTCATCAGGAACGCGGCGTCGTCGGCCGAGCCCGATTTGACGTTGCGCTGGGCGCCGCCGCCGGCCGCGGCCGCACCGGCCTCGGCGCCGAAGCCGCCCAGGATGACGTTGAAGAACGAGCGGTTCATCGCCTTGCACATGATGTACGACAGGATCGCGCCGGACGAGCCGACGAGCGAACCCGCGATGATCAGCATGCTGTTGTTCAGCGAGAAGCCGATGCCGGCAGCGGCCCAGCCGGAGTAGCTGTTCAGCATCGAGACGACGACCGGCATGTCGGCCCCGCCGATGGGGATGATGATCAGCACGCCGAGCACGAAGGCCAGCGCGGTCATGATCCAGAACGGCATCCATTGCTGCGTGAAGAAGAACCACATCCCGAAGCCGATCATGGCCAGCGCGAGCAGCAGGTTCAGCATGTGCTGGCCGGGGAACACGACCGGCGCGCCCTGGAACAGCCGGAACTTGTACTTGCCCGACAGCTTGCCGAACGCGATGACCGAACCGGAGAAGGTGATCGCGCCGACGAAGGTGCCGATGAACAGCTCGAGCCGGTTGCCCAGCGGGATGGGCTGGCCGCGTTCGACGATGTTGAAGGCCCAAGGTTCGGCCACCGCCGCGATGGCGATGAACACGGCCGCCAGGCCGATCATCGAGTGCATGAACGCGACCAGTTCGGGCATCTTGGTCATCTCGACGCGCTTGGCCATGATCGCGCCGGCGGTGCCGCCGATCGCGATGCCCAGCGCCACCCAGCCCAGGCCGAGCGCCGCGCCGTCGCCGCCGCGCAGCTTCAGGATCAGCGCGATCGTGGTCAGCACGGCGATCGCCATGCCGACCATGCCGAACGCATTGCCGGCGCGCGAAGTGGTGGGGTGTGACAGCCCCTTCAGGGCCTGGATGAAGCAGATGGAGGCCACCAGGTACAGCAGCACCACCACATTGAGGCTCAGGTTCATTTCGCGTCCCCGCGCGTGTCGTCGTTCTGGGCGTTCGGCGCCTGCTGGCCGGCCTTGGCCCGTTGTTCAGCCTGGATGCGCTCCGCGGTGTCGCGGGCGCGCTTCCCGAACTCGAATTTGCCCTTGATGTAGCCCATGCGTTCGCCGATCCAGCCGATCGGGAACATGATGGCCGCGGTGATGCCCGCGACCATCAGCGTGCGACCCAGCCCGGGCTCCGTGTAGCGCTCGGCGATCTCGATCGCGAGCGTCACCACGACCAGCGTGATGACCAGCAGCGCGATGAAGACGTTGCGGGTCATCGACCGCCCTCGACGCGCTTCGGTTCCTTCTTCTTGAACATCTCGAGCATGCGCCGGGTGACGAGGAAGCCGCCGAAGACGTTGACCGAGGCCAGCGCGACGGCGGCCACGCCCATGAACTTGCCCAGCGTGGTCTCGGTCAGCGCGGCCGCCAGCATGGCGCCGACGATGACGATCGCCGAGATCGCATTGGTGACGGCCATGAGCGGCGTGTGCAGCGCCGGCGTGACGTTCCAGACCACGTGGTAGCCGACGTAGATGGCCAGCACGAAGATGATCAGATTGATGACGGTGGGCGAGATGGCTTCCATGTCGCGGATTCCGATGGCGTGTTGATTCGCGCCGCGCCTCAGGCGCGCAGCAGGTTTCCGTCGCGGCACATGAGGCAGGCCTTGACGATGTCGTCTTCGAGGTCGACGTGCAGCGCGCCGTCCTTGTCGATGATCAGCTTCAGGAAGTCGAGCACGTTGCGCGCGTACAGCGCCGACGCGTCGGCGGCGACGCGGGCCGGCAGGTTGGTTTCGCCGACCAGCGTGACGCCGTGCTTGATCACGGTCTTGCCGGCTTCCGACAGCGGGCAGTTGCCGCCCTGCTCGACGGCGAGGTCGACGATCACCGAGCCGGGCTTCATCGACTTGACCATCTCCTCGGTGACCAGCACCGGCGCGCGGCGGCCGGGGATCAGCGCGGTGGTGATGACGACGTCGGCCTGCTTGACGCGCTCGGCCACCAGCGCGGCCTGGCGCTTCATCCAGCTCTCGGGCATGGGCCGGGCGTAGCCGCCGACGCCCTGGGCGATCTCGCGCTCTTCCTCGGTCTCGAACGGCACGTCGATGAACTTGGCGCCCAGTGACTCGACCTGTTCCTTCACGGCTGGCCGCACGTCGGAGGCCTCGATGACGGCGCCCAGCCGCTTGGCGGTGGCGATCGCCTGCAGGCCGGCCACGCCGGCGCCGAGGATGACGACGCGCGCGGCCTTGACGGTGCCGGCGGCGGTCATCAGCATCGGGAAGAAGCGCTGATAGACGTTGGCCGCGATCATGACCGCCTTGTAGCCGGCGATGTTCGCCTGCGAGGACAGCACGTCCATGCTCTGCGCGCGCGTCGTGCGCGGCGCGGCCTCGAGCGCGAAGGCGGTCAGGCCGGCGTCGGTGAGCCGCTGCAGGCCGTCCTTGTCGAACGGATCGAGCATGCCGACCAGCGCGCCGCCGCGGCGCATGCCGCCGAGCTCGGCGGCCGACGGCGCGCGCACCTTCAGGACCAGATCGGCGCCGAACGCGTCGGCAGCCGTGCCGAGCGTGGCGCCGGCGCCGGCGTAGAGTTCGTCGGTCTGGGCGGCGGTCAGGCCGGCGCCTCGTTCAACGATGACCGTATGGCCGCTGGCGACGAGTTTCTTGACCGTCTCTGCAGTGACGGCCACCCGGGTCTCGCCCGCGCGGGTTTCCGCCGGTACGCCGATGCGCATGCATGCTCCTGTGGATGCCAATTTCGAGAAAACGCGACCTTATATCACGTATCTCGCACCGAAACAGCCTGCCGTCCGCTTCTGTATCATGTGAACCATATCCGGACGACTACAACGGTCGCCCGGCACAGTGGCCGGCGCCGGGTGGTGGCCGGGCCGCGCCGCGATGCCCGTGCGCGGGACCGCCGCGGCCGCTACGGCCCCGCACCGCCGCGCAATGCAGCAGTGGCTTCATGTCTGATTTGCTCGCTTCCTCGCTCGTCCAGGCGCCCGCTGACGCCGCGGCGGTGCTGCCCGCGCCGGGCTCGCGCATCGTCGTCGGCATGTCCGGCGGCGTCGATTCGTCGGTCGCCGCCTGGCTGCTGAAGCAGCAGGGCTACGAAGTCGTCGGCCTGTTCATGAAGAACTGGGAGGACGACGATGACGATGAGTACTGCTCGACGCGGCAGGACTGGATCGATGCCGCCAGCGCCGCCGACGTGCTGGGCGTCGACATCGAGGCGGTGAACTTCGCCGCCGACTACAAGGACCGCGTCTTCGCCGAGTTCCTGCGCGAGTATTCGGCCGGCCGCACGCCGAACCCCGACGTGCTGTGCAACGCCGAGATCAAGTTCAAGGCCTTCCTCGACCACGCCGTCTCGCTCGGCGCGGCGCATATCGCCACCGGCCACTACGCGCGGGTGCGCGCCGTCGACTTCGCGCACGGTCGCCGCTTCGAGCTGCTGCGCGGGCTGGACGCCGGCAAGGACCAGAGCTATTTCCTGCACCGGCTGTCGCAGGCGCAGCTGGCGCGCGCACTGTTTCCGATCGGGCATCTGGCCAAGCGGCAGGTGCGCGAGATCGCCGCGCGCATCGGTCTGGCGAACGCGGCCAAGAAGGACTCGACCGGCATCTGCTTCATCGGCGAGCGGCCGTTCCGCGAGTTCCTCAATCGCTATCTGCCGACCCGGCCCGGTCCTATGGTCGACGAACGCGGGCGCCGCGTCGGCGAGCACCTCGGGCTGGCGTTCTATACGCTGGGACAGCGCAAGGGGATAGGGCTGGGCGGCGCGCGTGAAGGCAGCGGCGAGCCATGGTTCGTCGCGCGCAAGGATCCGGCGACGAACACGCTGACGGTGGTTCAGGGCCACCAGCATCCGTGGCTGCTGGCCAGCGAACTGCAGGCCGAGGACGCGCACTGGATCGCCGGCGCGCCGCCGGTCGATGACGGTACGCTGGGGGCCAAGACGCGGTACCGGCAGCACGACGCGGCATGCACGCTGTTTGCGGGTGCGGGTGCGGGTGCCGGTGCGGCGGGTGCTGGCGCGGCTTCGGGCCGGGCTTCGGCTCCCGCCGACAGGAGCTTCCGGCTGCGCTTCGCCGAGCCGCAATGGGCGATCACGCCGGGCCAGAGCGCGGTGCTCTATCGCGGCGAGGTCTGCCTCGGCGGCGGCGTGATCGCCGCGGCCGGCGAGCCGTCGGCAGCGGCCGCCGGCCAGGCTCAGCGGGAGGCCTCATGAGCAGCATGGCGCGCATCGTGGGCACGGCGGCGGGTGCCGTGCTGCTGCTGGCGGCCTGGCTGCCGCTGGCCGGCTGCAGCGTGTCGGTGGCCATCGGCGAAGAGGACGGCGGCGGAGGCGGCGACGGCGGCGCCTCGCAGGCCGAGGCGCTGGATGCTACGGCGTCTGCGCTGGACACGCTGATGCTGCTGGCCGGTCCCGGCCTCGGAATCGCCGACGAACCGGCGCGGCTGCCGGCGCAGGAGACGCCGCCGCGCGCGCTGGCCGCCAGCCTGCTCGAATGGGTCGAATTCGCCGCGCCGCGGCGCGACGGCGCGGTCGCCGTCAGCGGTGGGCGCTTCGTCGCCGACCAGACGGTGGCCTGCGACAGCGGGTCGGTGCGCATCCTTGCCAGGTTCGTCAACCGCGTACGCTTCGAGCCGGGCGATACGGTCGAGCTGAGCACTCAGACCTGCCGACGCGGGAGTCTGCGCTTCAGCGGCAGCCTGACGCTGCGGGCGGTGCGGATGAACGGCTATCCCGGCATCAGCGGCACATGGGACGGCCGCGTCGGCGTCGACCTGTCGGCATGGCGGACCAGTACCGCGGCGCTGCCGCTGCAATCCGTGGCGGCGACCGGCTCGGTGACGCTCGATGCGCGCCGCGATGGTCCGTTCGAGTTCGCGCTCGGCCTGGACAGCGCGCAGCTCGCGCTCGATCCGTCTTCGGCCGACCGCGACCGGCCGCGCCGCACGCTCGAATCGCTGCAGCTGGACATCGACGCGACCGCTGCCACGCAGACGGTCACCGCCGACTGGCAGCTGGTCGACGCCGCCTTTTCGGACGCGGCGCTGCGGCGGCTGCGCGTGCAGACCATGGGCGCGCTGACGCAGGGCCGCGCTCCGCCGGCCTATCCGCTGGGCCGGCTGACGGTTCGCTTCGCGGACGACGGCGTGGTCTACGCCGAGGCCCTGGACGCGGCACGGCTGCGGCTCGAGATCGACCGCAACGGCAACGGCAGCATCGACTCGACGCGGTCGACGAGCTGGGGCGAGCTGCGCGGCCGGCTTTGAGCTGCCGACCCCGGCGAATAACCGGCCTTTCGGCGCGCTGATGTCATCTTGACGCCGCCGGCGATGCGCTACAGTCCAAGCTTCCATCGCCAATGCCGCGGTCAGCGCCGCGCTCCCGCCGATGAGCGATCTCGTGCAACGCCTGCGAGCCATCCCCGGGCTCGAACGCTATGCGCGCTACTGGGCCTTCGGCCTGGTCGCCCTGCTGGTTCTTCTGTGCGCCGTGCAGTGGTGGCGCGGCCTGTGGTCCGGCGGCTGGACCGTCGCGGCGGCGCTGCTGCTGCTGCTGGGGCTGCGTGACCTGGCGCAGTCGCGGCATTCGGTGCTGCGCAACTATCCGGTCATCGGCCATCTGCGCTTCTTCCTCGAGTTCATCCGCCCGGAGATTCGCCAGTATTTCGTCGAGTCCGATACGGAAAGCGTGCCGTTCTCGCGGCAGCAGCGCGCGCTCGTCTACCAGCGCGCGAAGGAGGAAATCGACAACCGGCCGTTCGGCACGCAGCTGGACACCTACGGCGCCGGCTTCGAATGGATCAATCATTCGCTGACGCCGGTGCGCATCGAGTCGCACGATTTCCGCTGTCAGATCGGTGCCGTGCCGCAGTCGGCGCCGCAAGCGAATTCGTGTTCGCAGCCGTACGCCGCGTCGGTGTTCAACATTTCCGCGATGA
>JBFWXS010000101.1:0-6859 GCA_050187175.1 Burkholderiaceae bacterium
GTGAGAGCTAACCCGTTGATTTGACTGGCGCGGCTGGCAGGATTCGAACCCACGACCCCCTGGTTCGTAGCCAGGTACTCTATCCAACTGAGCTACAGCCGCTGAGCAAAAAATTATAGCACGAACGCTAACGCGGTTGTCCACCAGCCGCGACCGGGCCGCCAGCGATCACTCCGGCTTCTGCGCCCCAGCCCGCAGCGCGATCCGCATCAGATCGGCCATCGTCCGCGCGCCAAGCTTGTCCATGATGTTCGCCCGATGTGCCTCCACCGTCTTGATGCTGATGCCCAGGTCGTCGGCGATCTGCTTGTTCAGGCGGCCGGCGACGATCAGGTCGAGCACCTGGCGTTCGCGGCCGGTGAGGCGGTCGATGCGTTCGTGCGCTTCGCGGTCCTGCAGGCGGCCCTGCATCGCGCTGGCCGCGCGGGACAGGCAGTCGGAGACGAGCTGGCGCAGCTGTTCGTCGCTGAACGGCTTTTCGAGGAAGTCGTAGGCGCCTTTCTTCATGCTGGCGACGGCCATCGGGACGTCGCCGTGGCCGGTGATGAAGACCAGCGGCAGCGTGGAGCCGCGGCGGACCAGTTCTTCATGCAGTTCCAGCCCCGACATGCCGGGCATGCGGACGTCGAGCAGCAGGCAGGCGATCGGCTCGGGCGACGGCAGTTCGGCGAGGAAGGCTTCGGCGCTGGGGAAGGTGCTGACCTGGAAGCCGTTCGCCTCGAGCAGCCAGCGCATGGAGTCGCGGACGGCTTCGTCGTCGTCGACGACGTAGACGATGCCGTCGCGGCTCGACTGGGCCGAAGCGTCGTCGACGGAGGAGGGGGTGGTGATCGAGGCGTTCATACGGTCGTGGCTCGTGCGTGATCGGCGGGGGCGGCGGGCTCGGTTGCGGCGGGCACGTCGTCGACGGGCAGGGTGAAGCGGAAGCGGCAGCCGCCTTCGGGCGGCTGTTCGGCCCACAGGCGGCCTTTGTGCGACTCGACGATCGAGCGGCAGATGTTCAGTCCTATGCCCATGCCTTCGGACTTGGTGGTGAAGAACGGCTCGAACAAGCGTTCCTGCGCGTCCTGCGCGAGGCCGGTGCCGTGGTCGGTGACGCTGAACTCGACCTGTCCGGCGCGGTGCTCGACGGCGAGCTGCACGCCGCGGCCGCGCGTGGGGGCGGTGTCGCGCATGGCTTCGATGCCGTTCTTCAGCAGGTTCAGCAGCACCTGTTCGATGAGGATGGGGTCGGCGTACAGCGTGGGCAGGCCGGGCTCGAGGCGGGTATCGATGTGCACGCCCTGGCGATGCGCGTCGATCTCGGCGAGGCCGACCGCGTCGGCGACGATGGTGGCGACCTCGCAGCGGCGGCGCTCGGGCTCGCTGCGCTTGACGAAGTTGCGGATGCGGCGGATGACTTCGCCGGCGCGTGCGGCCTGGGCGGCGGTCTTGCCCAGCGGTTCGAGCAGCTCGGTGGCGCTGACCGGCTGGCCGGCGGCGAGGCGGCCGCGGATGCGCGCCGACAGGCCCATGCAGTAGTTGGCGATGGCGGTCAGCGGCTGGTTCAGCTCATGGGCGAGCGACGAGGCCATCTCGCCCATGGTGACCAGCCGCGAGGTGCGCTGCAGCTTGCGGTCCTGCTCGCGCTGGCTTTCTTCGATCTCGTGGCGGCGCGTGACGTCGGTGGCGACCAGCAGCTCGACGGAGCTGCCGTCGACCCAGCGGATCTGCCGGCAGCGGACCTCGAACCAGCGGCCGAGCAGCGCATCGAATATCTCGGCGGCGGCGCCGCCTTCGCCGCGGTCACGGTGCGCGGCGAGCAGCGATTCGTGGCGGTCGCTGTCGGCGCCGAACAGGCTGCGGTACATGCGGTTGGCGAACAGCAGCTCGGCGTGGTCGTTCGAGTCCTCGGGCGGCCGCGCGACCACCGACACGGCGGCATCGAGCTCGTCGAGCACGGTGGTGAAGCGTTCGTGGGCGGCGGCGAGCTGCTCGCGGATGCGTTTCGGTTCGGTGACGTCGGTCATCGACGTCATCCAGCCGGTCTGCTGGCCGCCGTGCTCGATCAGCGGCGAGACGTACATGCGCGCGTCGAACAGCGATCCGTCGCGGCGCCGCACCTTGACCTCGAAGCCGCTGGGCGGGGTGTCGCCGCGCAGGATCCGCTCCAGGCTTTCGCGGTTCGAGCTGGCGTCGCCCTGCGGCCAGTACGGATACGGCGGCATGGTGCCGACCAGCTCGGCCTCGGTGAAGTCGACCATGCGGCAGAACGCGCGGTTGACGTAGGTGATGCGGCCCTGCATGTCGAAGGCGCGCATGCCGGTGAGGATGGAGTCTTCCATCGCCTGGCGGAATGCCGTTTCGGCGGCCAGCGCCGATTCGGCCTTGCGGCGTTCGGTGACGTCGCGCGCGACGGCATACAGCAGCGGGCGCTCGGCGTCGGGGTCGCGGCGCAGCGACCAGTGCAGCCAGCGCCAGGTGCTGTCGTCGCCGTTAGTGGCGGCTTCGACGCCGTTGCGCTCGGCTTCGCTGTCGTCGCCGACGGCGTCGACGGCGTCGACGAGGTCGACGGTATCGGCGAGCTCACCCGACGGCGGCGGCGCCTCGTCGGCGCTGCGTGCGCGGAAGCGGGCCTCGAAGCTGGCCGACGAGACGCCGGGGCTGCGGATATGGGCCAGCGCGGCGGCGACCTGCCGGCGATCGTCGGGATGGACCCAGCGATCGATGCGGCGCCGGCGTTCGTTGCCGCCGAGCACGGCCGCGAAGGCCGGGTTGCCGCGCACCAGCGCGCCGTCGGTCTCGAACACGCACAGCGGGTCGGGTGACAGCGTGAACAGCCGGTCGCGTTCGTACTCGGCGAACAGGCGGCGGCGCGCATGGCGCCACAGCATGATCAGGCTGACCAGGATGGCCGCCGACAGCCCGATGACGGCGGCCAGCAGCGTGCGATCGATCAGGCGCGGCTGGATCTCGTAGGCGAAGGCGCGCAGCTTGATGCCATGGCCGGGCGGGTCGAGCGCCATCTCATGGCTGAGGTTGGCGAAGTCCATCGAGAACAGCGAGGAGCTGACCAGCGTATTGCCGTCGCGATCGACGATGGCCAACTGATAGCGGTCGCGGATCGTCTGCAGCAGCGGCCCGGCGAGGATGCGGTTCAGCGAGTAGCCGACGATGACGCCGCCGGCGAAGCCGCTGTTGCCGAACACCGGCGCGTACAGCTCGAACAGCACGTCGCTGGAGCCGGTGGTGAACGGGGCGGTGAACGCGGCCTGGTCGCGGTTGCGGATCTCGGAGAAGGCGGCCGCGCCGGCCGGGTCGCTGACGCGCGCGCCGGCGCTGCGCAGCGCGAACGGGCCGACGCCGCGTGCGTGGACCGAATGGACGACGCGGCCTTCGGCGTCGATCAGGCCGACGTAGACGGCGGCATTCTGCCGCGCCAGGAAATCCTTGATGCCGGTGTCGGCAGCGTCCAGGTTGCGGCGCGTGCGCGACGCCCATTCCTGCGCCAGCACGGTGATCTCGTCATGGTCGTCGCGCAGCTCGCGGCGCAGCGCGGTCTGTGCGCTGGCCACGTCGCGGTACAGCGCCTGCCGCTGCTGTTCGGCTTCGACGTACTGCAGGTACCAGAAGAACGCACCCATCAGCAGTACGAACAGGCCCATGCCGAACGCGTGCGACAGCGACAGCCAGCGCAGGGCGCGCATCTCGACGCGGCGCGCGGATGAGTCGGAACGATGCTTCATGGAGCGGACAGTGTAACGGGGCAGTGTAGGCAGCCTGTCCAAGGGCCGTCCATGAGCATCGACCCTAGTGGCGCGCATATTTCTTATTGTGAAATCAATTTTCTCGATCTGAAAATTTCTCTTGTCTTTTCCAGGGCCCCTTTCTAGAATCCCCTCAGAGACACCGCCACCCGCTCGAGGAGGAGATACCCATGTCTGCGGTTCCCAGTTATCTGCCCGCTGCCAACGATCCGCAGGACAGCGACGCGCTCGAAACGCGCGAATGGCTCGACGCGCTGGAAGCGGTGATCGACCGCGAAGGCCCGGAGCGCGCCCACTTCCTGCTCGAGCGGATGATCGAGAAGTCGCGCCGCTCCGGCGCCTACATCCCATTCTCGCCGTATACGGCCTACGTGAACACGATTCCCACGCAGCTGGAAGCGCGTTCACCGGGCAATGCCGAGTACGAGGAACGGATTCGTTCGTACATCCGCTGGAACGCGATGGCGATGGTGGTGCGGGCGAACAAGCACAATCCGCCCGACGGCGGCGATCTGGGCGGACACATCGCGTCGTTCGCATCGCTGGCGACGATGATAGGCGCCGGCATGAATCACTTCTGGAATGCGCCGCACGAAGGGCATGGCGGCGACCTGGTCTATTTCCAGGGGCATTCGGCGCCGGGGCTGTACGGCCGCGCGTACCTCGAGGGCCGACTGACCGACGAGCAGCTCGCGCACTTCCGCCAGGAGGTCGACGGCAAGGGGCTGTCTTCGTATCCGCATCCGAAGCTGATGCCGGAGTTCTGGCAGTTCCCCACCGTCTCGATGGGCCTGGGGCCGCTGATGGCGATCTACCAGGCGCGCTTCCTGAAGTATCTGCATGCGCGCGGCATCGCCGACACCAGCAATCGCAAGGTCTGGGTGTTCTGCGGCGACGGCGAGATGGACGAGCCCGAGTCGCTGGGTGCGATCAGCCTGGCTTCGCGCGAACGGTTGGACAACCTGATCTTCGTCATCAACTGCAATCTGCAGCGACTCGACGGGCCGGTGCGCGGCAACGGCAAGATTATCCAGGAGCTGGAAGGCGACTTCCGCGGCTCGGGCTGGAACGTGATCAAGCTGATCTGGGGCTCGTACTGGGATCCGCTGCTGGCGCGCGACAAGGACGGCCTGCTGCAGCGTGTGATGGAAGAGACCGTAGACGGCGAATACCAGGCCTACAAGGCCAATGACGGCGCCTACGTGCGCAAGCACTTCTTCGGCAAGCATCCGAAGCTGCTGGAGATGGTCTCGCGGATGACCGACGAGGACATCTGGCGTCTGAACCGCGGCGGCCACGACCCGCACAAGGTCTATGCGGCATTCCATGCGGCGGCCAACCACAAGGGCCAGCCGACGGTCATCCTCGCCAAGACGGTGAAGGGCTACGGCATGGGCCGGGCCGGCGAGGCGAAGAATCCGACGCATCAGCTGAAGAAGCTCGATGCGCAGTCGATCCGCGAGTTCCGCGATCGTTTCAACATCCCCATCCCCGACGACCAGCTCGAGCAGCTGCCGTTCTTCCGGCCGCCCGCGGATTCGCCGGAGATGCAGTACATGCTCGAGCGCCGCAAGGCGCTCGGCGGGTCGCTGCCGCAGCGGCGCCGCGAGTCGAGCGAGAAGCTGGCGGTGCCCGGCATCGAAGCTTTCCAGGCGATGCTGGAGCCGACGTCCGAGGGCCGCGAGATCTCGACCACGCAGGCCTTCGTCCGCGTGCTCACGATGCTGACCCGCGACAAGACGCTGGGACCGCGCGTGGTGCCCATCGTGCCGGACGAGGCGCGCACCTTCGGCATGGAAGGCATGTTCCGCCAGCTCGGCATCTACTTGCCGGGCGGGCAGAAGTACACGCCGGTCGACAAGGACCAGGTCATGTACTACCGCGAGGATGCCGCCGGGCAGATTCTCGAGGAAGGGATCAACGAGGCCGGCGCATTCAGCTCGTGGATCGCCGCGGCGACGTCGTATGCGACGAACGACCGCATCATGATCCCGTTCTACATCTACTACTCGATGTTCGGCTTCCAGCGCGTCGGCGACCTGGCCTGGGCGGCGGGCGACATGCAGGCGCGCGGTTTCCTGCTGGGCGGCACGGCCGGCCGGACGACGCTGAACGGCGAGGGCCTGCAGCACGAAGACGGGCACAGCCACATCCTGTCGTCGACGATTCCGAACTGCGTTTCGTACGACCCGACGTACGCGCATGAGCTGGCGGTGATCGTTCATCACGGCCTGAAGCGGATGGTCGAGGAGCAGGAGAACGTCTTCTACTACCTGACCGTGATGAACGAAAACTATCCGCACCCGGGCCTGCGCAAGGGGGATGAGGAAGGGATCGTCAAGGGCGGTTATCTGCTGCGGCCGGGCCAGAAGAAGGCCGAGCATCGCGTGCAGCTGCTGGGTTCGGGGACCATTCTGCGCGAGGTGATGGCCGCGGCCGAGCTGCTCGAGAAGGACTGGGGCGTGGCCGGCGACGTCTGGAGCATCACCAGCTTCACCGAGCTGCGCCGCGACGGGCTCGACTGCGAGCGGCACAACCTGCTGCATCCGACCGCGAAGGCCCGGCAGCCGTACGTGGCGAAGATGTTCGAGAAGAGCAGCGGGCCGATTGTCGCGTCGACGGACTACATGAAGCTGTATGCCGACCAGATCCGGGCCTTCCTTCCGAAAGGGCGCAGCTACCGAGTGCTGGGCACGGACGGCTTCGGCCGCTCCGATTTCCGGGCCAAGCTGCGCGAGCACTTCGAGGTCGACCGCCATTTCGTCACCGTGGCGGCGCTGAAGTCGCTGGCTGATGAAGGCGCGCTGCCGGCCAAGAAAGTGGCCGAGGCGATCGCCAAGTACGGCCTGAACCCCGGCAAGGCCAATCCGCACTACGCCTGACCTCCGGGAACCCAGCGGATCGAGTGAAGCCGGCATTGGACGCCGGCTTCGTTTTGTCCGGAACCGTCTTGCGGGCGCGGCGGGCCGCGCCCTTGATACCGAGCGAGTGAACGATGAGTGACAAGATCGATGTGAGCGTGCCGGACATTGGCGATTTCAACGATGTCGAGGTGATCGAGGTATTGGTGAAGGTGGGCGACGAGGTTCAGGTGGACCAGTCGCTGGTGACGG
>JBFWXS010000102.1:0-6727 GCA_050187175.1 Burkholderiaceae bacterium
GCCAGCGACATCACCTGCGCCAGCTTCTCGTAGTGCGTCAGCTTGTCGGCGCGCAGCAGCAGCTCCGGCTTCGGCGTGCGCTGCGCGGCCTCGCCGAACTGCCGGCCGAGCTCGTCGAGCGTGACCTTGCGGCCGTTCCAGAACAGCTCGCCCTGCACGTCGATGTCGACGCGCAGCGGCTCTTCCTTGACCACCGTCGGCTCGCTGGTGGCACGCGGCAGATCGAGCTTCACCGCGTGCGTCAGCAGCGGCGCCGTCACCATGAAGATGATGAGCAGCACCAGCATCACGTCGATGAGCGGCACCATGTTGATCTCGGACAGCGGCTCGTCCTCGCCGCCCGACTCCATCGAACCGAAGGCCATGCTCAGTGCTCCCCTTCCGGCATCACCTTGACCGCATCCTGGACGCGGCGCAGGACGCGGTCGCTGGTGGCGCGCACGTCGGCCAGCATCGGCGACAGCTTGCTGCCGGTGCCGAACAGCGCGAACAGGTCATACGCGAACGACTCGAGCTCGGTGCGCACGTTGCGGTTCAGCCGCGCGAACGCGTTGTAACCGACCGCGGCCGGGATGGCGACGGCCAGGCCGATACCGGTCATGATCAGCGCCTCGCCGACCGGCCCCGCCACCTTGTCCAGCCCGGCATCGCCGGCCATGCCGATCGCCATCAGCGCGTGATAGATGCCCCAGACGGTGCCGAACAGGCCCACGAACGGCGCCGTCGACGCCACCGTGGCCAGGAAGGCCTGCCCGCGCTCCAGCCGCGCCATGTCCTGCGCGATCGCGCGCTTCAGCGCACGCGTCATGAAGTCTTCAGAGGTGCCCGCATCGACGAGCCGCGCCGCCTGCTGCTGGTTCCCGTGCTGCTCGATAGCGGTGAAGCCGTGGTGCACCATGTGCGAGAACGGATCGGTGACGCCGCTCGAACGCAGCCGCTTGGCGACGGCTTCGAGGCTGGCGGCTTCCCAGAACTCCTTCAGGAAGCCGCGGCTGCGCCGCCGCATGCCGAAGGCCCGGATGCCCTTGGTGATGATGAGAAACCAGCTGCCGAGTGACATGAACACCAGCAGACCGAGCACGAACCAGGCAACGCCGTCGGCGCTGGACACGAAGTGGGCGAAGCCCATGTTGTTGGCCATTCGAGAGCCTCTCGAGAATCAGTAGACGTTCTTCAGGGAGAAATTGATCGGTACGAGCACCCAGGCGGCGAGCGTTTCCTCGCCGCGCTTGGCCGGCACGAAGCGCCAGTTGCGCACGGCCATCACCGCGGAATCGTCGAGCCGCGAGAACCCGGAGGATTCGCGGACGTTGACGCGCGAAGCCGTGCCGTCGCGTTCGACGTAGACGCGCAGCAGCACGCGCCCTTCCTCGCCCATGCGGCGCGACATCGTCGGATAGACCGGCGACGGGTTGCGCAGATAGTCCGCCTGGGAGTTCGGCGGAATGATGGGCAGCGGCGGCGGCGCGGGCGCAGGGGCCGGCGCCGGAGCTGCTGCGACGGGCGCAGGCGGCGCGGCCGGCGCGGGCGCCGCGACGGGGGCGGGCGGCGCCGGCGGCGGCGCGGGAGCCGGCGGCGGCACCGTCATCACTTCGGCCGGAACCGGCGCGGGCTCCGCGACGGCCAGGATGGGCGCCGGCACCGGGACCGGCACGGGCGCCGGCGGCACCACGCGCTCGACCTTCTTGGGAGGCTTGGGCTTGGGTTTTGGGGGCGGCGGTTTCGGCGGCGGCGGCGGCGGTTCGGGAGGCTTGGGGGCCGGCGGCGGAGGCGCGACCGGCTCCGGCGTCGGCGGCTGGATCTCGACGAAGCGGACCTCCAGCGGCGTGGTCTCCTGCCGCACCGGCGTCGACAGGCCGGCCCACAGCGCGGAGGCCGCGCCCGCGTGCAATGCCAGGGCGACCGCCAGCCCGATCGGGCCCGATCGGCGGTCGAAGGTGTCGGAATGCCAGGAACTCATCCCGACATGATAACGCAGATGCGAATCGTTATTGTTTGACCGTCGTCGAGAACCCTCTCCGCCTTACACGCGGCCTGCTGCAGCGGTGCTCAGTCGGCGTAGACGCCCGCCTTCTTGATCACCGGACCCCAGCGGTTGATCTCGTCAGCCACGAACTTCTGCAGCGCCGCCGGCGTGGCGCGATCCTGCGTGACCGTTTCGGCGCCGAGATCGGCGAAGCGCTTGTTCAGCGCCGGATCCTTCAGCGCCTGCTGCAGCGCGCCCACCAGCTTGTCGACCACCGCCTTGGGCGTGCCCTTCGGCGCGTACATGCCGTGCCAGATCGAGATGTTGAAATCGGCGAAGCCGGATTCCGCCATCGTCGGCAGTTCCTTCAGCGACTCGATGCGCTTCGGCGAGGTGATCGCCAGCGCCTGGACGCGGCCGCCGCGGATCTGCTGCGTCGTATTAGTCGTCTGGTCGCACAGCAGGTCGACCTGCCCGCCCATCAGGTCGGCCATCGCGGGCGCCGTGCCCTTGTACGGGACGGTCGTCAGTTCCTGACCGATCGCGGACATGAACATCAGGCCGCACAGGTGCGAGGCCGAACCAATGCCGGCATTGGCCAGCGTCACCTTGTTGGCATTGGCCTTCAGGTAGGGCACCAGATCCTTGACCGTCTTGGCCGGGAAGCCGTTGCGCGTCAGCAGCGTCATCGGCACGTCGTTGATCAGGCCGATGTACTCGAAGTCTTTCAGCACGTCGTACTGGAGCTTGCGATAAAGCGCCGGCGCGGTGGCCATGCCGATGTGATGGATCAGCAGCGTGTAGCCGTCGGGATTGGCCTTGGCGACCTTGGCCGCGCCGATGGTGCCGCCTGCGCCGCCGAGGTTCTCGATGACGATAGGCGAGCCGCCCATCTGCTTGGCCATCGCCTCGGCCACCGTGCGCGCCACGGTGTCGGTGGGTCCGCCGGCGGCGAACGGCACGACGACCTGGATCGGACGCGACGGATATTGCTGAGCGGCCGCCCCGCCCGCGGCCAGCACGGCCACGGCGGCAGCAACGCCCGCGACGATTCGATGAAGCATGGGATATCTCCTGAAGAGAGCCGGGGCCGCGGACGCGGAGCCGGCCATGAATTGTGTTCTGCAACAGCGCGGGCTAATTTACCTCATCGAGCGCGGCATCGCCGCGCCTACGAGGGGAAATCCCTAGCTACCTGGGGATTTCCTGTCCTCGCGCAAACAGCCGGTTAGATCAGCGCCGCAATCGCCTTGCCCACGTCCTCGGTATTCGCCGCGCCACCCATGTCGCGCGTACGCGGACCGTCCGCCGTGACCCGCTCGATGGCGGCGACGATCGCGTCGTGCGCCTGCGGATAGCCGAGGTGATCCAGCATCATCGCGCCGCACCAGATCTGGCCGATCGGATTGGCGACGCCCTGCCCCGCGATGTCGGGCGCCGAGCCGTGCACCGGCTCGAACAGCGACGGGAACTTGCGCTCCGGATTGATATTGGCTGAGGGCGCGATGCCGATCGTACCGGTGCAGGCCGGCCCCAGATCGGACAGGATGTCGCCGAACAGGTTGCTGGCCACGACCACGTCGAACCACTGCGGATTGCGCACGAAATGCGCGGTCAGGATGTCGATGTGGAACTTGTCGACGCGAACGTCCGGATACTGCGGCTGCATTGCCGCCAGCCGCTCGTCCCAGTACGGCATGGAGATGAAGATGCCGTTCGACTTGGTGGCCGAGGTCAGGTGCTTCGCCTCGCGCCGGCGCGCCAGCTCGAATGCGTAGCGCAGCACGCGGTCGACGCCGTGCCGCGAGAAGATCGACTCCTGGATGACGATCTCGCGATCGGTGCCCTCGAACATGCGGCCGCCGACCGACGAATACTCGCCTTCCGTGTTCTCGCGGACCACGTAGAAGTCGATTTCGCCGGGCTGGCGGTTGGCCAGCGGGCACGGCACGCCTGGCATCAGGCGGACCGGCCGCAGGTTGACGTACTGGTCGAACTCGCGGCGGAACAGCAGCAGCGAACCCCACAGCGAAATGTGATCGGGTACGGTCGCGGGCCAGCCGACGGCGCCGTAGTAGATCGCGTCATGGCTGCCGATCTTGTCCTTCCAGTCGGCCGGCATCATGCGGCCGTGCTGCGCGTAGTAGTCGCAGCTGGCAAAGTCGAAATGATCGAACTGCAGCGATATGCCGAAGCGGCGCGCCGCCGCGTCGAGCACCCGCACGCCTTCGGGCATCACTTCCTTGCCGATCCCGTCGCCGGGGATCACGGCGATCCGGTGTGTCGTCATCGAGAATCTCCATGGTCGTCGTCAGCTTGCGGCCGGGTCGCAGGCTTGCTGCGGGAATGGACGCACAAGCGCGATTATGATGGCCGCGCGCGAAGCGTGGTCGCCGCGGTCAACCGTCACCGCCCCCGAGGCGTTTTTTCTTCATGAGCACGATTCGCCCGATCCGTCCGCCGCACGCCCTGGCCGCGGTGCTGACGCTGGCCCTGGTCACCGCCGGCTGCGCGCAGACGTCCGCCGTGCAGTACGGCGACGCCTACCCCGCGTCGCCCAGCTACGGCAGCGCCGTCGAACGGCCGCTGTCGATCGGTGACATCAGCCAGCTGATCGAGCACGGCTATCCGCCGGAAACCATCGTCGCCGAGATCCAGCGCCGCGGGCTGCTGGCGCCGGCCACCGACGCCGACATCGACCTGCTGCTGCGCCAGGGCGCCAGCGCCGACATCATCGAGATGGTGCAGCTCGCCTCGCGGCAGCCGCCGCCGACGGTCGGCAGCAGCGCCCCGGCCACCATCTATGCACCCGCGGTGACGGTCGTACCGGATTACGCCTATCCGTGGGGCTGGGGCCCGCCCGCCGTCGGCATCTGGTACGGCGGCTCCTACCGGCTGCGTCCGCCGGCCTGGCGCCCGCCGCCCGCCATCGGCCCGCATCCGCGCCCCAGGCCGCCCGGAATCCATCCCGGCCACGGCCCCGGTGCGGGTCCGCGGCCCCCCGGCGTCGCGCCCATTCCTTCGCCGCCGCAGCCGCCGCGGATGCGGCCGGGCTTCACGCAGGGCGACAACGGCATACCGCTGCCGGGCGTCCCCAGTGGACGCCGTCCGTCGCCGGGTTTCAGCCAGGGCGACAACGGCGTGCCGCTGCCCGGCGTGACCGACCGCCGCCGCCCCACGCCCGGTTTCAGCCAGGGCGACAACGGCGTGCCGCTGCCGGGCGTCACCGACGGCCGGCGGCCCGGCGCGGGCGGCGCGCCACGCATGATGCCGAACCCGGGCGGCGCCCATGCGCCCGGCGGCGGGCGGCCGTCCTTCAACGGGCCGCCGCGCGGCGGCCAGCGTCCGGGCGGGCCGGGGCGCTGAGGCGCTGCTTCACGGCTGAGCGGGGCTTCACGGCTGAGGCGGGGCTTCACGGCTGAGGCGGGGCTTCGCGCTGGCGCGCTGCTTCAGCCGAGGCCTCGGCGGTACGCCGCGGCTAGGCACGCTCGCTGAGCTCGCCCGCCTCATCGGCCTCGTCGGCCTGCTGCATCGCCCACAGCCGCGCGTATTCCCCACCCCGCCGCAGCAGCGTTTCATGATCGCCGCGCTCAACGATGCGGCCGGCGGCCATGACCAGGATCTGATCGGCATCGACGATGGTCGACAGCCGATGCGCGATGACCAGCGTCGTTCGGTCGGCCGCGACGCGCGACAGCGCGTCCTGGATCGCCTGCTCGTTGCGGCTGTCCAGCGCCGACGTGGCCTCGTCGAGGATCAGAATGGGCGGATCCTTCAGCAGCGTGCGCGCGATCGCCACGCGCTGCTTCTCGCCGCCCGACAGCTTCAATCCTCGCTCGCCGACGTTCGTGTCGTAGCCGGCCGGCAGCGATACCACGAAGTCGTGCAGCTGCGCCGCCCGCGCCGCCGATTCGATCTCGTGCTGCCCGGCCTCGGGCCGGCCGTAGCCGATATTGAAGCGGATCGTGTCGTTGAACAGCACCGTGTCCTGCGGCACGATGCCGATCGCCGCGCGCAGGCTGGCCTGGGTCACTGAACGCAGGTCCTGGCCGTCGATCAGGATGCGGCCGCCGGAGATGTCGTAGAAGCGAAACAGCAGCCGCGCCAGCGTCGACTTGCCGGCGCCGCTGGCGCCGACTACGGCCGTGGTGGTGCCGGCGGGAATGGCGAAATCGACGTCGTGCAGGATCGTGCGGCGCGGGTCGTAGCCGAACGACACGCGTTCGAAGCGGATCTCCGGCGCGCTGCGCCCCGCCGCGCGCGCCAGCTGCAGCGGCCGCGCATCGGGCGCGTCGGCCACTTCGCGCTGCTCGCTCATCAGCCGGAACATCCGCTCCATGTCGGTCAGCGCCTGCTTGATCTCGCGGTACAGCACGCCCAGGAAGTTCAGCGGTACGTATAGCTGGATCATGAACGCATTGACCAGCACCAGATCGCCGAGCGACATCGTGCCCGCGACCACGCCGGCGGTGGCGCGCCAGACCAGCAGCGTGACGGCGACCGCGATGATCAGGCTCTGGCCGACGTTGAGCACCGACAGCGAAGTCTGCGAGCGGATCGCGGCGCGCATCCGCTCGTACAGGTTCTGGTTGTAGCGCCGCGCCTCGAACTCCTCGTTGCCGAAGTACTTGACGGTTTCATAGTTGATCAGCGCATCGATCGCCTTCGTATTGGCGCGCGAATCCTGCTCGTTCACCTGGCGGCGGAACTGCGTCCGCCATTCAGTGACGCGGATGGTGTAGCCCGCATACAGCAGCAGCG
>JBFWXS010000103.1:0-6705 GCA_050187175.1 Burkholderiaceae bacterium
ATACGCCAGGCCATACGCCGGCCTGCGTGTCTTACCGGATCGGCGACGACGTGTTCGTCGGCGACACGATGTTCATGCCCGACTACGGCACGGCGCGCGCCGATTTTCCCGGCGGCAGCGCGCAGACGCTGTACCGCTCCATCCACCGGCTGCTGTCGCTGCCGCCGCATACTCGGCTGTTCATGTGCCACGACTACAAGGCGCCGGGCCGCGATCACTACGCATGGGAAACCACCGTGGCCGAACAGCGTGCGCGCAACGTCCACGTGCATGAAGGCGTCAGCGAAGGCGAGTTCGTCGCGATGCGGCAGCGGCGCGACGCCACGCTGTCGGCGCCGACGCTGCTGCTGCCTTCGATCCAGGTCAACATCCGCGCCGGCGATCTCCCTCAGGCCGAGGACAACGGCGTGCGCTACCTGAAAATTCCGCTTCGGTCGTCTGCGAGCGCCGCGTCCGGCGCCTAGTTGGGAATCCGCATTTCATGTCATCGCCACAGCCGCCGGCCCCGACCGCTTCCTCTTCCCCCCTGGCGGGCGCGGCAGCCGACGCACCGGATCCTGTCGCCCGACGCAACATCTCGGTCCTGGTCGCCGCACAGGCGCTAGGCAGCGCATCGCCGCCCATCATCGTGTCGCTCGGCGGCATCGTGGGACAGACGCTGGCGGGCTCGGCCAAGCTGGCCACGCTGCCGATCAGCGTGTTCAACCTCGGCCTGGCGCTGTCGACGATTCCGGCCGCGCTGCTGATGCGGCAGCTGGGCCGCCGGGGCGCCTATGTGATAGGCGCGGCGCTGGGCGCCATCTCCGGCCTGACGGCAGCGCTGGCCATCGTCAACGGCGATTTCGTGCTGTTCTGCATCGCCACTGCGATGGCCGGCTTCTATGCCGCCTGCGTGCAGAGCTACCGTTTCGCCGCGACTGATGCGGTGCCGGCGGCGTGGCGGCCGGTCGCGATCTCACGCGTGATGATAGGCGGGCTCATCGCCGGCGTCCTCGGTCCGCAGGTCGTGATCTGGACCCGCGATTCGATGCCGGCCGCGCCGTTCGCCGGCAGCTTCCTCGGCCAGGCGGTACTGGCGCTGCTGGCGCTGCCGCTGCTGGCACTGCTGCGCACCCCGCCGCCGGTCGTCGCGGCAGCCGCGGGGCCGGCACGGCCGCTGTCGATCATCGCGCGGCAACCGCGCTTCCTGGTCGCCGTCGCGGCGGGCGTCGTGTCGTACGGCCTGATGAGCTTCATCATGACGGCCGCGCCCATGGCGATGGTCGGCTGCGGACACACGATCGGTGAAGCCGCGCTCGGCATCCAGTGGCACGTACTGGCGATGTTCGCGCCCAGCTTCTTCACCGGCGCGCTGATCGAGCGCTTCGGCAAGCTGCCGGTCACGACGCTGGGGCTGGTGCTGATCGCCGGCTCCGGGCTGCTCGCGCTCAGCGGACTGCAGCTATGGCACTTCTGGGGCTCGCTGGTGCTGCTCGGCGTCGGCTGGAACTTCAGCTTCATCGGCGCCACCGCGATGGTCACCGACTGCTACCAGCCGTCCGAGCGAAACAAGGTCCAGGCGCTGAACGACTTCCTGGTGTTCGGCACCGTGGCGCTGACCTCGTTCGCATCCGGCCATCTGCTGAGCACCAGCGGCTGGGAAGCGATCAACATGCTGATGTTCCCGCTGGTGGCCGTCGTCATCGTGCTGCTTGGCTGGATAGGCTGGCGGCAGTCGTCGGCGCGGCTCGCCGACTGACGGCTCGCGGACTGAAGCCCCCGCGCCCTGCCGCCCGCCGGCCGGCCGCCAGCGACGCGCGTCAGGCCTTGGACAGCACGCCGCGCAGCTTGCCGACGATCTCGTCGATATGCGCGCGCTCGGCGATGAACGGCGGCGCGATCAGCAGCGAGTCGCCGGTGTTCTTCAGATGCAGGCCGGCGTCGTACAGCCGCTTCTGCACTTCGTGGCCGCGCGCGCCGGGGCTCTTGTCGGGAGCGACGTCGATCGCGGCGAGCATGCCGATCGAGCGGATGTCGGTGACCACCGGCAGGTCCTGCAGCGAATGGATCGAGTCGATGAAGTACGGACTCATCTCGCGCGCGCGGTCGATCAGCCGGTCCTTGGCGATGATGTCCATCATCGCGAGGCCGGCCGCGCAGGCCGCCGGGTGCGCCGAATACGTATAACCGTGGAAGAACTCCACGCCGCGCTCGGGTCCGGCATTGGTGATCGCATCGTAGACCGCCTGCTTGGCGACGACCGCCCCCATGGGCTGCGCTGCGTTGGTCAGCGCCTTGGCCATCGTCATCAGGTCGGGCGTGACGCCGAAGGCCTGCGCGCCGAAATTCTCGCCCATCCGGCCCCAGCCGGTGATCACTTCATCGAACACCAGCAGGATGCCGTGCGCGTCGCAGATCTCGCGCAGCCGGTTCAGATAGCCCTTGGGCGGCGGCAGGCAGCCGCAGGAGCCAGCCGTGGGCTCGACGAAGACCGCCGCGATGTTCTCGCCGCCCAGCGTCTGCACGAAGCGCAGCAGATCCTCGGCCAGTTCGGCGCCCTTCTCCGGCTGGCCCTTGATGAACTTGTTCTCGGGCAGCGCCGTATGCCTCATGTGATAGACGCCCGGCAGGCCGACGCCGAACGCGCGGCGGTTGTTGACCAGCCCAGCCAGCGAAACGCCGCCCATGTTCACCCCATGGTAGGCGCGCTCGCGCGAGATGAATACCTGCCGCTGCGGCTCGCCGCGCACGCGGTGGTACATCAGCGCGATCTTCATCGCCGTGTCGATCGACTCGGAGCCGGAATTGGTGAAGAACACGCGGTTGACGCCGGCCGGCGTGTACTCGGTGATCCGCTCGGCCAGCTCGAACGCCCCGGCGTGGCCGCGCAGGAACGGCGGCGCATAGTCGAGCGTGGCGAGCTGCCTGGAAACGGCTTCAGTGATCTCGGGGCGGCAGTGCCCGGCCGCCACGCAGAACAGGCCCGACGAGGCATCGATGATGGCCTGGCCGTCGGGCGTATAGAAGTACATGCCCTCGGCGCGAGCGTACAGCCGCGGCTCCTGCTTGAATTCCTTGTTCGGCGAGAACGGCATCCAGAACGGTTGCAGTCGTGTGCTCAGCTGCGCTTCGGCGTGTCCCATTTCGACGGCTCCATGTCAGTAACTACTATCGGTTCTCTTCCAACCCGCTGAAGACTACTGCGCGCGCATCGAATAAGATAGAGCCAGATATGCGCATCTCCACAGACCAGATCTGGCGCAGCCGCTACGAACAGACGCCGCCCGGCCCCAATCTCGCCGACCGCGTGGCGCGCATGCTGATCGCGGCGGCGCGGGCGCGTGTCCTGGTGGCGGGCAGCCCGCTGCCGGGCTCGCGCGAGCTGGCGCGCGAACTCCGCGTCGCGCGCAGCACCGTGGTGGCCGCGCTGGAACGGCTGGTCGCCGAGGCCGTGCTCGAGGCGCGCCCGCGCAGCGGCTTCTATCTGCGCGACGGCTTCGAGGCGGCGCTGCCGCCGGCGGAGCCGGCGGTGGCGCTGGGCGAGCTGCCGGCGCCGGTCTGGAGCGCGCGCTTCAAGACGCAGCCCGGCCGCCAGCGGCTGCTGCTGAAGCCGGCCGACTGGGAGCGCTATCGCTATCCTTTCGTGTATGGACAGATCGACCCCGCGCTGTTCCCGCAGACCGACTGGCGCGACTGCTTCGAGCGAGCACTGCGCGGCCAGGACGCGCGCAGCGCGCTCGGCGATCAGGTGGATCGCGACGATCCCATGCTGATCGAACAGATCCGCACGCGGCTGCTGCCGCGCCGCGGCGTCTGGGCCCGCGACAGCGAGATCCTGGTGACGATGGGCGCGCAGCATGGGCTGTATCTGCTGGCCGCGCTGCTGACCGGTGCGCAGACCACGGTCGGCGTCGAGGATCCCGGCTATCCGGATGCGCGCAACATCTTCGCCTTGCGCGGCGCGCGCATCCGCGCGCTGCCGGTCGACGGCGACGGGCTTCGCGTCGACGGCTCGCTGCGCGGCTGCGACTATCTGTATCTGACGCCGAGCCATCAGTGCCCGACCACCGTCACGATGCCGATCGCGCGGCGCAAAGCCTTGATCGAGTTCGCCGCCGCGCACGACTGCGTGCTGATCGAGGACGACTACGAGCCCGAGACCAGCTACGAAGGCGCGGCAACCCCGGCGCTGAAGAGCCTCGACCTGGCCGGCCGCGTCGTGCATGTGGGCAGCCTGTCGAAGACGCTGGCACCGGGAATCCGGCTCGGCTACATCGTCGGCGCCGCCGAACTGATCGCCGAGCTGCGCATGCTGCGCCGACTGATGCTGCGCCACCCGCCCAGCTCGCTGCAACGGGCACTGGCGCTGTTCCTGGCCGAAGGCCACTACGAATCGCTGGCGCGGCGCATGCGCGGCATCTACCGCGAGCGGGCTCGGCGCATCGTCGCCGCGATGGCCAAGCACCTGCCCGACTGGCATGCGCAGCCGCCGCGCGGCGGCTCGGCGGTCTGGGTGCAGCCTCCGGCCGGCGTCGATACCGAACGACTGCGCGAGGCAGCGCGCGCGCACGACGTGCTGATCGAGGCCGGCACCGTGTTCTTCTCCCGCCCGGGCGCGCGTCAGGGGCTGCGGCTGGGCTTCTCGGCAGTCTCGACCGAGCGCATCGACGACGGCATCGGCGCGCTGCGGCAGTCGCTGCAGTCGCTGCACGCATGAACGATGCCGTACGCATGAACGATGCCGCACGCATGAACAATGCCGCCTCCCCCGGCCGCCGCGCGCGGCATCAGCGGCCCTCCTCCCGGCTCGCGGCAACCGCACTCATCGCGCTGTCCATCCTCATCTCGGGCTGCCAGCGACCGGAGGTGTCCGGCTTCCAGGGCTACATCGAAGGCGAATACCTGTACCTCGCCGCGCCGCAGCCCGGCTATCTGCAGTCGCTCGACGCCATTCGCGGCAGCCGCGTGGGCCCGGGCCAGCCGGTGTTCTCTATCGCCGCCGACCCCGACGTGCAGGCGCTGGCGCAGGCCGATGCGCAGGCACGCGCGGCGCGCGAACGCATGCAGAACCTGAAGGAGCCGCGACGCGCGCCGGAGATCGCGGCGCTGGAGGCCGCGGTGCGCTCGGCCGAATCCGGGCTAGCGCTGGCGCAGACACGGCTGCGTCAGCAGCAGGCGCTCGCGCAGCGCAACTTCGTGTCCAAGGCCGCGCTCGATCAGGCGCTGACCGAGCAGGCGCAGGCCCAGGCGCAGCTCGATGCGGCGCGCCAGCAACTGAGCAGCTACCGCTCCTCGCTCGGCCGCGACGCCGAAGTGCGCGGCGCCGAGGCCGAGCTGCAAGCCGCCGATGCATTGGCGGCGCAGAAGCGCTGGGCGGTCGAGCGCAAGAACGTGTCCGCCCCGGCGGCAGGCGAAGTGACCGAGACCTACTATCGCCCCGGCGAATGGGTGCCGGCCGGATCGCCGGTGGTCGCGCTGCTGCCCGACGCGCGGCGGCGCCTGCGCTTCTTCGTGCCGGAGACCTCGCTGGCGCGGCTGTCCGCGGGGCAGCTGGTCGAGGCGAGCTGCGACGGCTGCGCTGCCCCGATTCGCGCCACCATCGACTTCATCGCGGCGCAGGCCGAATACACGCCGCCGGTGATCTACAGCCGCGGCAACCGCGAGAAGCTCGTCTTCCGCGTCGAAGCGGCGCCGGCCGCCGAGCAGGCCGCCAGCCTGCGCCCCGGGCTGCCGATCGACGTCCGGCTGGTCGATCAGCCATGAGCGCGAACGCGCTGGCGATCGACGTGCAGGGCCTGAACAAGCACTTCGGCGACCGGCACGTCGTTCGCGATCTCAGCCTGCAGGTCCGCGAAGGGGAGATCTTCGGCTTCCTGGGCCCGAACGGCAGCGGCAAGACGACGTCGATCCGGCTGATCTGCGGCCTGCTCACGCCCGACAGCGGCCAGGGCACCTGCCTGGGCTTCGACGTGCGCAGCGAGAGCGCCGCGATCAAGCGCGAGGTCGGCTACATGACGCAGCGCTTCTCGCTGTGGGAAGACCTGTCGATCGCGGAGAACCTCGACTTCGTAGCGCGCCTGTTCGACATGAGCGACCGGCGGCAAGCGGTCGAGCGCGCGCTCGACGATCTGGGCCTGAGCGGCCGCCGGCATCAGCTCGCGGGCACGCTGTCGGGCGGCTGGAAGCAGCGGCTGGCGCTGGCGGCCTGCCTGCTGCACCAGCCGCGGCTGCTGCTGCTCGACGAACCGACTGCCGGCGTCGATCCGAAGGCGCGCCGCGACTTCTGGGAGGAGCTTCATCGGCTGTCGGCCGACGGCATCACCGTGCTCGTGTCCACGCACTACATGGATGAAGCCGAGCGCTGCCACCGGCTCGGCTACATCGCCTACGGCCAGCTGCTCGCGTCGGGCACCGCGCAGCAGATCATCGCGGCGCAGCGGCTGCACACCTGGGAGCTGCGCGGCGAAGATCTGCACGGACTCGCAACGGCGCTGCAGCAGCTGCCGGGCGCCGAACAGGTCGCCAGCTTCGGCGCCGTGCTGCACGTCAGCGGCCGCGACGGGCCGCCGCTGGAGGCGGCGCTGCGCCGGTTCAGCGAGCAGCGTGCGCTGCAGCTGCGTCCGATCGAACCCTCGCTCGAGGACGCGTTCATTCACCTGATGCAGCAGGCCGACGACCCGCTGCAGCCGGCGCGGCGCGGCGCCGCCGCGCCCCCAGCAGGCACTG
>JBFWXS010000104.1:0-6442 GCA_050187175.1 Burkholderiaceae bacterium
GTCCGGCGCGCATCTCGATGACGGCGCGCGCCCCGCGGCACCCGCGCAGGCGGTGCGGCGGCACCTGATCGTCGATCCGGCGCACGCGGCGATCGCGCGACACGAAGACGAGGTCTATTGCTGCGCGCATGCCGAAGGTATGGATGCCGGCGCAGGGTTCGATCCAGAGCCCTGTGCCGGCATCCGGCGGCTGCTGACCGATGAGGCCGCGCAGACGCGAGACGAAGTCCAGCGCAGTCACCACTCGCATGGCGATGTCGGGACGCCCCGGATATTCGAAGCGGATGGCGACCGCCTCTGGCTGCATTCGACTCACAATACGCCCTCCTGTATCAGGCGAACGACGACGGGGAACAGCAGAATCGCGAAGGTGCCGGGGAAGATGCAGACGACGAGCGGCAGCAGCATCTTCACGGGCGCCTCCATCGCCAGCTTCTCGGCTCTGAGGAATCGTTCGGTGCGGCGTTGCTCGGCCTGCGCTCGCAGGATGGGGCCGAGGCTGGCCCCCTGGCGCTCGGCCGCGAGCAGTGCCGCGACCAGGCTGGACACCGCGGGCAGAGCGACGCGGACGGAGAACTGCCGCAGCGCTTCGTGCCGCGGCTGGCCGGCATGGACGTCGCGCAGCACGCGCCGCCATTCGTCGCGCAGGGGCCCTGGCGGCGCATGCGCCGCGGCCTGCGCCAGCGCCGCGCTGAGATTCAGTCCCGCTTCCACCGACAAGGTGACGAGGTCGAGGTCGTGCGGCAAACGGGCGAGCAGCGCGCTGCGACGACGGTTCGCGCGATCGCGCAGCGCAAGCGCGGGAATGGCTGCGCCGAGCGCCGCGCCAAGCAGCGCAGCCGTGCCACCCGCGGCCGACACACCAACTGCGCCCAGGCAGATCAGCGCGCCCGCGATCGCCGCCAGCAGCTGACCGGCGACGAACTGATCAGGATTGATCGAACGATCGAAGCCGGCCCGGCCGAGCCGTTCGCGCAATCGCTCGCGTGCATGCAGGCTGAGCAGCGGCGCGACGATGGTCACGACACGACGCACCAGCGGCCAGGACAGGCGCCAGGCCCACGGCAGCGGATCGGAGAAGCGGCGATCCTCCGCCGGCGCGGTGGGCCAGACGTTCGCGGCCGCCGCGATCAACGCGACCACCGCGACGAACGACGCGGCCAGCGGCCACCACAGATCGACGTGGCTCATATGTCGATCGCCACGATGCGCCTGATCATCATCACGCCGATGATCTGCAGCACGACGACTAGCAGGCAGACCAGCCATCCCTGCCAGGTCTCCAGCAGCGGCGCCATGGCATCGGGCTCGACGAGAAACAGCAGCAGCGCCAGGCCGGCCGGCAGCGCGCCCATGACCGCCGCCTGCAGCCGCCCTTGTGCCGTGAGAGCCCGGATCTTGCCTTCGAGCGCCAGCTTGCGACGCGTCGCTTCGGCCAGTGACTCGAACGGGCCGGCCATGTTGCCTCCCGTTTCGGCGCCGATGCGCAGCGCCGACGCGAACAGCACCGTCTCTTCGATCGGCACCCGGCGAGCCAGCGAAGCCAGCCCCTGGTCGAGCGTGACGCCGAGGCGCTGCTCGCGCAGCAGCAGCCCCAGTTCCTGCTTGGCCGGCAGACCGATCTCGGCAGCCGCTTGTGCGAGCGACTGTCCGAGTCCGCAGCCTGCATGCAGACCGCCGGCGATCAGCATCAGCAGGTCGGGCATCTGCTGGCGAAAGGCCTCGATTCTCCGGCGGCGCAGGCGGCGCAGCACCCATCCGGGCAGCGCGGCGGCGGCCAGCGCCGCGAGCAGCGCCATCTGCCATCGTCCGCTGAGCCACCAGACGAGCCCGACGGCCGCCAGCGTCAGCAGATGATTGAGCGCGAGCAGTCGCGCGGGATCGATGAACAGGAACGAGTCGCGCAGACGGCTGCCGACGGCGCGCTCGAAGCGTTCACGATGACGGCCAGCATACTGGCGCGCCAGCAGGCTGCCCAGCGCCAGCAAGGCTGCGGCCGCCGCGAAGACCGCGGACAGCACGGCCCAGAGCTCGGCGCTCATGCTTGCCCCTGGAACAGGCTGAGATCGACCGACCGGCCTTCGGCGCGCAGTGCCTCATAGAACTCGGGTATGTTGCCGCAGCCGATGAAGCGGCCCATGCCGGTACGGTCGCTGCCGCTCTTGTCGTATCGGAACAGCGGCTGCATCAGGACGCGCGAACCTTCCAGTCCGGTCAGCTCGGCGATCTCGACGATCCGCCGGCTGCCGTCTGCCATCCGCGACTGATGCACGACGACGTCGACCGCGGAGACGATCTGTTCGCGGATCGCCGCCACCGGCATGTCGACGCCGGCCATCAGGACCATCGTCTCGAGCCGCGAGACGACGTCGCGCGGACTGTTCGCATGCACCGTCGTCAGTGAACCGTCATGGCCGGTGTTCATGGCCTGCAGCATGTCGAGCGCCTCGCCGCCGCGGCATTCGCCGACCACGATGCGGTCCGGCCGCATGCGCAGCGCATTGCGGACCAGATCGCGGATCGTCACCTGCCCTCGTCCTTCGGCATTGGCCGGACGGGCTTCCAGGCTGACGCGGTGTTCGTGATGCAGGCGCAGCTCGGCAGCGTCCTCGATGGTGACGATCCGCTGGTCCTCGGGGATCAGGTTCGACAGGAGATTCAGCAGCGTCGTCTTGCCCGAGCCCGTGCCGCCGGAGACGACGATGTTGCGGCGGCTTTGCACGCAGACGCGCAGGAAGGACAGCATGGGCTCGGACAGCGAGCCGATGTCCACCAGATCCTCCGGGGCGAACAGCCGCCGGTTGAACCGGCGTATCGTGATCGCGGGTCCGCGTACGGCCAGCGGCGGAATGATGGCGTTGACGCGCGAACCGTCCGGCAGCCGGGCGTCGACCATCGGCGAGCCTTCGTCGATGCGCCGCCCCAGCGGCGTCACGATCCGGTCTATCGTCGCGCGGATCGCATCGTCGCCGGTGAATGCGGCGGATGCGCGCTCGATGCGGCCGTTGCGTTCGATGAAGATCTCGTCGGCGGCGTTGACCATAATCTCCGTGATGCTGTCATCGGCCAGCAGGGGCTCCAGCGGCCCTAGGCCGATGGCTTCGTCCAGCACATCGTCGATCAATCGCGTGCGGTCGATGCCTACCGGCAGCACGTCGTCGCTGGCCAGCAGCTCGATCAGCAGCGTCTGCGCCTCGGCGCGCAGCTGAGCCGCGCTCAACTGGCGGATGTCCTGCCGCCGCAGATCGATCGCCGCCAGCAGGCGCCGGTGCAGCAGGCGGCGCCATTCCAGGCCGGCGTCCTGATCCGGGGCCGTGCCGGCCGCATCTTCCAGGGCCGGCGCGTTCGCGCCGAGCTCGCCGGCTTGAGCAGACGGCGGCGTGCTGCGCGCAGGATCCGCTCCCACGAGCCGCAGCGCG
This sequence comes from Burkholderiaceae bacterium, assembly GCA_050187175.1. GTDB lineage: Bacteria > Pseudomonadota > Gammaproteobacteria > Burkholderiales > Burkholderiaceae_E > Zeimonas. The sequence goes on from JBFWXS010000104.1 coordinate 3,420, forward strand.
GGGTGCGCACGGATGCGGAAGCCGGCAATGGAGATCTCATCGTCGTCGGACAAGGGCGCGTATTCGACGATGCGCTCGCCGTTGACCCAGGTGCCGCCGAGACTGCCGCAGTCGACCAGCTTGAAGCCGCGCTCGATGCGATGGATCTCCGCATGCACGCCGGCGACGCGCCAGCTCGGCAGACGCACGGGACTGTCGCGCAGCCGGCCGATACGGCTGGGAAAGCTGGACAGGCGCAGCGTGCGCGGTGCTTCGCCGTCGGTTTCGATGATCAGCGTGAGCATTTTTCTATCCACCATGCGTCAGTCCACCATGCGTACCCGCTCGCGGGCCGCGTCGAGCCGCCGGCGGCCGTCGTCGATCGCCTGCTGATTGCGCTCGCTGGCTGCGCCGACGAAGCGCGGCGTCACGAACACCACCAGATCCGTCTTCCGGTCGCGGAACTGCCGCGAGCGGAACAGCCGTCCGAGTATGGGCACGTCGCCGATCGCCGGCACCTTGTCGATCGAGCGGGAGCTCTCCTCGCTCAACAGGCCCGCGATGACCAGCGTTTCGTTCTCTCTGAGATTGACTTCGGTTTCGGCACGCCGCTTGGTCAGCCCCGGTACGCTCTGCACCTGAACGTCGAAGTTGATCGACGAGATCTCGGTGGCGATCTTGGCGGCGATGACGCCCGACTCTCCTGCCATCGGACTGACGTCGAACTTGATGCCGTATTCCTTGAAGCCGACCGAGACCGCGCCCAGTCCGCTCGCGAACGGCACCGGCAGCTCGCCGCCGGCGATGAAGCGGGCGGTACCGCCGCTGCGGCACGACAGTCGTGGTTCGGCCAGCACGACCGCGTCGCCGTTTTGGACTAGCAGGTTGATGATCGAGCCGATCGACGTCGCCAACCCCAGTGTGGTCGCGAACGGCGCGGCCCGGCGGGCCACCGCCAGCGCGGCATCGGCCGCCGCTCCACCGGGACGGAACGCATCGCTGCGATGCAGGTCACCGATGATGCCGAACGACGGCCCTTGCGCGCTGCCGCTCCATTTGATGCCGATCTGCTCGAGCGCATCGCGCCGCACTTCGAGCATGCGGACGTCCATCTCTATCATCCGTTCGAGTCCGACGCGGCTGATCAGATTGACGATCTGCGGATAGCGGCGCGCCACCTCCGATATTCGCGCCGCCTGCTCGTCGGACAGCTCGCTGCCCTCGAGGATGATCTTGTCGCCGACGATGCGGGCGCTGATGCGCTCGTCGCGCCCGACCAGAGCCTTGACCTCTTCGAGCAGGCGATTGACGTCGGCCGGCACGACCCGCACGTCGAAGCTGGTTTCCACGCCGTTCTTGTCCCACAAGTGAAGCGAGCTCTGGCCGGCTGCCTCGGGAATCACGAGTACCTGTCCGCCGTCCAGCGCCGTGGCCTGGATGACCTTGCCGTTGCCGATGGCGATGCGCTTGAGCTCGGCTGCCCGGATGACGTGGACCTGGCCGACATGCAGATCGATGGCAATCGGCGAAGACGGCGGGAGCGGCGCGGCGGCCACGCAATAGGTCAACAGCGCAGTGGCCAGCGCCGCCAGACCGCGAAAGAGCTTGAATTGCGACATTGGAGTTCCAGATGGCATTCACGGCGCCGCTTCGGGCGCGGAAGCAGGTGCAGGGATGGGCAGCGACGGCGACAGCGCCGCTGCCTCGCGCGGTTCGGGACGGCTGACAGCCCGATCGCCGGCCAGCCCGGGCTTGGCCGGGGACTCGGGCTTGGCCGCGGGCTCCGGCTTGGCCGCGGACTCGGGCTTGGTCGCGATCCCGGCTCTGGTCACTGCCGCCGGCCTGGTGACGAGCTCGGACCTGAGGGGAAGCTCCGCCGCCGGCTGCCGAGCCAGCGCTTCGGCAGCGGCCAGCGGCGGCGTCAGCGTCCCGCGGCCGCCGACGATGACCTCAGGCCCGGTGCGTACTGCCGGCAGCGGCGCCTCGGTCGACAGACCCAGCAGGCTCTTCACGTCGTGCAGACGCTGGCCGACGGGCTGGCGATCGTCGGGGTGGCGCAGCATCGCCGTCAGCTTGCCGGCGCGCTGCGCGACGATCAGCCGCTGCGCCTGCTCGGGCGTCACCTCGACGGTGATCGTCGTGAAGTAGCGGCCCGGATTGGTTTCATCGACGCCGGGCCGGACCTGGCGGCCGGTTGCGAGAACGGAGAGATCCTGCATCAAGGTCGTCGTGATCTCGCCGCCGACCGGCAGGCCTGCCGCGCCCGGCGGACGCACCGAGAACAGCAGATCGATACGGTCGCCCGGCTGCAGCATGCCGGACACCGAATTGACCTCGTCGACCGCGATCGACATGGCGCGGATTCCTTGCCGAATGCGCGATGAGAATGCGCCGGTCTCAGCGCCTGTCAATGCCGTGGACAGCAGAGGCTCGCCGCCGCGCATGGGCAGCGCCAGACGTGCGCCGGCATGCTGCTCGAAGTGCTCGGGCCGGACCGCCGAGCCGGGCAGGTATTCCAGCGGAACGGAACGCACGGCCATATTGTCGGGACCTATGCGTTCGCCACGCTCGAGATCACGCTTGGCTACGACCACCTCGGCCATCTGGCGCTTGGGCTGCAGGCGGGCCTTCTCGACTTCGAGCCGTTCGCTGATATAGCCGCGAGCGCCGTAGACCGCCAGCGCCCCGAAGAGCAGCGCCACGGCGAACAGCATGAGGCTGCGGTAGCGGGCCAGCACGGGCCCCCATTGACGAGGATTCATGGCAGCGAGATGACTTCGGTGAAGGCCTGGTAGCGAAGGCCGATTGCGCCGGCGAGCGCCTGCAATGGATCGTTCGGGCCGGCGACCAGCGCCAGCACGAGCAGCATCACGACGATCAGATACTCGACCATCGACTGGCCGCGAAGGCGTCTGCGGGTCATGAGCGGGACTCCATCCGGTAGATGACGGCCGCGGTTCCGCGAGCCTGCCGGTGCAGCGTGACCAGCAGTTCGGCCTCGGCACTGCGATAGAAGCGCGCGCGGTCGTCGCGCCAGACGATGT
>JBFWXS010000105.1:0-1713 GCA_050187175.1 Burkholderiaceae bacterium
ATCCGCTACTCCGAGTCAATCCGCTACTCCGAGTCAATCCGCTGCTTCGGGTCAGGCCGCCGCTCCGGGCCGATGCGCCGCTCCGCGGCGGTCCGCATCCGACAGCACGATTCTGGTGCGCGACGCGCATCCCGACGACATGGCCGCGATCCAGACCATCTACGCATCCTACGTGCTGTACGGCATCGCGACCTTCGAGGAGGTGCCGCCGTCGTTGCAGGAGATGCTGGGCCGCCGGGAGGCCGTTTTGAAGGCAGGCCTGCCGTACCTGGCGGCCGTCGCGGACGGCGCAGTGGTGGGCTACTCGTATGCGACGGCCTATCGCTCACGCGCCGCCTATCGCTACACGGTAGAGGATTCCGTCTACGTCGCCGATGGGATGGGCGGCCGAGGCATCGGCAGTGCGCTGCTGCGCACGCTGATCGCGCGCTGCGAAGCCGGGCCGTGGCGGCAGATGGTCGCGGTCATCGGCAACAGCGGCAATGCGGGGTCGATCGCACTGCATCGGAGCCAGGGTTTCCGCGAGGTGGGGACGCTGCGCGCCGTCGGCTTCAAGCTGGGCGGCTGGGTGGATACCGTGCTGATGCAGCGCGAGCTGGGTGCCGGGGATGCGACGGCGCCGACGGTGACTCCGTCGTTGCCGTAGAGTCCGCAGTACCCGTACCGATGCTCACTCCGGCTGGATGCCCGCTTCCTTCACCAGCCTGGCATAGGTCTGCACCTCGTTCGCGAAGAAGCCGCGCATCTCGGCCGGCCCCATCGGAGCAGCGGTCATGCCGAACCCGCGCAGCCGCGTCTGCACGGCTTCTGCCGCGATCGCGCGCGTGGCGGCCGCGTGCAGCCGCTCGGCGATATCGGCGTTGAGGCCGCGCGGTCCCATCAGCGCGATCCAGGCATCCACGTTGTAACCCGGCAGCGATTCAGCCATGGCCGGCCAGTCGGGTACCAGCGGGCTTCGCTTGGACGAGGTGACGCCGATGATCTTCACGGCGCCGGCTCGGCTCTGCGACATCGCATTGGTCAGGTCCGAGATCGTCATGTCCAGCGTGCCGCCGATGACGTCGGTGATCGAAGTCGGAATCCCCTTGTACGGCACCAGCACCAGGTCGAAGCCGCCCAGCGTGCGCAGCTGAGACAGTGCGATCTGTCCCGCCGGCGATCCGTAGCCGCCGGTCAGCTTGGCGGCGCGCTTCTTCGCTTCCTGGATGAACTCCTGCGGTGTCTGCGCCGGAAAATCCTTGCGGACCATCACCGCCAGCGCGGTGTAGACGAGGCGGCTGATCGGCGTGAAGTCGCGATTCGTGTCGAAGGGCACGCTCTTGAGCATGCTCGGCGTCGACGCCAGCGCCGAGGTCGCGACCATCAATGTGTAGCCGTCAGGCTCGCTGCGTACCAGCGCCTCGGCGGCGATCGTGCCCTGGCCGCCGGCGCGGTTGTCGACGACGAACGGCTGCCCCAGTTCGCGCTGCAGCTCGGTGGCCACCAGCCTTGCGATCACGTCGGTGGCGCTGCCTGGAGGGAAGGGGACGATCAGCTTGACCGGCCGGGCCGGATAGGGCTGGCCCGCGCTGAGGCCCGCGTGAACGGCGAGCAGGCCTGCCAGCACGTACTTGATCCATCGACGTCGCATGATCCGTCTCCTGAGCAATGAAGTGAATGAAAGAAGCGTTTCGATCTAGATGCTTTCGATGCGCCCGTCGGTGACTCGCAGCG
>JBFWXS010000105.1:1813-6235 GCA_050187175.1 Burkholderiaceae bacterium
CGCGTGTACGGGAAGGCGAGCATCGGATTGCCGGGACCGCCGCGCAGCGTTGCTTCGTCAGGCGGGTCGCGCAGCCATGCAGCCGGATTGCGTTGCGCGATGCCGGCGAAGCGCGCATACATCGCGGCCAGATGCTCGCGGTGCGCGTCTATGCTCCAGCCGTGTCTTGCGCGCAGCGCGCTTTCCATCATCGCGTACAGGCCCATCGGCATCTTCAGCCCGGCATCGAGTTCGGCCGGATGGCGGATCTCTTCGGCGGGTGTGAGCCGGATCTGCGGCGTGTCGTCCTGCTGAGCGTCGTGCAGTGTCTGTCCGAGGATCTGCGAGCGCTGCAGCCGATAGCCGGCGTCGGCGCCGCAGACCAGCGTGGTATGCGCCTGCCCGCGTGCGATGCGGGCGCAAGCGTCTCCGATCAGCGTCTGCTGCAGCACGCCCACCGTCGACAGCATCGTGCAGGCATCGCCGGCGCCGAAGCGGCGGGCGACCGCGCCGGCCGGATTCCGATACGACCAGCGCCCCTGCGGTACTGCGATCGACGCGCATTCGCGCAATATGTCGGCAGTGCCCGTATCGGCCACGGCGGCGCCGACGGCGTTCAGCAGCAGCTGCAGCGGTTCGGCCGCGGCCTGCGGGTCCTCGATGCGCTGGCTGGCGGTGCCGACGCCGATCAGAACCGGCGTGCGGTGGGGATCCCTGACTTCCGGCATCGTCTGCTTCACGCTCATTGAGCCTTGATGCCGGCAGCGCTGACGAGGCGGCGCCAGCCGTCGATCTCGGTGCGGATCACGTCCGCGGTCGCCGCAGGGCCCTTGAAGGTCACCGTTCCGCCGGCGGCCTGCAGCTTGCGCTCGAACTCCGGCTGCGCGCAGATCCGTTCGAGCTCGCCGGACAGCCGCTGCACGATCGCTGCCGGCGTGCGCGCCGGCGCCAGTACCGCGAACCACGCTGAGCCTTTCAGGTCCGGCAGCCCCGCTTCGGCGGTGGTCGGCACGTTCGGCAGGGCGGGGTTGCGCCGGTCGGCCGTGATGGCCAGACCGACCAGCTTGCCGCTCTGGATGTGCGGCAGCGCCACGCCGATCGACAGCGGCATCATGTCGACGCGGCCCGAGATCAGGTCGGCGAGGGCCTGCGGCTGACCCTTGTATGGAACGTGCGTGATGTCGATGCCCGCCAGCCGCTTGTACTGTTCGCCGATCAGATGCAGCAGGCTGCCGTTGCCCGACGACGCGAAGCTGAGCTTGCCCGGCGCGCCGCGGGCCTGGCTGGTGAATGCCTGCAGCGATCCGGCACCCAGCGACGCCGGCACGGTAATCACCTGCGGGATGTCGGCGACAGTCGCGACCGGAGCGAAATCGCCGACGGGATCGAACGGCAGCGGACCCAGCGCGGGCAGGATGGCGTGCCCCGATGTGGCCAGGACCAGGTTGAGGCCGTCCGGCGCCGACTTGGCCACCACGTCGCTGCCGATGACGCCGCCCGCGCCGCTGCGGTTCTCGACCACGACCGGCTGGCCCAGACGGGCGGCGAGACGCTCGGCAAGGTCGCGCCCGACGATGTCGACGATGCCGCCCGGCGGAAACGGCACGATCAGCCGCAGAGGCTTCTGCGGGTATCCGTCCTGCGCGAACGCGCGGGGCAGAGTGAAGGCCGCGCTCGCTGTCGCGGCTGCCGCCGCGATCTGCGTCAGGAACTGTCGTCTCATGGGTGTCTCCTCGCTGTTCGTCATGTCTCGGGAAGGGGCGCTTCAGTCCGTGGGGTGTCGTCGAAAGAACGGCACCAGTCCGCCGTCGAAGGTCCTGAACCCGGCCTGCACCGGATCGCCGACTGCCAGTCCGGCTTCGGCGTGAGCCAGCATGCGGAAGCCTTCGTTGCAATCGACCAGCGCCACGGTGTAGGGCAGGGCGGCGCGCAGGCTGTCGGTGGGTGCCCGCTGCACCGTCGTGATCGCGTGTACGACGCCGCTGCCTGCGGCGCGCTCTGCCGCGGGCTCGTCGGCGCCGCAGCGCGGGCAGAAGCTTCGCGCGAAGTACCAGCGATGAGCGCAGACAGCGCAGCGCTGGAAGACGATGGCGGGTTCGCCGGCCGTCCAGTCGGCGGGCGCTGCCGGGCTGAGAGTGCGATTCATTGCTGCGCCTCCAGAATCAGCGAGACGTGCGACGACATGATTCCGCCGTCGCCGTGCACGAGTGCCCGCGAGGCGCCGGCAACCTGCCGCACGCCGGCCGCGCCGGTCAGTTGCAGGTGCGCCTCGACGAGGTGTCCCAGCGACCCGGCCGCCCCGCAGTGGCCGTAGGACAGCAGCCCGCCATGCGTGTTCAGCGGCAGCGGACCGTCCCGGTTGAAACGTCCGCTGCGTACGTCGGCGGCGGCGTGGCCGGGACGGCACAGCCCGATCTGTTCGAGCAGGACGGCCAGCGTGACGGTGAAGCTGTCGTAGATGCCGAGATAGTCGACGGCGGCCAGCGTCGTGCCGGCCGCGCTCAGCGCGCGCTCGGCGGCTTCGCGCGCACCGCTGGCGATCAGATCGGCGGCGGCGGTCGCGTGCTGATGCATGTGCGCCTGGCCGCCGCCGGAGATGCGGCTTGCGCTTGCACCGCCCGCGGCCTTGCTCACGATCACGGCCGCACCGCCGTCCGACACCGGCGAGCAGTCGAGCAGCTTCAGCGGCGTGGCGATCGGCTTCGAGGCCATGACGTCCGCGACGCTGAGGGCCTGATGGAAATGGGCCTGCGGATGGTCGAGTGCGTGGCGCCGCATGAGCACGGCGAGCTCGGCGAGATCTTCCTCGGTGCGCCGGTACTCGTGCAGGTAGCGCGAGGCGAGCAGCGCATAGTAGGCCGGTACGTTCAGCCCCAGCGGCAGCTCGTAGCGCGGATGGCCCACTTGCGCCAGGCTCTGCAGAGTCGTGTCGCGGCTCTGCCCGGTCAAGCGGTTCTCGCCGGCCACCACCAGTACATGCTCGACGACGCCGGCCGCGACCAGCGCATCGGCGAGCATCACCATCGCCAGCCCGGTCGCGCCGCCATGCTGGACGCCGTGCGCGTAGCGCGGCTGCAGGCCGAAGTGTTCCGCAAAGACGGTGGCCAGCATCAGATGCGGCAGCGTGGTCGAATGTCCGCAGATCACCCCCCCGATCTCGGTGCGCTCCAGCCCCGACTCGCGCAGCGCCTGAGCCGCTGCCTGCGACATCAGGTCCAGCGAGTCGCTGCCCTCGTGGCGGCCGAACGGCGTGGCGGCGGCGGCGCGGATCCAGGCCATGGCTAGTTACCGCCCGAGCCGGGAACGATCAGCGCGTCGACGGCGAAGCCGCCGCGCGACTGGACGATGAACGGATTGATCTCGATCGAGGCCAGCCTGCCGGCGTTCGCGGAGATGAGCTGCGATAGCCGCACCAGCGCATCGGCGAGCGCCTGCCGGTCCGCGGCCGGCCGGCCTCGAACGCCGTCTAGCACGGCGCCGGAGCGGATCTCGCCGATCATGCGCAAGGCTTCGGCGCTGTCGAGCGGCGCGCGCCGGAATGCGACGTCGTGCAGCACTTCGACGTGAATGCCGCCCAGACCGAACATCACGATGGGGCCGAATACCGGATCGACCAGCCCGCCGAGGATGCACTCCACGCCGTCCCGGACCATGGGGGCGACCAGCGCGCCTTCCACCGCGGCATCCGGTCTGGCCTCGTGCACCCGCCGCATGATCTCGGCGAATGCAGCGCGCACTTCGTTCGTGTCGCGCAGCCGCAGCTCGACGCCGCCGACATCGGATTTGTGCGCTATATCGGCCGATAGCACCTTCAGCGCCACCGGATAGCCGAGCCGGTCTGCTTCGGCCGCCGCGGCGTCGGCATCGACGGCTGCTGCATGCGGTACGACGGGAATGCCGGCCTGCTCGATGAAACGCAGGGCCTGCGACTCCGACTGCGCGCCCGTGCCGAGGACAGGCGGCCTTGCAAGAGGCTCGACTTGCGACGGCGGACGCCGCTGGGCCTCGTGGAACCAGGCCAGCGCCGACAGCGCGCGGACCGCCCGCGTTGGCTCCTCGAAAGCCATGCAGCCGATGTCGTCCAGGAAGCGGCGGTTCTCGGCATCGAAGACGCTGACCACGGCGACGGGCAGATCGGGATGCCGGCGGCGGACGGCCGACCACGTGTCGGTGATGAACGAGCGATGCTGCGGCGTGATGCCGGTGACGGCCTGGAACGCGACGATGCTGTCGTATGTGCCCGATTCCACCACTGCGTCGACCGTGTCCGGGAAGATCGAGTGATCGTCGAGCACCTTGCCGGTCAGATCGATGGGCCCTGCAGCCGATCCGTGCGGCACGCGCTCGAGGATAGCCTGCTGGATGTGATCGGGGAGCTCGGGAACCGACATCTGGAAGCGCTCGGCGGCATCGGCCAGCGAAACGGCCGCGCCGCCCGACATG
>JBFWXS010000106.1:0-5350 GCA_050187175.1 Burkholderiaceae bacterium
CGGCCTGCAAAGCCGTGTACGCCGGTTCGATTCCGACCCCCGCCTCCATATATAAGCTGATCGCCTGCAGCGTATGAGCTGAACGCCCGCAGCGCAGCAAGCTGAATGAGCCTGCAGCCGCAGCGCTGCCCCACGTTCGCCCCGGACACTGCGCTGCCGCTGCACCGTGCGATCCGAGAGCTTGCTCCGTCGGCTCGTCGTTGCATATCCCCGGCAATTGGGGGGTTGACCAACAATCGCTGCCCCCCCGATACTTACGCCGCCGTTATTCCAATACACCACTAGCAGGCCGGGGAAATCATGCACTTCGACGTCGCCGTTCGACAGCTTCTCAATGCCGGTGCCGCTCTGGTCTTATCGCTTTCCCTGGGAGGACCGGCTCTCGCGCAGACCGTTCTCAACGGCCTGACCTTCGATTCGGCGGACGGCAATCATACCCATGCCCCAGCCGGATCCGCCGAAGTCGGCGGCTTTGGCAACGTGGAGATCGTGCGCGGAATGAGCGAATTCGATATCAGCTCGCTGGGCAGCACCGTGACCTCGGCAAGCTTGCGATTCACGCTCAGCCAGCTGAACGGCTGCTGTGGGCAGAGCCCCTTGGACGGGACCATAGAGGTGGTGTCCTACGTGGGCAACAATGCAGCGGATCAAGCCGACTTCAACACGCCCACCAGCGGAACGATCGGCACGTTCACGACCACCGGCGCAGTGGTCGGCGACATCTACACGTTCGATGTCACGGCCCTCGTGAATGCGGCGCGGTCGGCGTCCAATACGTCGTTTGGCGTTCGGCTCGCCCGCTCGCCGGAATCCGGCGCCAATGAGGCGCTGACCTTCTCGAACTTCCAATTGCTGCTGGATGCGCCGGTTGCCGCTCCGCGGACCGTCCCCACGCTTTCCGTGATGAGCCTGCTCGCTCTCTCGGGCCTGATCGCCGGCTTCGCGGCGGTTCGTATGCGCCGGAAATAGGACCGGTTCTGCGTTTCATGGCGCGTGCGGGGCCTGCCCTCGGTCCACCGCCGTCACGGCCCGCCGCCGTGACGGCCCGCATGTGCGGCGCGGGCTCAGATGCCTGGTGCCGGTGCTTGCTTGTCCAGCCCTTGGGCGGCATGGATCTTCTGCATCGCGCCGATCCAGCGATCGTAGTCCTGCGCCTTCGCGACGAAGTACTTCGCCACCTGCGGATGCGGCAGCGCCAGAAATCGTTCGTCGCGCATGGTCGCCATCACCTCGTCGGCGACCTGCCCGGGTGACAGCACGCCGTCGTGGCCGGCCGAGCCGCCGTCGCCATCACCGAGCATCGCGCTGCGCACCGCCTGCGGGCACAGGCACGACACCCGCACCCCGCGGCGCCCATAGGCGATGCGCAGCCACTCGGCGAAAGCCAGCGCGGCATGCTTGGTCACGCCGTACGGCGCCGACTCGACGATGTTGAGCAGGCCCGCCGCCGAGGCGGTGACGAAGAAATAGCCGTCGCCGCGCTGCGCCATCGCGGGCACGACCGCACGGGCCGCCCAGACGTGCGCCATGCCGTGCACGCGCCACATCGTGTCCCACAGCCTGTCGTCCAGCTCGAAGCCGCCCACCGGCCCCAGGATTCCCGCATTGGAGAAATAAACGTCTATCTGGCCGAAACGCTCGCACGCGGTCGCCGCCAGCGACCGGATGTCGTCCTCGCGGCCGACGTCGCAGCGCAGCGCCAGCGCCGCCGGCCCGATCTCGGCCGCGACGCGCTGCGCACCCGCCAGATCCAGATCGGCAACCACCACGGCACGCGCGCCGTCGGCCGCGAACCGGTGAGCGATGCCGCGCCCGATGCCGCTGGCGGCGCCGGTGACGACAGCTACTTTGTTTCTGATATCCATGATTTCTCCAATCTAGCAATGCTGGCGCAAGGCCCAGCATCGGCGCCCGCGCGGTCCCGGATTTTGACAGCCCCGGCGGCATCAGGGTGCAATAGATGTCCAGACCCGCTGCGATCCGCCGATGAGCTTCTCCAAACAGTCCCTCGCCCGCCGCTTGAAGCTGCAGCAGATGGCGATCTTCGACAAGGTCCTTTCGTCCGGTTCGCTGCTGGCGGCCTCGCGCGAGCTGCACATGACGCAGCCGGCGTTGACCAAGGCGATCCAGGAGCTGGAGGAACACTTCGGCCGGCCTCTGTTGATCCGGACGCGCCGCGGCGTCCAGGCGACCGAGTTCGGGCGCATGCTGCATACTCACTGCCAGTCGCTGCTCAGCGATCTGCGGCTGCTGGCCGACGATCTGAACGCGTGGAACGCCGGCATCTCGGGCCAGGTGATCGTCGGCACGCTGATCGCCGCATCGGCGCAGCTGCTGCCGACCGCCGTGCTGCGCATGCGCGAGATCGCGCCGCAGGTCGTGGTCGAAGTGCGTGTCGGCGTCAACGAGACCATGTTCCAGGCGCTGGCGCGCGGCGAGCTCGACGTCGTCGTCGGCCTGCTGCCCGCGGTCGAGGTCGATCCCAATCTGGAACACGTGGCGCTGTACGACGAGACGCTGTGCGCGGTCGTCGGCCGGCAGCATCCGCTGGCCACGCAGCCGCAGATCGAACCGGCTCAGCTCGAGTCGGCGGACTGGGTCATTCCCACGCCGGCCTCGGAAGCGATCCATGCCACCGCGCAGTTCTTCGAAGCGCTCGGCATCCGGCCGCCGGCGCACAGCGTCGAGTCGGTCTCGCTGCTGACCAATCTCGGCCTGGTGCTGCAGTCGCAGATGGTCGCGCTGATGCCGTTTTCGGTCGCCCGCCAGTTCGTGCGGACCGGCCTGCTCAGCATCCTGCCGCTGGGCCACGGCAGCCCGTTCGGGCGCATCGGCTACACCACCTATCGGGGCCGCGAGCCCACTCCTGCCGGCGAGCGCCTGCTGCTGGCGCTGCGCGAAGTGGCGCCTACGCTGTCCTGAGCGTGCGCGGCGAGCGTGCGCTGCGTTCGCCGCCGGAATCACCCGCTTTCCGAATCGCTCAGAAGGTTTCCCAGTCGTCGTCGGCCGTCGCCGCGACAGCCGGCTGCGGCATCGAGTTCGATGTGCCCGCTCTTGCCGCAGCGGTAGAACGCGACGCGGTGGAGCGCGACGCGGTGGAGCGCGGTTCTGTACCGGCGCGCGCCGGTGAGGCGCCGGGCTCATGCGTGGCCGCCCCGAACCGGCCAGCCGCGGCAGTACCCGGCTGGGTTCGTCCGGCAGCGGAGCTTGGGGCGACGCTGGCAGCGACGTCGGCGGTGGCCGCGGAATTGACGCCGGCGGCGCCCTCGGCAACGCCCTTGGAAGCCGCCGAGCCCGCATCCGCGGTGCGCAGGCCATTGCTCCGCGCCTCCGCGGCCCGCGATTTCGCAGCCGAAGTCCGGGCCGCGGCCGTCGACGCCTGCGCGGCTCGCTCGTCACCCAGCTTGAACAGGTTGACCACTTCCGCCAGCTGCGCCGCCTGCTGCTTCAGACTGTCGGCCGCCGCCGCGCTCTGTTCGACCAGCGCTGCGTTCTGCTGCGTCGATTGATCCAGCAGCGTCACCGCCTGGCCGACCTGCGCAATGCCGGTGGTCTGCTCTATCGTCGCAGAGCTGATCTCGGAGATCAGATCGGCGACCCGCTGAACCTGCGCCACGATGTCGGCCATCGTCGTGCCGGCCTCGCCGACCAGTCTCGAGCCGGCCTCGACCCGTTCCACGCTCGACCCGATCAGCGACTTGATCTCCTTGGCCGCCTCGGCGCTGCGCTGCGCCAGATTGCGCACTTCGCCGGCCACCACCGCGAAGCCGCGGCCCTGCTCGCCGGCGCGCGCGGCTTCCACCGCCGCGTTCAGCGCGAGGATATTGGTCTGGAACGCGATCCCGTCGATCACGCCGATGATGTCGGCGATCGTTCGCGAACTCGCGGTGATGTCGCTCATCGTGCGCACGACTTCGCTGACCACCTGGCCGCCCTTCTCGGCAGCCGCACTCGCCGAGGTGGCCAGCTGCGTGGCCTGGCGCGCCGCATCCGCATTGTTCTGCACGGTAGACGTCATCTGCTCCATTGACGAAGCCGTCTGCTGCAGGCTCGAAGCCTGCTGCTCCGTGCGCTGCGACAGATCGGCGTTGCCGATGGCGATTTCCGCCGAGCCGGTCGCGATCGAATCCGACGCCGCCCGCACCTGCCCCACGACGCGAGCCAGGCTTGACTGCATGACCGCCAGCAGCGCGAGCACGCTGCCGGCGGGCGCCGCGCCCGCTCCGGGCACCGGCCGCAGATCGCCTTCGGCGACGCGCCGCGCGGCCTCTCCCAGCGCCTCCGGCTCGGCTCCGAGCTGGCCGAGCACGCTGCGCGAGATCGACCATGCCATGCCTACGCCGACCAGCAGCGCCAGTGCCAGCGCGATCAGCATCACCGTGCGGAAGCTGCCCGACTGTTCGAGCGCAGCCCGGTTGCCGGCATGGATGGCGCGTTCCTCGACATCGATGACGCGCTGTATCGCTTCCCGCCACAGCGCGAGTTGCGGCCTGAGCTTCTGCGCCAGCGCCTCGGCAGCGCCCGGCAGCTCGCCTCGATTCGACAGCTCGACGATCTCGCGCGTAATGGCGAGGGCCTGCGACTCGATCGCCTTGACCTCGGCGTACCTCTTCGCCGTCTCGCCCGAAGCCGGCTCGTTCGCCAGCAGGCGATCCAGCTCAGCGCTCGCCTCGACATAGGAGGCCGTCAGTGCCTCGATCGCCGCCGCCTCCTTCTGGCGTCCGGCCGGACTCGTGCCGAGCACGACGTCGCGGATGACGATCGCGCGTTCGTGCACCGAGCTGCGCAGCTCGAAGGCATGGCGCTGGATCAGCGAATGGCGCTGTTCGTTGGCGCGCAACGAAGCATCGATGGCCTGCACCTTGGTCATCGCCACCGCGGCCACGCCGATCAGGATGGCCAGCATCAATCCGAAGCCCAGGTACAGGCGTCGGGCAACGGTCATTCGGGTAGGCATCTGCAACATGATCATTCCGGCTGTAGTCAGCAAGCGTGGCCACCCATGCGATCGCGCTTCGGCCCGCTGGCGGGCGGCAAGGGCAGGATTCGCTCGTGGCCTCGGGTCCGGAAATTGTCGATGCCGCCGCGCGCGGCCGCCAGTCCGCCGGACCGTGGTGCGATCCCGTTCATCGGAGAGAAGAAGGGACGCTCCAACACTTCGGCCAGGCAGCGGCCCGGTTTGACAGCCCCTAAAACTCAGCTATAATTGCTGGCTCACGACATGCGGGAGTAGCTCAGTTGGTAGAGCGCAACCTTGCCAAGGTTGAGGTCGCGAGTTCGAGACTCGTCTCCCGCTCCAATATATGATCTACAGACTTCCACTGGCGTCTGTAAGTCGTTGAAAAAAGGA
>JBFWXS010000107.1:0-5278 GCA_050187175.1 Burkholderiaceae bacterium
ACGCGCGAAGTCACGTCCTTCTCGCTGCGCTGGCGTGGCCGTTCCGTGCAGGTGCCCGGCCGCGGCGATCGCTTCTGGCAGGCGTTGCGCCTGGTGGACGCGCCGCAACCGGCGGTGCTGCTGGTCGAACGCGACTTCACGCTGGTCAGCGAGCAGAACGGCGAGCTGCGGGTGCAGCCGCTGGCCAGCCAGAGCTCGTCGCTGGCCGAGGCGCAGTGGCTGGACAGCGAGGCCGGCCAGCCGGGCGAGCCGCAGTCCTGGGGAATCAGCAAGGTCGACCTCGCCACGCAAACCGTGCTGCGGGGCGGCCGTTTCCTGCGCCTGGGCTCGATGCTGGTGCTGGACATGAACAGCCTGCAGCTGCACAAGGTCGAACCCTGGGTGCCGATGGTCCCGGGCCAGCCCGTGACCGGCCTGTCGCGCGACGGCGACCTCGCGCGCGCCTTCTCGCCCGGTCGCACGCAGTACGTGCTGGCCGGCTCGCAAGACGATTACGCGCGCGGCCACGGCCAGGTGTATGGCCTGCTGGTGGTGGACATGATCCGCGGCACCGCCTACGAGCTGCGCGCGGACCGGCGCCGCATGCCATTCGCCGACACGCAGGACATGGACTTGCGCTGGATCGGCCACTACTTCGCCTGGCAGCGCGACGCCGGCGGACAGGAGCGGCTGGTGCCGCGCGCCGGAGCGCGTGCGCTGCCCTGGCGCGGGCGTCTGACCGCCCCGTCCCACAGAACGGCCGAGTACTACGTCGAGCGCGTGCAGCCCGCGCTGCTGGAACACTTGCGGCGCGTCGTGCTCGCGCTGCCGGGTGCCGAGCTGGCGCCCGACTGGGTGGACCCGCGACGCGGTATCGACGGTAACACCGTGCGCATCGGCCCCTGTCTGCTGGGACTGTCGGCGCGTGAGGGTGGGATGCCGGACGAGACGTTCAGCCGTGTAGGTGTCTACGCTTCGAAGGACGAGGCGGCCACCCGCGAGCAGTGCAACGACGCGATACGCCGTATCGCGACGGCGATGGACGCGGAGCTGGCCTCCGGCCGCCACAACCGGCTGATCGTGCTCGACTGACGTCTACCCGAGGCCGCAAGCCGTACCCCGCCACGCCACCCGAAGATCGGGCGCGGCCAAGCGTCCTCTACATCGAACCTCGTCCTGCCGCCAGAAAACCATTCGCCAATTCCAAAGCCACCGGCGTCAACGGCGAATCCCGACGAAAGAAAAGCTCGACGGAGTTGGTGATCTGCAGCTCCGGCACGTCCACGATGGTCAGCTTCTGCTTCATGGCGCCGTGTTCGACCGCGCGGCGAGGCATCAGCGCCGCATAGTCGGTCGCCGCCACGATGGCCTGTGCCGCGACGATGGAGTCCGATTGCAGCCGGAACCGCGGCGCGCCTAGCCCGAGGCTCGTAAAAGCACTCGCCAGAGGGCCATCGGGGCTCGAAGCCGAACGGTTCAGCACCCAGAAGGTATCCGCAAAGTCGGCCAGCGTCGTGGCTCGCGCGAGCGGATGGCGCCGGCGTACCGTGATCGCCACCGCCATGTCATGCAGATGCCAGGAGTCGATGACGGGCGGCACGCCGTCGACCGGACGCGGCCCGACCACGAAGTCCAGCGTGCCGTCGCAGACGCGCGTAATGGTCGACGACGGCAATCCGCCGCTGATGCGCACCATGACGTTCGGGTAGCGCGCCTGGAAGGAGGCCACGACCTTGGGCGCCACCAGTTCGGCGACGGTCGGTGCCAGGCTGATCGTGACGGTGCCCTCGAAACTGCGTGCCAGCTGCGTCAGTTCATCACGGGCACGGCCGAGCTCGGCCGCGATCAGCCGCGCGCGGGCCAGGAAGCTCAGCCCGTACGAGGTCAAGGTCACGCCGGTCACGTTGCGCATGACGAGCTGTACGCCCAGCGACGATTCGATCTGCTGAATCGCCTTGGTCACCGCCGGCTGCGTGACGCCGAGAAGCCGAGCCGCGCCGCGAATGCTTCCTATTTCTGCGACGGCCACGAAGGCGCGCACATGACGAAGGTTCATGAAAACCTTTCTTTATCATAATTACAAAATGTGAGCTTGCAGGAATCATAGGATGGTTTGACACTAGGGATTGCACGAAGCCCCCGGCCGCATTCCCTATTCCGAGGAACCGACGTTCATGACGCTGCCCGCCCGTACCAAGAGCATTCTCGACTTCGAAGAAAAGCGCTTTCCGCTCGAACTCAAACCCGTGTTGCCGGACATCCGCGAGCTCTGGGACAAGTCGAACAAGCATTCGTGGGATCCGAACACCGCCATTCCATGGGAGCGCTTCGACGCTTCGAAGTACAGCCAGGAGCAGCTCGATGCCGCGGCCTTGTACTGGAGCCGGCGCGCGTGGACGGAGTACACCGGCACGGCCGAAAGCCCCGCGGTGCTGCTGCGCCTGATCATGGAGCCCGATCGCGAGATCGACGCCAAGCTCTTCTGGTCGGTGCAGACGCTCGAGGAAACGCGGCACTGCATGGCCTCCTACCTGTTCGCCGAGAAGCTGGGCGGCTATCGCAGCGCTCCGCCGTCACGCCCGCCGAAGAGCACCAGTCATCGCGGAATCCGCGACAAGGTGCTGAACCCCGACATCTCGTTCGAGGCCTTCGTGCTGGCGCACATCTGCATCGGCGAAACGATCGCTGCCAAGATGTTCGAAGAGCGCCACCGGGCCTGTACCGACCCGGTCGCCAAGGAGCTCGTGCGGCTGATCCTGAAAGACGAGACCAGGCACATCCAGTTCGGCTGGCGCTACATGGCGCATCGCGTGAAGTCCTTCACGCCGGCGCTGATCGCCGAGATGGAGCGCATCGCCATCGACGTGATGGAGAACTCCGAGCTCAAGGGCTTCCATTGCATCTGGATGGTGCCGAACGAGCACACGCAAGCGCTGATAGACGCCAACAACATCACGGCGGCAGCCGGCCTGGGAGGCGCGACGCCCGAGCGCGAACTCGCCGCGCTGATCGAGAGCGTGGGCGACATCCGCCGCAACATGGCGCCATGGGGAATCACGATCCCCATGTTCGAGCACCCGCAGTTCGGCCAGATCTGACGCTCACAAAAGGAACTCGACCATGAACGACCGCAATGCCAGCGCCAACCCCCAGCGTCGTGCGCTGATCGGATCGGCGCTGACCGCCACGACGATGAGCTTGGCAGGCTTTCCCCGGATCGCCGCAGCCAAGGACAAGCTGTCGCTGCTGTACCTGCCCGTCACCGACTACGCGCCGTTCTTCGTCGCCAAGGAGAAGGGCTACTTCGACGCGTACGGCCTCGACCTGGACCTGCTGCCCAAGGACGCCACCGCCGAAACCGTGCCTCTGGTCGCCAGCGGCCGCGTCACGCTGGGCGGCGCGAGCTGGGCAGCCGGCGTCTTCAATGCGGCGGCGGCCGGCTCGGGCGTGACCGCGGTCGCAGGCTTCGCGCGCGTTCCCGCGCGCGGCCGCTCGTCGGTTCATTTCATGGTCTCCCCCGCGCTGGCAGCGAAGGGCCTCGGCTCTCCCAAGGACCTGAAGGGCAAGCGCATCGGCGTGCTCGGCGCCGGCGCGTTCACGGTCTACTTCGCCGCGCAGGCGCTGCAAAGCGGCGGAGTTGCGCTGAACGATGTGCAGATCGTGCACCTGACCATGTCGACCCTCGGGCAGGCCTTCGCCAATGGCTCGATCGACGCCGGCGTGGTCTTCGAGCCGTTCGCGACCTTGTTCGAAGACAAGAACATCGCCAGGATCGTGCCCGGCGAGTTCGCGCGCGGCGTCGACATAGGCTTCATCCTGGTCAACTCCGACTTTCTGAAGGCCAAGGAAGACGTCATCGTCCGCACCACGGCCGCCTACTTGCGCGCGGCTCGCGAGCTGCAGGCCGGCGGGTGGAAAGACCCGGCCACCCAGGCCCACATCCTCAAATACGTGAAGCTCGACCCCGCCGTGCTCAATCGAATGGGCGTCTCGTATATCGACGAGTCGGGCGCCCTGGACATGGCGTCGATCCAGGCCCAGGAGGCGTTCTTTCGCCAGGCCGGCCAGCTCGCCTATTCCAAGCCGATCGACTGGGCGCAGTTCTACCGCAAGGATGTGGTCGCCAAGGCGAACGCGCTATTGGCGAAGGGGAGCACCGCCAATGCGCGGTGACAACGCGATCACTGTCTCGAACCTGTCGCACGCCTATTACGACAAACGGCAAAAGCGCTCGATCGTCGCCGTCGACCGGGTGTCATTCGACATCCCGTCGGGCCAGTTCGTCAGCATCGTGGGCCCCTCGGGATGCGGCAAGAGCACCGTGCTGCGCCTGCTGGCCGGCCTGGAGCAAGTCGTCGCGGGCACGATCTCGACCGGGTCCACGCGTCCGGCGATGGTGTTCCAGGAGCAGTCGCTGTTTCCGTGGCTGACCGTCGAGGAGAACATCTCCTATCCGCTTCGCACGGCGGGCAGGCGCCGGGATGAATGGGCGGAGACGGTAAGCGGTCTGATCGTATTGTGCGGCTTGTCCGATTTCCGCCAGGCCCACCCGCATCAGCTGTCCGGCGGCATGAAACAGCGCGCTGCCGTGGCTCGCGCGCTGGCGGCCGACCGCGCGATCCTGCTGATGGATGAACCGTTCGGCGCCCTCGACGAACAGACGCGGCTGATGCTGCAGCAGGAGTTGCTGCGCGTCTGGGAACATAGCGGCAAGACCGTCGTCTTCA
Source organism: Burkholderiaceae bacterium (assembly GCA_050187175.1). Lineage (GTDB taxonomy): Bacteria > Pseudomonadota > Gammaproteobacteria > Burkholderiales > Burkholderiaceae_E > Zeimonas. The sequence continues at coordinate 4,707 of JBFWXS010000107.1, forward strand.
TCACGCACAGCGTCGAGGAGGCGCTGGTCCTGTCCGACCGCGTGCTGGTGATGTCCAGCCGCCCGGGACGCATTCTGCGCGATATCGCTGTGCCGTTCGACCGGCCGCGCGACGTGCTCGAGCTGCGGCGCTCCGCGGCCTTCGGCGAGTTGAGCTATGAAATATGGCGGCTGCTCGGCAAGCAGCAACCCGCCCTGGAGGCCGACGCATGACGAGCGAGACAGCGCCGCATCAGCCGTCGGCCGACGCCTCCGGCGCCGCGAGAAAAGCTGCAGCATCGGCGTCGCGGAACCCAGCACCCAGCGATAACGCGACGCCCGATCTGACCGAACGAATCCGCCCTTCCCGCGGCGAGCGCATCGCCGAGTCGGCTGCCACCTTCAGTCCTCTGGTCCTGCTGGTGCTATGGGAGATCGTGTGCCGCCTGGGCTGGCTCGACGTGCGCTTCTTTCCGCCGCCGAGCGCCATCGCCGGCACGTTCCTGCAGGACATCGGCAACGGCGAGATCTTCACGCACGTCAAGGCGACCCTGTGGCGCGTCGTCGTCGGTATCGCGATGGGCTTGCTGCCGG
>JBFWXS010000108.1:0-5274 GCA_050187175.1 Burkholderiaceae bacterium
CTCGCTGCTGCGCGAGCTGTCTGCATTCGGCTAGATCGACCTCATAGTTCCCGGGTCCGCTTCTATGGTCTACGATTGGCGTGTAGGAAGTCGCTGGCGCTGCGCAGCCCGTAAGTAGAGCAATCGCAAGAACCGACGCTATGGTCCTCATTCCATCTCCCCGTTCGTTTCTAGGACCAATCTCGGCTCAACGATCGGGTCCGTCAGTGAAGTATTCGAGGTCTACACTGCCTCCGTCCATCGGGAAATGTCGAGGGTTGATTTCGGTCACATTCGGATGCCCAAGAGTTTAATTTTTAGGCACTGTGGCTGGATCCAACCTAGAAGCGGGCTACACCGCCTGCACCAACCGAGGCCGACCCAGGGCGGCACACGCCGCGTAGCGCCGATACTCGTCCGCCATCCCCAGACGAGCCGCGACGCGCTCCAGCGAGATGCGCTTGAGCAGCTCCGCCGTGATCGGCCGCTTCTCGTCGGCAAAGATCATCGAAGCCAGCAGCCGCCGGTACGGCTCCGAGCGCAGCAGGCCGAGGATGAAATCGGCCTCCTGCTCGGAGCCGCAGGGCAGGAAATAGACGGTGTCGTCGAAGACCGCAGGCTTGCCGTCGACGGGGCCGACCTTCAGGAAGCGGACCTCCTTGTAGAAGCCGGAGACCGCGACCTTCCATGGCGCGAACGTGTAGTCGCCGACGCCGAACACCGAGAACCTCGGCTTCTTCCGGTAGATGACGCTGCTGCGCCGGTCCAGCGGCGCGGCGTGCGACAGCAAGTAGTCCCAGGTCCTGGGAGCTGCTGCCTGGATCGTGGAGGTGTCCTGGCCGATCCGGCGCTGCGTCACGATCATGAAGCGGTCCGTACGGGTCCTGCCCTTGACGACGTCCGAGCTCTTCAGCATGGGGAATACGTAGGTGTCTTCCAGCGTGACGAGCTCGCCGTTGCCGTTCACCAGCGCGTCTCCGCTCGAGCGGGACAGCTCCATGAGCTTCGCGCAATCGTGCTTGACGCCGGAGCGCCAGACGTAGTGCGTGTTCGTGCCCGTCAAGTCGCGAAGCGCCGCATAGGCGTCCCCATCGGTGATGAGCACGCCGTCGTGAAAGCCCAGCGTCGCGACGGGAGCCGTCGCGTCGAGCGCCGGATAGACGTCGCAATCCTGCGAGGTTTCGCCGACCTTGACCGGCAGCACGAACAGGCATGCATCGACGGCCGCGCCGAAGTGGCGCAGCGCATCTATTCTGACGAGGGCGGCTCGTCCGACCGGCTCCCGGCGCTTCCACGCCTGCCGGAGGATCTTGCGGGCGACCGAGGTTTTCATCAGCATGGCGATCCAGCCGCTGCGCTGCTTCAGCCACGACAGCTGCTGCAGCAGCATCCATTCCGAGATGTCGAAGTTCGCCTTGCCGGTGATCGCGTCTAAGCCGCGGTGGCCTTGGAAATTGCTCTTCGCGGGGAGGTTGGTGCTATCCAGCGTTTCCAGTTCGGCGTTCGTGACCCATGGCGGATTGCCGAGGATGAGCCAGGGTCCCGGATCGGTGTCGAGCACGCGTTGCCAGTCGGTGGCGAAGAAGTCTCCCTGGTCGACGCGCGCGGGCGTCGCGCGCCGCGCCGCTGCGACGTACTCGGGATTGATGTCGAACCCCAGCAGCGTGCGGTGCTTGCCGAACGCGTGGGCAGCGGCGGCCAGGAACGCACCTCGTCCGCAGCTTGGTTCCAGAATGGCGGGTGCGGCGATGCCGCGCCGGGCGACGAACGCGCAAACCTCGGCGGCCAGCTCCATGGGAGTCTGAAAATCCCCGTACTGCCGGACATTCCGCTGCTTGCGCTCCCCCATGACGCGACTGTACTGCAGGCATTCATACCGGAACCATAGACATCCATGAGACATCCATGAGCTGTTTCTCGCAAGCCGCCTTCGCGGTCCGTCTCGAATGGGGGGCCGCGGCGATCCGCCATCTGGGGGCCGAGGTCGACTGCATCGTCGTCGTCGACGTGCTGTCGTTCTCCAGCTGCGTCAGTCTCGCTGTCGAGCGTGGCGCGCGCGTGTATCCGTACCCTTGGCGCGACGAGTCCGCGCTGCGTTACGGTGCCGAGCGCGGCGCCGAGGTGGCGAGCGGCAAGCGCCGCTTCGGCGACGGCTGGTCACTGTCGCCGCAGTCGATGCTGAAGGCCCACGATGGCCTGCGGCTGGTGCTGCCTTCGCCGAACGGGTCGGCCTGCGCGTATCAAGCCAGGGGGCTCGGCAAGGCGGTGTACAGCGCGAGCCTGCGCAATCTGCGCGCGACCGCGCTGGCCTGCGGGCGCCATGCGCGTGTGCTGGTCGTGCCCTGCGGCGAGCGCTGGCCGGACGACGACAGCCTGCGCCCGAGCTTCGAGGACTGGCTGGTGGCCGGCGGCCTGGTCGCGCTGCTCGACAGGCCCTGCGCGGATCTGTCGCCGGAGGCGCGCGCGGCGGCGCTGGCATGGCGCGGGTTCGGCGCGCAGCCGGACGCCGGTCTGCGGGCGGCGCTGGCCGGCTGCGGCTCGGCGCTGGAGCTGGTCGAGCGGGGCTTCGAAGGCGACGTCGGGCTTTGCCTGGAAGAGGACGCTAGCGATCTGGCCTGCCGGCTGGACGGTGACTGCTTCGTCGCCGAGCGGGCCGCGTCCGAGCGTTGACGGATCAGAGCGTTGACAGATCAGAGCGTTGACGGATCAGAGGTCGAACCGCGCGGCTGCTCGACGCGACAGGCCGCAGCAGCAGCGCGCGTAGGGCGTCCGGAGCGAGTTGGGCTGCCGCGAATGACCGTGCTAGGAGTCGCGCGACCAGCCGATCCGGTAGACGCGGCCGGTCTGCGCCCCTTCGACGCTCTTGGCGTAGCCCAGTGCCGCCTCGGCGGCCGGAACGGCCTTGGTGCCGCGGAAATAGGGCGCATAGCTGGGCAGCGCTTCTTCGATCACTGTAGGGCTGACGAGATTGATGCGCAGTCCGCGCGGCAGCTCGATTGCCGCGCCGCGCACGAAGCCTTCCAGACCACCATTGACCAGTGCGGCAGAAACGCCGCCGCGGATCGGATCATCGTTGAGCAGGCCGCTGGTGAGCGTGAACGAGCCGCCGTCGCGGATCGATGCCAGTCCCAGCGTGACCAGGTGGACCTGCCCCATGAGCTTGTTGCGCAGGCCGACGTCGAACTGTTCGTCGGTGAACTGCTCGAGCGGTCCGAAGTGGACGCTGCCCGTGGCGCTGATCAGCGCATCGAACTCGCCGGCCTGCTCATAGAGGCGCCGGATCGACGCGGGGTCGGCGATGTCGACCTGGAAGTCGCCGCTGCTGCGGTTGACGCGGACGATGTCGTGGCGAGCGCCCAGCTCGGCATCGATGGCCCGGCCTATGATGCCGCTGGCGCCGATCAGGATGATCTTCATGCGTGCTCCGTGCCTGGAAGGGTTGGGAAGGGCCTTGGAAAGAACGAAGCTCAGAAGCCGAGCCAGGCGCGCAGCACGCGGCTGGTTTCCTCGGGCTGCTCCAGCGCCGGCAGATGGCCGCAGTCGCGGAACAGATGGAAGCGCGAGCCGCGGATGCCCCAGTGGATCTGCAGCGCGTCGGCGACCGGGGTGAGCACGTCCTGGTCGCCGACTGCCACTAGCGTGGGGACGTCGATGGCGGGCAGCAGCGGCAGCGAGTCGGGCCGTCCGAGGATGGCGTGCTGCTGGCGCAGGAACGCGTCGCTGCCGACGCGAGCCGCCATGGCCTTCAGTTCGTCGCCGATCGGGCCGTCGACGCGCGACGCGTGGACGAGCTGCGGCAGCAGCCGCGTCGTCACGCCGGCGAACTTGCCCAGCTTCAAGGACGCTAGCCCGGCCTTGCGCCGCGCGACGCGCTCGGGCGGATCGGCGGCGGCGCTGGTGTCGAACAGCGCCAGCCGCAGCACGCGCTGCGGCGCCTGCCGCATGATCTCGAACGCGACGTAGCCGCCCATCGACAGGCCGGCCAGCGCGAAGCGCTGCGGCGCCGCGGCGAGAGTCCGCCGCGCCATGGCGGCCAGGCTGTCGTCGAGCGTGAGGTCGGCGATGAGCGGATCGGCGAGGTCGGACAAGGCGTCGGCCTGGTCGCGCCACAGACGGTCGTCGCACAGCAGGCCGGGCAGGAATACGAGCGGAATGCGGTCCATGAGTGGCGATTATTGTATTCAAGCTCTGCCGGTGGCGTGCGGCGCCGCGGTGGCGTTTTAGAGCAGACTTCGGTACGGTGGCGGATCCGGGCGATCCGCCCGATCTGCGCGAAGGACCGCGATGCTCGATCTGCCGGCGCTGCCGACCCTGCTCGTGTTCTGCGGCGTGGCCTTCATCGGCATCGTCACGCCGGGGCCTACGACGCTACTGGCGCTGAGCAACGGTTCGCGCTTGGGCGTGCGGGCCTCGCTGCCCGGCATGGCGGGCGCGGTCATGTCGGACCTGGTATTGATCGGCGCGGTGGCGGCGGGCCTGGGCGGGCTGCTGGCGGCGTCCGAATTCTGGTTCTCGATGCTGAAGCTGGCCGGTGTCGTCTACCTCGCGTATCTAGGCGTCTGCCTGCTGCGCTCGCGCGGCACGCTGCCGCTGGATGAGGAACCGGATGCCGCGGCCCGTCCGTCGGCCCGTACGGTCTTCATGCGAAGCTTCCTGGTGGCGATCACGAACCCCAAGGGCTATCTGTTCTTCTCGGCCTTCCTGCCGCAGTTCGTTTCGCCCACGACGGCGCAGGCTCCGCAGTATCTGAGCCTGGCTGCATTGTTCGTCACCATCGATTTCGTGGTGATGCTCGGTTATTCGGGAGCGGGCGCACGCGCCGTGCGTACGCTGCGGGCGCGCGGCGCGCTGTGGCTCGATCGGCTGTGCGGCGGCACCTTGCTGCTGCTCGCTGGTTTCCTCGCCTTGTATCGGCGGCAGCCGTGAAGGCGCTGTCCATCGTGCGGCCCGGCGGCAGCCGTATCGCTCGCGGCGAGAAGACGCTCGAAGTGCGGCGCTGGTGGCCGGCGCTGACGCAGGCCGAGGATCTGCTGATCGTCGAGAATGGCCGCTTCCTGCGAGTCGATGGCGATGAAGACCCCGACGGCACGGCGGTGGCGATCGTGCGTGTCCGGGCGGTCCGACCGTTCGCGCGCGCCGACATGGCCGCCGCTTGCGCCAGTTATTTCGAGGACGGCTGGCTGGCTTGGGAGCTGGTGAACGTGCGGGCCTTGCACGATGGCCGCCGCGTGCGTGCGGCGCGCGGCATCTACGAGATCGAATGGCAGGGAATGGAGGAGTCGTGATGACGGAGGC
>JBFWXS010000109.1:0-4577 GCA_050187175.1 Burkholderiaceae bacterium
GAACACGATCTTCGACCTGATGCGCGTCACCGGCTGCCGCGTCCATCTGTGCCGGCTGTCGTCGGGGGCCGGGCTGGAACTCGTGCGCCGCGCCAAGCAGGAGGGGCTGCCGGTGAGCGCCGATGTCGCGGTCCATCATCTGCACATGACGGACATAGACATCGGCCACTTCGACAGCCATCTGCGCGTCGACCCGCCGTTCCGCTCGCAGCGCGACCGCGATGCAATCCGCGCCGCGCTGGCCGACGGCACCGTCGACGCGATCTGCTCCGACCACACGCCGGTCGACGACGAGGCCAAGCAGCTGCCGTTCGCCGAGGCGGAAGCCGGTGTCACCGGCCTGGAGCTGCTGCTGCCGCTGACGCTGAAATGGGCGCGCGACAGCGGCGTGGGCCTGCTGGCCGCGCTCGGCAAGCTGACCGTCGGCGCCGCCGCGGTGCTCGGCAGCAAGCAGGTGCAGCCGCGCATCGAGGCCGGCGCACCGGCCGATCTGTGCATCTTCGATCCCGACGAGCACTGGACGGTGACGCGCGAGAACCTGCTCAGCCAGGGCAAGCACACGCCGTATCTCGGGCTGCCGGTGCAGGGGCGCGTGCGCTACACGATCATCGACGGCCGCGTGCCGTTCGAGCGCGGCGGGGTCCGGTGACCGGCCGCGCTGCGCTCCGATGACGATGGTCGACCACTCGAACGCCTGATCGATGCAACGCGGCCTGCTCGCCTGGTTGCGCATCGCGCTGCGCCTGCCGCTGGCGCTGCTGCTGCTGTTCGGCGGCCTGCTGACCGTCTCCATCGTCTTTCCGCTGGCCGCCGCGCCGACGCGCGGACGCATCGCGTCGCGCTGGTCGCGCTGGCTGCTGCGCTGCTGCGGCATCCGGCTGCGCGGGACGGTCGACGAGCGGCTGATCGGCGCCGCGGCGGGCGTGTCCGGCAGCGGTGTGTCGGGCACCGGCGGGTCGGGCAGCGGTGTGTCAGGTACCGGCGGGTCCGGCGCCGGTATCCTCGGCAGCGGTATGTCCGGCCCCAGTGTGCACGGCCCCAGTGTGCACGGCACCGACGTGCTCGATACCGGGGTGCCTCCCGGCTGCATGCTGGTGCCGAATCACGTCTCGTGGCTCGACATCTTCCTGGTGCAGGCCAGCGCCCCGTCCAGCTTCGTCGCGAAGGCGGAGATCCGCAGCTGGCCGCTGATCGGCTGGCTGGTGGCCGGGGCCGGCACGCTGTTCATCGAACGGCGGCGGCGCCATGCGATCCACGATCTGAACCGGCACATCGAACGCGCGCTGCGCGACGGCCGGCGCGTCGCCGTGTTCCCCGAAGGCACGACCGGCGCCGGCGACCGGCTGATGCCGTTCCACGGCAATCTGATCGAGGCGGCGCTGCGCGCCGAAGCGCCTATCGTGCCGGTCGGCATCCGCTATCTGGACGAGCACGGCAACATGCCGGAAGCGGTGCGCTTCATCGGCAACACCACCTTCGTGATCTCGTTCTTTCGCGTGCTCGGCGAGCCCAGGGTGATCGCCGAGGCGCATTATCTGGCGCCGGTCAGCGGCGCGACCCGCCAGGCGGTGGCCGCGCACGCGCGCCAGGCGATCGCCGAGCGGCTGCGCCTGCCGGTCGACGACGAGGTGCCGCTGGTGGTCAGGGCGCTGCGGGCGCGCGGCTAGACGCGGGACCGGAAGCGCGCTGCATCCTGCCGCCGCGGCAGCTGATCAGGGCCAGGCCGCTGCCGCCGGACACGGCTCGGCGCGCACCGCGCGATCGGCCAGCCGCACGGCGGTCAGCCTGCCGCCCCAGACGCAGCCGGTGTCGACCGCCAGCAGGTCGGGCCGCTGCAGCAGCCCGATCGACGACCAGTGGCCGAACACGATCGGCGTCCCGCGCGTGGCCCGCTGCGGCACGTCGAACCACGGCAGGTGGCCCGGCGGCGCATCGTCGAGGCCCGCCTTGGCGGCGAAGTCCATGCGGCCCGCCGGCGTGCAGAAGCGCAGCCGCGTCAGCGCGTTGATGATCACCCGCAGCCGATCGGCGCCGGTCAGCGCGTCGTCCCACTGCGCGGGTTCGTTGCCGTACATGCTGCGCAGGAAGTCGACCCAGCCGTCGCCGCGCAGCGCCGTCTCGACCTCGGCCGCCAGCGCCAGCGTGCGCGCCAGATCCCATTGCGGCAGCACGCCGGCATGCACCATCAGCCAGCCGTGCTGGTAGTGCGCCAGCGGCCGCCTGCGCAGCCAGTCGATCAGTGCGTCGCGATCGGGTGCCGCCAGGATCTCGTCCAGTGTGTCGCTGCGGTGCGCGCCGCGGATGCCGTTGGCAACCGCCAGCAGATGCAGGTCATGATTGCCGAGCACGCTGACCACGCGCTCGCCTTGCGCCATCGCCCAGCGCAGGCTGGCCAGCGACTGCGGGCCGCGGTTGATCAGGTCGCCGGTGAGCCAGAGCGGCGCGTCGGCCGGCAGCTGCGCGGTCAGGCGCAGCAGGCAGTCGAGGCAGCCTTGCACGTCGCCGATGACCCAGGCGCTCGCTTGCTCGTTCGAAAGGTTCTTCATCGCAGGGCCTCGCGCTGTTCCGCCCATTTCAGCATCGCGTCCAAGGCAGGGCACAAGGCCTGGCCCCAGGCGGTGAGACGGTATTCGACTTTGGGGGGCACCTGCGGATACAGCTTTCTCGAAACGATGCCGTCGGCTTCCAGCTGTCGCAGTTGCTGAGCCAGCATCTTCTGGGAAATGCCTGGAATCAGCTTCTCGAAGTCCGAATAGCGCCGTACTTCTCCATCGAAAAGGTGGAAAAGAATGAGGAGCTTCCACCGGCCTTCAAGGAGCCGGACGACTTCCTCCACGCCAGTGGCAGCGCTTGCCGGGGTGTATTTCTTCCTCATGGCTCAGTAGCTTACTTTTAGGTGCGTTCTTGATGAATCGATAGTTTATGTAGAAGATTTGTGTACAGCAAACAATAGCGGGAACATGTCCATGAACTTGGATCTGCAAGGCAAGCGCGCCCTGGTGACGGCGGGCACCCGGGGTATCGGAAAGGCCGTCGCCGGCCTGTTCCGCGAGCTCGGCGCGCAGGTGCTCACCACGGCCCGGGAGCACGCGGCCGACGCGCCGGCGGAGCTCTTCGTGGCGGCCGATCTGACGACGGCCCAAGGCTGCGATACGCTGGCCAATGCCGTCCTGACCCGGTTCGGCGGCGTGGACATCGTCATCCACGTGCTGGGCGGCTCGACGGCATCGGGCGGAGGCTTCGCTGCATTGGGGGAAGAGGAGTGGCAGCGCGAACTGAGCCTCAACCTGTTGCCGGCCGTGCGCCTGGATCGCGCATTGTTGCCTGGCATGCTGGCGCAAGGCACAGGTGTCGTCATTCACGTCACTTCGATCCAGCGCCAGCTTCCGCTGCCTGAATCGACCACTGCCTATGCTGCTGCCAAGGCTGCACTCTCGACGTACAGCAAGAGCCTGTCGAAGGAAATCTCGCCCCGCGGCGTTCGCGTCGTCCGGGTCGCGCCCGGCTGGGTCGAGACGGAGGCATCCGTGGCGATGGCCGAGCGGCTCGCCCTGCATGCGGGAACCGACTACCAGGGCGGCAGGCAGATCATCATGGATTCGCTGGGCGGCATCCCGTTGGGGCGGCCATCGAAACCCATCGAGGTGGCGAACCTGATCGCGTTCCTGGCATCCCCGCGCGCTGCAACGATCACGGGAACGGAGTACGTGATCGACGGGGGCACGATTCCCACCGCGTAGGCGATCTGCAGGCGCAGGGCGTCGCCGCGGCAGCTCAACTACCCGCCGACAAGCGGCTGTCGCGCCCCAGCGTCGCATCGCGCAGCGGGATCACATTGCTGCCGCTGCCTTCGAAGGGCTGATATTCGGGGACGAAGCGCGCCAGGCCGGCGCGGACCTCGTCGTCGCTCGGATCCACCGATTCCTCTATCCATTTGCGCACCAGCGCTTCCCAGGCGCCGCTCTGGCTGTCGACGGGCCGCGCGACGCGCAGCTTCGGGTGCGGCGTCGACAGCGTGGCCTCGTCGTCGGACAGCAGCTCCTCGTACAGCTTCTCGCCGGGGCGCAGGCCGGTGAATTCGATCGGGATCGAATGCTCGGCCAGTCCGGACAGCCGCACCAGGTCCTGGGCCAGATCGAGGATCCGCACCGGTTCGCCCATGTCGAGCACGAAGATCTCGCCGCCTTGTCCCATCAGCGCGGCCTGCAGCATCAGCTGCGAGGCCTCGGACACCGACATGAAGTAGCGCGTGATCTCGGGATGCGTGATCGTGATCGGGCCGCCGCGCGCGATCTGCTCCTTGAACTTCGGCACCACGCTGCCGGTGGAGCCCAGCACATTGCCGAAGCGCACGATGATGATGCGCGTGCCGCTCTTGCGGTGCCACTGGCGCAGCAGCATCTCGGCCAGCCGCTTGCTGGCGCCCATCACGCTGGTCGGATTCACCGCCTTGTCGGTGGAGACGAAGACCAGCCGCTCCACCGGATGATCGGCGATGACCTCCATCAGCCGCAGCGTGCCCAGCGTATTGTTCTGGATCGCCTGCCAGGCGTTCAGCGTTTCCATCATCGGCACGT
>JBFWXS010000110.1:0-4321 GCA_050187175.1 Burkholderiaceae bacterium
TTGCTGTCGCTGCCCGGCATCGACTGGATCAGCCTGCAGAAGGGCCCGGCGCGCGAGCAGCTCACCGCGCAGCAGGCGCCGCCTGCTGCGTCCGGCGCATTCGGCGCATTCGGCGCATTCGGCGCATCCGGTGCATCCGGTGCATCCGGTGCGTCCGGTGCGTCCGGTGCGTCCGGTGCGTCCGTTGCGCCCAGCGCGTCGACCGAGCCGATCACGGCGGTCGCACCGGTCGACTGGACCGACGAGCTCGTCAGTTATGCCGATACTGCCGCGCTGATCGCCGAGCTCGATCTCGTCATCAGCGTCGATACCTCGGTGGCCCATGTCGCGGGCGCGCTGGGCGTGCCGGTCTGGGTGATGCTGCCGTACGCGCCGGACTTCCGCTGGCTGCTCGATCGCAGCGACAGTCCGTGGTATCCGAGCGCCCGCCTGTTCCGCCAGCGAGCCCGCGGAGACTGGGGCTCGGTGACGGCAGCGCTTTCCAAGGCGCTGTCCGAGGAGGTCTACGAGGAGGTCTCCGAGGCGCCCTCCGAGGCGCCCTCCGCAGGACGCTCCGATGGGCTGCCCGATGGACTCTCCAATGGGCTGCCCCAAGGGCTCCCCGACGGGCCGCCCGGGACCCGTTCCTAGCAGCGCCGCTGCGAGCGCAGCCGGCCGCTGCCGAGCCGCGACCCGAACCTTCATCGTCGCGTCATCTTCCGGTCATCGGCGCCGGATAGGGTGTCGAAGCGCGCAGCCTGCGCCAAGACAGGCTCGGCCAACCCCATCCATTGCCAGGACAGCCATGATCCGCACTCTGCTTGTTTCCGCCGGCCTGCTCGCATTCAGCGGCGCCGCGCTATCCGCCGTCATCGACTTCGAAGGCAGCACCACGACCGGTGCGAGCCGCATCCTCGATTCGGACGGGGCCAACGCCCATGGACCGAGCCTGATCGACTACGCCGGCTACGACTGGCTGGGCATGGCCGTGTCGATTCCCACGATCTCGGTGAACCGGCCGAGACAGATCGTCGGCATCGATGGGGACGGGCCGATCACGACACCCGTCGACGCCGGCTTCCATCGGAGCGCAGTCTCGGGCAGCACGGTGGCCTACACGCAGGCCTTCTCCGGCGCGACCAGCCTGTTCGCCAGCATCAAGGCGCGGCCGGGCAGCGACAACTTCAGCTTCCTCAGCGCCTATCTCACGTCGGGCTATCGCGCCGATCTGAACGTGGCCGTTGCGGGTCTGCGCGACGGCGCCGTGGTCTACAGCCAGCAGCTCGTGGTCGGTGTCGACGGGCCTACGCAGTTCCAGTTCGACTTCGTCGACATCGACGAAATCCGCTTCACGACCAGCGGCGGCAGCTTCCTGTATCCGAACGGTTCGGGCGTGGGCAGCTTCGTCAATCCGAGCAATGCGTTCAGCGCGCCGGTGCTGGTGTTCGACGATATCGACATCGGCGCGGTCGTGGCGACCGTGCCCGTGCCCGCGACCAGCTCGATCATGGCGCTCGGCTTGCTGGGGCTCGGCGCGCTGCGGGCGCGGCGCAGCAGCCGTTCCGAAGACTGAGCGGGTCAGCCGGCGGCGCCGTTCGCCGCCATGCCGCTCAGGGCTTGATGCCCGCTTCGCGGATGACGCGCTGCCAGCGCGCGCTGTCCTGCGCGATGAAGCGGCTGAACTCGGCCGGCGTGTTCGCGACGATGCGCGCGCCTTCGCGCTGCAGCACTTCCTGGATGTCAGGCGAACGCAGTGCGGCGGTAGTGGCGGAATGAATCGTGTCGATGACGCGCGCCGGCGTGCCTGACGGTACGAACACGCCGTACCAGACGCCTGACTCCACGGTATTGACACCGACCTCGCGCAGCGTCGGCACCTGCGGCAGACCCGCGAAGCGGGTATCGCCGGAGACGGCGAGCGGTATCACCTGGCCGGCCTTGACCAGCGGCAGCGCCACCTGGACGGTATTGAACATCAGCTGTACATGCCCCGCGATCAGGTCGGCCACCGAGGGGCCGGTGCCCTTGTAGTGGACGAACTCCATCGGGATCGCCGTTTCCTTCGCGAACACGGCGCCCATCAGATGGCCGGGCGATCCGATGCCGGTGGTGGCGTAGTTCAGCCCGCGCTGCATGGTCTTGGACCAGCGCACGAAGTCGGCATAGCTGGCGACGCCGTCGGTGCGCGTGAGGATCAGCACGCTGGGCGAGGTGGCGATCTGCGTCACCGCGGCGAAGTCCCGCGCCGGATCGTACGGGATCGAATCCATCAGATGCTGATTGACCGTGATCTGCGCCGGCGTGCCGATCAGAATCGTATAGCCGTCGGCCGGCGCCTTCGCCACCGCATCGGCGCCTATAGTGCCGCCGCCGCCGGCGCGGTTCTCCACCACCACCGACTGCTTCCACGCTTCCGACAGCTTCTTGGCGAGCAGCCGCGCCAGCGTATCGGTGGTGCCGCCCGGTGCATAGCCGAGCACCAGCCGCACGGGGCGCGACGGGTAATCCTGCGCCTTCACGGGCAGGCTCAGCGCGGCCACCGCGGCCACCGCGGCGCAGGTCGCGGCGGCGAAACAGCGGCGAAGGAAGCTCACTCGGCGAAAGAAGGGCGCTTTCATGTCGCAGGGCCTCACGATGAGCGGCGGATGAAGCCGCGGTTCAGAAGGGCACCGAGCCGATGCAGCTGGTGCGATACATGACGCGCCGCTGCGGCAGCCGATAGTCGAAGGTCGCGTTGTGCTGCGTCGAGCGGTTGTCCCACAGCAGCAGATCGCCTTCGCTCCAGCAATGCGTGTAGCGGAAGCGCGGATCCGTCACGTGCCGGTGCAGCTCGGCTAGCAGCGATCGGCTTTCGTCTTCCGGCAGATCGACGATGTGCGAGGTGTGGCCGTCGCTGGCATAGATGCATTTGCGGCCGGTGACCGGATGCGTGCGCACGATCGGATGGATGCGCGTCGGCGCGTGCCGCAGCTGTTCGTCGGTGAGGCCGTCGCGCTTGAGCAGGCCCGACCTGCGCTTGCGTTCGTATTGCAGCGTCACCGTGAAGGCGCCGCGCAGCGGGTCGATCCGCCGCCGCAGCGCGTCCGGCAGCGCCCCGTAGGCCAGCTCCGTGCTGGCGAACACCGTGGCGCCGAGCGGCTGGCCATGCTCGTCGCGCGGGACTTCGACGGCGTACAGCAGCGTGCACAGATCCGGCGTCTCCATGTAGGCGCCGTCGCTGTGCCAGTAGACGCCGGCGTCGGGCAGGCCGATCGGCTTGCCCTCCTCATAGACATTGGAGACGCGATGCAGGCCTTCGAAGCCGGGGATCGCATACTGGTCGTTCAGCGGTACGCGCAGCGGTCCGAACAAGCGCGTGAAGCGCAGGATGTCCTCGGGCTGCAGCGTCTGGCGGCGCAGCAGCAGGATCGCGTTCTCGGCCAGCGCGCTGCGCAGGCTTTCGGCCAGCGGCTCCGCGACCGGCTGCGACAGGTCCAGGTCCAGGATCTCGACCCCGAACGGGCCGTCCAAGGGGCGGGTATGCAGTTGCATCGTGCGCAGTCCTCGATTCAGGCGGCCTGCGCCGCGCCGACTGCCGCCGGCAGGCGCGGCGGCAGATCGACGATGGCGCGGATGTGCGATTCGACCAGCATCGAAGCGCGGGCGCCGTCTCGCGCGCGCAGCGCCGCCAGGATCTCCAGATGCTGGTCCTGCTTGGCGCGAATGCGCGACAGGTAGCGCTCGCGGCTGGCTTCCGCGCGCTTGACCGAGTTCAGCAGGCTGGCGCGATAGAAATAGATCATGCGCGACACCGATTCGCACATCGTCTTCAGATAGGTATTGCGGCTGAGCTCGATCAGTACGCCGTGGAAACGGGTGTTCAGCTCGAAGGCGGCATCGAGGTCCTCGCGGGCTATGGCCTGCTCGCAGGCCTGGATGATGTCGCTCAGCCGCGCGTCGGCGTCCGGGTCGAACGACAGCGCGACCTCCTCGGCGACCAGCCCCTCCAGCGCCGCCCGGCAGCGATACAGGTCCGTGAGCTCGGCCTGCGACACGGAGCGCACTTCATAGCCGCCGCTGGTCAGCAGCGACAGCACGCCCTCCTGCTGCATCTTGCGCATGGCTTCGCGCACCGGCGTGCGGCTGACGTTCAGCCGCTGCGCCCACTCGATGTCGCGCAGTCGCTGTCCGGGCTGGATTTCGCCGCTGCGGATCTTGTCCCACAGGATGCGGTGGATCTGCTCGAACAGCAGCTCACGGTTGAGGCTGGAGACGGGCGACGGTTCGGCCATGCGGGCTCCGTGAGGCTCAGGGTAAGTCGGAATTCAGTATACCGAATTCCGAGGACCCAGTCTGCCGCCCG
>JBFWXS010000111.1:0-3517 GCA_050187175.1 Burkholderiaceae bacterium
TCCCACGGCGTAACTCGCTGCGCTCCCCTGTGGGGAGCTCCGCTCAGACAGACGCCGTAAGTCAGAAGTGGTGGCTCGCTGCGCGCGCGGTCCAAGCTTCCTGCGCTTCTCGGCTGCGCATACAGCGCCGCGCCTATTCGCGCCAAGCCGCCCGGTGCCCTGTCCCGCCCAGCCCCGCCTAGCCGCAGCGTCCGGCCCGCGCCTTTGCCGATACAGCGGTGGCAGGCGGCGAGACGTAGCTCGCTTACGAACCCGCGAGCTCCTGCGGCCGCAGGTCGAACACGAGCACCTCTGCATCACGCCCATCGCTCAGCCGCAGCATGTCTTCATCGCGAATGCGTACACCGTCGCCTTCGTTCAGAAGTTCGCCGTTGAGCTTGATGCTGCCGCGCGCTACGTGCACGTACGCGTAGCGGCCGTCGGCGAGCTGCAGGTCGGCTTGCTCCGAGCCGTCGAACAGTCCGGCGTAGACGCGCACGTCCTGGTACACCTTCAGCGCGCCTCCTTCGCCTTGCGGCGCGATGATCAGTCGCAGCTGTCCTCGTTTGTCTGCGTCCGTGTAGTGCAGCTGCTGATAGCGGGGTGCTACGCCGCGCCGGTCCGGTGCGATCCAGATCTGCAGGAAGTGCACCGGGTCGGCTGCGGAGTGGTTGAACTCGCTGTGTCGCACGCCGCTGCCGGCGCTCATCATCTGAACATCGCCGGGGCGGATCACCGAGCCGTTGCCCATCGAATCGCGATGCTCGAGCGCGCCTTCCAGCACGTACGAGAAGATCTCCATATCGCGGTGCGGATGCGTGCCGAAGCCCTGCCGCGGCTGGACTCGGTCATCGTTGATCACCAGCAGGTCCGAGAAGCCCTGCTGAGCAGGATCGAAGTAGTCGCCGAACGAAAAGGTGTGGCGCGAGCGCAGCCAGCCGTGGTCGGCCAGCCCGCGTTGATCAGCCTTGCGGATGTCGAGCATGCTCTTCTCCCGGATGGAGTCGTGTGGAAGTAGCGCGGCGGCGCCGCGTTGGCGGGCCGCGCTGCCGGACCGTGCCCGCTAGCGGGCCCAGGTCGACGAGCAGGCTGGTCGAACCAGCTCGCCGGGCGAGCTGGCGGACTAGTTGGCCGCGCCGGTAGCCGTGCCGCCGGCGGGCATCCGCCCGAAGCGTCCGCCGTTGAAGTCGTCTATCGCCTGCACGATCTCCGCCTGCGTGTTCATCACGAACGGGCCGTAGCCGACGATGGGCTCGTCGATCGGCTCGCCGCTGAGCACCAGCAGCACCGCGTCGTTGTTCGCCTCCAGCGTCACGCTGTCGCCGCCGCGATCGAAGACCACCATCTGCCCTTCGCGCGCCACGGTCTCGCCGTCGACCAGCACCGTCCCGCTGATCACCACCACCGCCGCGGTCCAGCCTTCGGTGAACGGCAGCGTCGCGACACCGCCCTGGTTCAGCCGAAGATCCCATACCTGCATCGGCGTGAACGTGCGCGCCGGCCCGGTCCGGCCGTCATAGTCACCGGCGATGACGCGCAGCGTGCCCGCGCCATCAGCCAGCGGCACCGACGGAATCTGCGCCGCGGTGATCGCCTGGTAGCCCGGCGGCGTCATCTTGTCCTTGGCCGGCAGGTTCACCCACAGCTGCATCATCTGCAGCATGCCGCCCGAGCGCGTGAACGCCTCGGAGTGGAACTCCTCATGCAGGATGCCGGCGCCCGCCGTCATCCATTGCACGTCGCCGGGGCCGATGACGCCGCCTTTGCCGGTCGAGTCGCGATGCGCCAACTCACCGTGGTAGACGATGGTCACCGTCTCGAACCCGCGGTGCGGATGCTCGCCGACGCCGCGCGGCCGCGGAGCCGGCTCGAAACGCGTCGGCACGCCGGCATCGAGCAGCAGGAACGGGCTCAGCTGCCGCCCGTGGCTCTGGTAGGTAAACATCGAGCGCACCGGCAGGCCGTCGCCGACCCAGTGAGCGCGTGGGGCACTGTAAACGCCGAGGATTCGTTTCATATCACCCTCCTGCTGCGGAGATTTGACGATGGATCGATGATATGGCCGGAACGAAATCATCGGTAGTGGCCATAATCGAGCTTCAGCGTTCTATATATGGGACAATTGGCGAACGAGGTGGTGACGATGCAAGACCTCAACGATCTCTACTACTTCGCCGAAGTCGTCGACCACGGCGGCTTCGCAGCGGCGGGCCGCGCGCTGGGGCTGCCCAAGTCGACGCTGAGCCGGCGCGTCGCGGCGCTGGAGGCCCGGCTCGGTGTGCGGCTGATCCAGCGCTCGACGCGCCGCTTCGCGGTCACCGAGATCGGCCGCAGCTACTACGATCACTGCAAGGCAATGCTGGTCGAGGCCGAAGCCGCTCAGCAACTGGTCGAGCGCAGCCACGCCGAACCCTGCGGCGTGGTCCGCGTGACGTGTCCGATCGCGCTACTGCAGCAGCAGGTCGGCACGATGCTCGCCGGCTTCATGGCGGCGCAGCCAGGCGTCACCGTGCATCTGGAAGCGACCAACCGGCGGGTCGACCCGGTCGGCGAAGCGATCGACGTGGCGATCCGCGTGCGCCCGCCGCCGCTGCAGGACAGCGACCTGATCCTGCGCGTGCTCGCCGAACGCGGGCAGTGCCTGGTGGCCAGCCCGGCCTTGGTCCGGCGCCACGGCGCACCTCATGCGCCGGCCGACCTCGCCGACTGGCCCAGCCTGGCGCAGGGCGCACCGCAGGACGAGCATCAATGGCATCTGTTCGGCCCCGACGGCGCGCAGGCGACACTGCATCACCGTCCGCGGCTGGTCACCGGCGACATGATCGCGTTGCGCGAGGCCGCCACCGCAGGCGTGGGCATCGTGCAGCTGCCGACGATGATGATCCGGCACGAGATCGAGCGCGGACAGCTGGTGCGGCTGCTGACCGACTGGGCGCCGCGGCGCGAGATCGTGCATTTGGTCTATCCGTCGCGGCGCGGCCTGCTGCCCGCGGTCCGTGCGCTGATCGACGACCTCGCCGCGCGCTTCGCGGCCCTCGACGACGAATGAAGGCGCGGTACCATGCAAGGCATGAGCTCCGCAGCCGATGACAATCCTTTCTGGCGCTTTTCGATCCGCCTCTACGCGAAAGCCGGCGTCGCGCCGCAGTGCCTGGCGCTGCAGGACGAGCACGGCGTCGACGTCAACCTGATGCTGTTCTGCCTGTACGCCGGCTCGCTCGGCCATGCGCTGAGCCCCGCGCAGCTCGACACGCTCGAGGCCTGCATCGGCGCGTGGCGCGAGCACGTCGTCGTGCCGCTGCGCGGCGCACGCCGCTGGCTGAAGGCGCCGCCCGCGCCCTTCGACGACGCGCCGACGGCAGCGCTGCGCGATCGCCTCAAGCAGATCGAACTCGAATCGGAACGGCTGCAGCAGGCGGCAATGGTGCGCGCGGTGCCGCTCGCGGAGAGCAGTGTCGACGGCAGCGCTGCGCACGGTATGGATGCCGACGGCGATGCGCGCACCGGCAGCCGCGATGAGCCGCCGCGCTCCTTGGCC
>JBFWXS010000112.1:0-3137 GCA_050187175.1 Burkholderiaceae bacterium
TCGAGGCGCAGCGCGGCCAGCGCCTGCTCCAGCAGCCGGCGGCCGAGGTCGACCGACTCCTTGTACTTCAGCGTCTTCAGGCACTGCCGGATGCCGGCTCGCGCCTTGCCGGTGCGCACGAAGCTGAGCCAGTTCGGATTGGCCTTGGAATTCGGATCGGTGATGACCTCGACCACGTCGCCGTTCTGCAGCTCGCTGCGCAGCGGCGCCGGCTTCTGGTTGACGCGCGCGGCCACCGCCTGGTCGCCGATGTCGGTGTGCACGCTGTACGCGAAATCGATGATCGTGGCGCCGCGCGGCATGGCGCGGATCTGCCCGCGCGGCGTGAACACGTAGACGGCGTCGGGGAACAGGTCGACCTTGACGTGCTCGATGAACTCCAGCGAATCGCCGGTCTGGCTCTGGATGTCGAGCAGCGATTGCAGCCACTCGTGCGTGCGCTTCTGCAGGTCGGAGAAGCTCTCCTTCTCGGCCTTGTACAGCCAGTGCGCAGCCACGCCCGACTGCGCCACGCGCTGCATCTCGCGCGTGCGGATCTGGAACTCCACCGGCGTGCCGAACGGTCCCACCAGCGTCGTGTGCAGCGACTGGTAGCCGTTGATCTTGGGAATGGCGATGTAGTCCTTGAAGCGGCCCGGCACCGGCTTGAAGGTCATGTGCAGCGTGCCCAGCGCCAGGTAGCACTGCGGCACGGTGTCGACCAGCACGCGAAAGCCGTAGACGTCCAGCACCTGCGAGAACGACAGGTGCTTGTCGCGCATCTTGCGGTAGATGGCGTACAGCGTCTTCTCGCGGCCGTAGACCTCGCCGTTGATGCCGGCGTCGGGCAGCGTCTTCTGCACCGTTTCGAGGATCTTGCTGAGCACCTCGCGCCGGTTGCCGCGCGCCGCCTGCACGGCCTTCAGCAGCACGCGGTAGCGGAACGGATGCAGATAGCGGAACGACAGATCGACCAGCTCGCGGAACAGCTCGTGCAGGCCCAGCCGGTTGGCGATGGGCGCGTAGATGTCCAGCGTCTCGCGCGCCACGCGGCGCTGCTTGTCGCGCGGCACGGCGTCCAGCGTCTGCATGTTGTGCAGGCGGTCGGCCAGCTTGATCAGGATGACGCGGACGTCGCGCGCCATCGCCAGCAGCATCTTGCGGAAGCTCTCGGCCTGCTGCTGCTCCTTGGACGCGAACTCGACGCGGTCCAGCTTGGACAGGCCGTCGACCAGCTCGGCCACCTGCGGGCCGAAGCGTTCGATCAGCACCTGCTTGGCGACCGAGGTGTCCTCGATGACGTCGTGCAGCAGCGCCGCCATCAGCGAGTCGGCATCGAGCTTCCAGTTGCTGAGGATCTCGGCGACCGCGATCGGGTGCGAGATGTACGGCTCGCCGCTGGAACGGAACTGCCCGAGATGCGCGTCGTCCGAGAAGCGGTAGGCGTCGCGGATGCGCTTGAGGTCGTCTTCGGACAGATAGCTGCCGGCCTTGCGCGTCAGGCCGGCCAGCGAAACGATCTGCCGTTCGTCGACCGGGGCGATGAAGCCGCTGTCAGCCAGCGCGGTGGGCGGGGCGGCGGGGTCCGGCGGGCCGGTTTCGTCGGCCGCAGGCTTGCCGCGCCCGCCGCTGCGGGCGGGCGAGGGGGCCGAGGTGGAAGAAATCGAGGCCATGTCCGCGACGACCGACGGAGGACCGGCCGGTCACTGCTTCAGATGGGGACGCGCTTGAGCATTTCCACACCGACCTTCGACTGCGCGATCTCGCGCAGCGCGGTGACGGTCGGCTTGTCCTTGGACTCGATCTTCGGGGTGTGGCCCTGCGCCAGCATTCGGGCGCGATACGTGGCCGCCAGCGCCAGCTCGAAGCGGTTCGGAATCTGTTTCAGGCAGTCTTCTACGGTGATTCGGGCCATTTGTGCACCTGTTCGGAAGCGTTCATGGTCGATGCGAGGCGCGGCTGCGCGGGTCAGGACGCGTCGGGCTTGCCGATGCCGAGGCCTGCGAATACGGTCGGGTGCCGGGCACACTGTTTCGCGTAACGCAGGCGCGCTGCCTTCATGACTGCGCGCAGCTCGGCGAGGGCGCTCGCAAAGTCTTGATTAATAATAACATATTGGAAACGATGGGCCTGTCGCAGCTCGGCCTGCGCAGCAGCCACGCGAGCCTCGATCACCTCGGCGCTGTCCTGTCCGCGCTGCAGCAGCCGTTCGCGCAGCACCTCGATGGACGGCGGCGCGATGAAGATGCCCACGGCTTCCGGATACAGCTTCTGCACCTGCGCCGCGCCCTGCCAGTCGATCTCCAGGATGATGTCCAGTCCCGACGCGATCCGCTGTTCGATCCAGGTCCGCGAAGTCGCATACAGGTTGCCGTGCACCTCGGCCCATTCGAGGAACTCGCCGTCGGTGCGCCGCTGCTCGAACTCCTGCCGCGTCACGAAGACGTAGTCGCGGCCGTCGACTTCGCCCGGGCGCGGCGCGCGGGTGGTGAACGAGACGGACAGCTGCGTCAGCGGATCGTCCTCCAGCAGCGCGCGGACCAGCGAGGTCTTGCCGGCGCCGGACGGCGCGGCGACCACGAACAGGCTGCCGGCTTCGGCGACGATGCTCATCGCAGGGCACCTGCATGGAGGGCGGCGGCAAGCCGCGCAGCGGCAGCAGGGCAGGTGAGCGGCGGACGGCGGACGGGCTTCACGGGCGAGCGGACTCGGCGGCACACGAGGGGAGCCGGAATGCTACCATCGCGTGCCGGCGGCCAGCGACGGGGCGGCGCACCGCTGTTGGCGCACGATCTTCTCTACAATCGAGATCGTTTCTCATTTTCGTCATGATTCGTGATGGCCGTGGCACTGCACTGCGCCTCCTCGCGCCTCATGACCCGTCGTGAATCGCCGATGTCCCGCTCCGCCCGCTGTTCGCTGCTGTTAGTGGTCCTGTTGTCGACCTTGCTTTCCTGGGCCTCGAACGGCCTTGCGCAGACGGCGGCGCCGGCCGCCGACGCGGTGCTGGCGCAGGCGCAGAGCATCGTTCATATGCTCGACTACATCGCGGTCGACTATCCGCAGTTCGTCCGCGACGGCGTCGTCGTCGATGAGCAGGAATACGCCGAGCAGCGCGAGTTCGCCGGGCAGGTCTCCGCGCTGCTGGCGGGCATGTC
>JBFWXS010000113.1:0-3131 GCA_050187175.1 Burkholderiaceae bacterium
CGTCTATACCGATGGCGCCTGCAAGGGCAATCCCGGCCCCGGGGGGTGGGGCGCGCTGCTGTCCTGGGGCGGGCACGAGAAGGAGCTGTTCGGCGGTGAGGCCGCGACGACGAACAACCGGATGGAGCTGCTGGCGGTCATCCGCGCGCTGCAGGCATTGACGCGCCCGGCCGAGGTCGTCGTCCATACCGATTCGCAGTACGTGCAGAAGGGCATCAGCGAATGGCTGGCCGGCTGGAAGGCGCGCGGCTGGCTGACCGCCGACCGCAAGCCGGTGAAGAACGCCGACTTGTGGCGCGAGCTCGAGGCGCAGGTGGCGCGGCACCAGGTGCAGTGGCGCTGGGTCCGCGGCCATTCCGGGCATCCCGGCAACGAGCGCGCCGACGCGCTGGCCAACCGCGGCGTGCCGGCGCGACGATAGGAGCGGTGGGAAGGGGGGCAGGAGGGGCCGGCCGGTCCTCAGGCCGCGCCGCGCTGCCGCAGAAACTCCTGCAGCCGCCCGGCGGCGTCGCGCAGCTGCTCGGCCGGGCGCGCGAAGCACCAGCGCAGAAAGCCTTCGCCCTCCGCGCCGAAGGCGACGCCCGGCGCCAGCCCGATGCGCGCCTCGCGTACCAGCGCCTTGGCCAGCGCGAGGCTGTCGCGTTCTCCGCGCAGCCGCAGAAATGCGTACATGGCGCCGTCTGGGCGGCCGATCTCGATACCGTCTATATCGGCCAGTGCCGTCAGCAGCACGTCGCGACGCCGTCCGAGCTCGTCGACGAAGGCGCGGACCGCGGGCTCGCCGTCACGCACCGCTGCCAGCGCGGCGCGCTGCACGAAACCCGGCGCGCACGAGGTATTGAACTCGAGCAGCTTGCCCAGATCGTCGATCAGCGCCGGCGGCACCGTCAGCCATCCGAGCCGCCAGCCGGTCATCTGCCACGCCTTGGAAAACGTATTGGCGACGATCAGCCGGTCGCGCTCGTCGGCCTGATCGAGCCATGAGGGCGCTCGCCCGCTGCCGTCGAACACCAGCCGTTCGTAGGCTTCGTCAGAAATCACCCAGATGCCGTGCCGGCGGCAATGCCGCAGCAGTTCGGCAATCTGCTCGCGCGGCATGGTCCAGCCGGTCGGATTGTTCGGCGAGTTCAGGATGACGGCGCGCGCGTCGCTGCCGATCGCGGCGAGCAGGCGGTCCAGGTCGAGCGACCAGCGCCCGTCGGCGGACAGTTCGAGCGGGACGCGATCGACGCGCGCACCGAGGATCTGCGGGATCTCGGTAAGGTTCGGCCACAGCGGCACGACGGCTACGACGCGCGCGCCGGGATCCAGCAGCAGCTGAGCGGCCAGCATCAGCCCGTTGACGCCGGAGCTGGTCACCGCGACGCGGCCGGGCTCGACCGGCACGCCGTGCAGTCGCGTCTGGTATTCGCCGAGCGCCTCGCGCAGCGCGGGCAGGCCCAGATTGTGATGATAGAAGGTGTCGCCGTCGTCGATCGCGGCCTTGGCGGCTTCGCGGATGAAGGCCGGGGTCACGGCGTCAGGCTCGCCGAACCAGAACGGCAGGACGCCGTCGGTGCCGAGCGCGGCATTGGCCACTTCGCGAATCCGCGAGGCACCCAGCGCGCGGATCGCCGGGCGAGCCGCCGCGGGGGCGGCGGTCAGGCCGGCGGCAGCGGCGCCCGCACGGCTGGCGGACCGCGGCGCCGTGGCTGTTCTGTCGTCGCTCATGAGCGGAGATCCAGACTCGTTCTGCAAGCTTCGGATGGTAGCCCGAGGCGGCCCGTGACGTTCTTCGCTGCGGCATGGAATGCGGCTGCACCCAACAACGTCGGCCTGTGCTAGATTGCTCTGATTGGCTGTATTTCCAATATGAAAAAACCCGTCCTCCTTTACCTCGTGGTGTTCGCTGCGATCGCCGGCCTCGGCTGGTGGGCTTATGGCGTGCATCGCGACGGACGTGGTGCGCTCGAGATCGCGGCGCCCGGCACCCCATCGCAGGCTGCTACCACCCGGCGCGACGATCCGCGGATGCAGGATCCGCCCGGACCGATCGCGCCCGGCGCCGCGCCCGAGGACGGCGCCAGCCGCCGCCAGGCGGGTGCCAGCCAGTCCGGCGGGCGGGGTCCGGTCGGCGTCGAGACTGCACGCGCCCAGCGCGTGTCGCTGGTCGAGACGGTGGCCGCGGTCGGCACCTTGCGCGCCAACGAGACGGTGGTCATCAAGCCCGAGATCGCCGGCCGCATCGAACGCATCAACTTCGACGGCGGCTCGCAGGTGCGCAAGGGCGACCTGCTGGTCGCGCTCGATGCGTCGGTCGCTGCCGCTGAAGCGGAGCAGACCCGCGCCGAGCTGAGCCTGGCCCGGTCGAACTATCATCGCACCGCCGATCTGGCGGCACAGAAGTTCGTCAGCGAGAGCGCGCGCGATCAGGCGGCGTCGAACCTGAAGGTCGTCGAGGCCAAGCTGAAGCTGTCCGAGGCCAAGCTGGCCAAGACCGAGATCCGCGCGCCGTTCGCCGGCGTGCTCGGCCTGCGCAACTTCAGCGTCGGTGACTACGTGCGCGAGGGCGCCGAGCTGGTCGTGCTCGAGGACGTCTCGCAGATGAAGGTCGACCTGCGGCTGCCGGAACGGTATCTGGGCCAGCTGCGCCGCGGCCAGCTGCTCGAGGTCGAGTTCGACGCGTATCCGGCGCGCCGCTTCAATGCGTCGCTGGAAGCGATCGACGTGCAGGTCGACGTCAACGGCCGCTCGGTGATCGCGCGCGGCCGCCTCACCAATCCGAGCGGACTGCTGCGCACCGGCATGTTCGCCAAGGGCGCGCTGACGCTGTCGCAGCGGCCCAGCGCGGTGATGATCCCCGAGGAAGCCGTGTTCCCCGCCGGCGCCGACCAGTTCGTCTACGTGGTCGACGACGCGGGCCGCGCCCTGCGCACGAAGATCCGCACCGGACTGCGGCGCGACGGCAAGGTCGAGATCGTCGAAGGCGTGCGCGTCGGCGAGCAGGTCGTCACGGCCGGGCAGCTGAAGCTCGGCGGCCAGGAGCGGGCCGAGGTACGCGTCATCAATACCTCGGGCAGCTGAGATGGGCCTGTCGGACGTCTGCATCCGCCGGCCGGTGTTCGCCACCGTGCTGGCGCTGATCATCGTTC
>JBFWXS010000114.1:0-3089 GCA_050187175.1 Burkholderiaceae bacterium
CCCCCCCCCCCCCCCCCCCCCCCCCCCCGCTCCCCCGCCCGCTATAATCGCAAGATTAATCAAAGACTTGCGAACATGACCTCCTCATCGAGCGCCGCCGGCGCGCTGGCCAAGAGCTTCGAACCCGCCGACATCGAAGGCGACTGGTATCGCCTGTGGGAATCGCGCGGCTGTTTCGCGGCCGGCGACGCCCCCGGCAAGCCGGCCTTCAGCATCCAGCTGCCGCCGCCCAATGTCACCGGTACGCTGCACATGGGGCATGCGTTCAACCAGACGGTGATGGACACGCTCACGCGCTATCACCGGATGCGCGGCGACAATACGCTGTGGCTGCCCGGCACCGACCACGCCGGCATCGCGACGCAGATCGTCGTCGAACGGCAGCTCGACGCGAAAGGCGTCTCGCGCCACGATCTCGGCCGCGAGAAGTTCGTCGAACGCGTCTGGGAGTGGAAGCAGGAGTCGGGCTCGACGATCACCGGCCAGATGCGCCGGATGGGCGCGTCGACCGACTGGAGCCTCGAGTACTTCACGATGGACCCGAAGCTGTCCGAGGTCGTGAAGGAAGTGTTCGTCTCGCTGTACGAGCAAGGCCTGATCTACCGCGGCAAGCGGCTGGTGAACTGGGATCCGGCGCTGCTCACCGCGGTGTCGGACCTGGAAGTGATCAGCGAGGAAGAGGATGGCCATCTGTGGCACATCCGCTATCCGCTGGCCGACGGCAGCGGCACGGTGACGGTGGCCACGACGCGGCCCGAGACCATGCTCGGCGACACCGCCGTGATGGTGCACCCCGAGGACGAACGCTACGCACACCTGATCGGCAGGACGGTGCGGCTGCCGCTGTCCGGCGCCGGCGAGGACCCGAGCTTCGACGGCACCGGCCTCGAGCTGCCGCGGCTGGTCGCGGACGGCGCCGCGCGCGGCTGGCGCGAGATCCCCATCATCGCCGACGCCTACGTCGATCGCGAGTTCGGCACCGGCGTCGTCAAGGTGACGCCGGCGCACGACTTCAACGACTATGCGGTGGGCCAGCGCCACGGCCTGCCGATGATAGACGTGCTGACGCTGGACGCGAAGATCAACGGCAACGCGCCGGGCAAGTATCGCGGCCTGGACCGCTTCGACGCGCGCAAGGCCGTCGTCGCCGACCTCGAGCGGCTCGGCCTGCTCGAATCGGTCAAGGCGCACAAGCTGATGGTGCCGCGCGGCGACCGTACGAACGCGATCATCGAGCCGATGCTCACCGACCAGTGGTTCGTCGCGATGAGCAAGCCGTCGGCGCCCGACTCGCTGCTCGGCGGCAAGAGCATCGCGCAGCGTTCGCTGGACGTGGTGGCCGACGGGTCGATCCGCTTCGTGCCGGAGAACTGGACCACGACGTACAACCACTGGCTGAACAACATCCAGGACTGGTGCATCTCGCGCCAGCTGTGGTGGGGTCACCAGATCCCGGCCTGGTACAAGGCCGGCGACGACGGCCAGCCGATCCATGACGGCACCGTGTTCGTCGCACGCGACGAGGCCGGCGCGCAGGCGCAGGCGCGGGCCGCCGGCTGGCAAGGCCCGCTGGTGCGCGACGCCGACGTGCTCGATACCTGGTTCTCGTCGGCGCTGGTGCCGTTCTCGTCGCTCGTCGATCCGGCGCAGCCGTTCATGGACGGACGGCCGAACCTGCTGCCGCAGCTGGCCCGCTACCTGCCGTCGTCGGTGCTGGTCACGGGCTTCGACATCATCTTCTTCTGGGTGGCGCGAATGGTCATGATGACGCTCGCCTTCACCGGCGAGGTGCCCTTCCATCGCGTCTACGTGCACGCACTGGTGCGCGATGCCGAAGGCCAGAAGATGTCCAAGAGCAAGGGCAACACGCTCGACCCCATCGATCTGATCGACGGCATCGGACTGGACGCGCTGATCGCCAAGCGCACGTACGGGCTGATGAATCCGAAGCAGGCCGCGACGATAGAGAAGCGCACGCGCAAGGAGTATCCGAACGGCATCCCCGCCTTCGGCGCCGACGCGCTGCGCTTCACGTTCGCATCGCTGGCCGGCCCGGGCCGCAACATCAATTTCGATCTGAACCGCTGCGAAGGCTATCGCAACTTCTGCAACAAGCTGTGGAATGCCACGCGCTTCGTGCTGATGAACTGCGAGGGCAAGGACAATGGCTTCGCGCCGCATACGGCCGAGCAATGCGTGCCGGGCGGCTATCTGCACTTCGGCACGCTCGATCGCTGGATCGTCTCGCAGCTGCAGCGCGTCGAGGCCGAGGTCGAGAAGCACTTCGACGAATACCGCTTCGATCTGGCCGCGCGCGCGATCTACGAGTTCGTCTGGAACGAATACTGCGACTGGTACCTGGAGCTGGCCAAGGTGCAGCTGCAGGGCGAGGACGAAGCCAATGCGCGCGCCACGCGACGCACGCTGCTGCGCGTGCTCGAAACGGTGCTGCGGCTGGCCCATCCCATCATCCCGTTCATCACCGAGGAGCTGTGGCAGAAGGTCGCGCCGCTGGCCATGCGCTACGGCGAAGGCGGCACGCAGACGCTGTCGGGCGAGGCACTCGACGCGGCACTGGCCGAGCGGCGTTTCTCGCTGATGCTGCAGCGCTATCCGAAGGCCGAGCCGCAGCGGATCGACGAGCACGCCGAGGCCTGGGTGGCCGAGCTGAAGTCGCTGATCGACGCGTGCCGTGCGCTGCGCGGCGAGATGAACGTTTCGCCGGCGCAGCGGCTGCCGCTGGTCGCCGCGGGCGACGCGGCGCGGCTGAGCAGCTTCGCGCCCTACCTGCGCTCGCTGGCCAAGCTCGAAGACGTGCAGGTGCTGGCCGAGCTGCCGGCCGGCTCGATCGCGCCGGTGCAGATCGTCGGCGACAGCCGGCTGATGCTGAAGGTGGAGATCGACGTCGCCGCCGAGCGCCAGCGGCTCGACAAGGAGATTGCGCGCGTCGACGGCGAGATCGCCAAGGCGCAGGCCAAGCTCGGCAACGCCGGCTTCGTCGAGCGCGCGCCGGCGGCGGTGGTCGAGCAGGAGCGCGGGCGCGTGGCGGCGTTCGCCGCGACGCTGCAGCGGCTGCGCGAGCAGCGGCA
>JBFWXS010000115.1:0-2502 GCA_050187175.1 Burkholderiaceae bacterium
GCCGAGCTCGATGCCGACGCCGAAGTCGCCGCCGACGCCAAAGCCGAGACCGACGCGAAAGGCGCCGAGGACCTCGACCTGGAGGCGCTGGCCTCGCGCTGGCCGGCCGTGTTCGACGCGGACCCGGCCTACAATCGCAACCTGACGCGGGAGCCGCCGCTGTTTCGTTATGCGCTTCCGCCGGTCTCACCGATTTCGCCAGTTCCGTCAGTTCCGCTGGTGCCGCCAGTTTCGCCGCTTGCGCCGTCCCCGCTGCGATGAGCCCGTCCGCCGAACCCGTCCTTCCGACCTCAGCGCCGCGGCTGCAACTGCCGGACGTGACGCTGTGCGTGATCGACTGCCAGACTCACGAGCTCGCGGCGCGCGCGGCGCGGCTGTCGCAGCGAGCGATCGAGTTCGGCGACGCGGTCTTCGTGTCCGATCGCTTCGTGCAGGAAAGCGGCTGCCGTTTCGCGGAGATCGAACCGATCCGCTCGCGCGAGGCTTATTCGCGCTTCGTCATCCGGGATCTGCTGCTGCATGTGCGCACTTCGCATGTGCTGCTGGTCCAGTGGGACGGCTATGTGGTGAACCCGGCGGCCTGGGATGCGGGCTTTCTCGGCTACGACTACATCGGCGCGCGCTGGGGCGCGCATCGCGACGGCATGGATGTCGGCAATGGCGGCTTCTCGCTGCGATCGCGGCGCCTGCTCGAAGCGCTGCAAGCCATCGACATCGACCAGTTCGAGCCCGAGGACGAAGTCATCTGCCGGCGCCTGCGGCCGCAGCTCGAACGGCGGCACGGCATCCGCTTCGCACCGGCTGCCGTGGCCGATCGCTTCTCGTTCGAGACCACGTATCCGAACGGCACTCCGTTCGGCTTCCACGGATTGTTCAACCTGTGGCTGTTCGCGCCGGATGAAGAGCTCGCGGCATTGTCCGCGGCGATGCCCGCGGCGATCGTGGGATCGGTGCAGTACGCGCAGCTGATCCGCAACTATCTGGAGCTGAAGCGTCCGCAGGCCGCGGCCGTGCTGCTGCAGCGGCGCCTGCAATGCCGGCCTCAGGATCGCGAAGCTGCGGCGCTGCTGCTGCGATTGCGGGCGTCGGCACCTGCGCCGCTACCGGCTCGCGCGGTGGGTCGCAACGATCCGTGTCCATGCGGCAGCGGGCGCCGCTACAAGCAGTGCTGCGGCAGCGTCGCGGCAAACGCGGCAAACGCGGCGAGCACGGCAGCCCCGGCGGCCGCGGCAGGCACAGAGCATGGTGCCTCCGTTGCGGCCGACGACGCCCCTGCTGCGGCCGCGATCACGACCGCGCCTGAGGTCACGGCTACCGCCGCAGCCATTGCATCCACCGCGCCCCCGAGCGATATCCAGCAGATGCTGACCACCGCCATGCAGCAGCATCAGGCAGGTCAGCTCGACCGCGCGCAGGCGCTGTATGAACGACTACTGGCGCTGCAGCCGAACCCGGTGGCCGAGCACTATCTCGGCGTCATCGAGCTGCAGCGCGGCCGCGCGGCCGAAGGCGAGCGGCGCATTCGCGCGGCCATTGCGCGCGAACCCGGAAACGCGGACTTTCACAACAATCTCGGGCTCGCGCTGCGTGCGCAGGACCGGCTCGACGAGGCGATCGCCGCGTACCGTGCCGCGCTGGCGCTGTCCGAGACCTACGCGCCGGCCTGGAACAATCTGGCGCTCGATCTGCAGCAGCTGGGCCGTGTCGACGAGGCGCTGGCCTGCTTCGACAAGGCGATCGCGATCAAGCCCGATTTCGCCGAGGCGCAGTTCAGCCGTGCGCTGGCGCTGCTGCTGACCGGCGACTTCGAGAACGGCTGGATCGGCTATGAATGGCGGATCGGCTGCGCCGAGTACGGGCCGCAGCGTCTGCTGCTGAAGGACAGGCCCGATCGCCGCTACTGGCAGGGCGAGCCGCTGGCCGGCAAGACGCTGCTGCTGCGAGCCGAGCAGGGCTTGGGCGATACCGTGCAGTTCGTGCGCTATGCCGACGCGCTGGCGGGGCAGGGCGCCACGGTGTTCGTCGAGACCGCGGATGCCGGGCTGGCGGAACTGATGCGCAGCGTGCCCGGCGTGGCGCAGACCTGCGGCGCCGGCGCCGGCACGCCGATTCCGGCGACGGATTTCTATTGCTGCATGATGAGCCTGCCGCGACTGATGCGGACGACACTGTCCAAGCTGCGCGCGCCGCGCAGCTATCTGAGCGCCGACCCGCTTCGTCGCGAACACTGGCGAGCGCGGCTGGCGTCGCTGGCCGCGCCGCGAGCCGATGGCGCGCAAGGGCGCACGCGCCGCCGCATCGGGATCGTCTGGGCCGGCAACCCGCGGCATGCGAACGATCGCAATCGTTCGTGCCCGCTCAGCGCGCTGGCGCCCTTGCTGTCGCTGCCCGGCATCGACTGGATCAGCCTGCAGAAGGGCCCGGCGCGCGAGCAGCTCACCGCGCAGCAGGCGCCGCCTGCTGCGTCCGGCGCATTCGGCGCATTCGGCGCATTCGGCGCAT